>NZ_JBMIRT010000049.1:0-479190 GCF_049195285.1 Ruegeria sp. MALMAid1280 | reverse complement strand
TGCTCCTTCCGGCCCTTGTTGACCAGACGACAGATCGCGCCACCGGTCGGATAATACACACCGGTCACACCCCCGGTGCCAATGGTGATGAATTCCTCCGCATACGCCGCCGGAGCCATAAAGGCCGCAGTAACAACCGCGCCGAGGCTAAGCTTGCTGCTGTTTTTCATTTTTGAGAACTCCCAATTCTTATGGTGGATGGGAAATCGTCCAGCGACTCCCCCTCCAGGGCTTCCGCCGATAAGGCAAGCCTGAACCCATTGCAACGAGGCCAAGCGCCTGAATTTCCAAAATCTCCCAACATCTTCGACGTTTCATTCAGACACTCAACTTGTCAACCCCTGCGCCTCTGTTGATGCGTTCAATCCGCAGATTTGAGGCGAGTTCCAAAAGTTTCCCCGCTTGTCCGGTAGAATGCACCCAGTCAGCTTAGGCATTTGTTCCGCGGGATCGTGAGACCCGCCAAACTTTGCAAACCCGACTGAAAACCGCCATTTGGCGTAATGAAGGGCAGTTTTGACTGTGGCTGTTTACAACCTGCCAAAACAATCTGCATTGCCATTGAATCGTCGAATTTTATAGACAAACTGCAAGGATATTTGCAGCAAAGACAATACTATGGCCTCGGACGACACCCCATTGAAAACTGAACATACCACTCAGGAATTGCCGTCCGATTACGTGCCGCCACGGCCGCCGCCGAAGAAAAGGCTGCCCCTGAAACTGATATTCATCGGCACCGGCGTCGCCGCCGTCCTGGTATTGGCAAGCAATCTCATTGAGGGCCCAAAGACACTTCATCCTTTGGGGCGGGCTGGACCCACCTACACCAGCGGTGACGTGACCTGGCAAAGCTTCGATCCAACCTGGACCACATTGCAGGGGGAACACGCGCTGGATATGATCGTGAACTTCTTACGTGTCCGGGGCTCCGAGGAACCTCAACACATCCTGGACGGAGAGTTTCTAAGGGCGGTATGTGGGTCTGTTTTGACACGGTTACCCAATCCACCTGAAGGGGTAACCCGGACCGATATCTACCGCCTCGGCTTCCGCTTCGTCGATGCCGAGGACAAGAAACTGACAGATATTTTTCCTGTGCCGGTACAGGACGGGGCATGTCTAAGCCATGACGAACAGGTGATGTTTACATGGGCCTTTCCCGGTTCGCTGAAAGGTTGGTCCCCGGTAAACTATGACAAAGAAAAAGATGGCAAAGTAACAATGACCTTCGGACGTCGCGGTGAAACACGGGTTCCTTATGATCAGGTCGATCTCAGGCTTGCGTGCAGACTGTTGTTCCGGGATACCTCTGATCAAATGCGTCAGATATTGGACGGGGCCAAACATCTTACAGTCAGAATCGTAAAGGGGTTCACAAACTCGGTCGCTTGGGTCGGACTGCACAGAGAGCAGAGCTTTCAGATCATCAATGACGACTGCTTTCCAGAGGGCAACGTTCTGGACGGTTAGCAAGGCCAAGCGCTGGTAGCCGTGAAACATCTGCAGGATTACGTGGTGCCCAAGGAGAGACTCGAACTCTCACGATGTTGCCATCGGGGGATTTTGAATCCCCTGCGTCTACCATTCCGCCACTTGGGCCACGAACACTGGATTAGCGTCCATGACCGGGAAGGTCCAGAGGCAAAAACCAACCCAAATCCGTTTTGTTTTCACGGCAGCGGTTGACGCCTCAGCGGGCGCATGTTTTGGCTTGCGCTAGGTTAGAACAGGATTTTAGCACCAGATGTTGCGCTCGCTCTATGACTGGACCATTCGTCTGGCCGAACATCCGCATGCCTTGTGGGCGCTGGCATTCGTCGCCTTTATCGAGAGCTCGGTCTTTCCGATCCCGCCGGATGTGCTGATGATTCCGATGATCCTGGCCCGCCCGTCGCGCGCATGGCTGATTGCAACGGTCGCTCTGGTTGCATCGGTTCTAGGTGGCTTGTTGGGCTATGCCATCGGCGCCTTCTTTTACGAGAGCATCGGCCAGCCGATTCTGGAATCCATGGGCAAGGCCCACGCCATGGAAGAATTCAACACCCGCTTCAACGATTTCGGCTTCTGGGCCGTACTGGGCGCCGGTGTGACGCCCTTCCCCTACAAGGTCATCACTATCATGTCAGGCTGGACCGGGATGCCGTTGGGCACCTTCATCGCCACCTCAATCCTAGCCCGCGCGCTGCGCTTTTTCGTGGTCGCCGGTCTGCTTTGGGGCTTCGGAGAACCGATCCGTGCCTTCATTGAAAAGCGTCTGGGCCTTATGTTCACCCTGTTCGTTGTGCTTCTGTTCGGCGGGTTCCTTGCGGTGAGATACCTATGACACGCAAAAACACTCTGGTCCTGATTGCAAGCTGCGGGTCTTTGGCGTTGTTGCTTGGCGCGTGGAGTTTCCAGTATCTTGGCGGCATGGCGCCCTGCAAGATGTGCATCTGGCAGCGGTATCCACATGGCACGGCCATTCTGATCGGTGCCGTGGCTTTGGTGCTGCCGCGCGTAAATCTGCTGCCCCTGCTGGGCGCACTCGCCGCCCTGACAACCGCAGCCATCGGTGTGTTCCACGCCGGAGTCGAGCAAAAATGGTGGGAAGGCCCCACAAGCTGCACCTCTGGCGAAATCAGTGGCTTGTCGTCGCAAGAGCTGATGGATCAGATCATGTCCGCGCCGCTGGTGCGGTGCGATGACATTCCGTGGCAAATGATGGGCATTTCGATGGCCGGGTGGAACGCCATCCTGTCGGGCGTTCTGGTGCTGGTCTGGATCGCCGCCTGGCGGGCAGGCCGTTAGAACTCGTCCAGTTCCGCATCCCAATAGAGAAAGTCGATCCAGCTGTCATGCAGGTGATTTGGTGGGAATTTGCGCCCGATATTCCGTAACGACTCGGCATCCGGCTGACGCGGTGGTTTGCGCAGGGTCATCCTCGCCTGCCGCAACGATTTCGATCCCTTCTTCAGGTTGCAGGGGCTGCACGCCGCCACCACGTTCTGCCAGCTTGTCACGCCGCCAGCGGCACGCGGAACCACATGGTCAAAGGTCAGATCCCCCTTGCTGCCGCAATACTGACAGCGGAATTCGTCCCTCAGAAATAAATTAAAGCGCGTGAAGGCCACGCGCTTTCTGGGTTTTACATAATCTTTGAGGACAACGACCGACGGTATTCGTATCTCGGTACTGGGGCTTCGGACGACCTCGTCGTACTCGGCCACGATGTCCACCCTGTCCAGCCAGGCCGCCTTTATCGCCTCTTGCCACGGCCACAGGGACAACGGGTAATAGGACAAGGGGCGATAATCGGCGTTCAAAACCAATGCCGGATGATGCTTTAGCGCACCGGGTTCCCTGACAAATTCGGTCCTGAAGTCTCCATCCATATCAGAATCGCTCCTCGCTCTGCTCTGCCCGTTTTGACATCAGAGCGGGGAACACCCGCCCCGGCCTTAACTTAACTATATATCGTGTTAAAACTCTGACAAGCCCTGAGTTTCCACAATATCTCGGGTATTGGGTAAGGTGTATCCGTAACATTTGCGTGACAGTTATCCACAGGTTGCACCGATATCACCTGCGGGCTATGGCGAGAGACATGAGCTGGTTCATCCGATTCAATAAACCATTCGACGTGCTGCCGCAGTTTACCGACCGCGCCAACGCCGAGTCTCCGCGCAGCACTTTGTCTGATTACATCGACCTGCCCGGAGTCTATCCGGCCGGGCGGCTGGACCGGGACAGCGAGGGGTTGATGCTGCTGACCGATAACGGGCGGCTGCAGGCGCAGATCTCCGACCCCAAGCACAAGATGCCCAAAACCTATTGGGTTCAGGTCGAAGGTCTGCCGGATGCCGCCGCACTGAAAACCCTGCGTGACGGGGTCGAGTTGAAGGACGGAAAGACACGCCCGGCCAAGGCGCGATTGATGGAGGAACCCGAGGGGCTGTGGCCACGCAATCCTCCGATCCGGGTGCGCCAAACGGTGCCCGATTGCTGGATCGAACTGACCCTGCGCGAGGGCCGCAACCGTCAGGTGCGGCGGATGACAGCGGCCGTCGGGCACCCGACACTGCGCCTGATCCGCGCCCGGATCGGTGACTGGTCCCTGGATGGCCTTGAACCCGGTCAATGGGACAGCCTGCCCGCCCCGGCGTTGAACTCCGTCCCACAGCGAAAACGGGACCGCCGCCCACGCCGGTGACAAAAACCGCGTGTTGTGATATACTTAAGGAATGAAAGTCACGCCGGACATACCCGCACCTGCCGGCATTCTCGAGGCCGCGCTCTACGTCGATGACCTGGATGCGGCGGAACAGTTCTATGGCGAGATTCTGGCGCTGGAAAAAATCCAACGGGTTGCCGACCGGCATGTGTTCTTCCGGGTTGGCGGCTCGGTCTTGTTGCTGTTCAACGCGGATGAAACCGAGAAGCCACCCGGTAATCCCGACCTTCCGGTCCCGCCCCACGGCGCGCGCGGGCCGGGCCATGTCTGCCTGATCCTGACACGTGATCAGATCGATGTGATGCGCAAACATCTGCTGGACTGGAACGTTCCTATGGATGCCGAGTTCGACTGGCCAAGCGGCGCACGCTCACTTTATGTGCGCGACCCGTCCGGCAATTCCGTCGAGTTCGCCGAGGGTCATCTGTGGGATTGACGCGTCACCGCAGAGGCTGCTTTTCACCGCCAACAACGCGGTAGATGTCGCTTGAGACGACCCCGGCCTCAGCCAACACAGCCTGAAACGCCGCCATATGCGGCGCGGCAATATGAGCCTCCAAAGCGGCCTGACCCTGCCATTCTTCATAGACGCGAAACCGTGTGGGATGCCCCAGAATCTGGCTGAACTCATAGACCAGACAGCCGGGTTCCTTCACCGTCTCCGCCACCATCGCCTGCGCGGCTTTGGCTGCCTTTTCAACGCCTTCGGGCGAAACTTCGATTGTTCCGGTCACGATTAGCATAAGGCATCCTTTCTTAGATCATACCGTTTGGTGATTCTGTCGACCGGTCTTCCGTCCCGCAAAGGCACCCCATAGGCCACCGAATAGTCGCGGAATCCCATCTTGTCATAATAGCCCAGCCCCATTCCGTTATCGGCGCGAATGGTTGCGCTGATTGCGTTCAACCCGACCCCGGCGGCGTATTTGGCGGTTTCCGCGAACAGCGCCCGCCCGGCCCCTTTCAGAACCGGTGCGCGGCGGGTGAAGGTTGCGATATCGCCGCAATCCTCGGGCAGCGCATCATGCGTCCCCAGCCATTGGAAGCCCGCCACCTCACCCTGATCGTCCAGGGCAACGTGACAGCAAATCATGTCCGATCCACCAAGGTAACTTTGCGCAAACAGCGCGTCGGAGAACGGAATTTCAAACGCGGTCGAGCCTCCGATCCCGATGATATCATTGAGGATGCGGCAAGCCGCGCTGACATCTTCGGGCATCATGGGGCGGACCGCGATCATGGCTATAGGCTCAGCTTGTCGCGCATGAAGGCAAGCGCGACGCTTAGGCCGTCTGGTGCGATACCGTGGCCGGTGCCCTTCATCACATGCGCATAGATTTCCTTGAAATCCGCGGCTTGCAGGGCTTCGGCCGCTTCGGGCAGCGATTGCGGCGGCACCACGTCGTCGGAATCCCCATGCACCAGCAGGATCGGCATCCGGCTGACGGTTTCATCGGGCAGCAGATCGGGTTCCAGCAACCGGCCAGAAAACGCAACAATCCCGGCTACCGGATCCTCGCGCCGTGGGGCGACATGCAAGCTCATCATCGTGCCTTGCGAGAATCCGAACAGAACCACCTGCTCGGGCAGCACATCTTCGTCCACCATAAGCGCGTCGAGGAAGGCGTTGAAATCGTCGGCAGCCATTTCCATGCCGCGGCGCGCTTCCTCCTCGGATGAGCCGTCAATCCACGGGATCGGGAACCACTGAAAGCCGTTGGGCATTCCGGGAATCTGTTCGGGCGCATCGGGGGCGACGAACAGCGTATCCGGCAAGTGTTCGCCCAGCGGATCGGCCAGACCCAGCAAATCGGCGCCATTGGCCCCATAGCCGTGCACGAACACCACGACCGAGCGCGTGTCGCCCGAAACCGGCTCTTTTCGGAGCGCATTCAAAACCCGTGTCATCTGATCCCTTCTCGTTCTTTGGCCACCCGGTAATAGGCCCACAAAACCCGCGCCGCAACCGACCGCCAAGGCGACCAGGCCTCGGCCATCTGTCGCAGTTCCTTGTCGGTCGGACGTTTGGGCAGGTCATAGAGAATGCGCGCGGCCTCCTGCAGCGCCAGATCCCCAGGCGCGATCACGTCAGCGCGACCCAGCGAGAACATGGCATAAATCTCGGCGGTCCAGACACCGATGCCCGGAACCTCGGTCAATGTGGAAATTACATCCGCATCGGTTGCATCACGCAATGCTTTGTAATCAATACGAGCATCAGCCAGAGCGCGGGCATACCGGATCTTCTGCCGACTCAGCCCCACGGCCCGCAAATCGTCATCCGTGGCCCACATGATCTTGCGCGGGCCGGTCAGTTTTGCATCCTGCAGCCGTTTCCAGATCGCATTGGCCGAGGCGACGCTGACCTGCTGGCTGACAATCGCGCTCAACAATTGAGCAAACCCGTCAGGTCGGCGACGCAAGGGCAACGGCCCGGTTTGGTCCATCGCATAAGCCATGCGTGGACAAACTTCGGCCAGCCATTCAGCCCCTTCCGACACACATTCGTTGGTTTCGATGATACGTCCTACGGACATGCGCGCTCCGGGCTGGTGATCACGTGCACGTTAGGCTGCTTTGCCGCATATGCAACCCGCTTGTGCGGCTGAGTTTTCGCGGATACCCATAGGCGCATGACACTGACCACCACCACCCCGGACAACAGCCAGGCCAAACGCAACGTCGCCGTATTGGTGGCGGCTCAGGCCGTTCTGGGGTCGCAGATGCCGATGATCTTTATTGTAGGCGGTCTTGCGGGTCAGTCACTGGCGACCAATCCCTGTCTGGCCACCCTGCCCATTTCGCTGATCGTTCTGGGCTCGATGCTGGCGGCCACGCCGGTTTCGGCGATCATGCAACGTTGGGGTCGGCGTGCCGGGTTTCTGGTCGGCGCCACTGCGGGTGCCTGCGGCGGCCTTGTTGGTGCGTATGGGTTGTATCTGGGTTCATTCCCGATCTTCTTGCTGGGTAGCCTGCTAACCGGCATCTACATGAGCGCCCACGGATTCTACCGGTTTGCCGCTGCCGACACCGCGTCGGATGCATTCCGCCCCAAGGCGATCTCTTACGTTATGGCCGGTGGTCTGGCGGCAGCGATCATCGGGCCGCAAATCGTCAAACTGACCTCGACCGCCTATGTGATCCCATTCCTTGGCACCTACGTGGCGGTGATCGCGCTGAATATCTTCGGCTCGGCGCTGTTCTTTTTCCTCGACATTCCCACGCCCGAGAAGCCCAGGGAAGACGCGCCCCAAGGGCGGTCCCGGCTGGAGATGCTGAAGACCCCGCGCATCGCCGTGGCCATCATCTGCGCCATGGTGTCTTACGCGCTGATGAACCTTGTGATGACCTCGACCCCGCTGGCAGTAGTGGGCTGCGGTTTCAGCGCAAATGACGCCGCCGACGTGGTCACCAGCCACGTGCTGGCGATGTATGTGCCCAGCTTTTTCACCGGCCAGCTCATCGCGCGTTTTGGGGTCGAGAAAATCGTAGCCCTCGGTCTCGCTATTCTCGCTGGTGCGGGCGTGGTTGCCTTGCAAGGCGTCGAGCTGGGCAATTTCTTCGTCGCCCTGATCCTGCTGGGGGTTGGCTGGAACTTTGGTTTCATCGGCGCGACCACAATGCTGGCCGAGTCCCATGACGTGAGTGAGCGCGGCCGGATGCAGGGCCTGAACGATCTGCTGGTGTTTGGTGGCGTCACGCTTGCGTCGCTGGCATCGGGCGGGTTGATGAACTGCTCGGGCGGTTCAGCGGTCGAGGGCTGGACGGCGGTGAACCTCGCCATGATCCCGCTGCTGACGCTGGCGGGCGGTGCGTTGCTGTGGCTGGTTCTGAAACCGTCCGAGACGGAAACGGTCTGAGCCCTACCAGCGCCCACTGGCCGCGGTCCACATCAGCGATAGCCTGCGGCGAATTTCACCCTGCGCCAAATCGCCGGCGGCCACGCGGTCCGGGCGGACCAGGGCCTGCCGCAGAACCCATTCCGCCTGCCACCCGGCGTAAAGCGCGGGCCGGGCATCCGCCGAGACAGCAGACGCACTGGACCGCGCCCGTTGAAGCCGCTCCAGCGCCTTCTGCGCCAGCGTTCGCACGCCATCGGGCGTGCCGTCGAGCAAGGGAATACGACCCCGCGCCTCAAGATCGGGAATGGCCCGCAGCCAGTTCGCCACGCCGACGCCATATCCGAAATCGCGCAACACGGCCTCATCCGCGGCACCCAGCACCTGCGCCGAAGCAACCATCAAGGACCCGGCCGAGTGATTGATATAGGCGTCGAAATGCGCCTCATCTTCAAACGGGTCACGGTAAATGTCCCAACGCCTGACGGCCACATACTCGTCCAGCATGGCGGCCAGATGCGGTGACAGAACCTGTGCCAGAGGCGTCGCGACCTCGTGCCTGCGCACAGGTTTCCCCTCGGCAATCTCCTGCAGCGCATCGCGCCACCATTGCAGCCGCATCTCGGCAATCATCGCCTCTTGCGTGACCCAGGGCGCGCGCGCGACCTCGGCATTCAGCGCGTAAAGAGGAAACAACAGTGGCCGCACCGAGACGGGTGTGGCCATCACCGCCATGAACCGGTCGGGATCGGCGCGGTGCACTAGTTCCGCACAGGCTTTGACGTCGTCGTCGAATTCCACAGTCACTCGGCCACCGCCGTCCGCGATCCGCAATCGCGCACCAGTTTCCACTGGATCGCGTCCAGCAACGCCTCGAACGAGGCATCGACTATGTTCGCGCTGACGCCTACGGTCGACCAGCGCCGCCCCTGCCCGTCTTCGCTGTCGATGATCACTCGGGTCACCGCCTCGGTCCCGCCCTGGGTGATGCGGACCTTGAAATCGACGAGCTTCATATCGGCCAGAATCTGCGAGTATTGTCCAAGGTCTTTCGCCAGGGCTTTGGCCAATGCATTGACCGGCCCCCGGTCACTGCCATCCTCGTCCAGCGACTCACTGACCGAGAGTTTCTTTTCCCCGTCGACCTTTACAACAACCACAGCCTCGGACAGGCTGACCATCTTGTTGTACTTGTTCTTGCGCCGCTCAACAGTGACCTTATAGCGCTTGACCTCGAAGAACTCGGGCAATTGACCCAACTCATCCCGCGCCAGCAGTTCAAAGCTGGCTTGAGCCGTGTCATAGGAATAACCCTCGGCCTCGCACTGCTTGATCCGCTCCAGAATGCGCCCGAGCGCCGGGTCGTTTTTCGCGACGACCAGACCGGCCTCGGTCAGGCGTTTGCGCAGGTTCGACTGCCCGGCCTGGTTCGACATCGGAATGATACGCGCGTTCCCAACCGCGCCCGGATCGACATGTTCATAGGTTGACGGGTCCTTGAGGATCGCGCTGGCGTGCAGCCCCGCCTTATGCGCAAAGGCCGAAGCGCCAACGTAAGCCGATTGCTTGCTGGGCACCCGGTTCAGGATATCGTCCAGCATCCGGCTGATGCGCGTCAGACCACCCAGCGCCTGCATGCTGACGCCAGTTTCAAAGCCTGAGGCATAGGGTTCTTTCAGCAGCAATGTCGGGATCAGAGCGGTCAGGTTGGCGTTGCCGCACCGCTCGCCCAATCCGTTCAACGTACCCTGTATCTGCCGCGCCCCTGCATCGACAGCGGTCAGAGTACAGGCCACCGCGTTCTCGGTGTCGTTGTGGGTGTGAATGCCCAGCCGATTCCCAGGCAGCCCCGCAGCTATTACCTCGGACACGATGCGCGACACCTCAGCCGGCAGCGCGCCGCCATTGGTGTCACACAGCACAACCCAGCGCGCCCCGGCATTCAGCGCGGCGCGGCACACCTCAACCGCGTAACCGGGATTGTCCTTGTAGCCGTCAAAGAAATGCTCGGCATCGAACAGTGCCTCGCGCCCCTGCGCCACGATATGCGCGACCGAGGCACGGACGTTTTCGACATTCTCCTCCAGCGAGATCCCAAGCGCATCGGTGACGTGGTAATCATGCGACTTGCCAACCAGACACACGGCTTGCGTCCCCGCATTCATCACTGCGGCCAGAACGACGTCATTTTCGGCCGACCGGCCTGACCGCTTGGTCATCCCAAAGGCGGTCAACCGCGCCGAGGTCTTCGGCGCGACCTCGAAAAACGCGCTGTCCGTCGGGTTCGCACCGGGCCAGCCGCCTTCGATATAGTCCACGCCCAACTCGTCCAGAGCCTGTGCAATCTGCACTTTCTCAGCGGTCGAGAACTGGACGCCCTGCGTCTGCTGCCCGTCGCGTAGCGTGGTGTCGTAAAGGTAGAGGCGTTCCTTTGACATCACACCTCCTCCAACCTGGCCGCGTCAAAACCAGCGCCCGGAACCAGCTCGACTCCGTCCTTGCTCATGCGAACTTCCAAACCAGCGGCGATGTAAGCGGCCTTCAGGCGGTCCACTTCCGCGAAATCCTTGCTCTGCATCGCAACGACCCGCGCATCCGCCAACCGGTCGGCATGAGCAGACAGATCCACCGACGCGGTATCCGCCCACGCGCCCATCTCGTCAGACAAGAGCCCCACCAACTGCGCGCTAGCCAGCAGCCCCGCCGCATCTCCATCCGCAGCCAGTCGATAAAGCTCGGCCAAAGCGCCCGCCGTGTTCAGGTCGTCACTCAGCGCAGCGACAACTGCGGGCGCCGCGCTGCCGGCGGGCTCGATGCCCGCTGTCAGCGCCCGCCACTTGCGCAGCGTCGCCTCGGCCTCGCGCGCCTTTTTCTCAGTCCAATCCATCGGCTTGCGATAATGGGTCTGCAGAAAGACAAAGCGGATCACCTCGCCCGGAACGCCTTGCTCCAACAAGTCGTGCACGGTAAAGAAATTGCCCAGCGATTTGGACATCTTCTTACCTTCCACCTGCAACATCTCATTGTGCAGCCAGACCCGCGCAAACTCACCTTCCGGATGGGCGCATTTACTCTGGGCGATCTCATTCTCATGATGCGGGAACATCAGGTCGTTACCGCCGCCGTGAATGTCAAAACTGTCGCCCAGCAACTCATAGCTCATGGCCGAGCATTCGATGTGCCAGCCCGGACGACCACGGCCCCAAGGAGAATCCCACCCCGGCAGCTCATCTGTCGAAGGCTTCCACAGCACAAAATCCATCGGGTTCTTTTTGTAGGGCGCGACCTCAACCCGCGCGCCTGCGATCATGTCATCGACGGACCGACCGGACAGAGCTCCATACTTCTCTTTCCAGCTGTCCACGGCGAAAAGAACATGCCCCTCGGCCGCGTAGGCGTGGCCCTTCTCGATCAGCCCTTCGATCATCGCGATCATCTGGTCGATATATTGTGTAGCGCGCGGCATCTCGTTTGGTTCCAACGCCCCCAACGCGCCCATATCATGCAGATACCAGCCGATGGTCTCGTCCGAACGCTCCTGCACCAATTGCTCCAACGTGCCCGCAGCCCCGGCCTGTTGCCGGGCCAGCGCGGTTGCGTTGATCTTGTCGTCCACGTCGGTGAAATTGCGCACATAGGTCACGTGATCCGCGCCATACGTGTGCCGCAGCAAGCGATAGAGCACATCAAACACCACCACCGGCCGCGCATTTCCCAGATGAGCGCGGTCATAGACGGTCGGTCCGCAGACATACATCCGCACATTGTCGGCGCTGATCGGCACGAATTCCTCTTTCGTCCGCGTCCGTGTGTTGTGCAGTTTGATCGTCGTCATCGGTCGGCTCCTAAAGACAGCGAGGCTTCTCGCGTTGGCGCGGGCTTAGCAACTTGTCTCAGGGATGAAAACGAAAGAAACCGGCCCGCTTGATAAATCAGCAGGTAATGCAGCAGATAATGATGCAGGTCATCCGGTTCATACTATCCCAGTACCACGCAGACCGCTCTGCGCCAAGCCCCGAGTTCCACGCCCCGACGTCGCTGATTGGCAATTCAGAACGCCTCTGGCCCTGACTGCGCAAGACACCAGACGGAGACAGCCCATGAAACTGTCGCAGCGCATCACTCATCTGACTGAAGGCGGCAACGACGGGTGGGACGTTTTCTATCGCGCCCGACAGATGATCAGCGACGGCTACGCGGTAACCGAGCTGACCATCGGCGAACATGACATCCGCACCGATGCGTCGACACTTGAGGCGATGGACCTGTCCGCCCGGCAAGGTCACACCGGTTATGCGGTGGTTCCCGGCACCGATCTGCTGCGCGACACGGTGGCCGCCCGGTTGCAGGCACGTACCGGAGTGCCCACCACGCGCCACAACGTGCTGATCACGCCCGGCGGCCAATCGACCCTGTTCTCGGCCCATGTCGCGGTGTGTGATCCCGGCGACGTGGGGCTGTATCTCGACCCGTATTACGCCACCTACCCCGGCACGATCCGGGGGGGCCGGAGCTGTGGCCCGATCAATCCAGACTACTGCCGAAGACGCGTTCCAGCCGCGCGCCGAGCAGACGGAGGCCGCCGCCGATGGCGCGATTTCGTCGCTGGGCAATACGCCGAACAACCCCACCGCTTGGTGTATTCCCGCCAGACCCTCGAAGGGATCGCCGAGGTGTGCCGCCGGCGTGATCTCTGGCTGATTTCGGACGAGGTCTATGGCACGCAGGTCTGGGAAGGTGAGCATATCTCACCCCGTACCCTGCCGGGCATGGTCGAGCGCACGCTGGTCGTTGGTTCAATGTCGAAATCCCACACGATGACCGAGTCCCGCTGCGGCTGGATCGTCGGCCCCGAAACGGTGATCTCGCATCTGATCAACCTCGCCACGCATACAACCTATGGGGGATCCGGATTTATCCAGGACGCCGCCAGTTTCGCGCTGAATGCGGGCAATGATCTGGAGGAACAAGTCGCCGAACCCTTCCGCAGGCGCCGCGCCCTCGCGGTTGGTATTCTCGCGGTGCAGAACACCATCGGGCTGGTTTCGGCGCAGGGCGCGATGTATCTGATGCTGGATATCCGTGCCACCGGGTTCAGCGGTGATGGATTCGCCAACGCCCTTCTGGATACGCACGCGATTGCGGTTATGCCGGGTGAAAGTTTCGGGTCCGCAGCCGCAGGCCATATCCGTGTGGCAATGACGATTGACGACGACAGATTCGCAACTGCCCTGTCCACGATCTGTACCTTTGCCTCTGATTTGGCGGCACATCACCCTGCCGTTGGCTGACAGGCGTCAGAATCGGAAGGAAGTGCGCAGGTTGAAAACACTCGCGTCCAGCCCGCCATCTGTCCGGGTGACGTCGTTAAAATCCTGCCGCAGCGCCTCACCGCTGATCACAAAGCGGTCGTTGATCGGATAGGCAACGCCGATCCCGTAGACGGCAGCTGTATCATTGTCCACCGATGCATCCAACCGGGCCGCGCCGACCACCACATATCCCAAAGCGCTGCCAAAATCATAGCCACCGCGAAGTTTCAGGCGGGTCATGCTGTCTAGACTGCCCTCGCCATCACTCAGGCCCAGGGACAGGTGGTTGTATTCCAGTTCACCCCCAAGAACAAAGCTGCCGAAGTCCCGGTCATAACCGATATGAGGACCAAAGGCCGTGTCGTTGCCGCTTGACCCGTTCGGGCCGTCCGCTTCTGCATATCCAAAGCTGAATCCGGCATAAGCCCCGGTCCAATCCTCAGCCATTGCGGGGGCCGCGATGCTCGTCACCAAAAAAAGGCAGACGACCTTAAGGGCTTTCATAAAACTCTCCTAAAGAACCTTTCGTCGAGACTTTGGTCTTTCGGGTCAACATAACTTAGAAACTTGGTTCGAGATCATTAAGATTCAATTGAGAACACGAACCACTCTTAAATAAGTGAAGGAACCATAACAGATTTCTGCCATAGCGGGAAAAATTCTTTTAAAGCCAACAAACGCCGTGACACATGCATCACAGCTTCGCTTTTGAACTCTCAGGTCGCAAACAGGACAGAAAGCGCCGGTGGACGTCGGAATACTGACCGCCAATATGTGAGGACCCACATGCAAAACGAAGTTTGGAAGATCCGGCTGATCAGCCGCACCATCGGTGCGGATCGGGGCCGTGCGGCGCGCGGGCGGCCGCCCAAGGCGTGACACCCCCACCCTCACGACGCCTTATTTACTGGATTCTGCCCCATGACCGATCAAACCCGTAACTCTTCCCGCAGCGGCGGACGCGCCGCGCGCCGTGCTGCCCGTGCGACAGCACTGCCCGAACATCTGCGCCCCATCCGCCCCGGTATGGAGGGCGGCGTCCTCAATGTTCTGACCCAGGCACAGATCGAACGCATTCACGAGGCCGCGCTGACCGCATTGGAAACCATCGGTCTGGCCGACGCGCCGCAAAGCGGGATCGACTACCTCGTCGGTGCTGGCTGCACTTTGGGCGATGATGGCCGCATCCGCTTTCCCCGCGCTCTGGTCGAGGACACGGTCGCCAAGGCAAACCGCTCGGTCACATTGTACAGCCGCGATGGCAAAACCGATCTGAACCTGTCCGGCACCAAGGTCCATTACGGCACGGCAGGCGCGGCCGTCAGCATGGTTGATGTTCACGGCAATGAATACCGGGATTCAACGGTGCAGGATCTGCATGACGCATCCCGCATCTGCGAACAGCTTGAAAATATTCACTTTGTTCAGCGTCCGATGGTCTGCCGCGACATTCCCGACAATCTGGAAATGGATCTGAACACGATCTACGCCTGCTGTTCCGGCACGTTCAAACATATCGGCACATCCTTCACCGAACCCGGCCACGTCGCCCCCGCACTGGACATGATCTACACGATCGCCGGCGGTGAAGATAAATTCCGTGAGCGTCCGTTCGTTTCGAACTCCAACTGCTTTGTCGTGCCACCGATGAAATTCGCCACCGAAAGCTGCGAAGTGATGGAGCTTTGCATCAAGGGTGGAATGCCCGTGCTGCTGCTTTCGGCCGGAATGGCCGGGGCGACCGCACCCTCGACAATCGCCGGAGCGATCACCCAAGCCACGGCGGAATGTCTTGCCGGATTAGTTTATGTAAACGCCGTAAGCCCCGGAGCTCCGGCAATTTTTGGCACTTGGCCATTTGGTTTGGACCTGCGCACCGGCGCCATGTCGATCGGGTCTGGCGAACAAGCCCTGTTGACCGCGGGCTGTGCCCAGATGCACCGGTTCTACGATCTGCCGGGTGGTGCGGCCGCCGGAGCGTCCGACTCGAAAATGCCCGACATGCAGGCCGGATGGGAGCAGATGTGCTCGAATGTCATGGCTGGTCTGTCCGGCGTGAACATGGTGTATGAATCCGCAGGTATGCACGCCTCGTTGCTGGGCTTTTGCCTGGAAAGCCTTATCCTCAGCGACGACCTGATCGGACAGGCTCAACGCTGTGTACGCGGGATCGAGGTCAACGATGAGACGCTGGCGCTGGATCAGATCGCCGAGGTCTGCATGGGCGGTCCGGGCCACTATCTGGGAACCGACGCCACGCTCAGCCGGATGCAGGCGGACTACGTCTATCCGACGTTTGGTGACCGAACATCACCCAAGGAATGGGCTGAGCTTGGCAAACCCGATCTGATTGAAAAAGCGATCAAGCGGAAAGATGAAATCCTGTCTTCGCCGTCTCCAGCCCAGTTCGATCCGCTTTTGGATGCCGAGCTTCGCGGCAAGTTCAACATTCATCTCGCCAAGTAAGGCTCTGTAAAGGCGGCCAGATTTAATCTGGCCGCCCTCTATTTCTGGGTTAACCGTCGGTTGCCGGCAACAGCCCTGCTTCCTGTGCCACAGCGATTTCGGCCTCATCCAACGCGCCGTCGCCGTTTGCGTCCATCGCCGAGAAACCATCTGCGTCAACTTCGGGCAGAACGGCCTGAACCTCTTCGATTGTCAGTACACCGTCCCCATTGGCGTCAGCCGAAGATTGTGCGACGGCCAGCGTCGGCAGTCCAAGTGCAATGGCAGAGATAGCGGCCAGAGTTTGCGGTTTCATTGTGATGCCTCCTGATTGAGTTTTTGCGTGTTTTCGTCCGGACAGCATCAGAAACACCGCAACGGGATGCCGTGTCACCTGCATTGTAAATTGTTTCCGTTTTCGCGCCAATCTCCGCGTGTTTGGCAGAGTCGTGTCTGCGGTCAGCCGCCGGAAAAGACCCTGTCGCGCGGCTTCGGCGGGTCTTACCCGACGCAAAATGCAGAATCCGGCAAAGCTCTGCTCAAATTCCCGTCGAAGCCGTTGCAAAAAAGAAAGGGGGCCGAAGCCCCCTGTCAGTTTCGCCTTCCAGGCTCATTTCGTTGACCGCCCGGTGTTTTTTTGCCTGCGGCCTGGACTGCGCATGGGACGAGCGCACCCGCCCCGTGAAAGAGTGGGAAAGAGCAAATATTCCGCCCCACCCTGTTCCCGGCCGACACGGGCATGTCGGCCGAGTGGAGCGAGGCATCGATGGTAAGTCTCAGCGCCTTGCTCCGTATTCGTCGGGGCCGGTACCTGTGGCAGCGTTCCGACCCCTGCGCCCCGGGTTGCCGGGGCGGTAGCCTTAGCTACACCCGCTGGTTGCGCCGCAGGTGTTGCATTTCATGCAGGTGCCGTTGCGCACCAGCGTGTAGTTTCCGCATTCGCCGCAAGGATCGCCCTCATAGCCCTGCATCTTGGCCTTGGTCCGTGCGTCCATGCCGGTCGCAACCGCTGTTTCGGCCGCAGGCGCTTCAAAGGTGGGCGCCGGTTCGGCCATGCCGTTCACCTCGGCCTGACCGCCATTGAAGACTACCAGATCTTGCGGCAGACGCTTGCGGAGATACCCGGTCGAACTGATTTGTTTCAGCACTTCCAAAGACTTGGAAGCCGCGCTGTCACTGATTTCCGAGACATTGGACAAACCATCCTCTTCGCCCCGGCCCAGATCGTCGAAGGTGGCACCTTCGGGTTTCACATGGGCCAGATCGGTGCGGTCCAGATAAGACACGGCCAGTTCGCGGAAGATGTAGTCCAGGATCGACGTCGCGTTCTTGATCGAGTCGTTGCCCTGCACCATCCCCGCCGGTTCGAACTTGGTGAAGGTGAAGGCATCAACAAACTCTTCCAGCGGCACGCCGTATTGCAAGCCCACCGAGACCGCGATGGCAAAGTTGTTCATCATCGCCCGGAAGCCAGCACCTTCTTTGTGCATATCGATGAAAATCTCGCCCAGCTTGCCGTCTTCGAACTCGCCAGTGCGCAGATAGACCTTGTGGCCGCCGACAATCGCCTTTTGGGTGTAGCCCTTGCGGCGATGCGGCAGTTTTTCGCGATGGCTGCGGATGATTTCCTTGACTACAACCTTCTCGATCACTTTCTCGGCCAGAACAACGGCTTTTTCCTGCGCCGAACCGCTTTCCAGCACTTCCGCCGCTTCGTCGTCATCCTCGACCAGTGCCGCCGCCAGAGGTTGCGACAGTTTCGAGCCATCACGATAGAGCGCGTTGGCCTTCACACCCAGCGACCAGCTGAGTTCATAGGCCTTCTGGCAGTCCTCGATAGTCGCGTCATTCGGCATGTTGATCGTTTTCGAGATTGCACCAGAGATGAAGCTTTGCGCTGCCGCCATCATGGTGATGTGGCTATCAACCCCAAGGAAACGCTTGCCTTTCTTGCCGCACGGGTTGGCGCAGTCAAAGATCGCGTAGTGCTCCTCTTTCAGATGCGGTGCGCCTTCCAGAGTCATGGTTCCGCAGACGTGATCATTGGCCGCTTCGATATCCGCACGGGTAAAGCCCAGATGGCGCAGTAGGTCGAAGGTCGGGTCATTCAGCTTGGTCGCCGGGATGCCAAGGACGCCGGTGCAGAAATCCTCGCCCAGCGTCCACTGGTTGAAGACGAAACGAATGTCGAAGGCGCTCTCCAGCGCGGCGTCCACCTTGGCCAACTCATTCGGGCCAAAGCCGTGACCGGTCAGCGAGGTGTGGTTGATGCCCGGTGCGTTGCCGATGGTGCCGTGGCCAACGGCGTAGCCAACGATCTCTTCGATCTGAGACGAAGAGTAGCCCAGCTTTTCCAGCGCAGAAGGTACAGAGCGGTTGATGATCTTGAAGTAGCCACCACCGGCGAGCTTCTTGAACTTCACCAGCGCAAAGTCAGGCTCGATCCCAGTGGTATCGCAATCCATAACCAGACCAATAGTACCGGTCGGCGCGATCACAGTGGCCTGCGCGTTGCGGTAACCGTTCTTTTCACCAAGGTTCAACGCTTCGTCCCAGGCCGACATCGCCAGATCGATCAGACGTTTGTCCGGGCAGTTGCCATGATCTAGGGGCACCGGTTTCACGGCCAGTTTCTCATAGCCATTGGTCACACCCTGCGACGCGCGACGGTGGTTGCGGATGACGCGCAGCATGTGGCCGGCGTTGCGTTCATAGCCTTTGAACGGACCTAGCTCTCCGGCAATCTCGGCCGAGGTCGCATAGGCCACACCGGTCATGATCGCGGTCAACGCGCCGCAAATCGCGCGCCCCTCGTCCGAGTCATAGCTGTAGCCCATATTCATCAGCAGGCCGCCGATATTAGCATAGCCCAGACCCAAGGTGCGGAAGTCATAGGACAGCTGCGCGATTTCCTTCGACGGGAACTGCGCCATCGTCACCGAGATTTCCAGTGTCAGCGTCCACAGGCGCGAGGCGTGCATATAGTCCGCCGCCTGGAACTCACCATCCTTAAGGAAGGTCAGCAGGTTCATCGACGCCAGATTACAGGCCGTGTCATCGAGGAACATATATTCCGAGCACGGGTTCGAGCCGCGAATCTCACCATCTTCGGGGCATGTGTGCCATTCGTTGACGGTGTCATGGAACTGGATGCCCGGATCGGCGCAGGCCCAAGCGGCATGGCCGACCTTTTCCCACAGATCGCGGGCCTTTACGGTCTTGGCAACCTTGCCATCGGTGCGGTTGATCAGCTCCCAATCGGCGTCTTTTTCAACTGCGGTCAGGAAGGCGTTGGTGACGCGGATCGAGTTGTTCGAGTTCTGACCCGAGACCGAGCTGTAGGCTTCCGAATCCCAGTCCGTGTCGTAGGTGGGGAATTCGATGCTGTCATGACCTTGCTTGGCGTAATCCAGCACGCGTTTGATGTAAGTTTCGGGGATCGCGACCTTTTTGGCTTCGCGAACCGCCTTCTTCAGGCTGTCATTGGTGTTGGGATCATACGCATCGTCTTGCGCGCCGTCCCAGCTGCGGATGGCCTCGAAAATGCCGTTCAGCATCTTCTCGTGCATCTTCGATCCGGCAACGATCGAGGCCACCTTCTGCTCTTCGATCACCTTCCATTCGATGAATTGCTCGATATCGGGGTGATCTGCATCGACGATTACCATCTTTGCTGCTCGACGGGTTGTCCCGCCTGATTTGATCGCGCCAGCGGCGCGGTCGCCGATCTTGAGAAAGCCCATAAGGCCCGAGGACTTGCCGCCACCCGACAGCGCTTCGCCTTCTGCACGCAGATGGCTGAAGTTGGTCCCGGTACCAGAGCCGTATTTGAACAGGCGCGCCTCGCGCACCCACAGATCCATGATGCCGCCTTCGTTCACCAGATCATCATCGACGGACTGGATGAAACACGCGTGCGGCTGCGGATGTTCGTAGGCGGATTTCGATTTGGTCAGCTTGCCGGTCTTGTAATCGACATAGTGATGCCCTTGTGCCGGGCCGTCGATCCCGTAGGCCCAGTGCAGACCTGTGTTGAACCACTGCGGTGAGTTCGGCGCGGCGCGCTGGGTCGCCAGCATATAGCGCATCTCGTCGAAATAGGCGCGCGCGTCTTCTTCGGTCGAGAAATAGCCGCCTTTCCAGCCCCAATAGGCCCAGGCACCGGCCAGACGGTCGAACACTTGTTTGGAAGAGGTTTCACCACCAAATTCAGCGCCTTCAGCCGGAACCGAGCGCCACAGAAATTCAGGAACGTCCTTTTCCTTGATCTTTTTCAGGGCCGAAGGGACACCGGCCTTGCGGAAGTATTTCTGTGCGATGACGTCACTGGCCACCTGGCTCCACTTGGTGGGAACTTCGATTTCGTCGAGGCGAAAAACGATGGTGCCGTCCGGGTTCCGAATCTCGGAGGTCGCAGAGACAAAGTCCAGATCTGCGTATGCGTCCTGCCCCGATTTGGTGAATTTTCTGTCAATCTTCATGTCCGCAGCCCTAGATTCAAACAACTTGTCCGTTGGCGTCAGGGGCATTTCAGCGTTCCGTCAGCCGTGCCAGAAATTTGGACGCAAACGACCGGGCGCTGTTTCTTACAGCGCGAAACCGTCTATACGGTTGCACGTTTAATAGATGTGCTTTCCGACCCTCGCCCCATGCCCCGCTCCGGTCATTCTACCAGATTTAGTGGCACTCCTTTCGGCCCATACAACTTGGCGTATTCAGCCATAGATCGTCAATGTCATTTTTCAGTCATTTTCAAAATCTTTTCTGTTGACCCAAAAGTTTCGAAGCGCCGTTTTTTGACGGATTGCGATTCCTCCACAGGTTCTTCCACTGGCCATTGGGCCCGCCCCGAAACGCACTCAGCAGAATTAACTGTGTTTCTCGGCACAGTTACCGGCATTTGGTAAACTGGCACTAAGCTGGATAGGCTGAACAAGAATCAAAACGCCGCCCGGTGGTGAGGTGGATAAAATTCGCTACGTATAAAACGACTTACCGAAGGGGTCAGTTCCGATGTTGGTGTTTCGCTTACTTCCAGTACTGGTGCTGATCGTGGCCTGCACACCACAAGATGTGCCCCCACCCACGCGCAGTGCGCAATTCGAAACCTACCCGAAACGGCTTTTCGATACGTTTGAAACCCAATGCGCAGGCCCCGGTGAGCAGTTCGAGAAAACCGGGAATCGGGTTTTTGAATGCGCCGAGTTGCTGCCGCCTGACACCACCGCCTATCTGATTCTCAACTATGATGGGTATCCGCAGGATTTGCCGAAAAGCGTCATGCGCATGACATCGACCAAAAACACGTCGGGTTACCGTGTCGATGCCGAACTGTTTTTTAACGTGCCGCAGAAAAAGGGGCCCGCGGTCAACGTTCCGGTGGAAAGCAAAGCCCTGGATCAGGCGCTTGGCGCCTTGTTCCGGACGATGGGTGGTTCACCGATTTGAAGGAAAGAAGTGGTCGGGGCGGCAGGATTCGAACCTACGACCCCCTGTACCCAAAACAGGTGCGCTACCAGACTGCGCCACGCCCCGGACCGTGCGCCTTCCTAACGATGCCCATCGGATTTGAAAAGCCCTAACAGGGCCAAATCGCAGGGCCTTGCGAAAAAACTTCGTGCTGCATCTGGGTTCCCGGAGTGATCAGGTAACGGTCCGCCAGCCCGGCATTGATTTCCAGAACCGCAAATACCGAATCGCCACCATTGATCTGGCTCTGGTCCCCGGGTATTGCGTCTTCATGCACGCGGGTCACCATGCCGGTGCGGTCCAGAAAAATGATGTCCAGGGGAATCAGAGTGTTCTTCATCCAGAACGCCACCCGCTGCGGTGGGTCGAACACGAACAACATCCCGGACCGCTGCGGCAGCGACTCGCGGAACATCAGACCGCGCGCCCTGTCCTGCGGGCTTATCGCCAGTTCAACATTGAAGGTAATTTGCGTCTTATCGTTGCGCAAACCGACACGGTCTTCGCGACATGCTGCCAGAACCTCTCCGGCCCACAGCATTGTAATACTTGCAAGAACCGCGAAAAATCTGGTCATGAACAATCAGTCGTCCAAAGCAGCTTCCCAGGCCAGCACCTGAGCCGCCATACGCCCGCGTTTGCCGTCGATGACGCGCATCGCAAGCGCCTCGCCCGGTTGCAGATCGGCAAGACCGGACCGGCGCAGCACTTCGATATGCAGGAACACGTCCTCGCCCCGGCCAAAGACATTCGCGAACCCAAAGCCCTTGCCCTTGTCGAACCACTTCACCCGCGCAGCTTCGAGCGGCGCTTCGGCGATCACCACCGGATCAAGCTCGGCAAAATCCGCCAGCATCATCGAGTCGGTCCGCGCGGGCGGATCGACACTGATGACCTCGACCGCCTGAACACCGCGGTCGGTGCGATGCGTCATGATCTCGATTCCGGCACCATCGGCGACAGAGCTTTGACCGAAATTGCGCAACACGTTCACATGCAACAGAATATCCGGACCGCCTTCGTCGGACACAACAAAACCGTACCCCTTGGCGGGGTCGAACCATTTCACGTGTCCACGTACGCGGTACATGTTGTTCAGATCGTCTGGCACGGTTTTCCTATCGCGAGTTTTAACAGTTCGTTAAGGGTCCGATGTGTATGGGAATGACGCGCAAATTCAAGCCGAAAAAACTCTTTAATTCCTGTGCATTGCATTTCACGATACGCGAACGTCATGGATTCAACCTCTGCACTTCCCATGCCGAGCCCACCTGATCCCGGCGCCATTGGAACCTGTCATGCAGCCGGAAAGCTCCATCGGCCCAAAACTCGATCTCGGTCGGCACCAGCCTGTATCCGCCCCAAAATGGCGGCCTCGGAGGGTTCGGCCCCAGTTTCGCGGTCACCTTTGCAACCTCTGCCATAAGGGCGGACCGGCTGCTGAGAGGCTGAGACTGCTTCGAAGCCCAGGCCCCAAGGCGACTCTTCAATGAGCGGGACGCATAATATTCATCAGCTTGCGGCCCGTTTTCACGGGTGATTGTACCACGAACCCTGATTTGGCGCCGCAATGATTTCCAGTGCATGACAAACGCCGCCTTGCCTGCCGATTCAAGCTCGGTCGCTTTGGTGCTTTCGTAATTGGTGTAAAACACGAAGGCATCGGATTCGATCTCTTTCAACAGCACCATGCGCACATTGGGCATCCCGTCCGGGTCCACGGTCGCCAACGCTATGGCGTTGGGATCATTCAATTCGCTGTCTTTGGCCTCTGCAAGCCACCGATCCGAAATTTCGAACGGATCAGCGCCGGCAAAAATGCCACCACGCTCGGTCATTTCCATCCCCCGGAAACTTTTGTTAACTACCCTAGGGCGAGAACCCGCTGTGGGCAAGAGTTCGTGGCCTTGAAGCAGCGCATCCAATGGCATAAACCAACCCAACATAACGCGAAGACAGGCGGAGAACCGAACATGTCAAATCAGTTGATGGCCGGAAAACGCGGCCTCATCATGGGACTGGCCAATGATAAATCGATCGCATGGGGAATTGCCCGCGCTTTATCCGAAGCCGGAGCCGAACTTGCCTTTTCCTACCAGGGCGATGCTCTGAAAAAGCGGGTCGATCCGCTGGCGGCGCAACTGGGCAGCGAAATCGTCCTGCCCTGCGATGTTAGCGACGAGGCATCGATTGATGCGCTGTTCTCTTCGCTGGAAGAGAAATGGGGCAAGCTGGACTTCATCGTTCACGCGATTGGCTTTTCCGACAAGAACGAACTGCGCGGCCGTTACGTCGATACCAGCCGCGCGAATTTCAAGCTGACCATGGATGTGTCGGTCTATTCCTTCACCGCCGTGATGCAGCGTGCGGAAAAGATGATGTCCGAGGGCAGCAGCGCCGTTACCCTGACCTATTACGGCGCCGAACAGGTCATGCCGCACTATAACGTGATGGGCGTTGCCAAAGCCGCGCTGGAAGCGTCGGTCAAATATCTGGCCGAGGATCTGGGCAAGGACGGTATCCGCGTCAACTCGATCTCGGCGGGTCCGATCAAGACCCTGGCCGCCAGCGGCATCGGCGACTTCCGCTATATCATGAAGTGGAACGAGTATAACTCGCCCCTGCGCCGCAATGTGACCATCGATGATGTGGGCAAGTCGGCGCTGTATCTGCTGTCCGATCTCAGCAGCGGCGTGACCGGAGAGAATCTGCACGTGGATTCGGGGTATCACATCGTTGGCATGAAGGCCGTCGACGCCCCGGACGTTGAAAAGGGTTAAATCATGAGCGCCAAAGACCGCCTGCCCCACGAAAAAGGCTTTCACATCAGCTGGGACCAGATTCACCGCGACTCACGCGCTTTGGCGTGGCGGCTGGACGGTCAAGGCCCCGATGACGGCGCTTGGCGCGCCGTTGTCGCCATCACACGCGGCGGCATGGCCCCCGCGATGATCGTCAGCCGCGAGCTGGACATCCGCACCGTCGATACGATCAGCGTGCGGTCCTATCACCATCAGGCACAGGGCGAAGCCGAAGTGCTGAAAGCCCCCGACACTGATCTGATGGGCGATGGAGAGGGCGTTCTGATCATCGACGATCTGGTCGACAGCGGCAAAACGCTGGAATTGGTGCGCGCGATGTACCCCAAGGCGCATTTTGCCACTGTATACGCCAAGCCCAAGGGCCGCCCGATGGTGCACACGTTCATCACTGAGGTCAGCCAAGATACGTGGATCTTCTTCCCGTGGGATATGGCCCTGCAATATGTCGAGCCCTATCGCGGCACCGACTGACCCTCTGCTAAACATCCAGGACCACGCATGACCCGGACACGCACCGCCGCCACTTTCGCCCCTCCGGTGATGGAGGCGCGGCGCTGGCTGGAGGGCGTGGTCTTTCCCGAGGACCGACCTCTGATCAATGTCAGCCAGGCCGCACCGGTCGACCCGCCGCCTTTGGCGCTGCGTCAGGCCATGGCCGAGTTTGCCGTGACCGAGGACAGCGCGCATTTATACGGCCCGGTTCTGGGCAATCCCGAACTGCGCGCGGAACTGGCATCCCAGATCAGTCAGCACTACGCCGCCGAGGTCGCGTCGGATCAGGTCGCAATCACTTCGGGCTGCAATCAGGCCTTTGCGGCAGTGATTTCCGCAATCACTGATGAGGGGGACGAGGTCATCCTGCCAACCCCCTGGTATTTCAACCACAAAATGTGGCTGGACATGGCAGGCGTGCACGCCATTGATCTGAAAACTGATGATAGCCTGCTGCCCAATCCCGATGCGGCCCGCGTTTTGATCACCGACAAGACCCGCGCCATCACCTTGGTGACTCCGAACAATCCGGGCGGCGTGGAATACCCCTCGGATCTGGTACGCGCCTTCTACGATCTGGCGCGTGAGACAGGTATTCGGCTGTTGGTCGATGAAACCTATCGCGACTTCGACAGCCGTAGCGGCCCGCCGCATGACCTGTTCAGCCAACCGGGCTGGCAAGATACGCTGGTACACCTCTATTCTTTTTCCAAAGCTTATCGCCTGACCGGCCACCGCGTCGGCGCGATTGCAACCGGCACGGACCTTCTGGCCGAGATCGAGAAGTTTCTGGACACGGTGGCAATCTGCCCCGGCCAGATCGGCCAGTTCGCGGCGCTTTGGGGGATGAAGAACCTGTCGCAATGGGTGGCCGGAGAGCGCGCCGAAATCTTCGACCGCCGCGCCGCGATTCAGGAACAGTTACCCCGTCTGGCCGATAAGGGCTGGCGCCTGTTGGGGCTGGGGGCGTATTTTGCCTATTTCGAGCATCCGTTCGACATTCCCTCGGATGAACTGGCGCGTCGTCTGGTGCCCGAGGCCGGTATATTGTTGCTGCCCGGCACGATGTTCCTGCCCGATAGCGACACGGCCGGAAAACGTCAGGTTCGCATTGCCTTTGCCAATCTCGACCGCTCCGGAATCGCACAATTGTTCGACAGGCTGCAGGCCCTGTCCTTCTGAGCTTGCCCCCCGGCGGCGTGCATCGTATTCAGGGCCGCAACCGACAGGGCAGTAACTTGCCACATCAATAAGAGGGCACCATGGCCGCAGGCGTTAAAAACCTATCGAAGACCTTTGTCTGGATTATCATGGGCCTGTTGATGCTGGGCCTTGCAGGCTTTGGCGCAACCAGCCTGACCGGCACCGTGCGCACCGTTGCGCAGGTCGGCAACGAAGAGGTTTCGATCAACGAGTATGTCCGCGAACTGCAGCGCGAAATCCGCGCGGTCGAAAGCCAGACCGGCCAGCCTCTGCAAATGTCCCAGGCGCATGAGTTCGGGCTGGACCAGCTGGCCTTGTCGCGCCTGACCGCCTTGGCCGCGTTGGACAACGAAGTTGGTGAGCTGGGCATTTCGATCGGAGACGAGAACCTGCAAAAGGAAATCGTCGCCATTCAGGCGTTTCAGGGTGTTGATGGTTCGTTTGACCGTGACGCGTATCAGTTTCAACTGGAACAGGTCGGAATGACGGATACCGAATTCGAATCGGACTTGCGCAAGGAATCCTCGCGCACCATCGTGCAGAACGCGGTGGTCAGCGGGGTTGAGATGCCCTCGGTTCTGACGCAAGTGCTGACCGATTATGTTGGTGCCCGCCGCAGCTTTACCGTGGCGACGATCGGACCGGATGCGCTGACCACCCCTATTGCAGCCCCCACGGATGAACAGGTTCAGACCTATTATGATGAAAACACGGATCAGTTCACCCTGCCCCGCACCAAGCAGTTGACCTATGCGATTCTGTCGCCGGAAATGCTGTTGGACAGTGTCGAGGTTGACGAGGATTCAGTGCGTCGCCTCTATGATCAGCGCGCGTCCGAATTCCACCAGCCCGAGCGCCGTCTGGTCGAACGCCTGACCTATCCCAGCGAAGACGCCGCGCAAACCGCGATGGCCCAGCTTGAGGTCGGCGGCACCACATTTGAACAACTGGTGCGTGATCGCAAGCTGGAACTCAGCGATATCGACCTTGGTGACGTGACCCGCGAGGATCTGGGCGAAGCGGCCGATGCCATCTTTGCCGCTGATCTGGACACCGTCGTTGGCCCGCTGCCCTCGACCTTCGGCCCCGCACTGTTCCGCATCAATGGCTCGCTGGCCGAAAACACGACCTCGTTCGAAGACGCCGCGCCTGCCCTGCGCGAGGAGTTGGCCTCCGATCGCGCCCGCCGTCAGATCGAGGCACAGGCCGAAGACATCAATGACATGCTGGCCGGTGGCGCCACTCTGGAAGAGCTGACCTCTGAGACCGAGATGGATCTGGGGCAGATCGGCTGGACCCGCCAAAGCGACGATGGCGTTGCCGCCTATGACGGGTTCCGCACCGCCGCCGAAGCGGTAAACGAAGGCGATTTCCCTGAGGTTGCGTTCCTTGAGGACGGCTCGATCTTTGCCCTGCGCCTGGACGAAGTTCTGCCCCAACGTCCCGAACCGCTGGAGACAGCGAGTGAGCGTGTGGTGGCTGCATGGACGCAGGCCGAGACGAACAAGGCACTAGAAGAACAGGCCAACACGGTTCTGGAGCAGTTGAACGCGGATGGCGACTTTACCACCACTGGCCTGCCCTTCCGCGTGGAAAACGCCCTGACCCGCACCGCATTCCTGGATGATGTGCCTGCGGATTTCATGGTGCAGGTTTTCGAAATGGAACCCGGCGAGCTGCGCGCTGTTCCCGGTGACGGTTCGGCGTTCATCGTCCGTCTGGAAGAGTTGCTGCCGCCTGCCGAAACCGACGAACTGCGTCAGGCCCAGGCCGCGCTTGAAGCGCAACTGAACCAGGCGTTGGCGCAGAACATATTTGACGCCTATGTGCGCGACGCGCAGGCCCGCGCCCGCCCGGTGATTGATCAGCGCGCGCTGAACGCCGTGCAGTCAAGCTATTAAAAGAGACCGAAATGGCCCTGACCCCCGAGTTTGACAGCTTCGCCCGCGCCTACGAGGCCGGTGAAAATCAGGTTGTCTATACCCGTCTGGCGGCGGATCTGGACACGCCTGTGTCCCTGATGCTCAAGCTGACGGGCGCGCAGAAAGACGCGTTCATGCTGGAATCGGTGACCGGAGGAGAGATTCGCGGGCGGTATTCGATCATTGGCATGAAGCCGGACCTGATCTGGCGCTGTCGCGGGGAGATCTCTGAACTGAACCGCTCGGCCCGTTTTGATGCCGAGGCGTTTGACGCACAGGACGGCAACCCGATGGACAACCTGCGCGCGCTGCTGGCCGAAAGCCGCATCGCGTTGCCCGAAGACCTGCCACAGGCTGCGGCGGGACTGTTTGGCTATCTGGGCTATGACATGGTGCGGCTAGTGGAATACCTGCCGGACGTGAACCCCGACCCGCTGGGCCTGCCCGACGCGATCATGCTGCGCCCTTCGGTCATCGCCGTTCTGGACGGTGTCAAAGGCGAAGTCACCGTCGTGTCCCCCGCCTGGGTGGCCGAGGGACAATCGGCCAAAGCCGCCTATGCGCAGGCCGCCGAGCGTGTGATGGACGCGGTGCGCGATCTGGAGCGCGCCATGCCTGCAGAGACCCGCGATCTGGGCGATGCGTCCGAGGTCGCGCCGCCGGTGTCGAACTTTACCAAGTCCGGCTATATGGAGGCGGTTGAAAAGGCGAAGGAATACATCCGCGCGGGCGACATCTTTCAGGTCGTCCCCGCGCAACGCTGGACGCAGGATTTCCCGCTGCCGCCGTTTGCTCTGTACCGGTCGTTGCGGCGCACCAACCCGTCGCCCTTCATGTTCTATTTCAACTTCGGCGGCTTTCAGGTCGTTGGTGCCAGCCCCGAGATTCTGGTGCGCGTCTTCGGGGATGAGGTCACGATCCGTCCGATCGCTGGCACCCGTCCCCGTGGTGCAACGCCCGAAGAGGACAAGGCCAACGAGGCCGACCTGCTGGCCGACAAGAAAGAGTTGGCCGAGCACCTGATGCTGCTGGATCTGGGCCGCAACGACACCGGTCGCGTCTCGAAGATCGGCACCGTGCGCCCGACCGAAGAGTTCATCATCGAACGCTACAGCCACGTGATGCACATCGTCTCGAATGTGGTCGGAGAGTTGGCCGAAGACAAAGACGCGTTGGATGCGTTTTTTGCCGGGATGCCTGCGGGCACCGTCTCGGGCGCGCCGAAAGTCCGCGCGATGGAGATCATTGATGAGCTGGAGCCGGAAAAACGCGGCGTCTATGGTGGCGGTGTTGGCTATTTCAGCGCTGGTGGCGACATGGACATGTGTATCGCCCTGCGCACGGCCATCGTGAAGGATCACAAACTCTATATTCAAGCTGGCGGCGGTGTCGTTTACGACAGCGATCCCGAGTACGAATATATGGAGACCGTTCACAAATCGAACGCTATCCGCCGCGCTGCAGCAGATGCTGCCCGGTTTACCGGCTCTGGTAACAGCTAAGACAAACGGCTGACCGCCGTGGTCAGCCGTAAGTACGTTCAGCGTTTACTGAACCTCTTTCATCATCACCGCGGAAATCGGGGCCATTGCGACGCGGTTGCCCCGATCCTCTAGCCCCCACAGCAGCAGGGCCGAGATCGTGTCGGGACGCAGACGGCCCAGCATCACGACGGCACCTTCCTGTCCGGCGCGGAACGCGGCCTGATCCAGGAAACGGCGCATGATCTTTGGATCCTGACGCGCGCCGTCGATATCCCGGAAAATCACACCCGAGGGCACGCCATTGCGCGCGGCCAGCTTTTGCACGGTGTTCAACCCGTTATCCTGTGTGATCAGTCCCCGGCCCGTACCGGCGGCAATCGCGGCGACCTGATCGGCCAGTTTGCGGTTGCCTTGAATGCCTGATTCCACGCCCTCAAGGATACCCACCGTTTCAGGCAGCGTATCAAGCCATACGGCCAGAGAAACCTCGGCATCCTGCGCGCTGGCGGCCTCGGGCAGATCGGCCAGGGCCAGAACCTCGAAACCGGCCTTGCGGTGCTTGTTCATTTTTTCGGCGGCTTCCGGATCAGAGGGGCTGACTGCAAAGGTCAGCGGGTATGGGAAATCCTGCAAAGCTTCGGCGCCGTATGCGCCCTCATCATCGATCAGGATGATGGACATCAGCGGCTTGGCCTCGGGGTTTTCGAAATCGGCCGCGTAGGTCTCGATCGGCTTGCCCGGCACGACCACTTCGGTGCCGGTTTCAGTGATCTGGATAACATCATCACGTTCGGTCAGAGGTACAACGCGCGTCCCGACATTCGGAACTGAGGCAGCGTCACCTTCTCCTCCGATCTGCGGTACGGACGCAATCCGTGGCAGATCGCGCGGTGCTGCATCTTCGTCGCCTTCGACTGCAATCGGACTGTTCTCAAAGGGGTTTGTTTCCGCCTCAGGCACATCTGTATCGGCCACCTCGGGCTCGGGCTCAGGTGCCACCTCAGTCACAACAGATTCAGTTTCCGGTGCAACCTCGGGTTCAGGTTGAGGTTCGACTTCGGCAATCTCGGGCTCAGGTTGCGGTTCGACCTCGGCAATCTCGGGTTCGGGCTGGGGTTCGGCCTCTACGCCTTCTGGTTCGACCTGAGGTTCCAGCTCGGCAACCTCGGGTTCGGGCTGAGGCGTGGTCTCGGCAACATCGGGCTGCACCTCGACCTCGACAACCGGCTCGGGCTGGGCTTCGGGCGCGTCCAGCGACACCTCGGGCAAGGCCTCGGCATTTGGCGATCCCTGCACCACTGGCGGCGCCTGCGGCGCAACCGGCGCCTCGGTCGACACGCTGACCGGTGCCGAAGGCGCTGCGACGGGCTCATCAACCTGAGCCTCAGGCTCTATCACCTGGGGCTGAGCTTCGGGCTCGACCTCGACATCCGACAATTCGGCCAGGGTGTCGGTCTGGTCAAAGGTGGATTCGGGTTCGGCCGGTGGCAGGTCCAACAAATCGGCATCGCCAACAGTGTCCGTTGCCTCTGCGGTGGTTTCTGGAACCTCCGCGACCTCGGGTTCCGGAGCAGACACTGCCACTTCCGGTTTCTTCGCCAGTGGCGTGTTCAGAGACAGTACTGCCGCCAACACAAGAACAACGACCGTTCCCACGATCATTCCGCTGACAAATCCGCCCATAACAATTGCCTCTCGTTCTGGTCCTGCTTCGATCGCATGTTCGCCGTCTGTTGCGGCATTTGCTTGCCACGGCACCAGGAACCGGATGTCCCCTTGACGCTGCCGCGCAAGCCTGAGCATGTATGTCCCGACATTATACCGTGGCTCGGGGCTGTATCGCCAGCCCGAAATGCCCAAGCCGAGACAAGTGCCCAAATGCTGCTGCTGATCGACAACTACGACTCGTTTACCTACAACCTGGTACACTATTTAGGCGAACTTGGCGCCGAAATGGTCATTCGGCGGAATGACGCCCTGGACGTTCAGGAAGCCATGGCGATGAACCCGGCGGGCATCTTGTTAAGCCCTGGTCCCTGCGACCCCGATCAGGCGGGAATCTGTCTGGCCCTGACCGAGGCAGCGGCTGAAACGAAGACGCCCCTGATGGGTGTGTGTCTGGGTCATCAGACCATCGGGCAGGCTTTTGGCGGCGACGTGATCCGGTGTCATGAAATCGTGCACGGCAAGATGGGCACCATGCACCACACCGGGAAGGGCCTGTTTGCCGGGCTGCCCACACCATTCGAGGCAACCCGTTACCATTCACTGATCGTCGACCGCGCTACCCTGCCCGATTGCCTTGAGATCACGGCCGAGCTGGAAGACGGCACCATAATGGGCCTGCAGCACAAAGAGCTGCCCATCCACGGCGTCCAGTTCCACCCGGAATCCATCGCCTCCGAGCACGGCCACGCCCTGCTCAAAAATTTCCTGTCCGAGATGAAAGTTCCCGCATGAGCGACGCTCTGAAACCGCTGATCGGAGCCGCGGCTGACCGGTCTCTGACCCGTGCCGAGGCCGAACAGGCCTTTGCCATTCTGTTTGACGGTGAAGCCACGCCCAGCCAGATCGGCGGATTGCTGATGGCAATGCGCACCCGAGGTGAAACGGTCGAGGAATACGCCGCCGCCGCCGCCGTGATGCGTGCGAAGTGTAACGCTGTGAAAGCGCCCGTAGGTGCGATGGATATTGTCGGCACCGGGGGCGACGGCAAGGGCACGCTGAACATCTCGACCGCCACGGCATTTGTTGTGGCCGGGGCCGGTGTGACCGTGGCCAAGCACGGCAACCGCAACCTCAGCTCGAAATCCGGTGCTGCGGATGCCTTGGGGCAACTGGGCATTAACGTGATGGTTGGACCGGAAGTGGTTGAAAACGCTTTGGAAGAGGTCGGCATCGGTTTCATGATGGCGCCAATGCATCACCCGGCTATCGCCCATGTCATGCCCTCGCGGCAAGAGCTTGGGACCCGCACGATTTTCAATATCCTCGGCCCGCTCACAAACCCCGCCGGGGTCAAACGCCAATTGACCGGAGCGTTCCACCGCGATTTGATCCGCCCGATGGCGGAAACGCTGGGCTTGCTTGGTTCGGATCGCGCATGGTTGGTGCACGGCTCGGATGGCACCGATGAGCTGACCATCACCGGCATCAGCTGGGTGGCCGCGCTTGAGGACGGCATTGTCAAAGAGGTCGAGCTTCACCCCGAAGACGCAGGCCTGCCGGTTCATCCGTTCGAAGATATCCTCGGCGGCACGCCAGAAGAAAACGCTGTTGCCTTCCGCGCACTGCTGGACGGGCAGCCCTCGGCTTATCGCGATGCGGTGCTGTTGAATTCCGCCGCCGCGCTTGTCGTCGCAGATGCCGCCACCGACTTGAAGGACGGGGTTGCCAAAGCCATCGAAAGCATAGACAGCGGAAAAGCCAAAGAAAAAATCGCCGCACTGGCCCGAATGACTCAGGAGGCCGCATGACAGAGACGGTACTGGACAAGATCAAAGCCTATAAGCTTGAAGAAGTCGCCGCAGACAAGGCAGAGAAACCTCTGGACCTTCTGGAGGGTGAGGCACGGTTTGCTCCTGAGGTTCGCGGCTTTGCGAGCGCACTGCAAAAGGCCACGCGAAAAGGCTATGGCCTGATTGCCGAGGTTAAGAAGGCCAGCCCGTCCAAAGGCCTGATCCGCCCCGATTTCGACCCGCCCGCACTGGCCAAAGCCTATGAAGACGGCGGCGCGGCTTGCTTGTCGGTGCTGACCGATACGCCAAGCTTTCAGGGCGCAAAGGAGTATCTGACCACGGCCCGTGCGGCCACGTCTCTGCCTGCTCTGCGCAAGGATTTCATGTACGACCCGTATCAGGTGATCGAGGCGCGCGCTTTGGGTGCAGATTGCATTCTGATTATCATGGCCTCGGTCGAAGACAGTCAGGCGGCGGAACTGGAGCAAACCGCGTTCGACTGGGGCATGGACGTTCTGATCGAGGTCCATGACGAAGCCGAGCTGGAACGCGCGACACAGCTGAAAAGCCCGCTGATCGGGATAAACAACCGCAACCTCAAGACCTTCGAGACCTCGCTTGATACCACGCGCCGGTTGTCGAAACTGGTGCCGGGCGACCGGACCATCGTATGTGAAAGCGGTCTGAGCACGCCCGAAGACCTGGCCGACATCGCCCGCTATGGCGCGCGCTGCTTCCTGATCGGTGAAAGCCTGATGCGTCAGGACGATGTCACAGCCGCAACCCGCCAATTGCTGGCGAACCCGCTGATCCCCGGAGTGATGTAATGCCACTGACCCATTTCGACGCTCAAGGACAGGCGCACATGGTCGATGTGTCGGACAAGGCCGTGACCGACCGGGTAGCGGTTGCCGCCGCCCATATCAAAATGGCGCAGGAAACCTTTGATCTGATATCCGAAGGCCGTGCCAAGAAGGGTGACGTTCTGGGCGTCGCGCGTCTGGCCGGGATCATGGGTGCAAAAAAAACACCTGACCTGATCCCGCTGTGCCACCCGCTGCCGGTGACCAAGGTGGCTGTTGAACTGACGCTGGACCCCGACCTGCCGGGTGTTCAGATTGAGGCGACCGTCAAGACCTCGGGTCAGACCGGGGTTGAGATGGAGGCGCTGACCGCAGCTTCTACCGCCGCACTGACCGTCTATGACATGGCCAAGGCCGTCGATAAGGCGATGGAGATTGGTGGCCTTCGCGTTCTGCTGAAAGACGGGGGTAAATCAGGGCGTTACGAGGCGAAATGATTACGGTCAAAGACGCCCGGGCGCTGCTGTTTGATCTTGTTTCCACGCTGAACGCCGAAACGGTCCCGCTTGTCGAAGCTGCCGGGCGCGTGCTGGCGCAGGACGTCAGTGCCACCCGCGACCAGCCGCCATTTGCCGCGTCCTCGATGGATGGCTATGCCCTGAAATCGACCGAGGTCGAACTGCACGCGATGTTCAAGGTCATCGGTGAATCCGCCGCCGGACGTCGTTTTGAAGGTACCGTCGGGCCGGGCCAAGCGGTGCGTATCTTCACCGGCGCTCCGGTACCCGAAGGCGCAGATTTCGTTGTGATTCAGGAAGATACCGACCGTCGTGGTGATCTGCTGACGATCACGGACGAGCCCGGATCCAAGTCCAACATCCGCCCTGCCGGTATCGATTTCCAAACTGGCACCCGAATCTCGGCACCACGCATTCTGCGCCCCGAGGATGTTGCGTTGATGGCGGCCATGAACATTCCATTTGTGCCGGTCACGCGAAAACCCGTCGTCGCGCTGATCTCGACAGGGGATGAATTGGTCATGCCGGGCGAACCCCCCGGGCCCGATCAAATCATCGCGTCGAACACATTTGGCCTGAAAGCTCTGCTGGAAAACGCGGGTGCGCAGGTGCGTATTCTGCCGATTGCACGCGACACCGTTGCCTCGCTTGAAACCGCCTTCGGGCTGGCAGAAGGTGCCGATTTGGTCGTTACCATCGGCGGAGCCTCGGTAGGCAAATATGATCTTGTCGCCGATGTCTCGCAATCGCTGGGGATGGAGCGGTCGTTCTATAAGATCCGGATGCGTCCGGGGAAACCTCTGATGGCGGGTCGATTGGGCGATGCCGCGATGGTTGGACTACCGGGAAATCCTGTCAGTGCAATGGTTTGCGGCTATCTCTTCCTGATCCCAATGGTGCGCCGCATGTTGGGTGTTGAACAGGTTCTGCCCCCGTTTCAACGCGCCCGTCTGGCCGAACCGATTGCCGAAAACGGTGCGCGTGAGCACTATATGCGCGCCATACTGGACCACACGGGCATTCGCGCCTGCGATGATCAGGACAGCTCGCTGCTGAGCGTTCTGGCGCAAGCCAACGCCCTAATGGTGCGCCAGCCGCATGATCCGGCGCGCCCTGCCGGGGATGAGGTCCTGTACCTGCCGATCTAGCCAACGCTCAAATCCGTTGACACAAAACGTGAACATGCGTAGAACAAAAGAAAACGCATGACCGACGAGGTGTGAGCAATGCTGACCAAGAAACAGTTGGATTTGTTGGAATTCATCCACAAACGCGTTCAGGCGGACGGTGTTCCGCCCAGTTTCGATGAAATGAAGGCTGCGCTGGATCTGCGATCGAAATCCGGCATCCATCGTCTGATCACCGCACTGGAAGAACGCGGCTTTATTCGCCGCCTCGCCCACCGCGCCCGCGCGATTGAGATCGTCAAGCTGCCGGAAAGTCTGGGCGGTGAACCCACAGCTGCATTCAAGCCGCGCGTGATTGAGGGCGACAGGCCCCAAGGTCCGCGCCCGGCGAATTTCGAGCCTGTCACCGTGGACGCAATGGAACTTCCGGTGATGGGCCGTATCGCGGCAGGCGTTCCGATCGAGGCGATCAGCCATGTTTCGCATCGCGTGGCGGTTCCGGGCAGCATGGTTTCCGGTAAAGGTGAACATTACGCGCTGGAAGTCCGCGGAGATTCGATGATCGACGCGGGCATCAATGACGGTGACGTCGTGGTCATCCGCGAAACCAGAGTGGCGGACAACGGTGACATCGTTGTGGCACTGGTCGAGGATCAGGAAGCCACGCTGAAACGATTCTTCCGGCGCGGCAACGCCATCGCGCTCGAAGCAGCGAACCCCGCCTATGAAACCCGCGTTCTGCCCGAGGACAAGGTCAAGGTTCAGGGGAGGCTGGTCGGCCTGATCCGCAGCTACTGAATGTGTTTGAAACGTTGGTCTCCGGCCTTTTCCGGGGACCATAGCCGATAGCCGATAACCTCTCGGCTGGTTGTAATACTGCCATTGGACAAAGCCAGACTTCCGGTTTCTTTCAGGCGCTCTGGGTCGAAAAGGCCGCAATCTCCGGTCAGATTTAGAGCCACCGCCGAAACAACAATCTGGTTCTTTTTACATTCCTCGAACTTTTGTGCCGCGCGTTTTCCTGTGACGTGAACCAGCTCCGTTCCGTGCAAGACATAACGCCTAATTACGCCCGCCTTGTCCGGCCAGCGGTGGGCAGCCTTGACCTGATCCACGCCATCCCCGTCGTTTTCCAACCAAACAGTCGCAATGAACCCGCTGCCCTTTTCCTTGCTGAGCGCGCGACCGTTTTCAGTCATGACGCCCACCAACCCGCCGGAGTCTGCAATCAAAACTTCGGGTCGTTGCCCCTGCCCCCACAGCAAAAAAGCCGCTGCCACAGGGGCAACGCCGAACCATTTCGCCCGCCCGCGCCACAGCGCCAGCCACAAGGCACCAAGGGCGAACATCGGCAAAACATAGTGCGGAGGGCTGACGACATATCCTTGTGCGCCCTCCAAGCCAGAGACCTTGTCCGATACAATCAGAATCCACTGCAACCCCAATCCCATGACGTGTAACGCCAGTGCCTCCAGCCCAAATGGGGCCAACAACGCCGCCACAAAGGCCGATGGTACCACAACCGTCCCCATAACCGGCACCGAGAGCATATTGGCCAGCAACCCATAGTGCGACATCGTATTGAAATGCGCCGCCCCGATCGGAGCCGTCGCCAACCCGGCAATCGCCGAAGACAAAAGCAGCCCGACCACAGGTTTTGTCCATTTCGGCTCCGGCATCGGACCATAGTCCCGCAATTGCCCGAACACGGCGACAAGCGCGGTTGTGGCGGCAAAAGACATCTGGAACCCGGGGCTTAGCAAGGATTCGGGACGCAGCACCAAGACGATCAGAGCGGCCACGGCAACGACTCGCAGGGAAATTGCGCGACGGTCGATCAGGATAGCCCCCAGCATGACGCTGGCCATGACAAAGGCCCGCTCGGTGGCGACGTTGCCACCGGACAGCATCAAATAGATGACGGCTGCGACAAGCGCGCAGAGCGCCGCCAATTTGCGCACCGGCAGGCGCAAGGCCACGGAGGGAATAGCCGACAGGGCCAGTCGGCAGACCAGGAACACGAAGCCGGTCAGAAGGCCCATATGCAGACCGGATATTGCCAGCAAGTGCGCAAGGTTCGAGGCGCGCAGCGATTTCAGTGTCTCCTGCCCCATACCGCTGCGGTCGCCGGTTGTGACCGCGGCTGCGAACCCTCCGATCTCACCGGGAAGAATCGAACGGACCCGCTCGGAAATCGCCATCCGCAAGGCCGTGACACGCACCCCTTCAGCTGCCTCTTCCGGGCGCGCAACCGTCATCACCGGAACGCGGGTGTATCCGACTGCACCGAGACGCTGGAACCAGGCATGGCGGCGGAAATCAAAGCCTCCGGGCTCGACCGGGCCTTGTGGCGGCGACAAGTGGCCTGTCGTCATGATCCTTTGGCCCGGCGCCAGATCAGCCGATTCACCGTGCAATGAAAGCCGGACGCGCTGCGGTCGCCGGTCCTCGGGCACATCCCCTATGCGCACCTGGTCCAGCGTCACCCGCAACGCGTCCGAGGCAGAGCGATCCATGGCCACGACCCGCCCCTCGACCGGGCCGTAATAACGCCAGGACAGGACCGGCTCTGCAACCGAGTGGGCCCGCGCACCGGCAAGTACAAAACCTGCCGCGATCAACGCACCCCCCATTGCCAACGCAGCCCAACCGGTTCGCACTTTGCGACCGGCCCAGACAAGACCCAACATCAGCGCCAGCAGGAACGAATACGCCTGCCAGCCCGGTTCAAACCGGAGACTGAAGTACAGACCAATACCGACAGCCAGACATACCGGAGACCACTGGAACAAATACCCTGTCTGGTTCAGCAATGCGGCCTCGACCCGTGTCAGAACACGCATGGTTGCCCCCGTCCTTCGGGCTCGTTAGACAGACGCCAAACTATGCCAGACACGGTTACCAAAAGGTTAATCCACACAATGTCCGATCAGGTCGTCACCCGTTTCGCCCCTTCGCCCACAGGTTTTCTGCACATCGGCGGCGCCCGTACCGCGCTGTTCAATTGGCTGTATGCCCGTGGGCGCGGCGGCAAGTTTCTGCTGCGGATCGAAGACACCGACCGCGAACGCTCGACCCCCGAGGCGACAGCGGCGATTCTACAGGGCATGGCATGGTTGGGGTTGGACCATGATGGCGACGTGATCAGCCAGTTCGAAGGTGCAACGCGCCATGCAGAAGTGGCCAATCAGCTGCTGGCCGAGGGCAAGGCGTATAAGTGCTTTTCGTCGCAGGACGAGATCGCCGCGTTCCGCGAACAGGCCCGGGCCGAAGGGAAATCCACCCTGTTCCGCAGCCCCTGGCGCGACGCCGATCCGGCGACCCATCCCGACGCGCCGTTCGTTATCCGCATCAAGGCCCCGCAAGACGGCGCAACTGTGATCCGCGATCAGGTGCAAGGCGACGTGACCATCCGTAACGATCAGCTGGACGACATGATCCTGCTGCGCTCGGACGGAACCCCGGTTTATATGCTGGCCGTAGTGGTGGACGATCACGATATGGGCGTGACCCATGTGATCCGCGGTGACGACCACCTGAACAACGCCGCGCGCCAGATGATGATCTATGAGGCGATGGGCTGGGATATCCCGGTCTGGGCGCATATCCCGCTGATTCACGGGCCTGACGGCAAGAAACTGTCGAAACGTCACGGCGCTCTGGGTGCACAGGAATACCAGGCGATGGGTTACCCTGCGGCAGGTATGCGCAATTACCTGGCGCGCCTGGGTTGGAGCCACGGTGACGACGAGTTCTTTACCGACGCACAGGCGAAAGAGTGGTTCGATCTGGACGGGATTGGAAAGAGCCCGGCCCGTTTCGACTTGAAAAAGCTCGAAAATCTTTGCGGGCAGCATATAGCGGTTGCCGATGACGCTGCATTGCGGCATGAAATCGAGGCCTATCTGGACGCAGCGGAACTTCCTGCCCTGACGACGACACAATCCGGTGATCTTGAACGTGCGATGTATTGTCTTAAGGACCGCGCCCGCACTTTCCCGGAACTACTTGAAAAAGCTCACTTTGCTCTGATATCCCGCCCGATTGAGCCGGATGAGAAAGCGGCCAAGGCCCTACAATCTGTATCCGACGGTATACTGAAAGAATTGACGCCGCACGTGCAAAATGCTAGCTGGTCGCGGAACGAACTGGAGGAGATCCTCAACTCCTTTGCCGAGGCACAGGGGATCAAGTTTGGCAAGCTGGCCGGCCCGCTCAGGGCGGCACTCGCGGGCCGCGCTGTAACACCTTCGGTTTTTGACATGATGCTTGTGCTGGGGCGCGATGAAACCCTGGCGCGGCTTTCCGATGCAGCAAACTAATCCTGGGTTCATATTCAGGTAACGCTGCTCCGCTACGACCCGGTCAGCACATCCGTGCATGACCGCCGACCGCACAGCCGATTGCTTTTTCGGCACGCGCATGATTGAGGAAGGGACAGAAATGACCGACAACAAAACAGCCACTCTGAAAGTCCATGGTGAAACATACGAGTTGCCGGTTCATTCGCCGACCGCAGGGCCCGACGTAATCGACATCCGCAAGCTCTATGGTCAGGCTGGCGTGTTTACCTATGACCCCGGCTTTACCTCGACCGCAAGCTGCGACAGCACCATCACCTATATCGACGGTGAAAAGGGCGAACTGTTGCACCGCGGCTATCCGATTGACCAACTGGCCGAGAAATCCCACTTCCTCGAAGTTTGCTACCTGCTGCTGTACGGAGAGCTGCCGGCCGCCAAGGATCTGGAGAAATTCGAAACCACTATCACCCGCCACACCATGCTGCACGAACAGATGCAGTATTTCTATCGTGGGTTCCGCCGCGACGCGCATCCGATGGCAATCATGGTGGGCGTTGTGGGTGCGATGTCGGCCTTCTACCACGACTCGACCGACATTTCCGACCCGCATCAACGTGAGGTCGCCTCGCATCGCTTGATCGCCAAGATGCCGACCATCGCGGCCTGGGCTTTCAAGTACCACATCGGTCAGCCCTTCGTTTATCCGCGCAATGACCTGGACTATGCGTCAAACTTCCTGCGCATGTGCTTTGCCGTTCCGGCCGAAGACTATGAGGTCAACCCTATCCTCAGCCGCGCGATGGACCGGATTCTGACCCTGCACGCGGATCACGAACAGAACGCTTCGACCTCGACCGTGCGTCTGGCCTCGTCTTCGGGCGCAAACCCGTTTGCCTGTATCGCCGCCGGTGTTGCCTGCCTTTGGGGCCCTGCTCATGGTGGCGCCAATCAGGCCTGCCTGGAAATGCTGGAAGAGATCGGCACCGTCGATCGCATCCCCGAATACATCGCCCGCGCCAAGGACAAGTCCGACCCGTTCCGCCTGATGGGCTTTGGCCACCGCGTATACAAGAACTTTGACCCACGCGCCAAGGTGATGAAGCAATCAGCAGACGAGGTGCTTGATCTGCTGGGTGTGGAAGACAACCCGAAACTGCAGGTCGCCAAAGAGCTGGAGCGCGAAGCCCTTGAAGATCCGTATTTCGCCGAGAAGAAACTGTTCCCGAACGTGGACTTTTACTCGGGCATCATCCTCGAGGCGATGGGCTTCCCGACCTCGATGTTCACCCCAATCTTTGCGCTGTCGCGCACGGTTGGCTGGGTGAGCCAATGGAAAGAAATGATCGCAGATCCTCAGAACAAGATCGGCCGTCCGCGTCAGCTGTATCTGGGCGAAACCATGCGCGATTACGTGGATATCGAAAACCGCTGATCGCCGCGATTGAATGCCAAAGCCCCGGACCTGCGTCCGGGGCTTTTTTTGTTACAACAGGTTCAACTGATCGCCGATCTGGGCCGGGCGGGCGAATAGATCGCATCGCAAGGGCGGCGTGCGCGTCGCCAATCCCAGACGTTTGACCGCCAGCGCGAACCGCTTGGCAATCAGCCCCGCATATTCGCCTTCACCGCGCATCCGGTGACCCCAGCGCGGGTCATAGTCCCTGCCTCCATGCATTTCGCGCAGCTTGGACATGATCTTTTCGACGCGTTCAGGCTCATGATCCTTGAGCCAGCCCTGCCACAGGGTCGACACCTCACGCGGCAGGCGCAACATGATCCAACTGGCAGCATCGGCACCCGCGTCCCTGCCCGCCTCAAGCAGATGTTCCAGTTCATGATCTGTCAGCCCCGGAATCACCGGAGAAGTCATGACCCGCACCGGAACCCCCGCTTCGGTCAGGCGGCGAATGACAGCCAGTCGCCGCCGCGGCGACGGCGCACGCGGCTCCATCCGGCGGGACAGATCCGCATTCAGCGTGGTCAGCGAAATCCCCACCTGGACCAGCCCCTTGGCGGCCATTGGTGCCAAAATATCCAGATCGCGCTCGATCATCGCACCCTTGGTGACAATGCCGACCGGATGATTGAACTCCTGAAGAACCGACAGGCAATCTCTTGTTATCTTGCGGTTCTTTTCTATCGGCTGATACGGGTCCGTATTTGTGCCCAAGGCGATGGTTGCCACTTTGTAGCCCTTGGCAGACAGCTCTTTGCGCAGAATACTCGCCGCGTTCGGACGGGCGATCAGGCGGGTTTCAAAGTCCAGCCCCGGCGACAATCCCAGATAGGCGTGTGTCGGGCGCGCAAAGCAATAAACGCAGCCATGTTCGCACCCGCGATACGGGTTGATCGAGCGATCAAATGGCAGGTCCGGCGAGCGGTTATACGTGATCAGGCTGCGCGCGACCTCGTCCCTGACATCGGTGCGCAAGAGTGGGAAATCCTCTTCTATCTCCCAGCCGTCATCGCAGGGCACGGTGTCGAACTGCTCGAACCGGCCTGCTGTGTTTGTGACGGCCCCCCGGCCCCGGACATGCGATGCAGCCATATTTGTTCCCGTTATGTTCTAGTCTGGATATATATACAATTACGCGATCCGACAAGCGGGCCATTCGGTTTCACGTGGATTTCAGCCACTTGATCGCGCAGGACGGGCGGAAATGGAAAATGAACAGGATACAGGATTATCTTGCAGAAAATTCTGTCGAGCCGTTTAAAAATTTGACGTATAGGTCGGTCTCGAAACTACTGAGGTCGCAATCGTCACAGTCAAACTGCGGCGATTTGGCCAAAACGGCAAAAATGCCACCACGGGCCGATGGTCCGCACAGCTCAGGGAAGCGCCCCATGTCCGACGAAGAAGACATCGTCCTGTCCGAACTCAACGACGAAGAACTTGTCGAACAGATGTTCGACGATCTTTACGACGGTCTGAAAGAAGAAATCGAAGAAGGTGTGAACATCCTGCTGGAACGCGGATGGACCCCCTACGACATCCTGACCAAAGCTCTGGTCGGTGGTATGACCGTTGTTGGCCATGACTTCCGTGACGGCATCCTGTTCGTCCCCGAAGTTCTGCTGGCCGCAAACGCGATGAAGGGCGGCATGGCCATCCTCAAGCCGCTGCTGGCCGAAACCGGCGCACCGCGTGTTGGCAAGATGGTCATCGGCACCGTCAAAGGCGACATCCACGACATCGGCAAGAACCTTGTTTCGATGATGATGGAAGGTGCCGGCTTCGAGGTTGTCGACATCGGCATCAACAACCCGGTCGAAAACTACCTGGAAGCGCTGGAAACCGAAAAGCCCGACATTCTGGGCATGTCGGCCCTGCTGACCACGACCATGCCCTACATGAAGGTCGTGATCGACACCCTGGTCGAGCAAGGCCTGCGCGAAGAGTACATCGTTCTGGTCGGCGGCGCGCCGCTGAACGAAGAATTTGGCAAAGCGATCGGTGCAGACGGTTACTGCCGTGACGCAGCCGTGGCCGTGGAAATGGCCAAGGACTTCGTGTCGCGCAAGCACAACCAACTGGCCGGCTGATCGGACACGTTAGATTGTTCAGGGGCCGTCCGGTTATCGGGCGGCCCTTTTTTGTTTCCGCAGACCACACTATCTGTCGCATAGTTTCCAAGGGGTACCCGATGCAGCAGGACAAATTGCCGGACGATGCCAGCCTGACCACCAAGGGCTATGCTTCTGACACGCAGGGGCAGATTCTGCTGTTGGCCTGCGGTGCGCTTGCGCGTGAGATTCTGGACCTGAAGCGCCGCAACGGCTGGGATCACATGGCCCTGACCTGCCTGCCCGCGATTCTGCATGTCCATCCGGAAAAGATCACCCAAGCGGTTCAGGACGCGGTGGCCAAGCATCGTGGTCAATACGACCAGATTTTTGTCGTCTATGCCGATTGCGGCACCGGCGGTCTGCTGGAAAAAGCCTGCACGGAACTGGGCGTCGAGATGGTCAAGGGCCCCCACTGCTATTCCTTTTTCGAAGGAAATCAGGCCTTTGAGGCCCGGGGCGAGGATGAAACCACCGCCTTCTATCTGACCGACTTTCTGGCGCGGCAGTTCGATGCCTTTGTCTGGAAGCCCCTCGGCCTGGACCGGCACCCCGAGCTGCGCGACATGTATTTCGGCAATTACACCAAGCTGGTCTATCAGGCACAGATCGATGATCCGAACCTGACCGAACGCGCCCGTGAATGTGCCGAGCGGATGGGTCTGAAATTTGAACGCCGCTTTACCGGTTATGGCGATCTGGAATCCACGCTGACAGATTGGGCAACCCGCAAACCGACAGCCTGATCCGCGTCAGGCATTTTCCTGCGCGACCTCGCGAATGCGTTCGATCATCGCCCGCAGCCCGTTCGAACGCTGCGCCGACAGGTGATCGTTCAAGCCCAGACGCGCCAGTTCACCCCCTGCGTCCACTTTGGGAACCTCGCCGACCGGGAGGCCGTTATACAGCAACCGCAGAACCGCAATCAGCCCCCGCACAATCAGCGCGTCGCTGTCGCCATCAAAGCGAAAAACGCCATCTTCGATAATCGGATGCAGCCAGACCTGACTGGCACAGCCATGGACCTTGGTTGCCGGCACCTTGAGCGCGTTGTCCAGCGGCTCCATCGCCTTGCCCTGATCGATGACGTGGCGGTACCGGTCTTCCCAGTCCTCCAGAAACTCGAAATCCTCGACGATGTCCTCAAAGGCAGGCGTTGCCATTTTGCGGCGGTCCTTTTGTTGCGATCACAACTGTGACCTATGCCGCCGACCTGCGCCTGTCCACCCCCAAGCGTGGCTTTTCAAACAGAGGAATTTGCGGTAACCCATTGCTGGAATTACTGCTCTGGACGCCTGCCCCATGCAAAAAACGTTTACTGTTCTTCTGGTCGCCGCCCTGACCGTCTCTGGCTGCAGCAGCTGGCGCGACTCGCGGGCCAACCCGTCCAACTGGTTCGGATCAAGCACATCGGCTGCCGCGGCCGACACAGCTGCCAATGACGCAGATGCCCTGGTTCCTGAGCAACGCGAAGGATTCGGGTTGTTTTCCGGCCCCGAAGCCGAGGACACCAGCGTCCCGATCGCCCGCATCGACGAATTACGGATCGACCCGACGTCTGGCGGCGCAATTGTCTATGTGTCGGGCACCGCGGCGCGGCAAGGGGCCTATAACGCCCGTCTGGTACGCACCGAAAGCGCGGAGAATCAGAAGAACGGCATTCTGGAATTCACCTTCCGTGTGGAGTACCCGAAAAAGGCGACCAATCAGGGCACCGAGCGGTCGCGTATGGTGTCTGATGCCATCAATATCAGCCGGCAAGACTTGGAAAGCACCCGTCTGGTGCGGGTCGTAGGGCAGCAGAACGCGCTGGAATCCCGGCGCCGGTAAAAGGCGTTACAGGGATACGACCTCGACGTTCTGGCCCTTTGCGGCCAGTGCGATCTTGCCTTCGCAGAGCTTCAGGGCATCTTCCCCGAACACTTCGAACCGCCAGCCTGACATGGCGGGCAATTCCCGCTCGCCCGCTGCGATCTGATCCAGTTCCGAGCTGGTGGCGATCAACTTGGCCGCCACGCCTGAGCTTTCGGTTTTCGATTTCAGCAGCACCCGCAGCAAATCCGCCAGCGCCGGGTTCACCTTCAGCTTGTCGCGGCTGTTGTCCACGCGCGGCAATTGATCGGCGGGGCAGTTCACCCCTTTCTTCACGGCGGCCAGAATCCCTTCGGCAATCGCGCCTTTGCGGGCCTCGCGCAGCAGCAGGCGCGAACCACCCAGATCCGAGGGCGATTTCGGCTTGGTCGAAGCCAGCTCGATCAGTGCGTCATCCTTGAACACCCGGCTGCGCGGGACGTTGTTTTCCTGTGCATATGCCTCGCGGAACTGCGCCAGTTCACGCACCACGGCCAGAAACTTGGCCGAATTTGTCCGGGTCTTCACCCGCTTCCACGCATCTTCGGGGCGAATGTCATAGGTCGTCGGCTGGGTCAGAATCTGCAGTTCTTCAGCGACCCAATGGCTGCGCTGCGACTTTTTCAGCTGGGCCGCAAGGTGTTCGTAAATCTGACGCAGATGGGTCACGTCGGCCAGCGCATAGGTCTTTTGTGCCTCGGACAGCGGGCGCCGGGACCAGTCGGTAAAGCGAGAGGTTTTGTCCACCCCCTGCTTGCAGATCTTGCGCACCAGCGTTTCATAGCCAACCTGCTCGCCAAAGCCGCAGACCATCGCCGCGACCTGCGTGTCGAACAGGGGTTTGGGGAAGACGGCCGCCTCGACCCAGAAAATCTCAAGATCCTGACGGGCAGCATGGAAGACCTTGACCACGTTCTCATTGCCGAACAGCTCATACAGCGGGTCCAGCGACAAGCCATCGGCAAGCGGATCGACCAGAACCGCGCTGTCTTCGTCCTCGGACGGCACCGCAAGTTGCACCAGACAAAGTTTCGAATAGTAGGTCCGTTCGCGCAGAAACTCGGTATCTACGGTGACATAGTCATATTCCGCCGCGGCCTTGCAGAAATCGGCCAGCTCTTGCGTCGTTGTAAGGGTTTTCATACGCGGTGCTGTTCTTGCTCTTGTTTTCTTTGGCTGATCATCTTGTCCGTACCCAGCCGTGGTGCAGACCATAGGCCGATTATGACACATGTGTAAATCACCCTGAGACGATCAGGGCAGCAACACCGGAGTCCGATCCTCACTGGCGTAACGGCGCAACACTGCGGGATAGAGTTTGTGTTCCCAAACCAGCACGCGGGCGGCCAGGTCTTCGGGCGTGTCACCGGGTTCGATGTTAACGCGGGCCTGCCCCAGGATCGGGCCGTCATCCAGCGCGGCCGTCACCTCGTGAACGGAACATCCATGCTCGGCATCCCCCGCTTCAATCGCGCGGGCGTGAGTGTTGAGACCCTTGTATTTCGGTAGCAACGAGGGGTGAATGTTCAGCATCCGCCCCTGAAAGCGCGAGACGAAATCGCCGGTCAGAACCCGCATGAACCCGGCAAGGCAGACGATGTCCGGCTGTGCCAGTGCCAGCGGTTTCAGCAACTCGGCTTCAAACGCGGCGCGGTCGCCTTTGAACGGGCGGTGGTCGACCGAAGCGGTCGCGATGCCGCGCGCGGCGGCCTTTTTCAGACCGCCCGCCTCGGCGTCATTCGACAGCACCAGACAGGGCCGCGCCGGGTGGTCTCCGACCATGCTGTCGACCAGCGACACCATGTTGGAGCCACCGCCTGATATCAGGATGGCGACGCGTTTTTCGCTCACAGCAGCTTGCCCGAATAGGCCATACCGGGTGTATCGGTGACGGTGCCAAGACGCGAAACCGTCTCACCAGCCTCGGCCAGCAGTGCGGTCAGATCATCGGCCCGGTCCTCGGCGCAGACAACGATCATGCCGATGCCGCAGTTGAAGGTCTTCAGCATCTCAGCCTCGACGATACCACCGGTTTCCGCCATCCAGCGGAAGACGGGCGGCAGGTCCCAGGCGTCCAGGTCGATCTGTGCACCCAGCCCTTCGGGCAGAACGCGCGGCAGGTTTTCAGTCAAGCCGCCGCCGGTGATATGAGCCAGCGCGTGCACGCCCCCTGCCCGGATCGCCTGCAGCGCGGGCTTCACGTACAACCGGGTCGGTGTCAGCAGTGCCTCACCCAGCGAACCATCGCTAAAGGGCGACGCCGCATCCCAGCCCAGACCCGAGATTTCAACCAGTTTACGTACCAGCGAATAGCCGTTGGAATGCACCCCGTTCGACGCCAGACCCAGCAGAACGTCGCCTTTTTGCACGCCCGTGGGCAGATGTGCCCCCCGCTCCATCGCGCCGACCGAGAACCCGGCCAGGTCGAAATCGCCATCAGGGTACATGCCCGGCATCTCAGCGGTCTCACCACCGATCAGGGCGCACCCGGACTGCACGCAGCCCTCGGCAATGCCCTCGATGATCCGCGCGGCGGTGTCGGTGTCCAGCTTGCCGGTGGCGAAATAGTCCAGGAAGAACAGAGGCTCGGCACCCTGACAGATCAGGTCGTTGACGCACATCGCCACCAGGTCGATACCCACGCCATCGACCACGCCAGTATCAATGGCGATCCGCAGCTTGGTGCCGACACCATCGGTGGCCCCCACCAGAATCGGATCCTGATACCCGGCATCTTTCAGATCGAACAGAGCACCAAACCCGCCCAGGCCGCTCATCACGCCCGAGCGGTTGGTCCGCTTGGCCGCAGGTTTGATCCGGTCGACCAGAGCGTTCCCCGCATCAATATCAACACCTGCATCGGCATAGGTGATTCCGTTCTTGCCCGTCGTCATGGCCAGCCCCTCATGAATGGTTCCCGCGCGGGTTATTCGATTGTGCGTCCTGTTGCAACGGTCAGGCTTGACGCGGGCGTTCACCGTGGTACTCAACGCGCTCAGGCGGGCCTGTAGCTCAATTGGTTAGAGCAGAGCGCTCATAACGCTTTGGTTGCGGGTTCAAGTCCTGCCGGGCCTACCAAATCCCTGCCTTGACGATAACGTTCCACCGCATCCGATCTTGCACTGTTTTCCCAAATCGCTTTCTTTTTGAACCGAAGGACAAAGCGCGAGGTCAAAAAGACATGGTTGATCCGATCTAGACCCCGACCCGTCTTGTCGTCATCGTCGCGCCCGCAGCAGTTGCAAAATAACCGTGGGCGGACAGATCGCAGCCAACCCCGGATTTTTTTTTACCGGGCGACCGTTGTGGCCAATATCGACAATAGTGCCGAGATTGCGTGCAGCGAAGTCTTCGGCCCCGCTGTCACCCTGTCGCGTTTCTCCGAGGCTGCTGACGCCCTGCGGATCGCCAATGCCGGACGCTATGGTCTCGCCTCGTCTGTCTGGACCAGGGATGTGTCAACGACGATGAAAATGACCGCTCAACTGCGTCATGGCATGGGTGAATACGCATGGGATGCCTGCGGCGGACTGGCCCTGGGCTGCGATGAAGGGTTCAGGCACCGGCTGCGACATGTCGATCTATGCGCTGGATGCCTATACATCCGTGCGGCAGGAATGGTAGCGCACTGATGCGGCTGGCCGGGAAAAGAGCACTGGTGACCGGTGGCCGCCAAGGCATCGGGCGCGGGATTGTCGAGGCCTATCGGCGCGAAGGAGCAGCCGTTACGACCTGCGGACGCGGCCCAAGGCCCGATGGGCTGTCGGATAGCGTGATCTGGTATCCGCTGGGCGTGACCGATGCCGACGCTGTTGAAGAATTGGCCCACGCAACAGACGGCACGGAAATTCTGGTCAACAACGCGGGCGTGCAGGCTGAAAAGACTGTGAGCGACAGCACCGATGCCGATTGGAACGCGGTGATCGGCACCAATTGCCGGTGTGTCTTCAACATGTGCCGTGCCTTTATCCCGCAGATGTCCGAGGGTGGATCGATCATAAATATCGGTTCGATCTCGGGTCAGGTCGCGGACCCGGCGATGGCGCGGTTGACGCGGCTGAGCACTTCTATCAGGCCGTCGGGAAAACCACGATCCGACTACACAAAGACGTTCCCGGTCAGGTCGCCAACCGCCTTCATGCCGCAAACTGGCGCGAGGCGATCAGCCTCGTGATCTCGGGCGTCGCCTCGGTCGAGGATGTCGACAAGGCCATCTGGGCCGGACCCGGCCAGCGCTGGGCGGCAATGGGGCCGACCATGCTGCTCAACCTCGGCGCAGGTGACGGCGGGTTGCAGGCCTTCTGCGACCACTTCACGGACACGTACAATGGCTGGTGGGATGATCTGGGTCAGGTCCACCTCACCGAAGAGGTCACACGCGTGCTGACACAGGGGGTCGAGGCCGCAGCCGCAGGAAAATCCACGGCCGAACTGGCGCGGACGCGGGACGCCCTGATCGTTGCCATGCAAAAGTCGGTTGCCGGGCTGCGGTGACCGCCACGGCGTCAACGTCCGATGATGATATCGGCGCAGAGGCCCCCCAAACGTTCGCTTTTGCTCAGGCGCAGCACGCCGCCATGCGCCCGCGCGATATCCGACACGATAGCAAGGCCCAGCCCGACTCCGGTGCCCTGATTCTGATTGCGCGCCGGATCGAGGCGCGAAAAGGGTTTCACCGCCTCGGACCGCTGATCGGGCGGTATGCCCGGCCCGTCATCTTCGACCCGAATGCGCACGGATTTCGGCGTGATTGACAGGCTGACATCGGCGTGTTTGCCGTATCGCACGGCATTCCCGATCAGGTTTTCAATCGCGCGCCGGATGGCGGTGGGGCGAAGCATGGCGATACCGTCCCCGTCAACCGAGATCAGATCAGCCGCATAGCCCGCCCGGCGGGCATCCTTGACGATCTGCTGCAACAAGGCTTTGGGATCGACGGTCTCAGGCGACCCTTCGGCCGCCCCGCGCGAAAACTCAAGGAAAGCGTCCAACAGCAACTGCATCTCGTCGACGTCCTGTTGCAGGGGCGCGGCCTCGTCCTCGGGCAGCATCGACAGGCCCAGTTTCAGGCGGGTCAGAGGGGTTCGGAGGTCGTGACTCACCCCTGACAACATCATGGTGCGCTGTTCCATCTGGCGCTCGATACGCGCACGCATGTCCAGAAAGGCACTGCCCGCCGCCCGCACTTCGATCGCGCCGCCCGGCGAATACGGCACCACCCTGCCGCGACCAAAGGCTTGCGCGGCCTCGGCCAGACGGGTGATCGGGCGCAATTGATTGCGCATGTAGAGAAACGAAATCGAGGTCATGATAATCGCAAAAAACAGCATCGTCACAATCAACTGATGAGGTGCCACCGGCGATAGGCGGCGACGATCAAAGGTCAACTGCAACAGGCCAAGATCGGTCTGCATATACACCCGCGCTTCTTGCCCACTGGGCAAGGCAACCGCCGCCAGATCCGGCAGCAGGGCGCGCAGGTCCGCCTCGACCTGCGGTGCGATGAAATCATACCAACGACGTTGCCCAACCATCGGCTTTTCGTTGATGTTCAGAAAGCGCGCCTTCATATCCAGCGCGTGCAGATCGGGCCGGACAACCACCAGAGCCTGTTGCTGGGTATCGGTCGCGTTCACCTCGTCTACCACAAGCATCACCTCGCGCGAGGCCGCCCGGGTCATCTGCGCAGTGACATCCTCAAGGTGTTTTTGCAGGAACGCGACGCCCACCACCAACAGCAGGACGACCACTGGCAGAACCAGTATCAGCGCAGCACGGGTATAAAGGCTGCGCGGCATATAGGATTTGAGCCATTGCGCCGACATGCGCTAAACCTAACGGGCTGTTACGACAAGAGAAAGAGCGCAGAATGCAGACTCCGGACGATTTCACCCCCCCTGCCGGACCAGCCATCGAGCTGCAACCGGGTCTGCGCCGAGTTTTGGCCCCGAATCCCTCACCCATGACCTATCGCGGGACCAACACCTATCTGCTGGGCACTGGCGACCTTGCCGTGATTGATCCCGGCCCGCGCAGCGACGCGCATCTTGCGGCGATTCTGGACGCCGTGCAGCCCGGCCAGCGCATCAGCCACATCATCGTGACCCACAGCCATCTGGACCACTCTCCGCTGGCGCGCCCCTTGGCCGAGCGCACCGGCGCGCCCGTTCTGGCCTTTGGCGGACCCGAGGCCGGGCGCAGCGCGGTAATGACCGAACTGGCGCAAGGCGGGTTGGCAGGCGGTGGTGAAGGCATCGACACCGCTTTTCGCCCGGATGTCGAACTGCCCGATAGCGCGCAAATCACTGGCGATGGCTGGCAGCTTGAAGTGATTCACACCCCCGGCCATCTGGGCAACCACATCGCTTTGGGCTGGGGCGATGTCTGTTTCACCGGGGATCACGTCATGGGATGGGCAAGCTCGCTGGTGTCGCCCCCGGACGGGGATCTGACTGATTTCATGGCCGCCTGCCATCGGTTGCGGGCACGCGACTGGTCGGTGTTTCACTCGGGGCACGGAGCCCCGATTCCCGACCCGGCCGCACGGCTGGACTGGCTGATCAATCACCGCCTGACGCGCGAAGCGCAGATTCTGTCAGCGCTCGAGGACCAACCCGGCACGGCCAGGGACCTGGCGGAGCGCATCTACGTGGACACTCCGGTCGCGCTGTTGCCAGCTGCGGAAAGAAACGTTTTCGCGCATCTGATTGATCTGCTTGGAAAATCAAAGGTCGCCACGGATGGAGCACTTTCCGCCGCCGCCCGATTCCACAGGCAAATCTGAGTACGCGGAACTTTTTTGGGAAAACGTCACATTCCCCTCTGGACGGCGAAAATCCGGGTTGTTATACGCCCCTCAGTTCCGGCGTAGCTCAGCGGTAGAGCAGTTGACTGTTAATCAATTGGTCGTAGGTTCGATCCCTACCGCCGGAGCCAAAATCCCCTTATTTCCCTACACTTCCGCGTACTGGATATCGCATAGGTCACGTCGCAGGATTTTTCGGTGAAAAATCTCAAACGCCCTCTGGACGCCGCAGATACAGGTTGCTATACGGCGCGAACCGTTCCGGCGTAGCTCAGCGGTAGAGCAGTTGACTGTTAATCAATTGGTCGTAGGTTCGATCCCTACCGCCGGAGCCATATCACCTTCGTTTTTAGATCATCCCGTCAAGGCCCCCTTGAAATCCGCACGCAGATTTCGCTTCAACACCTTGCCGGTGGCGTTCAAGGGCAAGGCATCGACGAACACAACCTTGTCCGGCACCTGCCAATTGGCGATCTTGCCGTCGTAGAGCGCCAGAATCTCTTCTTCGGTCGGCTCTTCACCGTCGGCTTTGACCGCGACCAACAAGGGGCGCTCACCCCATTTCGGATGCGGTACGCCGACCACGGCGGCTGTCGCCAGTTTGGGATGCGCAACGGCGATGTTTTCCAATTCCACCGAACTGATCCACTCACCCCCGGACTTGATGATATCCTTCGAACGGTCGCGGATGGTCATGTACCCGTCAGGGTCCAGCGTGGCCACATCGCCGGTGGCGAACCAACCATCCTGCAACAGACCCTCATCCTGCATCTGGAAATAGCTGTCCAGCACCCAATATCCCCGAACCAACAAATCACCCTGCGTTTCACCGTCATGCGGCAGATCATTGCCGTCGTCGTCCACAATCTTCAGCTCAACGCCGTAACAGGGCCGCCCCTGGCATTCCCTGAGCCTGTACTGCTCATCCACCGGCAGGTCGCGATGTTTGGCCAAGGGCTGGTTTGCGGTACCCAGCGGGCTCATCTCGCTCATGCCCCAGGCGTGGACGGTGTCGACACCGTAGGATTCCCGGAAGGTTTCGATCATCGACGGCGGGCACGCAGCCCCACCGATGACCGTTCGTTCGAGGCTGGCAAGTGTAGTGCCAGACTGGGCGGCATAGGTCAGCAACCCCTGCCAGATCGTTGGCACCCCAAGGGCAAGCGTAACGCCGTATGTGTCGATCAACTTTACCAATGCCTCACCATGCAAATCCGGCCCCGGCAGCGCCATACGCGAACCAGACATGGCGCAGGCATAGGGCGACCCCCAGGCGTTCACATGGAACATCGGAACCACGGGCATCACCACGTCCATCGCCGAGAACCCGATCATGTCGCGGGTGTTCGCCCCGAAACTGTGCAGCACGGTCGAGCGATGGGAATACAGCACCCCCTTGGGGTTACCGGTCGTGCCCGACGTGTAGCACAGGCTGGACGCGGTGTTTTCGTCAAAGCTGGGCCATTCAAAATCCGCACGCCCGGTTTCGATCAGGTCATCATAGAATTGGACGCCGGGAATCTGGGCAACCGCGTCTTCATTCCGCGGCCCCATCAGGACGAAGTGTTGAACTTCGGTCAGATGCTCCTGCAACGCTGCCACCAGCGGGATGAAGGTCGCGTCGAAGAACAGCACCCGATCCTGCGCGTGGTTGATGATATAGGTCAGCTGCTCGGGGAACAGGCGCGGGTTTACCGTGTGGCAGACGAACCCCGCGCCCGACGTCGCAAAATATATTTCAAGATGTCGCCGATTATTCCAGGCCAAGGTCCCAATTCGGGCTTGCGGGTCTAGCCCCAGTGCGGTCAGCGCCGAGGCCAGTTTCCGCGCATTTTCCGCAATTTCTGCCCAGTTTGTCTCGGACACCTTGCCGTCGGTCTCGACCGAGTAAATCTCGGTCTGACCGTGGTATCTGTCGGCGTGATTGATCAGCGACGAGATCAGCAAAGGCTGCGTCATCATCTGTCCCAGCATGGGCGTCCTCCCTTTGGTGGCGACGCTTCTGTTTGGCGGCACCATTTTTTGCCTTCCCCGGGATTTATGAAACCCCGGGGCGTTAAGGCTCTGACTTGGGGGAAATCCTGCCAATCATTTATTTTTCTGACAATAAAAGATTGTAGCCCGCCGCAGCGGCAGATCGCTGATTTACCGGAACCTAGTCCCGGTGGCGCAGCGCATAGGCCACCAGCGCGGCGGTCGAACCATCCTTGCCCTCCGCGCTTTCCTCACCATCGACAATCGGGCCAAGCGAGGTTGCCAGTTCCTTGCCCAATTCAACGCCCCACTGGTCAAACGAGTTGATCCCAAGTAGCACCCCTTCGACAAACACGCGGTGCTCGTAAAGTGCAATGATTTGGCCCAGCACAAATGGCGTCAGCTTCGGATAGATCAGGGTCGTGGACGGCCGATTGCCGGCGAACACACGGTGGCGGGCCTGACGCTCCAGCTCATCGCCTTGCAGGCCCGCGCTGGCCATGCGCTGCCGAGCCTCGTCCAGCGACCGACCGCGCATCAGCGCCTCGGACTGGGCCAGACAATTGGCCAGAAGCAGGCGTTGGTGGTGGGCGAGTTCGGGCTCGTGACCTTCGGCGGCAACCATGAACTCACAGGGAACTACATCGGTGCCCTGATGGATCAGTTGGTAAAAGGCGTGCTGGCCATTGGTGCCGGGTTCGCCCCAGACCACCGGACCAGAGGGCATGGTCAGCGAACTGCCATCCATGGCGACTGATTTGCCGTTCGATTCCATCTCGAGCTGTTGGAAATAGGCCGGCAGGCGCAACAAACGTTGATCATACGGCAAAACCGCGCGGCTGGTATGGCCCAAAACCTGCCGGTGCCAGATACCGACCAAGGCCAGCATCACCGGCATGTTCTCGACCCAATTCGCGGCACGGAAATGCACGTCCATCGCCTGCCCGCCGCGCAAGAAAGCGTCAAAGGCGTTCGAACCGACCGCGATCATCACCGGCAGGCCAACCGGCCCCCAGACCGAGTAGCGCCCGCCGACCCAATCGGCAAAGCCGAACACGCGATCCTTGGGGATGCCAAAGGATTCGGTCTTGTCCACGGCGCTGGAAACGGCGGCGAATTGCCTGGCCGGATCGCCGCCGCCATCCATCATCCATGCCCGCGCGGTGCGGGCATTGGTCATGGTCTCGATGGTGGTAAAGGTCTTGGACGCCACGATCACCAGCGTCCGCGTCGGATCAAGCTGGCGCAGCGTATCGGCGATATGGGCGCCATCCACGTTAGAGACATAGTGCAGCCGCGGCCCGTCGTGATACGGGGAAAGCGCATGGGTCGCCATCACCGGCCCCAGATCGGAACCGCCGATGCCGATATTCACCACATCGCTGAAGCTACCCCCTGCCCCGGTGATCGCGCCGCCGCGCACCTCTTCGGCAAAGACCCGCATCCGCTGCAATGTGTCCAGCACGTCGGGCATAACGTCCAGACCGTCAACCTCGACCGGTCCGCCGTCCAGATTGCGCAGCGCCGTGTGCAGCACCGCGCGCCCTTCGGTTTCGTTGATCTTGGCGCCCGAGAACATCGCCTCGCGCCGTTCGGCCAGCCCGGCTGCATCACACAGGGCAATAAGGGCGTCCCGAGTGTCGTGGTCGATCTGCGTTTTCGAATAATCAAACAAAAGATCACCGGTCGAGGCCGAATACGTCCCCGCCCGGTTTGCATCCTTGTCAAACAGGCCAAGAATGGTCTGATCTTTTCGTTCGCTGGCTAGGGCGGTGAGACCGTCAAGTTGCATCTGCTTACTCCGCCCAGTGGACCGTCATGCCGCCGAGGACCGCCGCAATGGGCGCCTCTTCCGGCGGCAGGGACATGGCGCGCTCCAACGCGGCGCGCTTGGCGCTGCCAAAGATGATAAGGTGTTTCGACAAGGCACCGTCCAGCACCGGAGCGGTCAGCGTAATTCGCGGTTCCGGCTGCACGTCAGTCCGCGCCACCGCCAGCGGGCGCGCGTGGCTGTCCAGCGCGGCCTCAAGCCCATCCATGCCGGGGAACAGAGACGCGGTATGCATGTCCTCGCCCATCCCAAGCACAACAACCGATAAGGGGCGGATCGGAGTGATCAGGCTTTCGAGTTCCGGCAGCACGTCCTCGGGCTCTTCGCCGGGCACATAAAGTGGGATGTACTGCGCCGCCGAGGCGCGGTTGGTCAGCAGCCGCTCGCGGATCAGGCGTTCGTTCGAACGCTCATGATCGCCGGGCACACAGCGTTCATCGGTAGGCAGAACCCGCACCCGGTCCCATTCCAGATTTGCAGCGCACAGGACATCAAAAACCGGGCCGGGCGTGGTGCCTCCGGGAACCGCCATCGAAACCATGTCATGATGCAGCAAGGCAGATTCCAGCTCGCCCGCCAACTCGTTTGCAACGTCGATGGCCAGCATGTCCCTGTCTGCGTATTCCTGTAATTTCATGGGTTTATCCCTTGCCAGCGGCGACCGTCTCGTTTCATCAGCAGCTCGGCGTCGCCCGGGCCAGTGCTGCCACATTCATAAGGCTTAGGGACATCGCCGCGCGCCTGCCAGCCGGCGATGATCGGGTCGGTCCAGGCCCAGGCGGCCTCAACCTCATCGCCGCGCATGAACAGGGTCTGGTTGCCGCGGATCACATCCATCACCAGCCGCTCATACGCGTCCGGCGGGTCCTGGTTTTCCGGCCCGAGCGCCTCGGCAAAACTCATGTCCAGGGGCACGTCGACCAGACGCATCCCGCCCGGCCCCGGTTCCTTGATCGTCACCTTCAGCGTGATGCCTTCGTTTGGCTGCAACCGGATCGACAACACGTTGGCGTGCCGCCCGGCATCCGCGCCAAAGATCGAATGCGGCGCGTCCTTGAACATCACATTGATCACCGAAGACCGCGCCACCAGCCGCTTGCCCGTGCGCAGATAGAACGGCGTGCCCGCCCATCGCCAGTTGCTGATATGGGCCTTGAGCGCCACATAACTTTCCGTGGTCGATCGCGGATTGCCCACAACCTGACGGTAGCTGGGTCCGTCGCCTTCGAATTGACCGCGCACGATATGGTGCGGCTCGACCGGGTCCAGCGCGCGGATCACTTTCAGCTTTTCGTCGCGCACCGCGTCAGGGTCGAACTTGGCCGGAGGCTCCATCGCGATCAGGCAGAGCAGTTGCATCAGGTGGTTCTGCATCATGTCGCGCATGGCACCCGCACGATCATAATATTCCTCACGCCCGTCAATGCCGACGGATTCGGCCACCGTGATCTGGATGTGATCGACATACTGGCTGTTCCAGAGCGGCTCGAACAGCATGTTGCCAAAGCGGACGGCCATCAGGTTCTGAACGGTTTCCTTGCCCAGATAGTGATCGATCCGATAAATCTGACCTTCCGAGAAATGCTTGGCCAGCGTCGCGTTCAACGTCCGGGCACTTTCCAGATCGTGGCCGAATGGCTTTTCTACGACAATCCGTGTCTGCTGCGTCGCCAGCTTGTGCGATTTGATGCTTTCGGCCAAAGGGCCAAACAGGCGCGGCCCGACCGAGAAATAGAAGGCCCGCACCCGGTCGACGGTCAGCTTTGCCGCCAGTTGGTCCCACCCCTCATCCGACAGCGCGTCCAGCGGGACATAGTCGACCCGTTGGAGGAAAGAGTTCAACGCATCGGCGTCACGGCCCTGCTTGGCCGCGTGGGTGCGTAAAGAATCGGCCACGATGTTCCGGAATGCATCCCGGTCATAAACGGCGCGGGCTGCACCGATGATCTGCACGTCACCCGGCCATTGCCCGGCACAAAACCGACGAAACAGCGCCGGAAGGATCTTGCGCTGCGCAAGATCGCCGGTACTGCCGAAAATGACCAGATCGAACGGGTCAACGGGTATGACACGAGAAACCATGTGTTTCCCCTACCTTACCCCTGCGGACATGTCTAATGTTAGCGCAATCATTTTTGGAATTTTTTTGCTCATCAAAACTCTGTCAGGCCCAGCGACAGCCCCTTAACTAACCCGGCCTGAAAGGCTAAGTCAGCACTAAGACGCCAAGGAACCGGATACCGGAATGAAAGACAACGCCCCTCAAAGCGCCAATATCGGCAAATTTCAGGACAAATTGGTGACAGCTGACGGGCAGACGCGGGCCTCGGTGTCGCTTAGCAACCCCGAAACGCTTTGGTTCAACACCGGAACCCTGTGCAATATCGAATGCCTCAACTGCTATATCGACAGCAGCCCGACCAATGACGCGCTGGTCTATATCACCGCTGATGAAGTGCGGGATTACCTGGATCAGATAAAAGCCCGCAACTGGCCGGTGCGCGAAATCGGGTTTACCGGGGGTGAGCCCTTCATGAACCCCGAAATGATCGACATGACCCGCGCCTGTCTTGAGCGCGGGTACGAGGTATTGATTCTGACCAATGCCATGCAGCCGATGATGCGCCGCAGGGTGCAGGATGGTCTGGTGGCGCTGCAACGCGACTTTGGCGACAAGCTGACGCTGCGGATTTCGGTCGATCACTACCGTCCCGAATTGCATGACGAAGAACGCGGCAAAGGCAGTTTCGCCAAGACCCTGACAGGGATGGAGTGGCTGCGCGACCACGGGTTCCACATGACCGTCGCCGGGCGCACTGTATGGGGTGACACCGACGCCGAAAGCCGCGCCGGATACGCCGCCTTTTTTGCGAAACATGGGTTCGAGATTGACGCGCAAAACCCGGGTCAAACCGTACTGTTCCCCGAGATGGACGAAACCGTCGAAGTCCCCGAGATTACCACCGCCTGCTGGGGCATCCTGAACAAATCCCCTGACGCCGTGATGTGCGCCAGCGCCCGCATGGTTGTGAAACGCAAGGGCGCAGACCGTCCGGCGGTTCTAGCCTGCACCCTGCTGCCCTATGCGCCTGAATTCGAGATGGGGCACACCCTGGCCGAGGCCGAAGCGGACGTGCACCTGAACCATCCCCACTGCGCTAAGTTCTGCGTGCTGGGCGGAGCTAGCTGCTCGGGCTGATCAGTTCAATTCGGGGGATTTCCAGAATTTCGTACCAGACGCCCCAGCCGAAACCCGCCAGCCCTTTTTGCCCAGCACAAAGAACGACCGGCCATCGGTGAAGCGTACGGTTTCTGCGCTGCTGTCTTCGCCATACATGGCCCCGGTTTCAGCGGTCGCGTCATAGCCGTGTTCGATGAATTCCTCCAGATCGGCGGGGGTTTCTAACAGGATCACGAATTTGGTCTCGAATCCGCCGATACCCACGGCAGCGCCAACGCCGCCCGTTCCCATGTTCATATAGATGTGCTGGCCGGTGTCCTTTGAAACCGCCACACCGCGCCCATACCCTGCTGAGACCGGAAACACCGTCACCTTGCGCGAGTCGAACACCGCATACCCTGCGCTGATGCCGAACAACTCGTCCGCCTCGGGGTTTTCCGCCAGCAACTGGGTCAGAACCTCGCTGGCCATCAGGTCCAGCTTGGCGCGGGTCTCCTCGGGCGTGGCCTCATTGGTGACCAGATCAGCGGTTGAATCGACGGACTCGCCAACGACCTCCGCGCCTTTTTCCACCTTGTCGCCCACGGCTTCGGCTCCGTGCCCGATGGCATCGGCCGCGTTTTCCGCACCTTTTTTGATTTTATCCAGAACGCCCTCGGCGACGGCAGGCCCACCGAACAACAAGGCGGCAGCAAGAAACAATACCCGGGACATAAAGCGATTCCGTATATGACCAATGATTTGGTCGACACCTTAACCCAAGCACCAAAAAAATAATGCGTTTCAATCGTTACTGGCCAAAAATATGGCCTGACACTCAATTTACTCTGAATTCACCCACGACATTGCGCCACTCTCCGGGCGCGATCATCTTGCGGTGCGTGAACCGGACCGAATGCAGCGGCCCTTCGATCTCGCGCTGCCAGAACTCGACAAATTTAAAGAGCTTCGGATGGTCCGGCGCCAGATCGTAATCCTGCCAGATGAACGTGTTCAGAACGTGAATATAGTCGGGCATATGGTAGAAGAATTCCGCTGTCGTCAGCCCGTACCCCTTGAGCATCAATTCGGTTTCGCTTTGCTCCATGCAGACCTCCAATTTTGTTGCAAGGTCTCTTCATGGTAGCACGAAAACACCCTAATCCTTAGTTAACAAAGTGTTACTCTGATGTTACCGGGGTTTTTCGCGGGTAAAAGGGTTGCTTGCTTGCACCTTATGTGCCGGGTCTGATAAGGTACATCCACAAGATATAGACCCAGAACAATACACGGGCAGTTTACGTGAGCGATACGCCAGATACTTCTGAAAACATGGATGAAACCCCGCCCGAGCGCCCCGTATACGACGGCCCGACGGTGTCCATCGAATCCGAGATGCGCACGTCCTATCTGGACTATGCCATGTCGGTCATCGTCTCGCGCGCGATCCCCGATCTGCGCGACGGCCTGAAACCGGTGCACCGGCGCATCCTTTATGCGATGCACGAGACCGGAAACACCCATGACAAGGCATACCGCAAGTCGGCCCGTCCCGTTGGCGATGTGATGGGTAAATACCACCCGCATGGTGACAGCGCGATTTATGACGCGCTGGTGCGGATGGCGCAGGATTTCTCGATGTCGCTGCCGCTGCTGGATGGTCAGGGCAACTTTGGCTCGATGGACGGCGATAATCCGGCGGCCATGCGATACACCGAAGTGCGGATGGATAAACCCGCCGCCGCCCTGCTGGCCGATATCGAAAAAGAGACGGTCGATTTTCAGGACAACTATGACGGCAAGGACCGGGAACCGACCGTCCTGCCCGCCCGTTTCCCGAACATGCTGGTCAACGGTGCCGGGGGTATCGCCGTGGGTATGGCAACGAACATCCCACCTCACAACCTGGGCGAAGTGGTTGACGCCACGCTGGCGCTGATCGACGACCCGGACCTGACGTCCGAGCAACTGATCGAATACGTCCCCGGCCCCGACTTCCCGACCGGCGGCGTGATGCTGGGCCGGTCCGGTGCGCGTAAAGCTTATCTGGAGGGTCGCGGCAGCGTCATCATCCGCGCCAAGACCCGCGTGGAAGAAATCCGCCGGGATCGTTACGCCATCGTCGTTGACGAGATTCCCTATCAGGTGAACAAGGCCGCGATGATCGAGAAGATCGCCGAGGCCGTACGTGAGAAACGCATCGAAGGCGTGGCCCATGTGCAGGACGAATCCGACCGCAACGGCGTGCGCGTCGTGGTCGAGCTGAAACGCGATGCCACGCCCGAAGTGGTGCTGAACCAGCTTTTCCGTTTCTCGCCGATGCAGACCTCGTTTGGCTGCAACATGCTGGCCCTGAACGGTGGGCGGCCCGAGCAGCTGACTCTGCGCCGGTTCCTGACCTCGTTCATCGACTTCCGCGAGGATGTCGTTGCCCGCCGCACCGCCTACGACCTGCGTAAAGCGCGCGAACGCAGCCACATCCTGTGTGGTCTGGCCGTTGCGGTCTCGAACGTGGACGAAGTGGTTGCCACGATCCGGTCGTCGGCAGACGCCGCCGAGGCGCGCGAAAAGCTGATGACGCGTCGCTGGCCTGCTGCCGAGATCGAAGGCTATCTGCGCCTGATCGACGATCCTCTGTCCAAGATGAACGACGACGGCACCTATAACCTGACCGAGGTTCAGGCTCGCGCCATTCTCGACCTGCGTCTGCAACGCCTGACCCAACTGGGCGTGAAAGAAGTCACCGACGAGCTGGAAGAACTGGCCGCCAAGATCAAGGAATATCTGGATATTCTGTCCTCGCGCGAACGGATCATGTCGATCATCGGTGATGAGCTGCGCAGCGTGCGTGAGCAGTTCGCCGTACCGCGCCGTACCGAGATCGTCGACTGGTCCGGTGACATGGAAGACGAGGATCTGATCGAGCGTGAAGACATGGTTGTGACCGTCACCTCGGGCGGTTACATCAAGCGGACGCCTCTGGCCGACTTCCGGGCGCAAAAGCGTGGCGGCAAGGGCCTGTCGGGGATGCAGACCAAGGAAGAGGATGTGGTTACCAACCTCTTCGTGGCGAACACGCATACCCAGTTGTTGTTCTTCACCACCGAAGGCATGGTCTACAAGCTCAAGACCTGGCGTTTGCCGCAATCCAGCCGCACCGGCAAGGGCAAGGCGATCGTCAATATCCTGCCGATCCCGACCGGCGTTTCCATCGCGGCGATCATGCCTGTGGATGTGCCGGATGAGGAATGGGAGAACCTCCAGATCGTGTTCGCCACCAGCGCGGGCGATGTGCGACGCAACCGCCTGTCGGACTTCACCAATGTGCGTCGAAACGGCAAGATCGCGATGAAACTGCCCGAGGATGTGGAACTGGTGAACGCCCGCATCTGTTCGGAAGACGAAGACGTGATGCTGGTGACCAATTCGGGCCGCGCGATCCGCTTCCGTACCACCGACGTGCGCGTGTTCAACTCGCGCGAGTCCACCGGTGTGCGTGGCATCAGGCTGACCAATGGCGACTGCGTGGTGTCGATGTCGGTGATCCGCCACTTCGAGGCCAGCCCGGAAGATCGGGTTGCGTATCTGAAAATGCGCCGTGCCGTCGCAGGATTGACCGAGGACGAAGCCGGAGACGACGACGAAGCAGCAGCAAGCAGCGATTTCAGCCAAGAGAAATACGCTGAGATGTCGGCCGCCGAAAACCTGATCCTGACCATTACAGCTGGCGGTGCCGGCAAGCTGAGTTCCAGCCATGACTACCCGGTCCGCGGACGCGGTGGCATGGGCGTCGCGGCGATGGACAAGGCGATGCGCGGCGGTGAACTTGTAGCCTCGTTCCCGGTTGAGATAGACGACCAGATCATGCTTGCCACCTCCAAGGGCCAGTCGATCCGGGTGCCGGTCGATGGAATCTCATTCCGGTCCCGCAGCGCGGGTGGCGTGAAGGTGTTCAACACCGGCAAGGGTGAAGAGGTCGTCAGCGTCGCATGGATCGCCGATCAGGGCGATGAGGATGGCGACGATCAAGCCTCGGAATAGGTTAAAGGCGCTACGGCGCCTTTTTCTTTGCCCTTTGGTCTGTGTTTAAGACATCAGAGATCACCCACAAGCGGTCCTGACCCCAGATGTTTTGACCGTTGACGCGGAAGCTGGGCACGCCCCACAAACCGATTTCGTGCAGGCGGTTCTGGTTGGCCTCGACCCGATTACGCCACTCAGTTGAACCCAGCTCTGACTTGGCTTCACTCCAGTTCAAACCTGCGGCTTCCGTGATTTTGGCCAAACCCGCATCTGTGGCTGCATCAATCCCTCGCGACCACACGGTCGACAGGAAGGCCGAGCAATACTCGGCCAGACACCCGCGCTTTTCGGCGTGGCCCAGTAAGGCGTAACCACGCTCAACCCCCGCCCCCAAGGGATCGGAAATACAACCGAACGGGATACCCAATCGCCGTGCTTCGCGGGTGCAATCGTGCAGGATGTACGATGACTTTGCGGGCGGCACCGGCAATCCGCGCATCAGCATCGGCAGCACGGGCTTGAAGATCAGATCGGCCTGACTTTTGCGCGCAAGGTCGCGAACGCGGTCAAAAGCCAGATAGGAATACGGGCTGCGGAAGGAGAAAAAGAACTCGATCTCTTGGCCCTTTGCGGTCACTGGCTGTGGCGTGATATCGGGCACAATCGGCGCGGGCGCTTTTCCCAGACCCAGGTCTTGTAACCGGGCTTCCAGATAGTGCAGCCGGTCGAGCCCCCAATAGATCTCGCCCCCATAGGCAAAACACCCGCCTTGATAATGCCCTACCGAAGCAAGCGCCTGATCGCCTGCAGTCTTTGCAGGCATGGGGTCTGTCTCTGGCCCGAGCGGAAGCAGCCCTCCTGTCCACACGGCCTGTGTCACGGCCTGCGCGATCGACGCAAACTCATCCGTGCCCAGCCCTGCGGCCAGTTTCTTTTCAGCTTTCTTAATGGTCTCAGGGTCGGGGTTGGAAAGCGTTGGCGGAACCAGACCAAGGCGACCTGCCACACGCACAACATCGCGGACTGCATTGCGCCGGTATTCGTCGGGTGCGGGCATCATGTCCTGCGGCGGGCCGGAAATCAGGTAGGGCTGAAGACTGATCCCGTATCTACCCTGAAACTGCTGCAACACTTGCACGGTCAAAAAACTGTAGGGATCTGATATGTCGTGAAAATACCGGACTACATGAGGTCGCCCGGCCAGCCGCCGTCTGACCTCATGCACGTAGCGGCGCGAGGTCTGAAGACGGCGACTGGTCAGCGCCATAGCTGCTTGGGTTTTAAGTTTGCGGCTGATTGACAAGGCCCCCTCCGGCAACGGTTACGAGGCACTGTAACGGCTGCGGCAGGAAAACCCATGCCGCAACACGGGAACGTGACGGCTACAGGTCGTAGAGCTTGCCGAACTTGTCCTCGAGATAGCTGAGCAGAGGTTCCGGCCCCGGCTCCATCCCGCTGGCGCGCTGGATGGTGTCACGCGGGGCGTACAGCCCGCCATAGCGCTGCAGGTTTTCGCGCAGCCAGCCGGTTGCACCGGACGTATCGCCCTCGGCCAGTTGCATATCCAGATCCGGCACCGCAGCGCACAGCGCCTGATAAAGGCACCCGGCATAGACATTGCCCAGCGAATAGGTCGGGAAATACCCCAACAGCCCAACCGACCAGTGCACATCCTGCAGGCACCCGTTCGAGGGCCTATCGACCGCATAGCCGAAATCAGCCTTGAACCGGTCGTTCCACGCAGCCTCAAGATCGCTGACCCGCAGGTCCCCGGCCATCAGGGCGCGTTCCAGATCAAAGCGCAGCATGATGTGCAGGTTGTACTGCACCTCATCCGCCTCGGTGCGGATATAGCCGTTATGGACGCCGTTCACCGTGGCATAGAAGGCGTCGGCATCCATGATCCCGATATCTCCGAACGTCTTCACCATCTGACCGAATAGCCAGCCGGTGAAAGCGCGTGAGCGGCCCAGCTGGTTCTCGTAAATCCGGCTTTGGCTTTCATGTACGCCCATCGACACGCCCTGCCCCAGTGGCGTCAGCGCGTAGGCGGGGTTTATGCCCTGTTCATAGGCGGCGTGGCCGACCTCGTGAATGGTCGAATAGAAGCAGTTGAACGGGTCGGTCTCGCTGGTGCGGGTGGTGATCCGCACGTCCAGCCCGCTGCCCGAACTAAACGGATGAACCGCCTTGTCGACACGGCCAGTATTCAGGTCATAGCCGAAGGTGGTCGCCAGTTTTTGCGACAGGCGCATCTGCGCCAGTTCGTCGAACCCACCGGTCAGGGCTTGCGGCGCAGGTTTATCCAGAACAGCCGCGCGCAGGGCCACAAGACGCGGGCGCATCTGGTTGAATATCTCGGCAATCTGTGCGCCCGTTGTATAGGGTTCATAATCCTCGACCATGGCGTCGTAGACATCACCGCCTTGCGCCAGCGCCGCGCCTTCTTCGCGTTTCAGCGCAACGACCTCTTGCAACACGGGTAGGAACGCCGCCACGTCCTCATCCGCACGGGCCTGCGCCCAGGTGCCCTGCGCGGCCGAGGTCACACGCGCGATGGCTTTCGCCAAATCGGCAGGTACTTTGACCGTCCGTTCATAAGATCGGCGGATGTCACGCAGTTGCGCGCGGGCGACGTCGTCTTGCGGATCGGCCTGTTCCAGCCATTCAGCCACGCGCGGGTCGGATCGGCGGGCGTGCAGCACCGCCTCGATCGCGGCCATTTCTTCGGCGCGTTGCGGGGCCGCGCCGCGGGGCATCACCGTTTCCTGATCCCAGCCTAAACGCCCGGCAATTTGCCCGAGGGCCGAGGTTTCGCGCTGAAAGGCCATCAAGTCGTCATAGGCGGTCATCGGGGTCAGGCTCCGCGGATTGAGGTGGCGATGGGGTAAGCGGTCAGGAACCGCGCGCGCAGGATCAAGGTCCAGACGACGACGGCCATGAACTGGTGGAAGATGGCAAGCTGCCACGGGGCCGCGTAGACCACGGTCAGGATGCCGATGACCACCTGCAGCGACAGCGCCGCGAAGGCCGCGTTGAAGGCAAAGCGCGTCTGCGGGTGCGCGCTGGTGCTGCCACGGCGCCAGACGATGATGGCGAAGATGAACAGCAGGTATCCCGCGCACCGGTGGATGAACTGCACCAGACCGGGGCTTTCAAAGAAGTTTCGCCACATCGGTTCCAGCATCGTCGCGTCGGGCGGCAGCAGTTGCCCGCCGATCAGGGGCCAGTCGGTATAGGACCGACCAGCGTCGATACCCGCCACCAGCGCGCCAATGAGTATTTGCAAAAAGGCGAAGTGCATGAGGCCGGTCGACAGCGAGAACAATTTCGCCTCTTTCGCGCGGCGGGCCTGCATCAGGTCGCGTTCTTCACGACCCAGCTCAAAGATGTACCACGCGAGGAAGCCAAGGATTACGAAAGCCAGCCCCAGATGAACCGCCAGGCGATAGCTGGCGACGGCAATCATGCCTTCGCCCTGCGTCACGCCCGAGGCGACCATCCACCAGCCGACACCCCCCTGAACACCGCCCAGAGCACCGGGGATCAGCAGTTTCCCGGTCCAACCGGACGGAATTTTCCGCGCCACGAGGAAGCCAAGGAAGCCAAGCGCCCAAACCAGACCGATCACGCGGCCCAGCTGGCGGTGGCCCCATTCCCACCAGTAGATCGATTTGAAATCACTCAGCTCCATCCACTGGTTCTGGATGCGCCATTGGTCGATCTCTTTGTATTTGTCGAACTCGGCTTGCCACTCGGCCTCGGTCATCGGTGGGATGGCCCCGGTGATCGGGCGCCATTCGGTGATCGACAACCCGCTATCGGTCAGTCGTGTGAGGCCACCAACGGCGATCATTACAACGACCAGCGCAAACAGTATCATCAGCCAGACGCGGATCGCCCCGCGCGCGCCGCCACGGCCCCGGTCGATCATGCCGGGCTGCACCGCCTGTTGTTTCTCGGTGTCCGAGACCTCTTCGAAGATGCTGCGCTTACCGCTCATGCCGTCCTCATGTCCTTGATTTGTCCGCAAGCTAGGGCCATGGCGGGCCGAGGTCCAGCCTTAGCCCTTATCCTTCCAGCGGACCATCTGCCGCATGATGCCGTGCAACATCTGCACATCCGACCGCGTCATCCGCATCCGCGACCACAGGTTGCGCAGGTTGGTCTTCATGCCTTCGGCCTTTTCCGGAGGATAGAAGAATCCGGCCTCTTCCAGCCGGTCTTCGTAATGTTCGACCAGCTTTTCAACCTCGATCCCCGTGGCCCAGTCGCCCTTGCCCAGATCGGTGGCCTCATGCACCACGTCTCCGGTCTGGCGCATCCACTCATAAGCGGTCAGCAGCACACACTGCCCGAGGTTCAGCGAGGCGTATTCGGGGTTCACCGGCACTGAAATGATGGCGTTGGCCTTGGCGATGTCCTCATTCTCCAGCCCTGCCCGTTCGGGGCCAAACAGCACGGCCACCTTCTCACCTGCCGCAATCTTTTCGGCTGCGATCTGCATGGCGCGTTCGGGGCTGTAGACCGGCTTGGTCAGGCCCCGCTGCCGCGCCGTGGTGGCAAAAACAAAGGTACTGTCGGCGAGCGCTCCGGCCAGATCGTCAAACAGCTGCGCCTCATCCAGCAGCCGCCCGGCCCCGCTGGACATTGCTACGGCCTTGGGGTTCGGCCACCCGTCGCGCGGGGCGACGATCCGCATCCGGTCCAGCCCGAAATTCCACATTGCCCGTGCGGCGGCACCGATGTTTTCGCCCATCTGTGGGCGCACGAGCACAAAGGAAGGCTGAGATTTATCGCTGGGCATCACTGTCTCCGGAAAAACTTCGGGATGCTGTAAGCGTCGCATTGGCGCAGGGCAAGGCGTTGGGTCGATCAATTGCGCCTTTATTGGGCATAAAAGTTTGCTTCCCCGGCGCAATCCGCTAAACCGCGCCAAAGACAAAAGCCGAAGGACGCGCCATGGACACCCCCGAGCAGCCGCAGATTTACCTGATTACGCCTCCGACCATTGCGCTCAGCACTTTCCCCGAACAGTTGGGTCGCGTGCTGGACGGAGCCGAGGTTGCCTGTATCCGGCTAGCACTGGCGGGCAGTGACGAAGACACCATCGCCCGCGCTGCTGATGCGTGTCGCGAGGTGGCTCATGCGCGGGACGTAGCTATCGTGATTTCGAACCACGTCCTGCTGGCGCAGCGGCTGGGGCTGGACGGGGTGCATCTGGATGACGCAGCCCGTTCCATTCGGGCTGTGCGCAAGGAACTGGGTGCGGATGCTATCGTCGGCAGTTTCTGCAGCGCGTCCAGCCATGACGGCATGAGCGCCGGAGAGGCTGGCGCAGATTACGTGGCCTTTGGTCCGGTTGGCGCGTCGGCTCTGGGTGACGGAACCATCGCCGAAAAGGACCTGTTCCAATGGTGGTCCGAGATGATCGAGGTTCCGGTTGTCGCCGAAGGTGGCCTTACCTCCGAGTTGATCCGCGACCTCTCACCCCATACCGATTTCTTCGGCATCGGAGACGAAATCTGGTCGCAAGATGATCCGGTCGCCGCGCTGAAAACCCTGACTGACGCGATGTGAGCGTTAACCCTTGCACCCACCTCGGGGCTGCGGCATGAGTTCGTCATGACTCAGAACAGCGAAATCCTGTGTATCGGCTCGGTCCTGTGGGACGTGATCGGGCGCTCGGCCAGCGCCATGCGGCAAGGTTCCGACGTGCCGGGGCGGATCACCCGCCTGCCCGGTGGTGTGGCCATGAATATCGCCATGACGCTGGTGCGGTTCGGTATGACCCCAACCCTGCTGACCGCCATAGGCCGCGACCCCGAAGGCGACGAACTGGTCACCGCCTGCAATCGTCTGGGCATGATGACGGACCATGTCTACCGCTCTCAGGATTTGCCGACCGATCGCTATATGGCCGTCGAAGGCGCCAACGGTCTGATCGCCGCGATTGCCGATGCCCATTCGCTTGAGGCTGCAGGGGCTAAAATCCTGCGCCCCCTGATGCACGGGCCGCTGGGCTATGAGAATGCGCCGTTTGAAGGCCCAATCGCGCTGGACGGCAACCTGACGCTTACCCTGCTAGAAGAAATCGCTCAAAGCCCCGCCTTTGCGCGGGCGGATCTGCGCGTGGCCCCGGCCTCGCCCGGCAAGGCAGAGCGCCTGCTGCCCTTCCTGAAACACGCGCGCGCGACGCTGTACGTGAACCTCGAAGAAGCTGGCATCCTGTGCCAGCGGGCGTTCACCGATTCCGAATCCGCAGCCAAAGGCCTGCTGGACCGCGGGGCGCTGCGGGTGCTGGTCACGGATGGCGGCAACTCGGCCACCGTCGGCAGCGCGGACGAAATCCTGACGCAAACACCCCCCTCTGTTCTGGTCACCCGCGTGACCGGCGCAGGGGACACCTTCATGGCGGCGCATATCGCCTCAGAATCCGGCGGCGCATCCTGCGACGAGGCCCTGACCCGCGCCCTGAACGCCGCCGCAACCTACGTTTCCGGAGAAACCCCACTGTGATCGACATCCAATATTCCGCCGAAATCCGCGCTGCCAAAGACGCAAACCAGCCCATCGTTGCGCTGGAAAGCACCATCATCACCCACGGGATGCCGTACCCTCAGAACATCGACGTCGCGGCACAGGTCGAACAGGACATTCGTGACGCCGGAGCGGTTCCGGCCACAATCGCGGTGATCGACGGCAAACTGCATGTCGGGCTGGAATCCGATCAGCTTCAGGCTCTGGGCCAGGCGCAGGGCGTCGCCAAAATCTCGCGCGCCGACATGGCGGCCTGCATCTCGACCGGCGGCACCGGGGCCACCACTGTCGCCGCCACCATGATCGCCGCGCATTGCGCCGGGATCGAGGTGTTCGCGACCGGCGGCATCGGTGGTGTGCATCAGGGGGCAGAAACCTCGTTCGACATTTCGGCTGACCTGCACGAACTGGCGCAGACACCGGTGACGGTTGTGGCTGCGGGCGCGAAAGCAATCCTTGATCTGGCCAAGACGCTGGAAGTACTGGAAACGCTGGGCGTTCCGGTCATCGCCCACGGGCAGGACGAATTCCCCGCCTTCTGGTCGGCCAAATCGCCTTATGCCGCGCCCCTGCGTATGGACAGCGCCCAAGGCATCGCCATGGCCCACGCCACCCGCCGCGCGCTTGGCCTGCCCGGAGGACAGCTGGTCGCCAACCCGATCCCAGCCGCCGATCAGATTCCGTCCGAGGAGCTGGCCCCCATCATCGCCTCGGCTCAGGCCGATGCTGACACACACCGGATCACCGGCAAAGGCGTCACTCCCTACCTGCTGCAGCGAATTTACGAACGGACCGAGGGCCGCTCGCTGACCGCCAATATCGCGCTGGTCCGCAATAACGCGAAACTGGCAGCCGGAATCGCGCGTGCGCTGGCCGCGCGGACTGAGTGACATAAACCTATTGTACCAAGGCCCCGGACTGCTTAACTAATTCGGCACATCACTCAGGACTGCAATGAACACGCCTTTTGACGAAGAACCTCACCGCCGCCCGGGTCTGTTCTCCAGGCTGCGCGCGTCTTTTCTGACGGGCATCGTCGTCATCGCGCCGGTGTGGTTGACCATCTGGCTGATCTGGTCCGTGGTGGGCTGGGTCGACAGCGCGGTGCTGCCGCTTATCCCGCAGCAATTCCAGCCCGAGGAATACGTGGGCGTCAATCTGCGCGGCGTCGGAGTGGTGATCTTCCTGATCTTCACCGTCCTCGTCGGCTGGATCGCCAAGGGCATTCTGGGTCGCTCGCTGATCCACTTCGCCGAGAGCCTTGTGAACCGGATGCCTGTCGTTCGGTCAGTTTATTCCGGTATCAAGCAGATCTCGGAAACCGTGTTTGCCCAGACCGAGCGGTCCTTCGAAAAGGCCTGCCTGATCCAGTACCCCCGCCGCGGTATCTGGGCGATCGGGTTCGTCTCGACCACCGCCAAGGGCGAGGTCAGCGAACGCGCTGAAACAGGTGGTCAACTGCTGAGTATCTTCGTCCCGACCACGCCCAACCCGACCTCGGGCTTTTTGCTGTTCTTTCCCGAAGAGGACGTGATCCTGCTGGACATGTCGATCGAAGAGGCCGCAAAGCTGGTGATTTCCGCCGGGCTTGTCTATCCGAACGAAAAAGACCCGACGCAGCCGCCGGAATAATCAGCCAAACATTTCCGGCAGGTCCACAGTGCTGCGTTCACCCAGATCAGCTTTGTGATCATAGATAAACCGCTGAGCCGCCGCGCGTCCGGCCTCTTTCAGCTTATTCAGGATCACCGGGTTCGGCACCGTCTTTGTCGCCACCGACAGATCGTTCATCAACGCGTCATCCGCGATCATGTGGACCAGAACGCGGCTCATCTCTCCGGCCTTCAGCTTGCCTTCGGCCAGCAAACGCTGAACGAAACTGATCGCGCGCAACTCGCGGAACAGCGAGGAGTTAAAGCTGATCTCGTTGATGCGGTTCTGGATTTGCTGCGGTGTCTTCGGCACCTCGACGCGTTCCAGCGGGTTGATGTTCACAATCACCACGTCATCAGGCAGATCGTTGTTGAACAGCGGGTAAAGCGCCGGGTTGCCGGTATAGCCGCCATCCCAATAGGCCTCGGTCCGGCCCGATTTGGGATCGAAGATTTCAACCGCCTGAAACAGCGTCGGCAAACAGGCCGAGGCCAGAATGGCATCCGTCGAGATCTCATCCCCGGTGAACACCCGAATCTTGCCGCTGCGCACACAAGTGGCACAGACATGCAAACGCGGGCCTTCGTCGGCGCAGATCTCATCGAAGTTGAACCGGTCCACCACCGGCTCCAGCGGGTTGCGGTAGAACGGACCATAGGCATAGGGCGATACCAGCCGCGACCAGGCATCCCCTACGGAGAACGGCAGAGAATACTCCATCGCCTGTGCAATTTGCGCGGGTTCGAGGGCCTGCATCCAGTTGGCAAGGCGCATGTCACCGACCGCGCCCATCCGCTCCCACAGCCCGTTCAGATTGGCACGCGCACCGTCGCGCCCATCCCGCACCATACCGGACTTGAACGCAGCCCCGTTCAGCGCCCCGGCTGAGGTCCCGGTGATCGCAGCAACTTCGATATCTTCCTCATCCAGCAGCCGGTCGAGCACACCCCAGGTGAACGCGCCATGCGCCCCACCGCCCTGCAAGGCCAGATTGATCCGTTTCACTGTGGGTCTCTCTTTCGTTGAAGCCAAAGTAGGCGTTGTAGAAACGAAGCAGCCGCAATTCCAAAAACGATAAAACCCAGTAATCGGTAGAGGGGAAAACTATCAGCTGCATGAAGCCCGTCTGACAATCCCAACCAAACATATGGATCAACCAAATAGGTCAAAAACGAGATCAAAAAAGCGAATGACACCAACGAAAACACCCATGTGATAAAGCGCGCCGTCGCCACTTCTTCTCCTGAACCTCGTCCGAAATACTCAACCCAACGCTCTTTTGCAGTATTATCGTCGATACACCAAATTCTTCATCCCATGATGGCTGAGGCCAAAAATGCCGATATTCCCGAAAAAAACGCGGCACCCGGTGCATCTCCAATGCTAACTTGCCATCCTGCGAGCGCAGCTCCGACAATTACCCATAGCCATGGCTTAAATATTGCCCAGAAACTCAACACTTGCTCCCTTGTGGCGTAATGATCAAAGGGCCGTCCAGCCACCATCCACCGAAATCGTCGTACCCGTGATCTGTGCCGCTGCATCCGAGCACAGGAACACGGTGGTGCCGCCCAGCTGCTCGACCGTCGCGAACTCCTTCGAGGGCTGACGTTCCAGCATGACGTTCTTGATCACGTCCTCGCGGCTCATGTCGTATTCTTTCATCGTGTCGGGAATCTGCGCCTCGACCAGCGGCGTCAGCACATAGCCCGGGCAGATCGCATTGCAGGTGATCGGCTCTTGCGCGGTTTCCAGTGCCACGGTCTTGGTCATCCCGACGACCCCGTGCTTGGCCGCGATATAGGCCGCCTTATAGGGTGACGCGGTCAAACCATGCGCCGAGGCGATATTCACGATCCGCCCCCACCCGGCCGCACGCATCATCGGCAGAGCCGCCGCCATGGTGTGATAGGCCGAGTTCATGTTGATCGCAATGATCGCATCCCATTTGTCCACCGGGAACTGGTCGATCGGCGCGACGTGCTGAATCCCCGCGTTGTTCACCAGGATATCGCAGGCCCCTGCCTTTTCGATCAGCGCGCGGCATTCACCGCCAACAGACATGTCTGCCTTGATATAGCGCGCCTTGGTGCCGGTCTCTTGCGCGATCTCAGCGGCCAGCGCGTGATCTTCACCCCGATCGGTGAACGAGTTCAGAACCACATCGGCCCCGGCTTTCGCCAGCTCGCGCGCGACGCCCAGACCGATCCCCGAATTCGATCCCGTGATGATCGCCGTTTTTCCCGAAAGGTTCATGGGCTCTCTCCCTCAAAATCTGCGTTTCGCGCACAGTGCCATGCTGCATCTGCAAAGAAAACGGGGAAACATACAGGTTCCGGAGCCACACGAAAAAATGCCAAAAAAAACGCCCGCGCGAAGCGGGCGTTAAGTTATTGAGGCAGGTTTCATACAGGCAAGAAACCTATCGAGCAGTGCACCCTTTATACGCAATTCCCTGCCTTCGTCCAAGCTAAAAGTTTGAAAACAAGAAAAATCATCGGTACGATGAATCCCAACAAAATAAGGCCAGAGCAGGATTGTTTCCAAAATGCGCCCCGATTTTCTACGCCCCGTTCGCCCTGTGATTGCGGGAATCGCTTCTGTTTTTGCTGCCACAATTGCTCATGCAGAATCGGTCCATGGCATAGCTATGTACGGTGACCCCGCCCTACCACCGGATTTTGTGTCTCTACCCTATGCCAACCCCGAGGCACCGAAAGGCGGCAAAGTTGTTTTTGGCAATACAGGCGGCTTTAACAGTCTGAACCCCTTCGTACAGAAAGGCACCGCGCCGTGGCAGTTAAGGTTCTGGACCCACGAAAGCCTGATGGGCCGATCCTGGGACGAACCTTTCACTCTTTACGGGTTGTTAGCCGAATCAGTTGAGACCGCGCCCGACCGGTCCTGGGTCGAATTTACCCTGCGCGAAAACGCCCGGTTTTCGGATGGCGGCCCGGTGACCGTGGATGATGTCATCTGGTCATACCGGACGTTAGGCACCGAAGGGCATCTGCGCTATCGCGGGCTGTGGGGCAAGATCGACAGCATCGAACAGACCGGCCCGCGCACGGTGCGGATCACCTTCAACGAACCGGACCGGGAACTGGCGCTGATCGCCGGCCTGCGTCCGATCCTGCAAAAAGCGCAGTGGGAGGGGAAGGATTTCGCTGACGCCACACTTCATGATGTGCCCATCGGCTCGGGGCCTTATGTGGTCGAAAACTATGAGGCCGGTCGCTATGTGACCCTGCGCCGAAACCCCGACTATTGGGGCGCCGATATTCCGTTTCGCCGCGGCACCATGAACCTCGATGAGATGCGGATCGAGTTTTACGGCGACGGCACAGTTCTGTTCGAGGCGTTCAAGGCCGGCGAACTGACGGCAATACGGGAGTTCAACGCCGACAAGTGGGACACCCAGTACACCTTCCCCGCCGTGCAACGCGGCGACGTCATCAAGACCGAGATCCCGCACGGCAAACCTTCGGGCATGACCGGGTTTGTCATGAATACCCGAAGAGCCCCCTTCGATGACTGGCGTGTGCGCGAGGCCCTGCTGCTGGCGTTCAATTTCGAATACATCAACGATACGATCACCGGCGGCGCGCAACCCCGGATCGCCTCTTATTTCTCGGGTTCTGATCTGGGTATGCTGCCCGGCCCGGCCACCGGTCGCGTTGCCGAGTTGTTACAGCCCTATGCAGACGACCTCCTTCCCGGCACGCTGGAAGGTTATGCCCTGCCCGTCGGTGACGGTTCAGCCCGCAACCGCGCCAATATTCGCAAGGCAAACAAGCTGCTGACCGAAGCAGGCTGGACCGTTCAGGACGGCGTGCTGCGAAATCAGAACGGCAAGGACTTCGCTATCACCGTCCTGCTGCAACAGGGGGACACCGAAGGTCAGACGGCCATCGAAATCTATACCCGCGCACTTGAACGGCTGGGCATTCAGGTCACTGTTGAACAGGTGGACAGCGCCCAGTTCACCGGCCGCCAAGCTGAACTGGATTTCGACATGACCTTTTTCCGCCGTGCCCTGTCCCTGTCACCGGGCAACGAACAGCGTCTGTATTGGGGCAGCGAAAACGCCGACACTCAGGGTACGCGCAACTTGATGGGGGTTGCTTCTCCGGCTGTGGATGGGTTGATCGACGCCATGCTGGCCTCGGAAAGTCATGAGGATTTCGTGGCGGCCACCCGTGCGCTGGACCGGGTTCTGACCGCCGGGCGCTATATCATCCCGATCTGGAATTTCGACGTCGGGCGCATTGCCCACGCCAAAGAACTGAAACAGCCCCAGACGGTGCCGATCTATGGTGATGGACCGGAGTATATGCCGCAGGTTTGGTGGTACGAAGAGTGACCAAATCGGGCTGGTTATCGGCGTGATAGGCCTCAGGGCCTTCCACGCGGTGGTTTCTTTCATCTGCAGGTGAATGCGCCAGGAAGTGCAATGCCAAATGGTCGCACCTTTCGGCGGATTTCAGCACACGTTTTGACGCACGCCATATATCGTGCATCGATCTGCATCCTTTCTCTACATATAGAAACACCACCCATTTCCAGCTAAAAGTTGAAAAATAGCCACAAGGGGCTTTACGGATCCCATCCCAACGAGATAGCCTAACTGTATTTAGACGCACCGGTTGACCCGATAAATTATGATAAATTCGTTAGATAGATGATCATTCGACGCGTCACACTTTGGTTTTGCGGACCGGCCTCCACTCACTCACACCTCAGGTCCGTAGGCCCGTCGCGCGATCAGCGTGGCGGGCCTCTTTGACCCAACGTCAGATCAAACATGGTGCGACATTTTGTCATGCGCGCGGATTCCGGCGCCCTCCGTACCCTGATATGAGGGCCGAGCAGCCGTGAAACCCTAAATACGGATAGCTGACAAATGTTGAACTGGACTGACCTCACGCAAGACTGGGACGCTATGTATTCCCGCGCAAAACGGCGTTTTCCGAACCTGCGCGATCAGGACAAGGTGCGGCTGAGCAAAGACCGCAAAGGGTTCGAAGCGTATTTGGCCGAACGCCACCACCTGACCGTGAATGAAGCACACGAAGAACTTGAGGATTTTCTGTTTACCGAAGGCCTGAACCGCGAGTTCAGCCGGTCACTAAGCAAGTGACGTAACCCAGAGGATCGTTGCATCCTCGTCACTGACCGAAATCACGTTGTGCCCCATGCTGCCGTCGTAATAAGCGCTGTCCCCCCGACGCATTTCGACGGGTTCGTAGAACTCGGTATAAAGCTGGACGACCCCTGTCAGCACATACAGGAATTCTTCACCATCGTGACGCACCCAGCCCTCAAACTCATCCATTGATCGCGCACGCACGCGGGCGCGATAGGGCAGCATCTGCTTTTTCGTCAGGTTCTCGGCCAACAGCTCATGTTCATACGTCGTCGTGGGATGCGCGGCGCCTTCACCCATCCGCGTCACCGCCATGCGCCCGATCACCTGATCGCGTTGCGGCGGCGTGAACAGCTGCGGCACCGATATTTCCAACCCGATCGCCAGCTTTTTCAGCGCGTCATAGGTGGGCGACATCTGGCCGTTTTCGATCTTGCTGAGGGTCGAGCGTGCAAGCCCGGCCTGCGTGGCCGCCTGTTCCAGCGTCCAGTTCCGCGCCTTGCGCAGTTGACGCACGCGCGCGCCCAGATCAAGCGGTTCAAGCTCGGCATGGTCGCCCGAATCCCGGGCAATGCGGATCAGGGAAGGCTGTTCATTGGTGCTCATGGGTCAACTCTATAGGCCCAGCCCGTGCCGCTTGCAACGCGCCAAGCACCAAGGTAGCCAGTGGCCATGCTGTCTGTTTTTGATCAGGGGCCGCCGCTGCCTTGCCCCGCGCCATTCAATCTGGCCGCTCATGTGCTGCGCCGAACGGATGATGATCCGGAGAAGATTGCGTTGTCTGTGCTGCGTTCCGACGGCGCCGAGGACTGGACTTATCGCGCGCTCAGATCCGCCATTCTGGGCACCGCCACCGGCTTGTTGCGCGCAGGGCTGATACCGGGTGACATTGCGCTGATGCGGCTGGGGAACACGGTTGATTTCCCGATTGCCTATCTTGGGGCGATTGCGGTGGGGATCGTACCCGTGCCGACATCCTCGCAACTGACCCAGCCGGAAACCGAACGCATGATCGCGGAATTGAAACCGGCCGCCATTCTGCGGGACCCGACTGTTGCCTGCGCACCGCACCCGCTGCAGATCGCATTGTCTGCACTGACTGAAATGCGCACTCTGCGCCCGGCCGAGTTTCAAATGGGCGACCCCGAGCGGCTGGCCTATGTCGTCTATACCTCGGGCACATCCGGCAAACCGCGCGCCGTGGCCCATGCGCATCGCGCGATCTGGGCACGTCAGATGATGGTGGATGGTTGGTACGGGCTGCGGGATACGGATCGCCTGTGCCACGCGGGCGCGTTCAACTGGACCTATACGCTGGGCACCGGGTTGATGGATCCCTGGACCATTGGCGCGACCGCTTTGATCCCCGAACCTGGAACCGATCCGGGCGCCCTGCCCGCCTTGCTGCGGCAGCACCGCGCGACGATCTTTGCGGCAGCCCCCGGCGTGTTTCGCAAGCTGCTGAAAACGCCGGAGGACCTGCACCTGCCTACGCTCCGCCATGGCCTCTGCGCCGGTGAAAAACTGTCGCGGCACCTGCACGCACAATGGGTCGAGGCGACCGGGACTGAACTCTACGAAGCCTATGGCATGTCCGAGTGTTCCACCTTCATCTCCTCCAGTCCGGCCCATCCCGCGCGAGGCGAGTCGCTGGGGCAACCCCAACCGGGTCGCCGGATCGCGATCCTCGGGCCGGATGGCCCGGTGCATCAGGGGCAAGAGGGCACCATCGCCATTCACCGCTCGGACCCTGGCCTGATGCTGACCTATCTGAACGCGCCGGACGAGGCCGAGGCGCGGATGCAGGGCGATTGGTTCCTGACCGGTGATCAGGGCGCCATGGCCGTCGACGGGCAGATCACCTATCTGGGCCGCGACGATGACATGATGAATGCGGGCGGCTATCGCGTCTCACCGGTCGAGGTTGAGGCCACCTTGGTTAAATTCCCCGGCATCTCCCAGGTCGGAGCGGCGGCGGTTGAGGTCAAAGAAGACACATTCGTGATCGCCGCCTTCTATACCGGGCCGGAAAAGCTGGACGACGCGGCCTTGCAAACCTATGTGGAGGCAAATCTGGCGCGGTACAAACAGCCGCGCGCGTTCATCCACCTGCCCGAACTTCCGACCGGTGGCAACGGCAAACTCCTGCGCCGGGCTCTGCCGGCCTATTTCAAGGCGACCACACCATGACCCAGACCGTCAAACTCGACATCATGTCCGATCCGATCTGCCCGTGGTGCTACATCGGCAAAACCCATCTGGACAAGGCGCTGGCCGCAATCCCGGATCATCCGATGGTGATCGAATGGCACCCGTTCCAGCTGAACCCGGACATGCCGGATGAAGGCATGGACCGCCGCGAGTATCTGGAACGCAAATTCGGCGGCAAGGACGGTGCCGTTCAGGCCTATGCCCCGGTTGTCGAACACGCCGAGAAGGCCGGGCTGAGCATCGATTTCGAAGGCATGAAACGCACCCCAAACACGCTGGACGCCCACCGCCTGATCCACTGGGCCGGGATCGAGGGCAAGCAAAACGAGGTCGTGGACGCCCTGTTCGATGCCTATTTCGTGCAGGCCCGCGATATCGGCGACCACGAGGTTCTGGCCGATATCGCCGATAGTGTCGGCATGGACGCGGCCGTGGTTCTGAAACTGCTGAAATCCGACGCCGACCGCGAGGACATCCGCAATCGCGACAGCCATTCGCGTCAGATGGGCGTCAGTTCGGTGCCGACCTTCATTGTGGCCAACCAGCACGCTGTTCCCGGTGCGCAACCACCTGAAATGTGGGAAAAAGTAATCGGCGAGATCATGTCTCAACTTGAGGCCTCCCCTGCAAATTAGCACAGGGGTCTGTGCGCATTGATGCCTAGCGCCGCCTGACCTGTCGTGATAGCGCGATCAGGTCAGGAGGGCGCAATGGCCAATCGCATGTCAAAGGGTGAGTTCATCGCACTTGTCGCAATGATGTTTGCGACGATTGCGTTCTCCATTGACTCGATGCTGCCCGCCTTGCCCGAGATCGGCGCACAGCTTAGCCCCGAAGACATCAACCGGGCGCAGTTGATCCTGACCTCTTTCGTGCTGGGCATGGGGATCGGTACGTTCTTCATGGGTCCGCTGTCAGATGCGTTCGGACGCAAGCCGGTGATCTACGCCGGTTCGGCTTTATACATCGTGTCTGCTGCCGTGGCCTGGGCCAGCTCTTCGTTGGAACTGCTGCTGATTGCAAGGGTCGTGCAAGGTTTTGGCTGCGCCGCGCCGCGCGTGGTTGCCATGGCCATCATTCGGGATTTGTACTCGGGCCGTGAAATGGCGCGGATCGTGTCCATCGCCATGATGATCTTTACACTCGTACCAGCCGTTGCGCCGATGCTTGGTGCCGGGATGATCGCCCTCACAGGTTGGCGCGGGATCTTTGTCTCGTTCATCTTGTTCTCGGTGATCACCGTGGTTTGGATGGGCTTGCGCCTACCGGAGTCACTAAAACCCGAAAATCGCAGACCGCTGCGCCTGCCCTTGATGGCATCGGCCGCGCGCGAGATGTTCACTCATCCCACCGTCCGGGTTTCGATTTTCGTGCAAACCCTGTGCCTGGGTATGCTATTCACCACGCTGACCATGGTGCAGCCGATCTATGACGTGATCCACGACAGCGCCGACAGCTTCCCTTTCTGGTTCGGTTTCGTCGCCCTGATATCGGGATCCGCCAGCCTGCTGAACGCGGCGCTGGTGATCCGGGTGGGGATGCGGCGGCTTGTGACCTGGGCATTGGGTGCACAGATCGCGATTACAATTGGGGTTTTCATACTGAATTCAATGACCCTTTCGCCGAACCTGTCCTTTGCGGTGTTCGTGTTCTGGCAGACCTCGATCTTTTTCATGGCGGGCATGACGATGGGCAACCTGAACGCCATCGCGATGGAGCCAATGGGCCATATCGCCGGCATGGCGGCCTCGGTCATCGGTGCGGTCTCGACCGTTCTGGCTGCGGCCATCGCGGCCCCTATCGGATTGCTGTTCGACGGCTCGCTGACCCCGCTGACAACCGGTATTCTGGTCATGAGCGTGACCGGCTTTGGCCTGATGCTGCATATGGGCCGGATCGAAAACAGACTGCCCGCCTGACCTGTGCAGACTGCACGAATCCCGCTAACCTTCCCTTGATCCGAGGGGAGGTGTTCAATGAGGTACGATTACGATCTGGGGTCCCATTCCTGTCCGGTCACCACATCATCACCCGAGGCCCAGCTATGGTTCGACCGGGGATTGGTCTGGACCTACGGCTATAACCACGAAGAGGCCGTGGTCTGTTTCCAGCGTGCAGCCGAACATGATCCGACCTGCGCCATGGCACATTGGGGTGTCGCTTACGCGGCTGGTCCGAACTATAACCTGCCCTGGGATTTGCAGGACGAACGCGGGCGGCAAAAGGCGCTGGCGCAGGCCTACGATGCGGCGCAACGGGCGCTGGCTTTGCTGGACAGCTGCACCCCGGTCGAACAGGCCCTGATCCGCGCCCTGCCCGCCCGATACCCGCAGCGTGACCCGATCCCGGACATGCACCGCTGGGATCACGATTTCGCTGACGCCATGCGCGCGGCCTTTGCCGAGCAGCCCGATCATCTGGACCTGCGCACCATCTATGTCGAGGCTTTGCTGAACCTGACCCCCTGGCAGATGTGGGACCTGAGCACCGGCCAACCCACCAAAGGCGCAGCCACGGTTGAGGCGCAGAAGGCATTGGAGGACGCGATGGCCAATGACCCCGGTGCAATGTCGCATCCGGGCCTGCTGCATCTTTATGTGCACCTGATGGAGATGTCACCGACACCGGAAAAGGCGCTCAAGGCCGGGGATGTGCTGCGCACGCTGGTCCCTGATGCGGGCCATCTGGTGCACATGCCCACCCATATCGACGTGCTCTGCGGGCACTATCACAACGTCGTTTACTGGAACGAAAAAGCCATTGAGGCCGATCTGAAGTATTTTGAGCGTGAAGGCGCCTTCAACATCTATACCGGATATCGCCAGCACGATTTTCACTTTGTCATCTATGGCGCGCTTTTCATTGGACAGATGGAACCCGCCCTGCGCGCCAATCAAGGCATGTGGGATACCACGCCTGAGGAAATGCTGCGCATCGAAAGCCCGCCAATGGCGGATTACTTCGAAAGCTACATGTCGATGGGCCCGCATATCCTGATCCGCTTTGGCCGATGGGAAGAGGCCAAGGCGCTGGAGCTGCCCTCGGACCCTGACCTCTATCGCACGCTGACCGCGACCACCCACTATGCCCGCGCCATTGCCCATGCCGCCACCGATCAGGTCGCCGAGGCAGAGGCCGAGGAACAGCTGTTTCTGTCCGCCAAGGCTTGTGTCCCCGAGACCCGCCTGCTGCACAACAACCGTGTGATCGATCTGCTGGAGGTCGCGGCCGAAATGCTGCGCGGAGAGATCGAATACCGCAAAGGCAACTATGAGATTGCCTATGCTCATCTGCGGCGCTCGGTCGAGTTGGACGACACGTTGCCCTACGACGAACCATGGGGCTGGATGCAACCGACCCGCCATGCGCTGGGGGCGTTGCTGTTCGAACAGGGGCACGTGGCCGAGGCCGAAGCGGCCTATCGCGAGGATCTGGGGTTGGCCGGAACGCTCAGCCGCGCCTCAATCCATCCGGACAATGTCTGGAGCCTCAAGGGCCTGCATGACTGCCTGGAAGCGCGTGGAGAAACCGTTGAGATCGTGCAGATAAAACAACGGCTCGATCTGGCGCTGGCGCGCGCTGACCGGGCAGTGGGCGCGTCCTGCTTCTGCGCTCAGGCGGCGATGAGGGCCGCCGAATGAAATACGCCTTGTTGTTGGGCGCCCTGCTCTGCGGCCCCGCCCTTGCGGATCGTCAGTCTTTCCCTCCGGTCGATCAGGCCGCGCAGGACCCGTCGCTGGTAGCCTTTCGCGATGCACTGCTGGCCAGGGTGGCCGCGCGGGACACTGATGCCGTGGTCGCGGCAGCCTGCCCGGATATCTACCTGAGCCACGGAGGAAACGGCGGCCCGGACGAGCTGCGCGCCAATCTGATCCTGAACCCGGAAACCCTGTCGGAGGAGCACCGCAAAAACGCGGATACCCTGCGCGAGGCGTATTGGTCCGATCTGGAAAACACCCTGTCCCAGCCCGGCTATTTCGATGACGAAGGCGAGTTCTGGATGCCGCACCAGTGGCAGATCACCCTGCCCGCCTCGCTGGATCCGTTCATGGCCTACTACGTCACCGGTTCAGACGTTGCCCTTCGTCAGTCGGGTGATCGCAACGCACCGACCGTTGGCCTGATCAGCCACGAGATCGCCATCATCCGCGATTTTCAGGCCAGCTCGGAATATCAACAGGTGCTGCTGACCGATGGGACACGGGGCTACATGCACCGTGATTACCTGTGGCCCATGACAGGCTACCGTGCCGCTTTGGTGAAATCGGAGGCTGGTGAATGGCAGCTGTGCACCTTCGTCAGCGGTGACTAGTCGGCGCTGTAGATATGCGGGCTACCATTTGGTGGCCCATCGAAAAAGATAACAAACCGTGTGGCATCCAGTGGCAAAAGACCTTCGGCCTTCCACTCGGGATCGGGCGGAACGATGTCCATCACATGCTCTGCAGCAGCATCCCCCTTTTGCCACCGGTGTAACGAGAAGGTTCCCGTAAGGTGCGGGCTCGGTTGGTCACATCCGGGCTTGGAACCGGCACCGGCCCCTGCATCCCCCAGCAGCAGGAACACATCCTCACCAGACTGCTCCATCCCCCTGATCCCGCGCCCCTTCTCGGCTGAGACCGGGATTTCGTGCAAAGCAGCTGCGGAAAAATCGCCGGTTTCCAACGCACTCAGTGGGAATTCGGCGACAAAAACCCGCGTTGGTTCACCTTCTGGATAGGGTGCGCGGAACCCGATCAGCACTGAGCCATCCACGGCTGCAATCGCTTCTATATTCAGGCCATTTTGCTGCAACGGAACATCGAAGGCTGCGCCCAACTGATTGAATTGCCCAAAAAGCGGCTCAAGCGATACCGCTTGTTGCGACAAAGGAACCCGGGTGCCGATATGCTGCGGTGTCACCTTTCCCCAGAAAATACGCGTGTTGCGCTTTGGCGATTTGCAGCTTTTCCGCCCGCGCGAATGCGAACCCACCACGATCAGGTTATCGCCCGCGGCCGTCACACCCTCCAGATCAAAGTCCTTCAGCTCGGACTTCTTCTTGTCCTTGGTTTCGGCCATGTAAACCCGCTGTCCGACGAACAGAGCGTCCTTCTCTAGCTTAAATGCCTGAACAAAACGCCCCTCGTCGGCGGCAGCAAAACACAGTCCATTAGCCATACAGGCCACACCGCTGACATTCACCGACGCGCCTTGTTCGACTTCATCGCCATGTTCATCGAACTCTTCAAAGGTTCCGATGACCTCCAGCTTCTGCGGCGGGGCGGCAGAGGCCGGCAGAGCAATACACAGAAAAGCAAAAAGAGCTTTGTACATGCCAAAATCCAAAACCGCCGAGAAATACGGCATCTGAATAGCACAAGCTAAACTCTGAGACTAAATCTTCGCCTTTTTCTTCTCGGCCAAGACCTTTTCGGCCAGATCGCGGGCGATGGCAAATGCGCCCTTGATCTTGTCGCTGTCATTCTTCCAGTCGCGACGCACGACGATCTTGTTGTCCTTGACCTTGGCCAGCCCGCGCTGGTTCTGGATGAATTCGACCAACCCCTGAGGCGACGCGAACTTGTCATTGTGGAACTGGATCGTGGCACCCTTCGGCCCGCCGTCCAGCTTGGCAATGCCCGCGCGTTTGCACATGGCCTTGATGCGCACGACCAGCATCAGGGTGTTGACCTCTTTCGGCAATGTTCCGAAACGATCGATCAGTTCGGCGGCGAACCCTTCCAGTTCGACCTTGGTCGACAATGACGACAGGCGACGATAAAGGCCCAGCCGCACGTCCAGATCGGGCACGTAGTCCTCGGGGATCAGAACCGGCACGCCCAGATTGATCTGCGGCGCCCATTGATCATCGGCGTCCGACAGCCCTTCCATCTCACCGGCTTTGATCTTGGCAATCGCCTCTTCCAGCATCGACTGGTACAGCTCATAGCCGACATCGCGCATCTGGCCGGATTGTTCCTCGCCCAGCAGGTTGCCCGCACCGCGAATATCGAGATCTTGGCTGGCCAGCGTGAACCCCGCCCCCAGCGTGTCCAGCGAACCCAGAACCCGCAGGCGTTTCTCGGCCGTCGCGGTCAGGCGCGCGCGGGGTTTGGTAGTGAGATAGGCGTAAGCGCGGGTCTTTGACCGCCCTACCCGTCCGCGAATTTGATAGAGCTGCGCAAGACCGAACATATCCGCCCGGTGCACCACCATCGTGTTCGCGGTCGGGATATCCAGCCCGCTTTCCACAATCGTGGTCGCCAGCAGCACATCGTATTTACCGTCATAAAACGCATTCATCCGGTCATCGAGTTCGCCCGCCGCCATCTGCCCATGTGCCACCACATAAGTCAGTTCGGGCAATTGTTCTTTCAGAAACTCTTCGATCTCGGGCAGGTCCGAGATGCGCGGCACCACATAGAAGCTCTGCCCGCCGCGATAGTGTTCGCGCAACAGTGCCTCGCGGATTGTGACCGCGTCGAATTCGCTGACATAGGTTCGGATCGCCAGACGGTCGATCGGAGGCGTGCCGATGATCGACAGATCGCGCACGCCGGTCAGCGACAGCTGCAGCGTCCGCGGAATCGGCGTGGCGGTCAGGGTAAGGACGTGAATGTCTGAACGCAACTGCTTCAGCCGTTCCTTATGCCCGACGCCGAAGTGCTGTTCCTCGTCAATGATCAGCAGGCCGAGGTTGTTGAACCTTATCCCCTTGGCCAGCAGCGCATGGGTGCCGATCACGATATCCACCGTGCCGCGCGCCAGCCCGTCGCGGGTTTGCTGCGCCTCTTTGGCCGAAACAAAACGCGACAGCTGCCGCACCTCCAGCGGGAAACCCCGGAAGCGGTCCTTGAATGACGCCGCGTGCTGACGGGCCAGCAGCGTGGTCGGCGCAACAACCGCAACCTGCACCCCGGACATTGCAGCAACAAAGGCCGCGCGCATGGCAACCTCAGTTTTACCAAAGCCCACATCGCCACAGATCAGACGATCCATCGGCGCGCCAGAGTGCATGTCCTCCATCACCTCGGATATCGCACGCAACTGGTCGTCTGTTTCCTGATAGGGAAAGCGTGCGCTGAACTCCTCCCATGCGTGCGGCGGCGGGTCCATGACCGGAGCCTTGCGCAAGGCGCGCTCGGCGGCAATGCGAATCAGCTTGTCCGCCATCTCGCGGATGCGCTCTTTCAGCTTGGCCTTTTTGGCCTGCCATGCACCGCCGCCCAACCGATCCAACAACCCTTCGTCATGGCCGTATTTCGACAGCAGCTCGATGTTCTCGACCGGCAGATACAGCTTTGCTTGCTCGGCATATTCCAGCAGAAGGCACTCATGGGCAGCACCGGCAGCGGTGACGACCTCCATCCCCATGTAACGCCCGATGCCGTGGTCCACATGCACCACCAGATCACCGGGGCTGAGGGATTGGGTCTCGGTCAGGAAATTCTCGGCCTTGCGGCGTTTCTTGGGCTGACGGATCAGGCGGTCGCCCAGCACGTCCTGTTCGGCGATTACAGTCAGGTCGGGCGTTTCGAAGCCATGCTCCAAGGCCCAGACCGCCAGATGCAACCCGCGCTTACCCACACGGGTGCCGTTGGTGACGGGGATCGCCTCGGCCAGACCTTCGTCCTCAATCAGCCCGGTCAGGCGTTCGCGCGCGCCATCAGAATAGGACGCGATCAACACCGGTCCCTTGGCCATCTTGTCGGTGATATGGCTGGCCAGGGCGCCAAACAGGCTGATGCTTTCCTGTTGCCGTTCCGGAGCAAAGTTGCGCCCGATCCGCCCGCCCGCATCAATAACACCCGGACCGCTGGCCTGCGGTAGAGGGCTGAATTGCAGCACTCGCCGATCCACTACGGCCTGATCCCACGCGGCATCGTCCAGATACAGCAGACTGGGCGGCGTCGGTTTATACACCGTGTCCATGCGCGAGCGGTTTTCCAGCGCCAGCCGCCGGGTTTCATACTGATCGGCAATCGTATCCCAGCGCGCAAGACGCGCGGGCGTGACCTGATCGTCCACTGTGATCGTCGCATCTGGCAGATAGTCGAACAGGGTTTCCAGCTTTTCGTGGAAGAACGGCAACCAGTGTTCGATGCCCTGATGCTTGCGGCCCGCGCTGACGGCCTCGTACAGCGGGTCATCGGTTCCGGCGGCCCCAAATTCGATGCGATAGTTTTGACGGAACCGGGTGATGGCGGCCTCGTCCAGTATGACCTCGGAGACCGGGGCCAGTTCCACCACCTCCAGCTTTTCCGTCGTGCGCTGCGACACCGGATCGAACCGGCGCGCACCGTCCAGAACGTCTCCGAACAGGTCCAGACGCACCGGACCGGATTCGCCGGGCGGAAAGATGTCGATGATGCCGCCCCGGATGGCATAGTCACCGGGCTCCATGACCGTCGGACTTTGCGTGAACCCCATCCGCACCAGAAAGTTCCGCAGCGCGGTTTCATCGACGCGGTGATCCACACGTGCGGTGAACGCGGCCTCGCGCAGTACATCCCGCGCGGGCACCCGCTGGGTCGCCGCGTTCAGCGTGGTCAGCAGCACGAACCGGTCAGGCATCTGATGCACCAGCGCCGCCAGCGTCGCGACACGGGCCGCCGCAATATCCGCATTGGGCGACACCCGATCATAGGGCAGACAGTCCCAACCCGGAAACACCAAGACCGGCATGTCAGGCGCAAAGAAGGCGAGTGCGGCCCGCATCGCCTCCATCCGCTTGTCGTCGCGGGCGACGTGACAAACCGGCCCGCCGGAACGCGCGATCTCGTTCAGGACAAGCTGCGCGTCAAACCCCTCGGGGGCGCCGCCAACAGTTACGTGGTTCCGCGCCGTCATCGCCTAACCTTTCCGAATTTTCTATCCCAGAACCCCAATCGAGAAGTTCTGATACATACCCCAAAGCGACGTGATCAAGATCGAGATCATACCGATGATCTGGGTATAGATCCGGCACCGTGTCAGAACTTTGCCGGTAAACTCCAGCGACCCATCACTGCGTCGCAATTTATGCGCGGCTCTAACGTTAATGAGCGTCACAAGACACATGGGAAACAGCAACAGGAACACGGCCTGGGCGAACTCGATCCCATAATAAAATCCAAGCATCGCAAGGCCAGTGAAAAAGAAACAGCTCAGCCCAAGAATGATCAGCCCGGACTTGTCGACGATGAACAGAATTCGGTTGCCGTTGATCCGGACAATATCCAGCAAGTCCTGCTCGGTCTGCCCTCCGACCCGGCGGGCGCGCACCAGCAGATCGAACGGGACACCCATCGCCCAGTGGCTTGCCGATGACCACAGCACAGCCAGCACAATCCAATACCACAGATTCGAAAAGCTGCGCATGTCGATGATTTCGAATAGCGAAGAGTATAAGTCCAAGCGTCAGCCCTTTGTTCCCAGTCCTGAGGGGCTTTTTCGCACCGGCGCGTCCATCCTTACCCTTGAGACCACACGGAATTCATGCCACCCAATGCGGGAATATTCAAGGAGAGCGCGACATGAAACCGACCATCGCCCCCTATCCCCTGACCCGGTTCCGCCGGGCACGCCAGTCGCACGCTGTACGCGGGCTTGTCCGGGAAAACACCCTGACCACGGATGATCTGATCTGGCCGGTCTTCGTACGCGACGGCGAGGGTGTGGAAGAGCCCGTGCCCTCGATGCCCGGCGTGGTGCGCCGGTCGGTCGATTTGATCGCCAAGGCCGCGGTCGAGGCTCAGACGCTGGGAATTCCGGCGATCTGCATCTTTCCCTACACCGATCCCAGCCTGAAGACCGAGGATTGCGCCGAGGCCTGGAACCCCGACAATCTGTCGAACCGCGCCATTCGCGCAATCAAGGCAGCGGCTCCCGATATCGCGGTGATGACCGACGTGGCGCTGGACCCCTACAACATCAACGGGCATGACGGCTACGTCGTCGATGGCGAAATTGTGAATGACCAGACCGTTGAGGCATTGGTCAAGATGACCCTCGCGCAGGCCGATGCCGGAGCCGACATCATCGGCCCGTCCGACATGATGGACGGCCGCATCGGTGAGATGCGCAAGGCGCTGGAATCGGCGGGGCATCAGAACGTGATGATCCTTAGCTATGCCGCGAAATACGCCAGCGCCTTTTACGGGCCGTTCCGCGATGCGGTCGGGGCCTCGGGCGCGCTGACCGGTGACAAGAAGACCTATCAGATGGACCCGGCCAATTCGAACGAAGCCCTGCGCCTGATCGAACGCGACCTGACCGAGGGCGCCGACATGGTGATGATCAAGCCGGGGATGCCCTATCTGGACATCTGCCGTCGCGTGAAGGACACGTTCGGTGCGCCGACCTATGCCTATCAGGTGTCGGGCGAATACGCGATGATCCAGGCGGCGGCGCAGAACGGCTGGATCGATGGTGAGAAGGTGATGCTGGAAAGCCTGCTGGCCTTCAAGCGCGCAGGCTGCGACGGCATCCTGACCTATTTCGCGCCGGAGGTCGCCCGTTTCCTGCAGGGCTAAAACCCCAAATAGTCGCAATTTTTCGCCGATTGTGATCTGCGGTTGTTCAGCTTTCCCGTGACACGCAGCCGCAATCGGCGTATTCTTGCACATAAGATCGGGATCACCCGACATATCAGGCAGTTATACAGAGAAAAAAAACATGAGCAGTTCCAACGCACCCCGACTAAGCCGTCGTGGCTTTGCTTTTGGCATGGCCGGTCTGACGGTAACCGCAGCTTGCGGCAACGGCGTAGGCAATTCCAACGCCGCCACCATCGATGCCCGCGTCGATGCCACGCTGACCGAAATGTATTCGAGCTATCCCAACACGGTTGAGATCGCCAACAAGGCCAATGCCATGCTGGTCATGCCGCTGATCACCGAGGCCGGGTTCATCTTTGGCGGCGCATACGGGCAAGGCGCCCTGCGCATTCAGGGCGCGACGGTTGACTACTACTCGGCCGTATCCGGCAGCGCCGGTTTGCAGATCGGCGCGCAGCAATATGCGCATGTGCTGTTCTTCATGACCCAGGACGCGCTGAACGATTTCCGTCGCTCCAACGGTTGGACCGCCGGGGCCGATATCGGCTACGTCGTCGATGCAACCGGAGATTCGCTGTCTACCGATACCACCACTCTGCGCTCTCCTGTTCTGGCGGCGGTCTTTGGACAGGCCGGCTTGAAATTCGGCGCCACGGTCGAAGGCACCAAATACACGCGGATCATTCCGTAACTCCGGGCTACCACGCGCCCCTCGAACGGTCCCCGCCATCAGCCCCCCCCGCTGTGGCGGGGTTCTTCATTTATAGTTCTGGAAACACGAATATTCCCGGGCTGTTCCTCTTTCGGTCAGCCCGGCCATCCACTAATCTTGCTGAAATCGAAAATGGATCGGGATTAAAGGCCACAAATGGGTTTCGTTTTTCGCTGGCTGTTGCGCCTTACAACGGGTCTGATCCTGCTGGCCCTGGCCGCTGTGGGGCTGGTGTATTTCCTGGCCAGCCAATCCCTGCCGGATTATGACCAGACCGTTGAAGTCAACGGACCAACCGCCCCGGTCGAGATCATCCGCGACACCGCCAACGTCCCCCATATTCTGGCCGAAACCGACCCGGACGTGTTCTTTGGCCTCGGCTATGCCCACGCGCAGGACCGCCTGTGGCAGATGACCGTGATGCGCCGCACCGCTCAGGGCCGCCTGTCCGAAGTGTTCGGCACCCGCACCGTCCATATCGACAAGCTGCTGCGCCGGCTGGATCTGTACGGGCTGGCCCACCGCTCGGTCGAGGTGCAGGATGATTACACCAAGGCTGCGCTACGGGCGTATGCCGCCGGAGTGAATGCAAGGCTGGATGAGATCAACGAGGCCGCCCTGGGCCGTGGCGCACCCGAGATGTTTCTGTTCAACGCGCCGGTGTCCCCGTGGCAGCCCGGCGACAGCATCGCCGTCATAAAACTGATGAGCCTGCAACTGTCCGGCCATCTGGAGGACGAGGTGCTGCGGGCCCGCACATCGCTTATGCTGAACGATACCGCACGCCTGGCCGACATCCTGCCAAACGTTCCGGGTGCTGGCATCGCGGCTCTGCCCGAATACGCCTTACTGTTTCCCGGACTGCCCCGCTATGCCCGCGGTACGCCGATGCCCGACAATCCGCTGTCACCCTTCCCCAAACGCGGGCTCGCCGGGGCATCGAACGCATGGACTGCTGCGCCTTCACGCTCGGCCAGCGGCGGCACCTTGCTGGCCAATGATCCACATCTGGGCCTCACAGCACCGGGTGTCTGGTATCTGGCCCGGCTGGAACTGGCAAAGGGCGGCGTGATCGGTGCGACCATTCCCGGCATTCCGGCCATCATGGCCGGACGCAGTGACCGGCTGGGCTGGGGTCTGACCTCCTCGTATCTGGACGATCAGGACGTGCATATCGAGCAGCTGAACCCCGAAAACCCCGAGGAATACCTGACGCCGGACGGCTACAGAGAATTCCGCTCCCGCCCCTCGATCATCGAGATCAAGGATGAAGCCCCGATCACCCTGACCCTGCGCTGGACGGAAAACGGCCCGGTCCTGCCTGGCAGTCACTATGATCTGGAAACGATCACTCCACCGGGTCATGTCGCGTCACTTTCCTGGACGGCGCTCAGCCCGAGGGATACGTCGATGACGGCCTCGATGGCATTGATGAACGCCGACACTGTCCGACAAGGCATCGACGCGGCCGAACTCTTCATCGCACCCTCGCAAAACCTGTCACTTGTGGACAAGGACACGATCGGCCTCAAACTGATCGGAGCCATGCCGAAACGCGACCTGCGCAACCAAAGCCGGGGCCGCATCCCGACACCCGGCTGGCTGGCCGAAAACCTTTGGCAGGGTCGCCTGCCTTATACCGACAACCCGGAATTCGTTGCCCCTGCGGGTGGCATTCTGGGCAACACCAACAACAAGATCATCGACCGCCCCTTCCCTGAACATGTGTCCTATGAATGGGGTGACACCCAGCGCGTGCACCGCTGGGAGCGTCTGATGCAATCGCGCGAGGTGCACACCCGCGACAGCTTTATCGAGGCACAGCTGGATACGGTCAGCTTCACCGCCCGCTCACTGTTGCCGCTGATCGGGGCCGACCTTTGGTTTACCGGAGCCTCCGCCCCCGAGGGCACGCCCGAACGCCAACGCCAAATCGCTTTGTCCCTTCTGGCCGAGTGGAATGGTGAGATGAACGAACACCTTCCGGAACCGCTGATCTACGCCGCATGGCTGCGGGCGTTGCAGATCCGTCTGATCTCGGACGACCTCGGACCGCTGGCAGCCGAATACAAACATGTTCAGCCCTTGTTCATCGAGCGCGTCTACCGCGATATCGAAGGTGCCTCGGTCTGGTGTGACGTGCGCCAGAGCGCCCCGACCGAGACCTGCACCGACATGGCGCGGCTGGCGCTGGACGATGCAATCATCTGGATTTCCGAGAACTACGGCAGCGCGCTGGAATCCCTGCGCTGGGGCGATGCGCATCAGGCCACCCATGACCACCCCGTTTTGGGCACGGTCCCGGTGCTGCGGTTCTTTGTCAACATCCGCCAATCGACCAGCGGCGGCGACAACACCCTGCTGCGCGGGCGTACCGCTGGCGAAGGCAGGAACCCGTTCCGAAACGTGCACGGCGCGGGTTATCGCGGGGTCTATGATTTTGCCGACCCGGACAGCTCGGTCTTTATCACCGCCACCGGTCAGTCCGGCCATTTCCTGTCGCGCTACTACGACGATCAGGCGCAGCTGTGGCGACGCGGAGAGTATATTCCGATGTCTCTGGACCTCGACCTGGCGCGCGCCGCTGCCGTCGGTGTGACGCACCTGATCCCGCGCTGATTTCGCTTGTTTCGGCAAGACCTTGCCCCTTTTTTGGCCGGTCGTGGACGCCGACCCGCCTTTTCGCCTACGATCTGGACACCAACAAGTTGGGACCGGGGGCACAAATGGCAAGTATACGGGATAGGCTGAACAATCTCGCACGCGATTACGCAATCGCCTGGAGTTCGGGCGACCCGAACGCGGTGGCCGATTTCTTTGCGCGTGACGGGCAGATTTCGATCAACCGGGATGAGCCCATGGTCGGTCGCGCGGCGGTTACCGACGTTGCGCGCGGGTTCTTTTCCGACTTTCCCGATCTGGAACTCAGATGCGATATGCTGCGATGGGCCGGCGCGCACGCAATCTTTGTCTGGACGCTGGAAGGCCATCACGCAAAAACCGGCAATCTTGTGGTCACCCGTGGTTGGGCCGAGTGGGAGCTGACCCCGGACCACAAAATCCAGTCCTCGTCCGAGTGGTTCGACGCAGACGATCACCAAAGACAGATAGACGGAGCCTGACCGCTAAAGCGCCGCGAACTGCGCCGCCTGTTTGTCGGTCCACAGCACGATGATCTCGAACCCGTCCTCGGTCTGCTTTTCGGACCGCACCACATCCTGCCGGAACAGCCAAGCGCGCTTGTTGCCCTCGGCAAAGCCCAGCGTCAGCGTCTGTTCGTGGCGCGCGCCCTGCAGTATTGTGGCGATCTCGGCCAAAAGGGGCTCGACCCCTTCACCCGTCACTGCCGAAATGGCAAAGATCGACGGGTCACGGTCTGCGCGTTTGAAGGCGGCTTCGCGCTCTCCCTCGTTCAGCAGGTCGATCTTATTCCAGACCTCAAGCCGGGGCCGTTCGTCATCGACACCCAGCGAGGTCAGGATCGTCTCGACATCCTGCGCCTGTGCGTCGGTTTCTTCGTGGCTGATGTCCCGGACGTGAACCACGATATCGGCGCCCAGAACTTCTTCCAGCGTTGCCCGGAAGGCCGCGACAAGTTCCGTCGGCAGGTTCGAGATGAACCCCACCGTATCCGACAGGATCACCTCGGGTCCATCGGGCAGCTCGACCCGGCGCATGGTCGGGTCCAGCGTGGCGAACAGCATGTCCTTGGCCATCACCTCGGCCCCGGTCAGGCGATTGAACAGCGTCGACTTGCCCGCGTTGGTGTACCCAACCAAGGCAACAATCGGATAGGGCACCTTGGCCCGTGCCGCGCGGTGCAGCGTGCGGGTCTTCACCACTTTTTGCAACTGACGCCGCAGACGCACCAGTTGTTCGTCGATGGCACGGCGGTCGGCCTCGATCTGGGTTTCACCAGGACCACCGACAAAACCCAAACCGCCCCGCTGACGTTCAAGGTGGGTCCAGGCCCGGACCAGACGAGTACGCTGATAACTGAGCGCGGCCATCTCAACCTGCAGCACACCTTCGCGGGTGCGGGCGCGGTCGCTGAAAATCTCGAGGATCAATCCAGTTCGGTCGAGGATCTTGACCTTCCACGCCTTCTCGAGGTTGCGCTGCTGAACGGGCGATACCGGGCCGTCGATCAGCACAAGTTCAATCTCGTTGTCGTGCAGACGTTCGGCCAGTTCCTCAATCTTGCCGCTGCCGAACAACAGGCCGGGCTGGGCGCGTTGCAGGCGCACGATCTCGGACCCGATCACGTCAAGATCGGGCAATGCGGCGGCCAGTGCCACCGCCTCTGCCAGCGCCGGTTCAGGGACACGGCGCTGTTCGTCTGATTTGATTTCCGGATGCAGCACCCAAGCGCGGGTGCGCATCCTGTCATGTTCCATCAAGAGGCGTCTTCGCCCTCATACAGGCTGATCGGCTGCGACGGCATGATGGTCGAAATCGCGTGCTTGTAGACCAGCTGCGACTGTCCGTCGCGGCGCAGCAGCACGCAGAAGTTATCGAACCAGGTAATCACGCCCTGCAATTTCACACCGTTGATCAGGAAAATTGTGACCGGTACCTTTGCTTTCCGTACATTGTTCAGGAACGCGTCCTGAAGATTCTGTCTGTCCGAAGCCATATTTTTTTATCTCGCCATTGTTCTTGCTACGCGCTGCGGACCAACGCGCTCCCTCCGGCTGAGTATGGAGTGGAGTTAACCGAGTTTCCAGATCAAAAATCAGTCATTGCGCGACTGTTTAATCTTAATCCCGCCAGAGGCTTGGCGTAATCAACGCGATGATCGCCAGCGTTTCCAGCCGCCCGATCACCATTGCCGCACACATGGTCAGCTTGGCCCCCGCAGAAAGGTCAACGATCCGGATCGGTATATCCGTGGCAAGTTCGATCAGCGGACCCGTGGTGCTGAGCGACGCGACGGTCAGCACCATGGCCTGTTCGAACCCCGCCCCCATCAACCCAAGCAGCAGGTTGAACAAAGCCGCCGTCAGCGCGAACATCATCAGGAAGATCCACGCGATGAAGGCACCATCGCTTTGGATGCGCCGGTTGCCGCCGCCCTCGCCGCTGACCGACGAGGGATAGATCAGGCGGTCGATCTCGCGCGCACCGTTCAGGTAAAGCGCGAACACCCGCAGCAATTTAACCCCGCCTGCGGTGGTTGCGACGCCGCCGCCGATCAGGGCCAGCCCCATCAGGATCAGCCCGGGCGTACCCAGCCCTGAAAGCTGCTGCGCGTCGTTCCAGTTGGCGCTTTCAAACCCGGCGGTGGTCAGGAAAGACAGCGCCGTGAACGTCATCCCCCAGAATACCCGAACGGCGTCAAAAGGGTTCAGCGTGCCGCCGATTTCGTTGACTCCGGCCCAGGCGCGGAAAAACAGCAGGGTGGCAACGGCGATCACGATCATAAGGCCGATCCGAAACTCCGGGTCCTTGTCCAGCCGCGAATACCCCGTTGTGGCGGTATCGGTCGAAAAGGTCAGCCGCGACAGCGCGAAAAACAGAAACAGGAAGAGGATCGCCTCACCGGTGAAACCGGCCTGGGCGCCCTCCAGTCCGCCGACCGGCGAAATACCGGACGTGGCCATCGTGGACATGGCATGGCAAATGGCGGTCAGCCCCTGCTCGCCCGCGATCAGCAGCAGCAGCCAGATCACCGCTGTCAGCCCCGCATAAACCGGTGTCAGAGTCTGTGTCACCCGGATCAGGCGCCCGCGCGGGTCGACCTTTTCACTTTGCGCCACGCCCGAGACCGGCCGGCCGGGCTGTCCGCGCGCGGTTACCTCAAACCCACCCAGCGACAGTGGCGCCAGGATCGCCGCCGCCGAAATCCACATCAGCAGACCACCCATCCAGCCCACCAGCGCCCGCCACAGATGTAGAGGCGCGGTCAGGCGGTCGGGATCGGGGAAAATGTCGGCGCCCGTGGTCGTCAGCGCGCTGACCATATCGAAATAGGCGTTCGGGAACGTCGTGTTTCCCAGCGCATCATGCAGCGGGATGGCAAGGAACACCGGCAAAACGGTGAAACATCCCAACAGAACCGCCAACTGTCCCAGTGTCCCGCGACGCGGCACCCGGCTAGACGACGCCATCGCAATCGTCCCCACCACGAACAGGCCCAACAGGCCCGAGTAGAAAAACGACCGCGAAGCGTCGTGGTTATCCAGCGCCAGCGCATAGATCGCTGGTATCCACATGGACAGGGAAACAACACCCCAAATCAGCAGAAACAGCGGCAAGCGCCGCACCAGCCCGATCCGTTGTGTCCTTGCCCGCATCATCAGAAGAAATCGATCGAAACCTGCATCAGCCGCTCGACCTCGGGGACGTCCTTGGCCATGGCGAAGATCGCCAACACGTCCTTTTCCTCGATCCGCAAACTGCCGGTGGGGCGCAGCAATTCGTCACCCTTGCGGACCGCGCCCACCAGAACGCCCTCGGGAAAGTCGATGTCGCGCAGTTTCTGACCGGCCATGGGAGAGGTCGACAGTACCTCGGCCTCGATCACCTCGGCCTCGGCATCGCCGATTGAATAGACCTGACGCACCCGCCCGTGCCGGATGTGGCGCAGGATCGAGCTGACCGTGGTGGCGCGCGGGTTGATATAGGCGTCGATCCCAAGCGGGCCCATCAAAGCCACCATGCTGGGATCATTGATCAGCGCAATCGCCAGCGCACAGCCCTCGGCCTTGGCGCGCACGGCGGCCAGCATGTTGGCGCGGTCGTCATCGGTAACCGCCAGCATCGCATCCGCGCGCTCAATCCCGGCCTCGCGCAGCAGGGCGGCATCCAGACCGTCGCCGTTCAGAACAATGGTGCGCTCCAGCGCTTCGGCAGCCAGTTCGGCACTGTGGCGGTCACGCTCGATGATCTTGGCGCGTACCCGGCTTTCGCGTTCCTCAAGCGTCCGCGCGACCTCGAGCCCGACATTGCCGCCGCCTACGATCACGACACGATCCTGTTTCTTTTGCGTCTTGCCAAAGACCTCCATCGTGCGATCCACGTCTTTGACATTGGTAAAGACATAGCATTCGTCGCCGACAAATAGCTGGTCCTCGGATTCCGGGGCAAACAGACTGCCGTCGCGCCGGACACCCACGACAATCGAACTGAGCGTTGAAAACAGATCCGTCAACTGGCGCAGCGGCGTGTTTATGATGGGGCAGTCTTCATCGATACGGATGCCCAGCAACTGTGCCTTGCCATCCATGAAGGTCTCGGTATCGAAGGCTGAAGGCGCGGACAGGCGGCGCATGGCGGCGGCAGCAACCTCGCGCTCGGGGCTGATCACCACATCGATAGGCAGGTGGTCGCGGCGGTACAGGTCCGAATGGATCGCCTCAAGATAGGATTTCGACCGCAGGCGGGCGATCTTGCGCTGAATCGAAAAGACCGAGTGCGCCATCTGGCAGGTGACCATGTTCACCTCGTCCGAATGGGTCGCGGCGATGATCATGTCGGCATCGCGGGCCCCTGCCCGGTTCAGCACGTCCGGATAACTGGCGAACCCGGCGATCCCCTGCACATCCAGCGTCTCGGTCGCGCGGCGCACCAGGTCGGGGTTGTTGTCCACCACCGTTACGTCGTTAAGTTCGCCCGACAGGTGCCGTGCAATCTGCCAGCCAACCTGACCGGCACCGCAAATTATGACCTTCATGTTTTTGGCCCTTCTGCCTGAAATCTTTGAATGACAGATGCCCTCATAGCGGTCAATTGAATTGTCATACTCACAAAGCTAAGGCAGGATTAGCCCATGAAATCAGTGCTTCGATTGCTACTTCCAGTGATGTTTCTGTCCGCGTGCAGCGGCCCGCTTTCGCTGTATTACCGCGAGGGCGAAAGCGTATCGCGCGTGCAGTCCGAAACCACCCAATGTCAGGTTCTGGCGCTTGAGGACGTGCCGGTGGCCAATCAGGTGCGGCAAAGCCCGCCCACCTACTGGCCCGGTCGCACCTATTGCGATGGCCGAGGCCGGTGCTATCGCTCGCCCGGCTGGTGGCAACCCGGACGGGTCTATACCGTTGACGTTAATCAGGGGCTGCGCAACCAGGTGGAACAACAGTGCATGGCCCAAAAAGGCTTTCGCCCGGTCAGTCTGCCGCCATGCAAACAGAACGTAAAGTCACGGGTCGCCGCGGTGCCCACGACAAAACTGCCGTCGCTGAGCACCCAGTCCTGCTACGTGAAATTCGACAACGGGTCGTTCCAGATCATCACGCCCGGTCAGGCCGGGTAACGGCCCGGCGGATTATTCCGCCGGTTCCGGTTCGTCCAGTTGCGCCACCCGTGCGCCGGATTTGTTCGAGGTCACCACACCCAAGGATTTCAGCTTGCGATGCAGCGCACTGCGCTCCATCCCGACAAAGCTGGCGGTGCGGCTGATATTGCCGCCAAATCGGTTGATCTGGGTCAGCAGGTATTCCCGCTCGAACGCCTCGCGTGCTTCGCGCAGCGGCAGCGTCGCCAAGGCACCCGACAGCACGACGCGGCCTGAATCGTCGGTCTTTTCCTCTTCGGTCGGCAGTTCCTTGGCCTCGATCGGGCCAGAGCCATCGCCCAGGATCAACACCCGCTCGACCAGGTTCTTGAGCTGACGTACGTTGCCCGGCCAGGTCATGGTCTGCAGCAAAGCGACCGCCTCTTCCGAGATTTCACGCAGGGCCAACCCCTGAGATTCGTTGCACATTTCGATGAAGTGTTGCGCCAGAACCGGGATATCCTCGCGCCGTTCTTCCAGCGACGGAACCGCAATCGGCACCACGTTCAGGCGGTGGTACAGCTCTTCGCGGAAACGGTCGGCGACGATTTCATCTTCAAGATCGCGGTTGGTCGACGAGATCACCCGCAGATCAACACGCACCTTGTCAGATCCACCAACGCGTTGGAATTGTTGATCGACCAGCACCCGCAGGATCTTGGATTGCGTGCCCAGCGGCATATCCGCGACCTCATCGAAATAGACCACACCGCCGTGGGCTTCTTCCAGCAGGCCCGATTCAATCCCGCGTTCCGAGGACTCACGCCCAAACAGGACCTCTTCGACCCGTTCCGGTTCAATCCCCGCACAGTTCACCGTCACGAAAGGCGCGTTAGCGCGGTTGGAATGGGCGTGAATGTACCGCGCGGCAATCTCCTTGCCCGACCCGGCCGGACCGCTCAGCATCACACGGCCGTTGGATTTGGTCACCTTGTCCAGCTGGCTCTGCATCGCGCGGAAGGCGGCGGATTTGCCTATCATGTCCGAACTGGTGACCTCTTTGCGTTTCAGCGAGGCATTCTCGCGGCGCAGGCGAGAGGTTTCCATCGCCCGCCGGATCACCACCATCAACTGATCGATGTTGAAGGGCTTTTCGATAAAGTCGTAAGCCCCCTGCTTAATTGCCGCCACCGCAATTTCGATGTTGCCGTGGCCGGAAATGATCACAACCGGCACATCCGGGTTGTCGCGCTTCACCGATTTCAGGATGTCGATCCCGTCCATGCGGCTGTCCTTCAGCCAAATATCCAGAATCAACAATCCCGGCGGTTCGGAATTGATTTCAGCCATGCACTCGTCCGAGTTGCCGGCCAGCCGGGTTGAATAGCCTTCGTCCTCCAGAATGTCGGACACCAGTTCGCGAATATCGCGTTCGTCATCTACGATCAGAATGTCACTCATCTTTGGCCTGCTTTCAGTTTATTGGTTTGAATTGCCTGCTTTTGTGGCGCTGCGGTCGGAGAGAACTTGCCCCCCGGCAAACGGATTACGGCCATCGCACCGAAATGGTCCTGTCCGTCAAAGACGGGCGCATCTTCAAGTGTGAGCGCTCCGCCGTGTTCTTCGATGATCTTCTTGACGATGGGCAGGCCCAAACCTGTGCCCTCGTCCCGTGTGGTCACGTACGGCTCGAACAAGCGCGCCCGATCTTCGGGCAGGCCGATGCCGTTATCCGCAATGGTAATGACCGTCCCCGCATCGTCGCTGATCACGTCCACTTTGATCTGTGGCTTCAGATTGTCTGGCGGGCCTTTTTTCTTGAGGGTCTCAATGGCCTCACCTGCATTCTTGATCAGGTTCGTCAGTGCCTGATTCAGCATCGTCGCGTCCAGATCCGCCAAAATCGGGTGATCCGGCAAAGAGGCGTCGATCTGAACATCCGGCTGCCCGGCCTGTTGCAACAACACCGCTTCTCGCACCAGCCCGACAACGTCTTCTTCGCGCCGATCCGGTTCCGGCATCCGCGCGAATTTCGAGAATTCATCCACAATCCGCCGAAGGTCGTTGGTTTGCCGTACGATCACGTCGGTCATGGATTCGAGGCTGTCGCAATCCTCTTCATTCAGCTTGCGTGAGAATTTGCGCTTGATTCGCTCGGCGCTCAGCTGGATTGGTGTCAGCGGGTTCTTGATCTCATGCGCGATCCGCCGGGCCACATCGCCCCACGCAGCCATCCGTTGCGCGCTGACCAGATCGGTAACGTCGTCAAAGGCGACCACGTATCCTTCCAACCCGCCATCTTCGCCGCGTCGCGTGGCCATGCGTACCAGCAGGTTTTCCAACTGCCCCTTGCGGGTGACCTTGATCTCACCCTGAACTGCCTCCTGCCCGCTGTCCTTGAGGCTTTCGAACAGCGGCAGGAACTCGGGCACTGCGATACCGATCGACAGCTTCTCGTCCACATGCGCCCAGTCCAGCAGCCTTTCGGCCGAGCGGTTTACAAAGGTCACGCAACCATCCGGGTCTACCCCGACCACGCCAGAGGTTACCGAGCTGAGCACCGAATCAAACAAGCGCCGACGACGTTCAATCTGGCGGGTGTTCTCAAGCAGAGTATCACGCTGCCCTTTAAGTTGTCGGGTCATCTGGTTGAAATAACGGCCTAACATGGCGATCTCGTCATCGCTGGCCTCTTCGATCACCTGCACGCTCAGGTCGCCCGCTCCAACGCGCTGCGCCGCAGTGGTCAGCCGTCCGACCGGCCGCGACAGGCGCTCGGCGAACCACATGCCCAGCGACATAGCCGCCAGAATTAGAATCACCGCGAATCCCAGATAGAGCAGGCCAAACTCGAACAGCACCCGCCCCCTGTCGTTTTCAAGCTGTTGGTAGAACTGCACCGTTTCCTTGGTGTCATCCAGCAGCGTCAGCAACTGGCCATCCACCTCGCGGCTGACATAGAGATACCGGTCCAGATAGGCCTGTAACGGAACCAGCGCGCGGAACTCGCTATTTTGCCAGTCGGCGATGATCAACAAGCCAGTATCCGTGGCTTCGACCATCTGCTCGGGCGTGGGCTCTTCGTAGTTGAACAGATAGGACCGATCCCCGCGTGACCGGATTTCTCCGCTGCCATCAATGACATAGGCTTCGCGCAGGCCGCGCTGAATCTGAGCCTGGCCCTGCGCCAGAACCTCGCGCAGTTCCGCATCCGAGATGTAATAATCCCGCGCACGGGCGTTATCCAGAAACCGCGCCAACACAACGGCATCCTGCTTCAGGCCTTCGCGGTGCTCCTGCTCATAGGCCTCGGCCGCAGTCAGGGACGAGCCCACAACCTGCCGCACACGATCCGAGAACCACCCCTCAAGCCCGATATTCACTGTCAGGCCCGCAAAGATCGCAACGGTCACGGTCGGCACCAGCGCCAACAGCGTAAATGCGCCGATCAGGCGAAGGTGCAGACGCGATCCGGCAGATTTCGCCCTGCGCGCGGCGATCAGACTGCCGACCTGCCCCAGAACAAGCGCGGCAACGACAAGCACATAAACCAAGTCTGCAAGAAGGATCAGGCGCAGCGTGGGGGCCGTTGCCCCAAGATCAAACGGACCAATGACAAGATAGGTGGCCAGCGCCAAGGCAGGGCCTAGAAGAACCAGCCCCAAAGTGCCGATATTGCGCAGTTTTCGGGATTTCCGCCACCGATTGATCGCTGGAATCGGCCCGCTCTGTGCCCGGGTTGCCACCGTCTGCCCTCATCCTGATGTGTCGCTTGCGCGACGTACCGCCATATGTCGTGGTCCTTGCCGGGCGCAAACCCGGATGCCACAATTTGTGTGGCGATATTACATCAGTTTGCGTCGACGTGTCACCTGAATATCGAGATCTGTGATTTTTTTCCGCAGCGTATTTCGGTTGATCCCCAGAAGATCGGCACATTTCGCCTGATTTCCGCCGGTTGCGTCCAGCGCCAGCTCAATGAGCGGCGCCTCAACCTCGCGCAGAATGCGTTGATACAGGCCCGGAGGGGGCAACAAATTGCCGTGCAGGTCGAAATACCGCCGCAGATGGCGCGCCACCGAGGCCGACAATTTCTCGCGCTCAGCGTCGCCCAGAATCGGTTCGGCCTCGGGCTGGCTGCCCAACACCATCTCGACCTCGGCCTTGGAGATTTCGTCGACGCGGCTGGTCAGGCTTAGACGGCGAATGGCGTTTTCCAGCTGCCGCACGTTGCCCGGCCAGGAATAGCGCCGCACCAGTTCCACCGCTTCAGGGCTGAGCCAGCGCTTGGCGCCATGCTCGCGTTCCTCCCGCGCCAGAAAATGATCGGCAAGCAGCGTGATATCGTCCACCCGTTCCCGCAGGGCCGGCACATGCACGGTCGCGCCGCACAAACGATAGTAGAGGTCCTGACGCACCCGTCCGCTCTCCATCGCTTCGGTCAGGTCCGACTGGCTGGTGGCCATGAAACGCGGCACGTGATCGCCCGGCGTGTCCATCATGCGGACGATGCGAGCCTGCAACTCGTCGTCAATATCCGCGATCTCATCGATCAGCAGCGTACCGCCACGCACCCGCGCCATCACCCGCGCGGGGCCTTCCAGATCGCGCAGATCCGCCGCCGTCGCCGTCACAAACGGCAATGTGCGACGATCTGAAAAATCGTGAATAGCGCGGGAGATCAGAGACTTACCAGTTCCACTTTCACCAGAAATCATCACCGACAGATCGGTATTCATCACCCGCGCGACCAACCGATACAAAGCCTGCATTACCGGCGTTCGGCCGACCAAAGGCAGTTCCTCAGGGCTATCTTGGGTTGTTTCAACCGCTTCGGTCTGCACACGCTGTTTCTGCTCTAACGCCCGCGCGGTGCGCTTCATCAGGTCGGGCAGATCGAACGGTTTGGGCAGATAATCATAAGCATCCGCCTCAGCCGCCTGAATCGCCGTCATGATCGTGTTCTGGGCCGAGATCACAATGACCGGCAAACCGGGCCGATCCTGCGCGATCTTGGGCAGCATCTCCAACCCGTTGCCATCCGGCATGACCACGTCCGAGATCACCACGTCCCCCTTGCCTTCGCCGACCCAGCGCATCAGCGTGGTCAGAGAGGATGTCGCGTGCACCTTGCACCCCGCGCGCGTCAGGGCCTGAGTCAGAACGGTGCGGATCGTGCGGTCGTCATCTGCGACCAGTACTGTGCCATCCATCGGGTGCTCTCCTTATATTTCTGCTCTTACCGGCTGTTTCAGGTTGCGTCTTTCGGTGCTCGCCTCAGCGAGATGCGGAACACCGTGCGGCCCGGCACCGAGTCGGCGGAAATCCAGCCGTCATGGTCCGAGATGATCTTGCTCACCAGCGCCAGCCCAAGGCCGGTGCCGTTTTCCTTGCCCGAAACGAACGGATCGAAAATATCGCCGCGGATTTTCTCGGGCAGCCCCGGCCCGTCGTCGATGATCTCAATCTGCAGCGGCAGGGAATGACCGGAGCCGTCACTGCGCCGCAGCCGGAAGGAATGTTCGAAATAGGTGCGCAGGCGAATGGTTCCGCCTTTGGGATCGGCGGCTTCCGAGGCATTCTTGAGCAGGTTCAGCACCACCTGCAGAAACTGATCCGGGTCTCCATAGGCCAGCGGTAGCGAGGGGTCGTAATCCTCGATAATTGTCATATGCGCGCCAAACCCCAGCAGCGCCGAGCGGCGCGCGCGGTCCAGAACGTCGTGAATGTTGACCGGCTTGAAATCGGGCTGCGACAGGTTGCCGAACTGCTCGACCTGCTCCAGTAACTTCACGATGCGGCGGCTCTCAGCTACGATAAGGTCAGTCAGTTCAAGGTCTTGTTGAGAGATATTCATGCTCAGCAACTGCGCCGCCCCGGTGATCCCAGCCAACGGGTTCTTGATCTCATGCGCCAGCATCTCGGCCATTCCGATGGCCGATTGCGCGGCGGATTTCACCGTATTGCCCCGCGTCATCCGCCCCGCCAGTTCGCGTGGCGAGATGATCATGATCATCGACCCCAGTTGCCCCACCAAAGGCGCGATCTGCAATGCACATTGCAGCGGTGCACGGTTGCCCGACCCGGCATCCACGTCGTTGACGAACAGCGGCGTACCATGGGCACGCGCGCGCTCAAAAGCTTCTTCCAATGGCGCGTCCACGGCGATCTGATCCCAGACCGGATGCCCGATCACCGATTTGCGCGAGGCGTTCAGAAATCCCTCACCGGCCGAGTTCACATCGGCAATCCGATCTTCGGCGTCGATGATGAAGGCCGGAACCGGCAGCGAGGTCCAGATGTTTTGATCCGAGGTCATGCTGCGGCCTCCGCATCGGTACTCAGTGCATCGCCCAGCAGACGCATCACCTCCTCCGTATCGCGCGAGGTCAGAACGGCGCGGCGCAGGGCGGCGGGGGTTCCGGCCTCATCCATGTACCAGCCCAGATGCTTGCGCGCGACACGCAGACCCAGATCGGTGCCGTAGAATTCAAGCATCGACTGATAATGCGCGCGCACCATGTCGATCAGATCGTCACCCGTGGGAATATCAGGGGCCGCGGAGCCGTATAGGTCGTGACAGATTTGGGCCAACAGCCACGGTTTTCCCTGCGCCCCGCGCCCGACCATAACCCCGTCTGCGCCAGACTGCTCCAACGCCGTGCGCGCGGTGTCGGTATCCACTATGTCACCATTGGCGATGACGGGGATCGAGACCGCCTCTTTCACCGCCCGGATCGCTTTCCAGTCGGCGTGCCCCTTGTAGAACTGACAGCGGGTACGGCCGTGGATCGTGACCATGCGGATACCGGCCTCTTGCGCCCGTCGCGCCACGTCCGGGGCGTTCAACAAGGTGTCGTCCCAGCCCAAACGGGTCTTCAGGGTCACCGGAACATCGACAGCCTCGACCACCGCCTCGATCAGGGTCAACGCGTGATCCGGCGTTTTCAAAAGCGCCGAGCCGGAATAACCATTGGTCACCTTCTTGGCCGGGCAGCCCATGTTGATATCGATCACCCGCGCGCCGCGATCGGCCACCTGCCGCGCAGCCTCGGCCATCCAATGCGCCTCGCGCCCGGCCAGTTGCACGGCGGTGTTTCCCACATCCGCCGACAGCTCGGCCCGCTCGCGCACGCCGGGCTTGGCCTGCACCATCTCCTGGCTGGCGACCATCTCGCTGACGACCATGCCTGCGCCAAAGCGCATCACCAAATCTCGGAACGGCCGATCGGTGATTCCGGCCATCGGAGCCAGCAGCACCGGCGGATTCAGGTCTTTGTCGGCGAGTTGAAGGGTCAACGTGCTTAATCCTTGGGCAGTTGCGGCTTTGATATCGAATTGAGCGCATATGAACAACAAAACGGCGGCCATCAAGCCCGCAAAATCATCACATGCCTAATTTTTGGGCAGATTGACGCGGGTGATTGCCTCTGCATTCACCGCACCCTAAACATTGCCCTCGAAACACCGGAGTGAATGCCCTCATGATAACCGCCGCCATCATCGTCGCCGCAGGACGCGGGTTGCGCGCCGGAGGGGGGATTCCCAAGCAATGGCGCCCACTGGCCGGGCTTCGCGTTGCAGACTGGACCATTGATCGCTTTCGGGGTCAGGTGGATCACATCGTACTGGTCCTGTCCGAAGATGACGGCCCTGCGCGGGCTGAATTCGAAAACACCGACCTGATCCTCACCACGGGCGGCAGCGACCGGGCTGGGTCGGTCCGAAACGGCCTTGCTGCCCTTGCAGAGCTTACGGTCGATCATGTCCTCATACATGACGTCGCCCGGCCCTGTGTCGGGCAGCCAATCATTCAACAGGTTCTTGAGGCCCTGAATGCGCACGCGGCGGCCGCTCCGGGGCTGGCGGTGACCGATGCGCTTTGGACCGGAAACGGAGCCATCGTGACCGGAACGCAGGATCGCTCGGGCCTGTTTGCGGCGCAGACACCGCAGGGCTTTCACTATGATGCCATTGTCGCGGCCCATGCGGCCCATCCCGGAGGGGCTGCCGATGACGTCGAAGTCGCCCGCGCCGCCGGGCTGGACGTGGCCATCGTGCCGGGCGATGCGGACAACATCAAAATCACACGGCCCGAGGATTTTGCCCGGGCGGAACGCATATTGGGAACGGATATGGATGTAAGGCTGGGCAACGGGTACGATGTGCATCGGTTTGGCGACGGGGATCACGTGATCCTGTGTGGCGTGAAGGTACCGCATGGGCGCGGCCTGCAAGGGCATTCTGACGCCGACGTGGGAATGCACGCGGTGACCGACGCAATCTATGGCGCATTGGCACAGGGCGACATCGGTCAGCATTTCCCGCCGTCGGACCCGCAATGGAAGGGTGCTGCAAGCGAGATTTTCCTGCGTCACGCGGTCGATCTGGCCGGAAAGATGGGATACGCCATCTCGAATGTCGACTGCACGCTGGTCTGCGAATACCCCAAGATTGGCCCCCACGCGCCCGCCATGCAAGACGAGATGGCGCGGATCATGGGGCTGAGCGCCGATCAGGTCTCGGTCAAGGCGACCACATCGGAACGGCTGGGGTTTACTGGGCGTAGTGAGGGGATTGCCTCGCTCGCCACAGCCTGTCTGGTGAAGTCATGAATGCCGCGCGCCTGATCGGAACCGTCTGTGGTGTCGGATATCTGCGCCCGGCGCCAGGGACATGGGGATCGCTGGCCGCCCTGCCCTTGGCATGGCTCCTACATACGTTGGGCGGCTTTCCGTTACTGGCAATCGCAACACTTGCCGTGTTCTTTGGCGGCCTATGGGCCACGCGCGTGATGACGGCGGGCCAGGACAATCACGACCCGTCCGAGATTGTCATTGATGAGGTCGCCGGGCAATTCACCGCCTTGTGGGCGATTTCCTATCCGGCCTGGGCGTATGGGATCGATATCACGGCACTCTGGCCCGGCTGGATCGCCGGTTTCCTGCTGTTCCGCCTGTTCGACATTACGAAACCCGGCCCCGTCGGCTGGGCCGATCGGCGCAATGACCCGATGGGTGTGATGCTGGACGACGTGATCGCTGGCATGTTCGCGGGCGTCGGAGTCGTGATCATTGCCGGTATCTCACACGGAGTTCTGGGCCTTTGACCGTCGCCACGCTTCTCGAACAAGCCAAGGCGCAAGGGGTGATGATCGCCACCGCCGAAAGCTGCACCGGCGGCATGGTCGCTGCGGCGCTGACCGACATCCCTGGCAGTTCCGCCGTGGTCGAGCGCGGCTTTGTCACCTACACCAACACCGCCAAACAGCAGATGCTGGGCGTGCGGGCCGAAACGCTGGCGGCATATGGCGCCGTCTCGGAACAGGTCGCCGGTGAAATGGCCGAGGGTGCGTTGAGGAATTCCGACGCCCAACTCGCCGTTTCGGTCACCGGTATCGCGGGGCCTGGCGGGTCCGAGTTCAAGCCCGAGGGGCGCGTCTGCTTTGGACTTGCCGCGGGCGGCAAACCCACCCGCACCGAAACGGTGGAATTCGGCGCGCTTGGCCGTGACAAGGTCCGCCGCGCAGCGCGGGATCATGCGTTGGAGCTGCTCTTGCAGGGGCTTTTGACCATCGCCCGGAAATAGGGCAACCGGCCTTTTGATGCGCATTTGATCGCCAGTCGACAAAAGCGGTGAAAACACTGCGTTTGCCGCTCAGTTCCCGACTTTTCTCCGCTTGAAGGCGCGCTACGCCGCCGCACAATTCAGGCCATGTGATGATCGGGGCGGCGAAGCTGCGGGCTGGCTGGTTCGACCTCAACGGTGGTTCGCAACTTGCGGCTGATGGCGGCGCTGCGATGGCAGTGACCGTAACACATATCCCGGTCGCGACCACCTCGCACAGCCGGGTGGTCTGGTGATCGTGGGTGCCCTTACGTCAATCGTGACGTTTATCCTGATCAAGAGTATTGCGCCTGTAACGCCGCTTCGCGTGGACGCCGAGACCAAGGCAAACCGGCTCGATCTTTCGGTACATGATGAGCGCGCTTATGACATGAGCAGCTGAGCCCACCTTGGCTGCCATGTGCCCGCAAGGGCCAAAGCGGACCTCCTGGCGGGGTCCGCTTTTCTTTTGCGTGCAAGCCTCTCGACTCTGGGTCAATGGTCGGGCTATCAGCCCGCAACGTCAATTTGTCCCGAGGTTGCACCATGATCCCCAGTTCCTTTCCCGACAGCACCGAAATCGCCCGCCTGACCGCGCGGATGCTGCTGGAGATCAAGGCCGTGCACTTCAATTCGCGCGAACCGTTCACGCTAGCCAGCGGCCTGCCCAGCCCGACCTATATCGACTGCCGCAAGCTGATCTCGTACCCGCGCATCCGTTCGACCCTGATGGATTTCCTGACCGTCACCGTGATGCGTGACGCAGGGTTTGAGGCGTTTGACAATATTGCGGGGGGCGAGACTGCGGGCATTCCATTTGCGGCAATGGTCGCCGAGCGTATGGCGCTGCCGATGACCTATGTGCGCAAAAAGCCCAAGGGTTACGGCCGCAACGCCCGCATCGAAGGTGCCATGAGCGAAGGGGAACGTGTGCTGCTGGTCGAGGACCTGACCACCGATGGCGGTTCGAAACTGTCCTTTGTGGATGCGATCCGCGAAACCGGTGCCACCTGCGGGCACACGGCGGTCATCTTCTACTATGGCATCTTCCCCGAGACCGAAAAAACCCTCGGCGATCACGGTGTGCAACTGCATCACCTGTGTACCTGGTGGGACGTTCTGGCCGAAGCCAAGGCGCAGAAAGCCTTTGACCAAGAGACACTTGACGGTGTCGAGGCCTTCCTGAACGACCCGCGCGGCTGGCAGGAAGCCAACAAAGGCTGACGTTACGGCATCTGCCGAACGAATTGGAACGCCATCCGGCAGGACGGTGAAATCCACACAATATGTTGACGAACCGCCCCTTCATGTTTCAACATGATGGGGCCCGGAGATATGCACAGTCTATCCCCAGAAACATACAATTTGCCCCGACTCAGGGGGCTCGGGTATGGACAGTGCCCAACAGGCATAGAGAGCAGCAATGAACGAGATCAGCAGCATCGAGCAGGCAGCGGCGCAGATTCAGAATGCCGAAACCATGCCGCACTCCATTGAGGCCGAGCAGCAGCTTCTGGGTGCGATCCTGACCAATAACGACCTCTATGACCGGGTGGCCTCGATCATCGGGGCCGAGCATTTCTATGACCCGGTTCACTCACGGATCTACGAAGTCGCGGCCACGCGCATCGCCAAGAATGCGCTGGCATCTCCCGTCACTCTGAAGTCGTTCATGGCCGAGGATGAGGGTCTGAAGGAACTGGGCGGCCCGGCCTATCTGGTCAAACTGGCCGGTGCCTCGATCAGTGCGTTTGCGGTGCATGACTATGCCCAGATGATCTATGACCTTGCCATCCGGCGCGAGTTGATCCGGCTGGGGCGGGACATTTCGGACAAGGCGGCGCGGGTCGATGTGTCCAGCGAGCCCAAGGAACAGATCGTCGAGGCTGAACAACAGCTTTATCAGCTTTCCGAGCAGGGCCAGACCGAACAGGGTTTCCAATCCTTCCTCAAGGCGGTCACAGAAGCCGTCAACGTCACCAACGAAGCATACCAGCGCGGTGGCGGCATGGCGGGGATTTCCACCGGTCTGGCCGACTTGGACAAACAGTTGGGCGGTCTGCACCCGTCAGACCTGATCATTCTTGCGGGGCGTCCGTCGATGGGGAAAACCTCGTTGGCGACCAACGTGGCGTTCAACGTGGCCAAGGCCTATAAGCGCGGCACCAAGCCGGACGGCTCCGAAGGTGCGATTGACGGCGGCGTTGTCGGGTTCTTCTCACTTGAGATGAGCGCCGAACAGCTGGCGGGCCGGGTTCTGGCCGAAGCCTCCGAGATTTCGTCGCACAAAATCCGTCAGGGCGACATGACGGAATCCGAGTTCCGCCGCTTCGTCGATGCTGCCAAGGAACTGGAGGCCTGTCCCCTGTTCATTGATGACACCCCGGCCCTGCCGATCTCGCAGCTGGCCGCCCGCGCGCGGCGGCTGAAGCGGACGCACGGGCTGGACCTGTTGGTGATCGACTATCTGCAGCTCTGCCGCGGTATGGCCGACAATCGCGTGAACGAAATCGCCGAAATTTCGATGGGCATGAAAGCCATCGCCAAAGAGCTCAACATCCCGGTGATCGCGCTTTCACAGTTGAGCCGTCAGGTCGAAAGCCGCGACGACAAGCGCCCGCAGCTGTCTGACCTGCGGGAATCGGGCTCGATCGAACAGGATGCCGACGTGGTGATGTTCGTGTTCCGCGAGGAATACTACAAGGAACGCGAAAAGCCCGGCGATCACGAACTGGACAAGATGGAAGAGTGGAAGCAGGCCATGGAGCGCCTGCATGGCAAGGCCGAGGTCATCGTCGGCAAGCAACGCCACGGCCCCATAGGCACGGTCGAGCTGTCCTTCGAGGCGCAGTTCACCCGCTTTGGCAACTTGGTCAAACCCTGGCAGCAGGACGGCCAGATCGAGAACTACTGACCTACCACAATTCGGGCCTGTTGAACGCGCTGACACAGCGCGACGGGCCTTCTATTGGTGTCTGATCGCCACTCAGAGATTGTCCGATCCATCCCTGCGGCATACTCAGCGGCATGGGCGGACGGGCAACCGTTTCGGTGATCGGCTGAAACCCGGTTTTACCGTAATAGACCGGGTCACCGTAGGTCACGACAAAGTCCACACCTTGCAGACGCAACTTCTCCAGCCCGAAACCGATCAGCTTTTGACCGATGCCTGATTTCTGCCGGTCCGTCCGCACCGCCACCGGAGACATCAGGAACACCTGACGCGGGTCCAGGTCGTAGTGAAGCCGGGAAAACAGGATGCACCCGGCCAGCACGTCGCGATCCACAGCCAGCACCCCCAGCAGATCATCCTCGGGGGTCGTGTTCAACAGATCAGCCGCCAACGCACCGACCGCGCGCCCCTCGTCCTCGCCCTCGGACGCGGTAAAGACATCCCGGAACAGCCCCGGCAACTCGGCGGTTCGAGCTTTGAACTCGGCGGTCAGGTTCAACATTTTCAACTCCAATCCAGCAGCATCGACAGTCCCTTTAAACGCCCGTAGTTGATCACAGCGCGAACACAATGACGAGACACAGGTCAGGGCCACAAAGGCCTTTTTTCGCCAAGGCTTTGCGGCACTGGCCGAAAGCTGCGCGGTATCGCAACGATATGCACAAGAATTACCGCATTCCCCCTTGACCTGCCGCGTTCCAATGTCATGAACAGCACCATGAGTACCGCACGTTTGACGATCAATCTTCAGGCGCTGGCCAGCAACTGGCGGGCGCTCAACGCAAAAACGGATGTCGAGACCGGCGCCGTGGTCAAAGCCGACGCCTATGGTCTGGGTTCCGGGCCGGTTTCCGCGACCCTGGCCGAGGAAGGTGTTCGCAAGTTTTTTGTCGCCGTCGCCGAGGAAGGCGTCACCGTGCGCAAGGCCGTTGGCCCCGGTCCGCTGATCGGCGTGTTCTCGGGGCATATGGAAGGTGACACCGATCTACTGCGCGATCATGACCTGACGCCGCTGATCAATTCCCCCGAACAATTCCTGCGTCACCAGCAGGCGTTGCCGGATCATCCCTTTGGCATTCAGCTGGACAGCGGCATGAACCGGCTGGGTCTAGAGCCTGCCGACTGGGCCGAACTGCGCCCCAGGGCCGAACCGCTGAACCCGGCCGTGGTCATGTCGCACCTCGCCTGCTCGGATGAACCCGACAACCCGATGAACCGCCAGCAGCTAAAAACCTTCCGCGAGATGACGGACGGCGTCACCGCGCCCCGGTCACTGGCAGCCACCGGCGGCACGCTGCTGGGCCCCGAATATCATTTCGACTTCTGCCGCCCCGGTGTTGGCCTTTACGGCGGCATGCCCTTTGCCGACGCCAAACCCGTGGTGACGGTCGATCTGCCCGTCGTTCAGGTACGCGCGGTCGAGGTCGGAGAATCCGTCGGCTACGGCAACAGCTGGGTCGCCCGGCGCCCCTCGCGTATCGCGACTGTAGCTGCTGGTTATGCCGACGGTCTGCACCGCGCAATTGGTGGCGGTATCGACACCTTCGCGGGTGGCAAGCCCTGCCCCGTGGTCGGCCGGATCTCGATGGACCTGATCACCGTCGACGTCACCGACCTGCCCGAAGACCCCGAACGCCTGCGCATCTTGAATGGTCACCAGACCGTCGATGACCTGGCCGAGGCGGCGGGTACCATCGGCTACGAAATCCTCACCTCGCTTGGCGCGCGTTATTCACGGGGCTACGTGGAATGAAGCTTCTGTCTCCGCTGGGCGGGCTTGGCCGGGCGGTCCTGGCGCTGTTCGCCACATTCGGCAAAGTTGCGCTGTTTTCGGTGGATGCGATTTCGCACATCTTCCGCCCCCCCTACTACCCGCGTGAGTTCATGGTTGCGCTGATGAATATCGGCTGGCTGTCGCTGCCGGTCGTCGGCATGACCGCCATTTTCACCGGTGGCGCGCTGGCCCTGCAAATCTACGCCGGTGGCGCCCGCTTCAATGCCGAGGCCGTGGTGCCGCAGATCGTCGCCATCGGTATGGTGCGCGAACTGGGCCCGGTTCTGGTCGGCCTGATGATCGCGGCCCGCGTGACCTCATCCATCGCGGCCGAGATCGCCACCATGAAAGTGACCGAGCAGATCGACGCGCTGGTCACCCTGTCGACGCATCCGATGAAATACCTGACCGCCCCGCGCGTTCTGGCCGCACTGATCACCGTACCGTTGCTGGTCGGAATCGGAGACATCATCGGCATCGCGGGCGGCTATGCGGTCGCGACACAGAATCTGGGTTTCAATCCGGCAAACTACTTGTCGAACACGGTCAATTTCCTTGAGGCCCGTGACATCGTCTCATCGCTGGTCAAAGGGGCCGCCTTCGGCCTGATCGCAGCGATCATGGGCTGCTACTACGGCATGGATTCGGGCCGCGGCGCGCAGGGCGTGGGCCGGGCCACCAAATCCTCGGTCGAATCCGCCGCAATCATGATTCTGGCCGCCAACTTCATTCTGACAGGGGTGTTCTTCTCGCTATGATCCGGATGGAGAACGTACATAAGGCTTTCGGCAACAACCATGTGTTGCAGGGCATGAACCTTGAGATCCCCAAGGGCACCTCGATGGTCATCATCGGCGGCTCGGGCACGGGGAAATCCGTGGCGCTGAAATGTATCCTGGGCCTGATCAAGCCCGACAGCGGCATGATCTATGTGGATGGCAAAGACGCCACCAAGGGCGACCGGGACAGGTTCCTGGCCCGCTTTGGTATGCTGTTTCAGGGGGCGGCGCTGTTTGACTCGCTGCCGGTCTGGCAGAACGTTTCCTTCCGCCTGCTGCGCGGCCCGCTGAAACGCCCTCCGGAATACGCCCGCGAGATCGCCATCGAGAAACTGCGCCGCGTGGGTTTGAAATCGGACGTGGCCGACCGCTTTCCGTCGGAACTGTCGGGCGGGATGCAAAAGCGCGTCGGCCTCGCCCGCGCCATCGCCGCCGAGCCCGAGATCATCTTCTTCGATGAGCCCACCACGGGTCTGGACCCGATCATGTCCGGCGTCATCAACGATCTGATCCGCGAGATCGTGACCGAGATGGGCGCCACCGCCATGACCATCACCCACGACATGAGTTCCGTCCGCGCGATTGCCGACAACGTCGCCATGCTGCACGGAGGCGTCATCCAGTGGACCGGTCCGGTCAGCCAGATGGACGCGTCGGGTGATCCCTATGTCGAACAGTTCATCAGTGGCAGTGCCGAGGGGCCGATTGAGGCGGTGCGGTAAAAACGCCAAGGCCTTATCGACTAACGCAGTCAATTTTCTACTGATAATTGCTTTACCAATTGTGTTTCACCTGCTTCAATTTATAGGCGATCGTCGCGCCCTGTAGACACCAAAGAACAAGAACGTTTGGAGGAACAAGAACTTGAAGTTGTTTCTCTTGATAGCAAAAGAATTTGCCGCCTGTTATTCGGTTCCACTTCGGATGCTAGTCTGTTGCTTGCCAGTTTTAGCGTGGAAGCTCCTTTTTCCCCACAGTTATTATGAGTCCGCGTATTCTGCGTACGCCGATTTTCTCATTGTGGTGGTCATTCCATTGACTATTCTTTTTATGTTCTGGGACTTCTTCAATCTAAAACGGACGAATTCGAAGAAAAGAAATTCAAGCAAAGACACTTAGGCTCAATATTTATGTACCCGCGTGAATTGCGAAAATGGCAATGACCCTCCGCCTAGCCACCCTCTCGCTCCTGATCCTCTACCCCATCGCGTGGTTTGCCCCGCTGATGCGCGCGGGGCTGCTGCCGATCTTCGGCCTCAACGAAATCAGCGTCATCACCGGCCTCCAATCCCTGTGGAAATCCGACGTCTTTCTGGCGCTGATCGTCACCGTCTTCGCCCTCTTCGCACCCTATATCAAAACCATCGGCACCGCGCTGATCCAATGGGACCTGCTGGATGCCCGCGTCCAACCCGCGCTGAACATCCTTGGAAAACTGGCCATGGCCGACATCTTCCTGATCGCGCTTTACATCACACTGGCCAAAGGCATCTCTTACGCGACCATCGAGACCGCATGGGGCCTCTACCTGTTCACAGCCTGTATTCTGGCCTCGATCGCACTGGGCCAGATTACCGAAATGACACGCAGTTCACGAAATCCTCAGAGCTAATTGATTGAAAACACTCATCTGAGTATCATCTTAGTATTTCGAGCAGTAAAAATTTGTAGTTTACGGGTCCGCAGCGGATCATTCTGTGTGTTTTAGGTGTCTCCGCTTGGACCTGGTGTTAACCGGTTCTAGAAGGAGTTCGTCGATCATGACAGCCCTCCACAATGTGACATTGCAATTTCAAAATGCCTTTTTGAGACTGACCTTTTTTCTGATATGCGCGGCCGCATTACTATCCGTTTCAGCCACACTTCTGTCCGCTTTGGGTGTATTGCCCTGGCTCTCGATTCAGGCCGGGTTCGGTGACGGCACGGTAACCGACGCCGGGATGTACGTTCAGATCGGCCTGACCGTGCTGATTCTGATGCTGGCGTTCTACTTGCCAGCCAATGCGCGGATGATGGCGCTGGAAAACAACCATCGAAAATTCGCGCTGAACATGCACGATATCTCTTCGGCCTATCAAATGGCCCATGCCGCAGATCGCGAGGGGCTGTTCATGATGTCGTCCGAGTTCGACGCCGTCAAAGAGCGGATGGCCTTTTTGCGCCAGCACCCCGACCTGCAGACGCTTGAGCCCGAGATCCTGGAGCTTGCGGCTCAGATGAGCCAAATCAGCCACGAGCTGGCCGAAACCTATGGCAACGCCAAAATCTCGCGCGCGCGGATGTTCCTGCAACAGCGTCAGGAAGAGATCGAACAGTTCCAGAAGCGGATCGAAGAGGCGCAGGTAATCCAGAACGAACTGCGCCAATGGACTCACGACGTCGAGATGGAGGAATCCATTGCCAAGTCGCAATTGGCCCGCCTGCGCGACGAGTTGTTTGAACTGCTGCCGGAACTATCGGCGCAGTTGCAGACACCGCCCAAGGATAAAACGTCCCAAGCGTCCAGCGTCATCGCAATGTCGCCCCCCCGCGCCGCGGAATAGGCGCGTCAGTGCCTGCCTCGGACGATGGCCCCTTGGGGCCTGAGGACGCGGCACCCCATCGGCGGAGATGAAAGCCCTGCAAGGGCTTGAAGAACCGCCCGTCCTCGGGCACCAAGGCGGCATGGCAAAGACGACTTTTTCCTGCTCGGCCTGCGGCGCGACACATTCGCGCTGGTCCGGGCGCTGCGACGGATGCGGTGAATGGAACACCATTTCGCAGGACGTCCCCCTATCCGCTGGTCCCGCCAAGAAATCCCTGGGCGGGAAACGTGGCCAGTCCATTGCTCTCAGCGACCTATCCACCGAGGAAACCCCGCCACCCCGCACCCTCTGCGGCGTCGAGGAACTGGACCGCGTTCTGGGCGGCGGCCTCGTCCCGGCCTCAGCCCTTCTTGTGGGCGGAGACCCCGGCATTGGCAAATCCACTCTTCTGCTGCAAGCCGCCGCGCGGTTTTCCCGTGCGGGTGTGAAAACCATCTACGTCTCGGGCGAGGAAGCCAGCGCGCAGGTTCGAATGCGCGCCCGCCGTCTGGGGCTCGAGGACGCGCCGGTGCAACTGGCGGCCGAAACCAATCTGCGCAACATTCTGACTACGCTCGAGGCGGAAAAACCCGGCCTTGCCATCATCGACTCGATTCAGACCATGTGGGCAGACAACGTGGACAGCGCGCCGGGCTCGGTGTCACAAGTCCGGGCTGCAGCGCATGAATTGACCACGTTTGCGAAACGACACGGCGTCTCGATCATCATGGTCGGCCACGTCACCAAAGAAGGTCAGATCGCTGGCCCCCGCGTGGTCGAGCACATGGTTGATACCGTGCTCTATTTCGAGGGCGAGCGCGGCCACCAGTTCCGCATCCTGCGCGCCGTGAAAAATCGCTTTGGCCCCGCGGATGAGATTGGCGTGTTTGAAATGACCGGCAAGGGGTTGGCACAGGTCACCAACCCCTCGGCCTTGTTCCTGTCGGAACGCGGCACCCCCAGCCCCGGTTCGGCCGTGTTTGCCGGGATCGAAGGTACCCGCCCCGTTTTGGTTGAATTACAGGCACTTGTGGCCCCGTCACCGCATTCTCAACCCCGCCGCACGGTGGTCGGATGGGACAGCGGACGGCTGGCGATGATCCTCGCCGTGCTTGAAGCCCGCTGCGGCATCCCCTTCGCGGGACTCGATGTCTATCTGAACGTCGCCGGAGGGCTGAAGGTCAGCGAGCCCGCAGCCGACCTTGCGGTAGCTGCCGCATTGCTGAGTGCCCGCGAAGACACAGCCCTGCCCGCAGATACCGTTGTTTTCGGAGAAATCTCGTTATCCGGGGCACTTAGACCCGCCCCGCAGACCGAAAACAGGTTGAAAGAAGCCCAAAAACTTGGTTTCACATCGGCAATTGCTCCGGCAGGTGGCAAAACCGGCACTGTGGCAGGTCTGACACTCACCCGACCCTCTGATTTGGTGGGGTTTGTTGGCGAAACCTTCGGAGCAGGTTAAGGTAAAGCCTTGAGGGGCTGAAAAAAATACAGGCGAGGGCCATGGAAGGTTTTACAATAATCGACGGGGTGGTTGCCCTGATCATCGTCGTGTCGGGCCTGCTGGCCTATTCACGCGGTTTTTTACGTGAGGTTTTGGCCATCGCGGGCTGGGTCGCAGCCGCTGTTCTGGCCTTCATTTTTGCACCCCAGGCCGTACCGCTGGTAAAAGAAATCCCGGTGGTCGGAGATTTCCTGCGCGACAGCTGCGAATTGTCGGTGATCACCGGTTTTGCCGCCGTCTTTGCCATCGCGTTGATCGTCGTCAGCATCTTTACACCGCTGTTTTCGTCGATCGTTCAGCGCTCGGCCATCGGCGGGCTGGATCAGGCGCTTGGGCTTTTCTTCGGCATCGCCCGCGGCATCCTGTTGGTGGCCATTGCTTTCTTTGTCTACGACACCGTGATGACCGGCCAGTCTTATACGATTGTCGATGAAAGCCGCTCGGCCAAAGTGTTCGAACAGTTCAGCGACCGGATCGAAGAGCAGAATCCCGAACAGGCTCTGGGCTGGGTCACCCGGCAATATGAAGAGCTTGTGGCAAGCTGCAACGGCAGCACGGACACTACGGAACAACCGACCGCCCCGGATACAACCGAACCGGCCACCACTGAATAGGAAAAAACGCCCGGCTTTGTCCGGGCGTTTTTTTCTGCGTCTGCGCGGCAGGTTCTGTCAGACAAACCCCTCGCCCGCGCAAACCGTGCATCTGATGTTCTTCAGACCGAAACACCCGTCACAGCGGCTGTAAAGAGGCTTACCAAAGACATCCCGGCTTTTGACAACCTCTCCCGCCCCGCTACAAATCTGACAGGCCGAGCGCCCCTGACCGCGGCAGCGGTGGCACCGGCGCTTAACAGGTTCTTCCTTTTTAGTTCCTTGCTTGTGTTGCCACATGGCGAAGCCCCTATCGAACCCGGTTTTATGAAAAAACTCATGACTTTCGCCATGACAGCACATGCCTGCACCTGTGTCACCTTTTGATGCCGTGTCAGGTAAAATACACCTGCAGGAACCGACAATTGTGATCCTTTGATGACACAGGCCCCGTTAGGCATTATGTGGATGCCGAGCTGACATGGAATCGGAGCCACCGATCTTGCTGATCCTGTTTACTTTCGCGCCCGCCCTCGTGACGATGGCGCGTCTGCACCAGCAGCCGGGATGGCTGCAAGGCGTACAGGTACACCTATGCAGATGTTCAGATCATCATCGCCAGTCAAAACGTCGTAGAAGTTGGAGCCCGTAGATGTGTGGGATTTTGGGGATCGCAAGCAGAACTCATGATGTCTTTGCGGAAATCTATGACGGGCTGCTGATGCTGCAGCACCGGGGTCAGGACGCTTCGGGCATCGTCACCTATAACGATGAGTTCTTCCGCGAGAAGAAAGCCAACGGTCTGGTCAAGGATGTGTTCAACGCACAGGACGCCGAAACCCTGTTGGGCAAGATCGGCATGGGCCATGTGCGCTATCCCACCGCCGGGTCGCTCAGCGCGACCGAAGCGCAGCCCTTTTTCGTGAACGCGCCTTATGGCATCTATCTGGTGCATAACGGCAACATCACCAACACCGCCGAACAGCGCGAGAAGGTCACAGCAAAATACAGCCGCCACCTGCGCACCACTTCGGATTCCGAGATTCTGCTGAACGTGCTGGCCGACAAGGTTGCCGACGCGATCAAGGTGAATGGCAATGCCGAGCCGATCCGCAACCTCTTTGCCGGTGTGAAGATGACGATGGAGCGGGTTCAGGGCGCCTATTCGGTGATTTGTCTGGTTGCCGGTGTTGGTATGCTGGCCTTCCGCGATCCCTATGGCATCCGCCCGTTGTCCGTTGCCAAACGCGATGTAGATGGCGACAGCGGCGACTATGCCTTTGCCTCGGAAGATGTGGCCTTTGGCATCAACGGCTTTGACAAGCTGCGCGACGTAAAACCCGGTGAGGCGATCCTGATCGATCTGGATGGCAAAATGCACACCTTCCAAGCGGTCGAAGGGCAACTGACGCCGTGCATCTTTGAATATGTCTACCTTGCCCGCCCGGATTCGCTGCTGGACGGTGTCTCGGTCTATAAGACCCAGATGCGCATGGGCCAGACACTGGCCCGCCAGATCGAGGCCGCCGGTCTGGATATCGACCGCATCATCCCCGTACCCGACAGCGCCCGCCCGGTCGCGCTTGAGGTCGCCAAGGCGACGGGCATCCCCTATCGTGAGGGGCTGGTCAAGAACCGCTATGTCGGTCGGACCTTCATCATGCCTGGCCAGGAAGAGCGTCAGAAATCCGTGCGCCGCAAGCTGAACGCCGTTCCGCTTGAGTTCAAGGGCCACAACGTGCTGCTGATCGACGACTCGATCGTGCGCGGCAATACGATCAAAAAGATCGTCCAGATGTGCCGTGAGGCCGGAGCCAAGAAGGTGTTCATCGCCAGCGCCTCTCCGCCGGTGAAATTCCCCAATGTCTATGGCATCGACATGCCCACCAAGCATGAGCTGATCGCCAACGGCAAAGAGGTCGAAGAGATCCGACAGGAGCTGGGCGCCGATGCTTTGTTCTATCAGAACCTCGACGACCTGATCTGGTCCGCCAAGGAAGGCAACCCCGAGATCGAGGCCTTCGACTGTTCCTGCTTTGACGGCAACTACATCACCGGCAGTGTCAGCGACGACTATCTGGACAGCCTCGAAAACAGTAGCCGCGTCAGCAAAAAGCGCGAGGACATGCAGGTGCCCGGCGGTTCGTGGAACAGCGCGAAACTGGCTTCGGGATAAGTCCAGACTCGAATCAATACAGTTTTTGGCCCGCACAGCTTTGGTGATGCGGGTCTTTTTCTGTCTGGCTCTCAGGCACATGAGTGGGTTTTCGCGCACAACCCTCCGATGAAGAATTTGCAATCGCAAAGGCTTCGCCCGAGTCGTCCACCCTGACGATCTCGTGACCCTGAGGTGGGGTTTAACTCTGTGGTCCGGTTTGCTAGGCCGCCAGCTGCCAACCACTCACAATAAGGGGCTGGGCCACAACGGCCGGGTCGGAATTCATGTCGAACGCAACCGTCAAAAGCGTGGCCACACAAAAGGGTGCGCTGAACAAAAGTTCCGTGTCCGTGCTGGGGGTCTTCGGGCCAAAGTCGGATATGCGCGCGCTGGTGCGCATGTCGTCTGGCCGAGTGAAAGAGGTCAAGCCCGGCAGCCGGGTATCCTCAGGCACCGTGGTCGCCATTGATGACGAGGGTGTGATGCTGCGACAAAGCGGCCAGACCAAACGGATCGCCATACCCGGCAGTTAAACTGGCTTGACGCCCTGCGCGCAGGGGTTCAAACCGCTGTTATGACCGATCAGACCAAAATTGCCCTCGTAACCGGGGCCTCTCGTGGGCTGGGCGCCGCCCTGGCCGAGGCGCTGGCACCCGAATTTCATATCGTCGCCGTTGCCCGCACCACCGGCGGGCTGGAAGAGCTGGATGACCGCATCCGCGCCAAAGGCGGCGCAGCGACGCTTGCCCCTATGGACATCGCCGATCCGAACGCCATGGCCACCCTGTGCCGTGGCATCCATGACCGCTGGGGCAAGGTCGATTTGTGGCTGCATACGGCAGTCCATACCTCGGCGCTGACGCCGACGCATTTTGTCGACCCCAAGGAATGGACCAAAGCCGTCAACACCAATGCCACGGCCACGTCGGTCCTGATCCCCTACATTGCCCCCCTGCTGGGCGAGGCCGGACATGCCGTGTTCTTCGATGACCCGAAAGCGGGCGAGAAATTCTATGGCATCTATGGTGCGACCAAGGCGGCGCAGATGGCGCTGGCACGCAGCTGGGCGCTTGAGACCGAACGCACCGGTCCGCGCGTGACAATTGTCGAGCCTGCCCCGATGCCAACGGCTGTACGCGCACGTTTCCACCCAGGCGAGGATCGGGATGTGCTGACCAGCACGGCGGATGAAGCCGCGCGCATTTTGGCACTGCTGTAAGGAAAGGCCCTTTAGGCCATGCCTCCGGCGGGAGTATTTGGGAAAAGATGAAGCGGGCGGGTTTACGCGATATGCACGCCGTTGCGCCCGGCCAGATCGACGAAGAACTGCCACGCCACGCGGCCCGAACGTGCGCCGCGTGTGGCCTGCCATTCGATGGCTTCGGCGCGCAGGGTCTCGGGGGTAATTGAGACACCGTAGGCCGCGCAATAGCGGTCGATCATGGCCAGATATTCATCCTGATCACAGGGGTGGAAACCCAGCCACAAGCCGAAACGGTCGGACAGCGAGACCTTTTCTTCGACCGCCTCGGACGGGTTGATGGCGCTGGAGCGTTCGTTCTCGATCATGTCCCGCGGCATCAGGTGGCGGCGGTTCGACGTGGCGTAGAAGACGACGTTTTCCGGGCGACCTTCGATGCCACCGTCCAGCACCGCCTTGAGCGATTTGTAGTGCTGGTCATCGTGGCTGAAGGACAGGTCATCGCAGAACAGGATGAACCTGTGCGGCGCGGCGCGCAGGTGGTTCAGCAGGCGCGCGACCGAGCCCATGTCCTCGCGCTGCAGTTCGACCAGTTTCAGGTCCGGGAAATCCGCCTGCAACGTGCCATGCACCGCTTTGACGAGGCTGGATTTGCCCATCCCTCGCGCGCCCCAAAGCAAGGCATTATTGGCCTTGAAACCGGCCGCGAACCGCCGTGTGTTGTCCAGCAACGTATCGCGGGATCGGTTGATGCCGACCAGCAGGTCCAGATCGACCCGGTTGACCTGCGTGACCGGCTCCAGCCGGTCCGGCTCCACATGCCAGACAAAGGCCGGGGCGGCGGTGAAATCGGGGGCGGCCAAAGGGGCTGGCGCCATGCGGTCCAGCGCGTCAGCGATGCGGTTCAGGGCTTGGTCGTCCATAATGGCCTCCGGTCGTGTCTTGCAGGGTTCAAACCATGTTCCGCCCACCGCAACAAGAGCCGCAAATGAAAAAGGCGCGCCGTGCCGGGCGCGCCTGATCCTTAGAGTCCGACCAGATTACCTGCCGTCTTCTTCCGCCACGATCTCTTCGTCTGCCTCTTCTTCGTCGTCATAGTAGCCGTCTGCGCGCAGTTGTTCTTCGCGCTTTTTCTCGACCCGGGCGACGAGGAAGATCGACACCTCATAGAGCCCATACACCACCACGAACAGGATAATCTGAGTGATCACGTCTGGTGGTGTCACCAGCGCGGCCAGCACCAGAATGGCGACCACGGCGTATTTACGTACCGAGCCCAGCCCTTCGGCGGTGACCAGCCCCGCCTTGCCCATCAGGGTCAGCAGAACCGGCAGTTGGAAGCACAGGCCAAAGGCCACGATGAACTTGATCGTCAGGTTCAGATATTCCTGCGCCGAGCCCTGGAACACCACGCTCAGCGGAGCTGCGGTTGCGCCCTCGGTCACGGCTTCGCCTTCGGCCCCGAACTGCTGGAAGCCCAGGAAGAAGTCATAGGCCAGTGGTGTGACCACGTAGAAGGCAAAGCTCGCCCCCAGCAGGAACATGAAGGGCGAGGCCAGCATGAACGGCAGGAACGCGTTTTTTTCCGACTTGTACAAGCCCGGCGCCACAAACCGCCACATCTGCATTCCGATGTAAGGAAAGGCCAGAATGAAGCCACCCAGCAACGATACCTTGATGGCGACAAAGAACCCCTCCTGCGGCGAGATGAAGATCAGCCCGCAATCCTGCCCGCGTTCAGCCAAAACACTGCACAAAGGGTTAGTCAGGAAATTGAAAAGCGGCGTGGCCACCGTAAAGCAAATGATCATCCCGACCAGAAACGCCACGACGCAGTGGATCAATCGCGTGCGCAGTTCCGCCAGGTGCTCGATCAATGGGGCCGAGCTGTCCTCGATCTCGTCGGTTTTGGTCATGTCTTGCTTTCGGTTTTCAGCGCGGCTTCGGCCTCTTCAGCCTTGGCCAGCGCGTCAGCAGCTTCCTTGGCCTTGCGTTCAGCAGCGGCCCGCGCGGTCGAGGCCTGGATCTTCTTGGCCTGCTCGGCCCGTTCAGCGGCCAGCTTGCCGGTCTCGCTTTCAGGGTCGAACTTGGTCGGGTCGATGCTTTTCGCCAGGTCCTGCGCGGCTTCTTTCACGCCGTCCATTGCGGTGCCGACAGGGTTGGCGGCCGCGTTGAGACCCTTCTTGATCTCGTTCACGCCCGCCTGATCGGCAGCCTCGTTCATGGCGCTGGAAAACTCGCGCGCCATGCCACGGGCCTTGCCGACAAAGCGGCCGACATTGCGGAACAGCACCGGCAGGTCCTTTGGCCCCACAACGATCAGGGCAACAACGCCGATGACCAGAAGCTCGGTCCAGCCCAGATCAAACATCTGGACTTAGGCCTTGTCTTTGTCGGTCTCGGGGGTGACGTCCTTGGCCACTTCGGCTGCGTCCTGCTCCAACTCGTCCGCGCCTTCCTTGACGCCCTTCTTGAACGAGGTGATGCCCTTGCCCACTTCGCCCATTAGCGAGCTGATTTTGCCGCGGCCAAACAGCACCAGCACCACAACAGCGATCAGCAGAAGACCGGGAAGGCCGATATTGTTAAGCATGTCTCTTCTCCTTGTACGTCGGCGCCACGCGCCGGGAATGTCGTCTGGGACCGTGTCTACGCCTGCAAGGCCGTCTGAAAAAGTGAGGCAGATCAAATCCACGTCAAATTGTGAACGGATCGTACGTTTTTTACGGGCTGGCCTTTCACAACTGACAGGTTTATGTCAGTTGCAGATGGCTAGGAAGAGGGCATCGAAACCTGATCAACGGAGATTCACATGACCCATGTTGCAGAAATCGTCACCTTCACCCTTGCCAATGGTACCTCGCCGGAAGAATTCGTGAAACTCAGCCAGGCCTCCGAGTCGTTTGTCCGCTCGGCGCCGGGCTTTGCCCACCGACAGCTGAGCCAGGGTGAGGATGGCCGCTGGACCGACTATGTCGTCTGGACCGATATGAAGGCCGCAAAAGACGCCGCTGCACAGTTCCCCCAACAGGACTTCTGCGCAGGCTTGATGGCCGCCATCAACCCTGAAAGCATCAAGATGCGCCATGAGAACGTTCTATGGAACATGACCGCCTAGGCGCGGTCCGGACGGCGTGACATGCGCCGCACGGATCGCCTGTTCGATATCATCCAGATCCTGCGCGACGGCAAGCTACACCGCGCGCAGGACATCGCGGATCGGCTCGAGGTCTCGGTCCGCACGATCTACCGCGACATGGATACACTGGTCGCCTCGGGGATTCCGGTCGAGGGCGAACGCGGCGTCGGCTACATGGTCCGCGAGCAGATCACCCTTCCCCCGCTGAACCTGACCCCGGCGGAACTTGAAGCTCTGAACCTAGGAATGGCCATTGTGGCCGAGGCCGCCGACCCGGACCTGAAAGCAGCGGCTGAGTCACTGGCGGACAAGATCGATGCGGTGCTGCCCACTCAGGTCGTGGCCGAGGCCGACACCTGGAAATTCGCCGTCTACCCCTTTGCTGATGCCGCACGTGGTCTGGCGCATATGGCCCCGATCCGCGCCGCCATCAAATCCCGCCAAAAGCTGCGCCTGTCCTACCGCCGCATCGACGGCGTTGCGACAAACCGCACTATACGTCCCTTACACATGGAATACTGGGGCCGCGTCTGGACCCTCACTGCTTGGTGCGAATTGCGCGAAGGCTTTCGCGTCTTCCGCATCGACCTGATCGAAGCAGTCCAGCCATTGCCCGAAATTTTCGCGGACGAACCCGGCAAACGCCTGGACGACTTCGACCCGCACGCCTGACCGACTTCATCTTTTCCCAAATACTCCCGCCGGAGGCATGGCCCGGAACGGGCCGTTTCCATCACTTCAGGTAAGGTTCGGGATCAACCGACTCAAACCCTTTCCGTACCTCGAAATGGACATAGGAGTTATCCCCGCCCCGCAAGGAAGCGATCTGCTGACCACGGCGCACGCGGTCGCCTTTTTTGACACTGGCTTTGTCGACATTCGCATAAACGGTAAGGAGGTCGCTGTTGTGCTTGATCACGATGATCGGCACCTGATCGGCATCTGCGGTGATCGCCGCGACGGTCCCGGCCTCGGCCGCCTTTACGGCAGAGCCAGGTGCTCCGGCAATATCGATTCCTTCGTTCTTACCCTTGTCATAGGTACGGATGATCGTCCCGGTGACCGGTAGCCCAAGGGCCGAGTTGCTCTGGCTGGTCGGCGCTTCTGCGGTCACGTCAGGCGCAGGTACGGCAGCGGCGATTTGCTCGTCCGGCAGAGGTTGCGTCGCGCTTGGTGGAGTCGGCGTCGGCGACCCCTGCCCCGGCTGCGTCACATTCGTGGCTGGCACAGCGGCCTGTTGCGGCGCAGGCTGGTTCTTGATCGGGATCAGCAGGAACTGATCTTCCCGCACGGTAAAGTCCGAATCCAACCCGTTCCACTCGGCCAGAGCGTTGACCGGAACATCGTACAGGCGCGAGATCGTAAAGGCCGTCTCACCCCGTTTGACCTTGTGACGGATCGGCTCAGGCCCCGATGCCGCAGGCGGCGTCGGCGCAGGCGCCGCAGCGGGTTGCGCGGGTTCCAGCGTCGATGTCCGAACCGAGCCGTCCGCCGGCGCCTCATCAATGGCCGTCCCGGCAATGGTGGCGATATCCACGGTACTGGCGGCTGCAACCGTCCGCGGCAATGCGATTACTTCGCCATCGCGCAGTTGGTCGTCGGGTTGCAACCCGTTGAACCTCGCCAACTCACCCGCGGGCAAGCCGATACGCCCGGCCAAGTCATTGACCGTATCCCCACGGCGTGCGACGGCCACTTGATAATTCGGGTAGGTAATCACCCCCCGCGCGTCCGGGGTCGGACGGTTGGTGGTCGCGGATTGCGCGGCATCTGCGGTCGTAAAACCGCCTACATTGCCCCGCAGATCATAGTCGAACGGACCTTCGCATCCGGCGAGGAACGCCACGGCTGCCACCCCTGTCGCACAGCGGAGCATCGCTGATTTGGAAACTGCTCTCATCTTACTGTCCTCAACACCTGCCCCTGTTCTCCGGGGTTCCCGTGCATATTGCAGAATATCTAGTTACGCCCCGTCCCTGCCAAGCCCCTCCAATAAGGGCACGAAACGAACGGGCAACAATTCGTCATAGTCCAGACCGGTTTCAGTACGCCGGACCCGGATCAGGGTCTGAACCGCATCCGACTGTCCCACCGGCAACACCATGATACCGCCGATTTTAAGCTGCGCCAAGAGCGGCCCGGGCGGGTCTTCTGCCGCAGCAGTCACAATAATTCGATCAAACGGGGCCTGTTCGGACAAACCGAAGGACCCGTCCGACAGCATCGCGGTGACATTGGTCAGCCCCAACTCGCGAAACAGCGCCCCGGTTTCGCGCACCAGACGCTTGTGGCGTTCCACCGTATAGACCCGGCGCGCCAGCTTTGACAGGATCGCCGCCTGATAGCCCGAGCCGGTTCCGACCTCGAGCACCGTATCCCGCGGAGTGACCTCGAGCGCCTGCGTCATCAACCCCACGACCGACGGCTGGCTGATCGTCTGTCCGCAGGCAATCGGCAGAGGCGTATCCTCATAGGCGCGTTCGGCAAACAGGCCTTTGACGAACCGGCCCCGGTCGACCTGCTCCATCGCCGCCAGCACGCGCGCATCCGTTACGCCCCGCGACCGCAGGGCGAACAGGAACTGCATTTTTGTTTCGGGATCCAGTCCGGTCATTCGATTGTCTTCAGTGCCTCAAGCGCATCATGCGCTGTCAGATCGGCCCGCATCGGCGTGACCGAGATATAGCCGGCCAGATTGACCGCCGCATCCGTGCCCGGCGCAGTCGGGTTGTGTTGATAGCCACCCTTGATCCACAGGAACCGCCGCCCCGAGGGCGAGCTGTGCGGTTCCACCGAGAAATGGGTATCGCGGCGATAGCCCTGCGGAGCGACCCGCGTGCCCAGCACCTCATCTGCGGGCACCGGGGGAAAATTCACGTTGTAAAACAGACGGTAATCGCCCTGCTCTACCGGGGTGGCATCAAGGATTTTCCGCACCAGATCGGCGCCGAAACGGCTTGCGGCCTCGAACGGGTCGTCCAGCCCCAGATTGCGCGGGCCGAAATACTGCGACAATGCAATCGCCGGGATGCCTTGCAGTGCTGCCTCCATCGCGCCGCCCACGGTGCCGGAATAGAGTGTATTTTCGGCCGAGTTGTTGCCCCGGTTCACCCCCGACAAAACCAGATCGGGCCGCGCATCCTTCATCACGTCATGCAGCCCGGCCAACACGCAGTCGGCAGGAGAGCCCTCGGCGGCAAAGCGACGCTCGCCCAGCTTGGAGACCATCATCGGGTGGGTATAGCTGATGCAATGGCCGACACCCGACTGTTCAAAGGCGGGGGCGACGACCCACACCTCTCCATCCGGTCCGGCCAGATCGGCCGCGATTGCATCCAGGGCGATCAGACCCGGCGCGTTGATGCCGTCGTCATTGGTCAAAAGAATACGCATATGCCCCATCCACCGCTGCGTTTTGACCTTGATAGACCCGCCCCCGCGCGGCGGCAAGCAAAGCGAACCCGCAATCTGCGGCATTCGCGCACCACTTGGGCCAAAACTGTGACTTCAGACCCTAATCCGGGAAAACAAAGCACCGATCCCGGCGCACGGTCAGCCACATGACCCGCCCCGGATTGGGCACAAAGACATTCGGGACGGTCGCCTTCAGGACCGAGCCGTCATGGTCCATCCGAAACTCCACCAGGCTTTCATTGCCGAGAAACCGCGCCCGCTCGACCACGCCACGGGCAGCGACACCGTCGGTTACCGTGGGCAATGGTCCCTTGCCGTTGCGATCGAAATCCAACCGGACGTGCTGAGGCCGAAAAACAATCTCGACATCCGTGCCATCGGGGACCCCCGGCGCCAGGAACTGACCAAATGGAGTTTTCGTCAGCGCGCCCTCAACTCTGCCGCGCAACACGTTGACATCGCTAAAGAATGCCACTGCAGCCTTGTCGACCGGGCGAGTATAAACATTGTACGGCGCGCCTTGCTGCACGATCTTGCCGCGCCGCATCAGGGCGATTTCATCCGCCATGCGCATCGCCTCTTCGGGCTCGTGCGTTACCAGCACGACGGCGGCATCTTCTTCCTTGAGGATCGCCAGAGTCTCATCGCGGATACCGTCGCGCAACCGGTTATCGAGGCCCGAGAACGGCTCATCCATCAGCATGATACGCGGGCGCGGTGCCAGCGCGCGCGCCAGCGCCACACGTTGCTGCTCGCCCCCCGACAGGTGGTGCGGAAACTTGTCGATGAAATGGATCAGATCAACCTTGCGCAGCAGTTCTTCGACGCGGGTGCGTTTTTCCTCTTTGTGACCCTTCAGGCCAAAAGCCACGTTGTCGGCGACATTCAGATGCGGGAACAGGGCAAAGTCCTGAAACATCAGGCCGATCTCGCGGCGCTCGGGCGGCACGCGGAACACCGTGTCGCAGATCAGCTTGCCGTCGACATAGATCTCGCCCGACTCCTGCATCTCGACCCCGGCGATCATGCGCAGCGTGGTCGACTTGCCGCAGCCCGACGGCCCCAGCAGACAGGTCACCTTTCCCGCTTCGACCGTCAGTGAGACATTGTCCACAACAACCCGCCCCTCGTACCGGGCGATCAGATTGCGGATTTCCAGACGAGGAGGAGTTGCGTCAACTGTCACCGATGGACCCCATTGCCTTTTCCCGATCAAATTCATCGGGCTTCAGGCGGGGATAGCAACCCCGCCCATCAGGCGCAAGGGATCAGCAGCACCCGCCCGAAGTGGCCTCGCCGTTCGCTTCGAACGGGCTTTCGCCGCCGCAGCCTTCGAAGATGCCGTAATGGGTCGAGAAATCGCCGATGAAGTCGAAATGCCGGGCAAACCGCGTGTTTTTCAGCATCATCCAGGTGTTGCCGCAGACCGGAAAGACTTTGCCAGCCTGAATCGCGTGGTGGTCGTCCAGTTCGAACAGATGCGGCGCGTTGGGAATGGTGCCTTTGTAAATCACCGCCTGGCCATAATCCTCACAGGCCGGTTCCAGTTTGGAAAGCTTGAACAGCCGATACGTGGCCGAGAGGAATTTCAGCGGCGCCACACGCTCCTCCAACACCGGGTTTTCGATGGTCAGCGGACGGTGTGTGACGCGGCGCGGATCGCCGAAGCCCGCCTTGCGCGAGATCGACAGGAAATCGTTCCAATAGAGCGCACCTGACAGGCACTCGCCATACAGCACCTCGTCTTCTGCCATCGCCCGCGGAATACGGCGGTCGGCGTAGACGTCCGAGAAAAACATCTCACCGCCCTCCTTCAAAAGACGATGCGCGCCGCGCAGAACGGCCTCTTTATCGGTGGCCAGATTGATCACGCAGTTCGAAACGATGATGTCGAAGGACCCGGGCTCAAGGTCCAGTTCGTCCAGCTTTTCGATATAGCCGTGATGGAATTCCACATTGCTGGCCGAATGACCAAACGCCTGTGCGTGATAGTCCTGATGCGCGCGGGCGACGTCCAGCTGCTCGGACGTCATGTCCACGCCGACGACGCTGCCCTTTTCGCCCACCATCGCAGACAGAGCATAGACGTCGCGCCCCGCACCGCAGCCCAGATCGAGGATGCTCATCCCCTCCAGATCCAGCGGCGCGATCAGGCCGCAGCCATAGTAACGGGTCAGCACATCGTCATGAATTTTCGAGAGAATCTTTTTGACATGATCCGGCATGTCGTCAGGTGTGCAGCAGGCGTTAGTTTGCAAATCCGCGCTGCCCTGCAGGACCTCTCCATAATAGTTCTGCACCGATTCATGCTTCATCGCGGCTATCCTTTTTCTCAGTGGATGCACCGCAGCTAATGCAGCGCAGGCCCCGGTGCAATCCGGGCATGTCAGATTTGACCAAAGCGTTACAATACCGGGCTACTCCAGCAGATCGAAATCAACGCCTGCGCGCACCCGCCCGTTCACCTGAATTTCAAGCCGATGCGCACCGGGGACCAGTTTGAACGTGGTCGCATTGCCCTTCAGCTTGTGTTTCTTGTTCAGCTTCAGCGCGCCATCCTGCAGAGCGGCCTGTTTCAGCTTATGAACCTTGGTTGAGGTTTTACCCCCAGGCCTTTGAAAGTGAATGATATAGTCCACCAATACCGGCTGATCCCCGGCCCCGTTCAAGGTCACTTCGAATTCCAGCGCCTCACCGATCCGGGCGTCTCCGTTGATCTGCACGTCCGTGGTGACCCTGGCATCGGGATCATAGCCCAGCATCTTCATGGCGCCCGGGTGGCCAGACTTCACCAACCCCCGCAAGGTATGTGAGGTCATCCAGCGCAGCTCGTCCTGCCTCTGCTGCCCAGCCGAGGCCCACACCTGCAGCCGATCCAGCACCAGTTCGGGATTCTTCTTGGTAATGTCATTCAGATGGTTCGCCACCGACCGCGTGACATAGCGCGTTGGGTCGCCATGCAACTTGTCCAGCAAGGGCAGCGGGTCGGTCATCTTGAGCCCCACCGCCTGCCCCCACGGCAGCCGTGGCCGCGTGCCTTCGCTGACCAGACGGCGCACGTGGTAACTGTCGTGCCCGCACCAGAGCTCCATCCGCGCCATCACATGATCCGGATGCTGGTTAAGAAAGGGACGGATGGCCCATTCCATCGAAAACCGCTGGGTCAGGTTTTCCAACACATCCAGCGCCAGATCGGGATGGTCCAGCCCGACATTGACCACCCAATCGCCCAGAGGCGCAAAGATGAAATCGCCGAAATCGTCATCTGTCTTGCTGGGGTCCAGCGGGGGTGGCAAAGCGCTCAGCAGGGTCGGCGCGATGTCTGGAAGGTCACCGGGCACAGCCCGCTGCAGACATTCGGCGATCCAGGCCATGCGTTCCTTCAGCTCAAGGTCCAACAGACGGGACATCACCTGCCCTACGAATGCCTCAGCATCAAAGGTTGGGTCAGCCCCGGCAAAAAGCCCCGCCAGATAGCGGGTCTTTTCGGCGTTAAACAGCTGGTCTTTCAAGGAAAAGCTTTCGGCCATGGTCACATCGTCAAATTGGTCGCGCCACCGTCCAGCAGGATGTTCTGACCCACGATGAAGCCAGCATGCTGCGAACACAAGAACGCACAGGTTGCACCAAATTCCTGCCGCAACCCATAGCGCCGCGCCGGAATTGTCGCGGCACGCTGCGCGCGCGCCTCATCAATAGATACCCCTTGTTGGGTTGCGACACCGCCATCCAGCGAATCCGCGCGGTCGGTGGCATGAATACCCGGCAGCAGGTTGTTGATCGTCACGCCATGCGGTGCCACTTGCCGCGAGGTTCCAGCCACATATCCGGTCAGCCCGGTGCGGGCCGCATTCGACAGACCCAACACCGCGATTGGCGCACGTACGGATTGCGAGGTGATGTTCACCACCCGTCCCCAGCCCCTGTCCATCATCCCCGGAATCAACGCTTTCATGAAGGCAATCGGCGTCAGCATATTGGCGTGCAGCGCCTTGATGAAATCGTCACGCTCCCAGTCGGACCACATTCCCGGAGGTGGGCCACCGGCATTTGTCACAAGGATATCCACGCCCTGCGCTGCCTCGATCACCTGCGCCTGCCCGCCGGCCGAGGTCACATCACAGGTCACCGTCCGCACATCCACACCGTGCTCGGATCGCAAGCGGGCGGCTTCGGCCTCCAACGCCTCGGCGCCGCGGGCGTTCATTACCAGATCGACACCCGCCGCGGCCAAAGCCTCGGCACAGCCCAACCCCAACCCTTTGCTACTGGCGCAGACCAGAGCGCGCTTTCCGCGAATTCCCAAATCCATTCTGATCCTCCCTGTCCTCGCCACACATCTAGCACCGGCCCGGCAAGGAAGACCAGAATCAGGCTGCGTCAGTAAAAGAATTCTTCCCGCACGATCTTGCCATCGGCGACGTGATAAACGCCCACCTCGCGCATATCAAAGCTCTCGCCGCTTTCCTTCACCTTGCCCTGAACCTCGAAGATCACGGCAAAACGGTCGTCGCCATGCAGGTACGGGTCGCTGACCGTTGCGCTCGAAACTTCATGCGCGCCTTCCCACCATTCATGCTTGCCCCGGATCGCGTCGCGGCCCTGCACTTCCTGGCCCATACCCGAATAATCCACCGCCTCGACTGAGACAGCATCCGACGCATAAAGCTTATCCAGATTTTCCTTCGCCCGATCCTCGCGGCAGCCTGCGACCAGTTCGTCGGCAATCTCTTTCAAATTCATTGGTCCACTCCACTATTTGTTCACTATATGTTCTTATTGCCATAGACGTACGATTCGAACCACCCCCTTTGTCTTGCCTCGGCGGGTTTCCCCGCCTATACGCGCGCTTATGCTTGATACCTCGAACCAACCCGCATTGCCGCCCGAGATTGCGCGGCGCAGAACATTCGCCATCATCTCGCACCCCGATGCGGGCAAGACGACGCTGACGGAAAAGTTCCTGTTGTACGGGGGCGCGATTCAGATGGCCGGTCAGGTGCGCGCCAAGGGTGAGGCGCGGCGCACGCGGTCAGACTTCATGCAGATGGAGAAGGATCGGGGCATCTCCGTTAGTGCCTCGGCAATGTCGTTTGATTACGGCGACTTCCGGTTCAACCTGGTGGACACGCCCGGTCACAGCGATTTCTCGGAGGATACCTATCGCACGCTGACCGCCGTTGACGCCGCCGTCATGGTGATCGACGGCGCGAAAGGTGTGGAAAGCCAGACGCAGAAACTGTTCGAGGTCTGCCGCCTGCGCGATCTGCCGATCCTGACCTTCTGTAACAAGATGGACCGTGAAAGCCGCGATACGTTCGAGATCATCGACGAAATTCAGGAGATGCTGGCCATCGACGTCACGCCCGCCGCATGGCCGATTGGCGTGGGCCGGGATTTCATCGGCTGCTATGACATGCTGCGCGACCGGCTTGAGCTGATGGACCGCGCCGACCGCAACAAGGTAGCCGAAAGCATCGAAATCAACGGCTTGGACGATCCCAAGCTGGCAGAACACGTCCCCGAACATCTGCTGGACAAGCTTCTGGAAGAGGTTGAGATGGCGCGCGAGCTGTTGCCTGCCCTCGACCCGCAGGCGGTGCTTGAGGGGCACATGACCCCGATCTGGTTCGGCTCGGCGATAAATTCCTTCGGTGTCAAGGAATTGATGGAAGGCATCGGTGCATACGGCCCTCAGCCGCAGGTCCAGTCCGCTGAACCCCGACAAATTGCGCCAAATGAAAAGAAGGTTGCCGGGTTTGTCTTCAAGGTGCAGGCGAATATGGACCCCAAGCACCGCGACCGGGTGGCGTTTGTCCGTATGGCCTCGGGCCATTTCAAACGCGGCATGAAGCTGACCCATGTGCGGTCGAAAAAGCCGATGGCGATCTCGAACCCAGTGCTGTTCCTTGCCTCCGACCGCGAACTGGCCGAAGAGGCCTGGGCCGGAGACATCATCGGCATCCCCAACCACGGCCAGCTGCGCATCGGTGATACCCTGACCGAGGGCGAGGCGCTGCGCGTGACCGGCATCCCATCGTTCGCGCCGGAACTGCTGCAAACTGTTCGCGCGGCAGATCCGTTGAAAGCCAAGCACCTTGAAAAGGCTCTGATGCAATTTGCCGAGGAAGGCGCGGCCAAGGTGTTCAAACCTTCGATTGGTTCGGGCTTTATCGTCGGCGTCGTCGGCGCGCTGCAATTCGAAGTGCTCGCCAGTCGGATCGAGATGGAATACGGCCTGCCTGTGCGGTTCGAGGCGTCTCAGTTCACCTCGGCCCGCTGGGTCAGCGGCGACAAGGCCGAGGTCGAGAAATTCGTCAACGCCAACAAGCAGCACATTGCCCATGACCATGACGGCGACATCGTTTACCTGACCCGCCTGCAATGGGACATTGACCGGGTCGTCCGCGACTATCCTGCGCTGAACCTGACGGCGACCAAGGAAATGATGGTTTGATCCGGGTCTTGTAGTTTGGGCAGCGTTCACTAGGGTTCCGAGCATGGCGGACTTAGATCAAGAAAACTATCCCGGCGGCTTCTATTCGGTGATGCGCCATCTGGAACGCAAAGAGGTTCCTTATCGCGATCCACATCGAGTTTTGCCGCCGCTGGACGTTGATCTGAGTGGGCTTGCCAAAACGCCCGCGGAAAAACCTGACTCGGACGCGAGCTTTGAACACCGGCAGGACGCGCGCAGGAAGTACCACGCGCTTCAACAGGAATTTGCTGGCCAGTCGAAGCTGCATCTTTTTCACGCCATGTGCATCGCATTGCTGCGCCGACACCCGTCACCGGAAGATGCACGAGCGCTGTTTCTGCGGATGTGGCGGGAAAAGGGTTCCGACCTTGCGCGTGAGCTACCAGTACGCTGGCTTATTTCCTCGGCAACCACTTTCGCAGACCACGGCGAAACTTTGGATCAACGTCTGGGGGGTCAGGGTCTTTACATGCTGTTCGACCTGATCAAACTGCATGATAGTGAACGCCGGGTCTCTCTTCGCCCGAATGATCAAGCCTTTAAGATGCAGGGTGAGAAACACCATGACGTTCCCATGGCTTTCGGAATGGCAGGGTATTCGCTGAGAAACGGCGATCTGGATCGAAACCTCTTGGCACGCCTTTGGCGTCATGCAGAAAACGACGCGGTGCTGCGTCCGCTAGGGTATCGGATGCTGAAACTGGTGATGTATGACCCGCGCAGTATTTTCGGGCGAATCCAACAGTATAAAACCCGGCAATCTCTTCTGGATCATTTTGACAACTGACGCACTGTCTGGGGCTTTGTTTCAACTTTTCGATGCCCTGTCCGGATATCCAACCCTGATGTGGTGGCATGAACGAATTGCACAGCTACATCGAAACCGAAAGCGGCTTGGGTAGTCTGCGCTATTTCATTGACGAGTTCATCGGCGCTGATCCCAGCGTACGCGCCCGCATCAAACAACAGGATCTGATCCGGCACCGACCGCTGGGACTGGACGAAAAACTCGGGAAACATTTTCCCGGAAGTGCCTGAATTGTTGCGAATAATCCGCACCCCCTGATGACGAAAAACCCTAAAGGGGTCTTCATTTGACCCCGACCAACGTTTTTGTTATGTCCCCCCTCAAGTCGAAATTACGCAATGACGCGTATGGCCATCCGGGCCCGGCAAACCTCTGACGCGCGGGCCAGGTCTAGTGTCCGCATGAACCGGACATACATGACAAAATTTAACGAACTGAACCTGAACCCGAAGGTCCTCAAAGCCATTGAGGAAGCCGGATACGAAACCCCCACCCCGATCCAGGCCGGTGCGATTCCGCCTGCGCTTGAGGGCAAGGATGTTCTGGGCATCGCGCAGACCGGCACCGGCAAGACCGCCAGCTTTACCCTGCCGATGATCACGCTGCTGGCCCGTGGCCGCGCCCGTGCGCGGATGCCGCGTTCACTGGTCTTGTGCCCGACACGGGAACTGGCCGCGCAGGTGGCCGAAAACTTCGACACATACGCCAAAAATGTGAAACTGACCAAAGCGCTGTTGATCGGCGGCGTCAGCTTCAAGGAACAGGACGCCCTGATTGACCGTGGCGTTGACGTGCTGATCGCCACTCCGGGCCGTCTGCTGGACCACTTCGAACGCGGAAAGTTGCTGCTGACCGGTGTTCAGATCATGGTGGTGGATGAGGCCGACCGGATGCTGGATATGGGCTTTATCCCTGATATCGAACGCATCTTCTCGCTGACGCCGTTCACCCGCCAGACCCTGTTCTTCTCGGCCACCATGGCGTCCGAGATCGAACGGATCACTGACACGTTCCTGTCCGCCCCCGCCCGGATCGAGGTTGCCCGTCAGGCCACTGCATCCGAGACCATCGAACAGGGCGTGGTCATGTTTAAAGCCGGCCGCCGCGACCGCGAGGCCAGCGCCAAGCGCAAAGTTCTGCGCGCGCTGATCGATGCCGAGGGTGAAAAGTGCACCAACGCGATTATCTTCTGCAACCGCAAGACGGATGTGGATATCTGCGCGAAATCGTTGAAGAAATACGGCTACAACGCCGCCGCGATCCATGGCGATCTGGACCAGTCGCAGCGGATGAAAACGCTGGACGGGTTCCGTGATGGCTCGCTGCGGCTGCTGGTCGCCTCGGATGTGGCCGCGCGTGGGTTGGACATTCCGTCGGTCAGCCATGTTTTCAACTTCGACGTCCCCGGCCATGCCGAGGATTACGTCCACCGCATCGGCCGCACCGGCCGCGCCGGGCGCGAGGGCAAGGCAATCACGATTTGCTCGGGCCGTGACGAAAAGGCTCTGGATGCAATTGAGAAGCTGATCCAGAAGGACATCCCGCGGCTCGACACCCCCTTGCAGGAAGAGCCGAAGGACGAGGCCCCCAAGCGCGAGAAAAAGGCAAAGCCGTCGGACGACAAAAAGACCGACAAAAAGATCGACAAAAGGTCCGACCGCAAAAAGGACAAAGAACCGCGCGGCCGTGGTCGTCGCGATGACAGTGGCCCCGCCGTTGTGGGCATGGGCGATCACCTGCCCAGCTTCATCGCGCTGAGCTTTGACGAGCGCCGCGCTGGCTAGTCGCGTTTGATTGCATAGAACCGGTTCTCGCTGCCTCTCGCCTGACGGCTCGAACGCAAAAAACCGGTGCTTCTGCGACCTTGAAATCAAACACGACCTAAATTGCCAGCACCAGCGCCAGAATAGAAACACCAAGCAACGTCATCCCGGCGATCTCGCGCCGGGTGATGGTTTCACGAAAAAACAAGAGTGATGCGAACAGGCTGAGCAGCAGCTCGACTTGCCCGAGCGCCTTGACATAAGCCGCGTTCTGCAGCGTGAAGGCCAGAAACCAGCAGAACGAGCCGCACAGGCTGGTCAGGCCGACAAACACGCTGGTTCGGCGGGTCTGCCACACGGCAACCAACTCGGCGCGGTCGCGCCACAGCAGCCAGATCCCCATGCTGAGGAACTGAAACGTCACCACCACGGCCAGCGTCACCAGCGCGCGGAACCAAGCGTCGATATCGCCCAGCTCCAGCGATGCACCGCGATAACTGACCGAGGAAAACGCAAACAAAACCCCCGACCCCAGCCCAAGCCGCGAGGCACGGTTGGTCAGATGCTTCCACCACGCTCCGTCGCCTCCGGGTGATTTCGAAAGCAACAGCACCGCCAGCAGACCAAGGAAAATTGCCACCAACGCCCCGGCCGAGACGCGATCACCCAGCACCAGGAACCCGACAATGGCGGTCTGGATCACCTCGGTCTTCTTGAAGGTTATACCGACGGCAAAGTTGCGTTGCTTGAACAGGGCCACCACACAGATGGTGGCCAAAATCTGCGCCGTTCCTCCGATGACGGCGAACAGAAAGAACTTAGCTGTCAGAGGCGGCAGGCTGAACCCGGTCACCTGCAGCGCCACAAACAGCCCCAGCAGCGCCAGCGGCAGGGAATAGGCGAACCGGGCAAAGGTCGCGCCTGCCGCGGTCAGCTTGACGGTGCTGAGCGATTTTTGCAGCATGAACCGCACGGTCTGGAAGGACGCGGCGGCGATGGTGACGGGAATCCACAAACTCATGGCGCCCCTTGTGTCGTGAAATCAACCCTTTGGCCAGAGAGGATGCGCCACCGGGTCTTTTGCCCGCAGGAAATACGCGCGGAAAATCTGCGCGTAAGAGCGATAGATATAGGCCTCATTCCGGGTCTGATACAGCTCTTTTCCATCCTGGTACAGCGCGGGCAACCGATACCACGGCGCGCCGGGGCTCATGTGATGAACGACGTGCAGGTTGTTGTTCAGAAACAGAAAAGCCAGCGGGCCGCGATCTTCGATGATCACCGTGCGAGCACCAGAGTTTTCATGCGCGCGGTGTTCCAGAAAGGTGCGAATTTTGACCAGCCCCAACCCGAGATAGACCGACAGCACATAGGCCCAGATCGGCATATGGGATTGGGCCACAATCCACAGCACCGCCACAACTCCGGGCAGATGCAGCGCCCAGGCCTGCAGAACATCCCGCCCACCGCGTAACTCGTTGCGCATGAAAGCGATTTGCCCGAGGGCCGGGCCCAAGACGATCCGTCCCAGCAACGTATTGTTCACACTCAGCAACCGCCGTTGCCAACCGGGCAAGGTGCCCCACACCTGCGGGTCCAGATAGTTGGATTCGGGGTCGTCATACGGATCGGTCAGCGTCTCATCCCGGTGATGCGCCAGATGCAGGTCGCGGAACCGCTGATACGGGATGAACAGGGTCAACGGCAGCGCCATCAGCGCCTCGTTCCGCCACCTGGTGCGGAACGGATGACCATGGAGCGCCTCATGCGTGAGTGAAGAATGCAGTGCGGCCACAACCGCCATCGCCGGAACCGCCAACCACAGCGGCAGCAGGAACGCCACCGCCAGCCACGCGCCGTAACACGCAGCGATCAGGGCCAAAGTGCCCCACTCTGGCGCCGCAGACCTAGACATTGCGGCCCCACGAGATACCCGCCCAGATACGTTCGTAAATCACATACATGGTCAGGCCGATGGCCGTATTCACAATCGCCAGCGTGCCGCCAATCGCAGCCGACCCGGTGGCTAGCAGTCCCACCAGCGTCATCACGATCAGTCCCATCACATTCCACAGCACCGCCTTCACGACTGATCTTCGTCGTGTCTCCATTCCGTCACCCATATTATTGTTATGTCTTTAAAATTACGGGTCCCGGGTTTAGTTGAAAATTCTGAATATGATTAACAAAACTCATCATCTGTGATATTTACAAACAAATGCAGGATAAAATCGACAAACGAGACCGCGCAGCACAGTTCCGGCTGCGACTCGCCCGCGCCATGGAAGAGCGTCACGTCAGCCAGAGCGCGCTGGCGCGGCATATCGGCGTGGACCGCTCGACCGTTTCGCAGCTGTTGACGGATGAGGGCGCGCGGTTGCCAAATGCGCATGTGGTGGGCAGTTGCGCCTCGGCCCTTGGGGTGTCGGCGGATTGGCTGTTGACCCTGTCCAACCGGCCGGAAAGCGCGGCGGAACTGCTGGCCAGTTCCTTGACCGTGACCGAAGCCCCTCGTGCCCTGGTAGATGAGCGTATTTTCGAATGGCACCAAGAGGCCGCGGGTTATAAAATCCGTTATGTTCCAGCAACTTTGCCCGACATGTTGAAAACCCGCGCCGTGCTGGAATGGGAATACGCGCCGCATCTGGGCCGGACTGCAGATCAGGCGATCGGCGCCTCGGAGGACCGGCTGACATGGATGCGCAGCGCCCAGTCGGACTATGAAATTGCCATGCCGCTGTATGAAATCGACAGTTTCGCCCAGGCCTCGGGTTATTACGAAGGGCTTTGCCCCAAAATCCGGCTGGAACAAATCGACCACCTGCTTGAAATCTGCGAACAGCTCTATCCGCGCCTGCGGATCTATCTGTTCGATGCAAAACGGCTCTATTCGGCCCCGGTGACGATTTTCGGTCCGCTTCTGTGTGTCTTCTACGCCGGCAGCCACTATATGGCCTTTCGCGACCGCGACCGGATCGAGACATTTGCCCGCCATTTCGACCGTTTGGTGCGCGAAGCTGACCTGACCGCGCGCGACTTTCCCGACCATCTCAGACGGTTGCGTGCGGCAATTTCCGGCCCACCCCAGGGTTGAGGATGCGCCGACGCCTTTCTTGTGCTATCGTCATTCGGCGCGAACCTTCGGGTATTCCGATCACAGACGGGAGGACGATAGGAATGGACGCAATTCAAACTGCTCAATACGCTCGAGCGCTCTATACCGCCCATGGCGATCAGGCCGAGGCGGAAGCTGCCAAGAAGATGCGCGAATGCGAAGCCGCCGGGAATATGCAGCAGGCGCAGGACTGGCAGGCGGTCCGCCAGACCATCCGCCAGATCCGTGGGCCAAACCAGGGCTGATACGGTCTAGATTTTCGGGTCAGGATTCACCGTATGGCCGTCCACGGCAATCACCTGACCCGACACAAGCCGCGCCGCATCCGAGGCAAGGAAAACGGCCATATTGGCAATATCCTTCCCTTCGACGAACCGCCCCATCGAGGTACCAGCCGCATAGCCGTCATAGACCTGATCGCGGGTCATGCCCTTGGCCGTCGCTTCGCGGGCCAGCACGCCCTCCATCCGCGGGCCTTCGACCGCGCCGGGGCAGATGACGTTGCAACGCGCACCGTGTGAACCAAGCTCCATCGCCAGCGTCTTGCCCAGCCCGATCACCCCCCATTTCGCCGCCGCATAGGGTGCGCGGTTCGGATAGCCGAACTGCCCGGCGGTCGAGGACGTGATCACCACTGACCCGCTGCCTTGCCGCTTGAATATCGGCGCGGCGTATTTCGCACACAGGAATGCGCCTTCAAGGTTAACCGAAAGACAGAACCGCCAATCCTCCAGCGTCACGTCCTCGACCAGAGCGGTTGGCCCTGCGACACCAGCATTGGCGCAGAGCGTGTCCAAACCACCCCATGCGGCCTCGATCTCTGCGAACAATGCGGCCACGGCAGATTCATCCGCTACGTTCACTTCAGACCGGTTCCAATGCGCCGGACATCCGTCCAAGGCTGCTTGGTCCACATCTGCGACCCACACCTGCGCTCCAGACGCATCGAAGGCGTCGGCCATGGCCCGACCGACGCCCGAAGCACCGGCCGTAATCAGAACGCGCCCGCTCATGCCGGTTTACGAATCGCTGCACCGGCGCCTTCCGGATATGGCAAACCGGCCTGCGCTTCGGCGATACGGGCCATTGCGGCCTCAATTTCGACCGAGGGTGCACTGGGGCGACGGGTTTCAAGGCTGACATGCAGCAAAAAGCTTTCGCCCGTGGCGATCAGCTTGTCGCCCTCGTACATGCTGTGGAAGACATGCAGTTTCTTGCCCTGCCCCAGCAGCATCTGCGTGCGAACCTCGATCCTGGCGCCAGCGTGGACTTCGTCGATGTAGCGGATGTGGTTCTCGGCGGTGAAATAGCTGCCACCCGAGGCGATATAATCCGCGTCACAGCCGATGATCTCCATGAACCGGTCGGTCGCGTCGGCAAAGGCCTCAAGGTAGCGCGCCTCGTTCATGTGGCCGTTATAGTCGGCCCAATCCAGCGGCACCGCGCGGGATACTGTCAGGATCGGCTGGCTCAGATCCGCCTGCTCCATCGTGGGCAGCGCACCGGGTTTCAACAAGGCGTCATGCTGGTTCAGCACCGCACCCGCACCCCAGTTCTGCGCCTTCAGGGCCCGCATCATGCCAACAAGGTTGTTGTCACGGATACGTTCCAATTCGCGGATCGAATGCATCCCCGATTGCGCATCCGACTGATCGGCAATCATGTCGACCAACTCATCAGTGAACTCGGGCACATCCATCAGCTTGGTCCAGGGCCATTTCAACGCGGGCCCGAACTGCGCCATGAAATGCCGCATCCCGGCCTCACCACCCGCCACGCGGTAGGTTTCGAACAGACCCATCTGCGCCCAGCGGATGCCGAACCCCATGCGGATCGCCTCGTCGATCTCTTCGGTGGTGGCGATGCCGTCCTTGACCAGCCACAGCGCCTCGCGCCAGACGGCTTCGAGAAAGCGGTCGGCGATATGCGCGTCGATTTCCTTTTTGACGTGCAGCGGAAAGAAACCGACCGATTTCAGCAGCTCCTGCGCGCGTTCAACCATCTCAGGCGGGTTCTTTTCTGTCGGCACCAACTCGATCAGCGGCAACAGATAGACCGGGTTGAAAGGGTGCGTCACCACGATCTGTTCGGGACGCAACGCGCCCTCCTGCAACTCAGACGGTTTGAATCCGCTGGTCGAAGACCCGATGATCGCCTGCGGGTCACACGCCTCTTGCAACCCCTTGTAGACCTTGAGTTTCAGGTCCAACCGCTCTGGCACGCTTTCCTGAATCCACGCGACACCCTGCACCGCCTCGCCCAAGTCATCATGAAAGGTCAGCGCGCCTTCGGGTGGCAGAGGCACATTGCTCAGCCCCGGTAGCGACCGCCGGGCATTGTCCAGAACCTCACCAATCTTGCGCGCGGCCTCGGGGTCCGGATCGAACACCCGGACGTTCCACCCATTCAGCAGAAACCGCGCGGCCCAACCGCCGCCGATAACACCACCGCCAATGATAGCTGCCGTTTTCATCACTCTTCCTCCAGCCTGAAAGCCTCTTCAAGCTCACTCAGGCATCACGTCTTCATCTTTTTCCAAATACTCCGGGGGTTTGGGGGCTGGCCCCCAATCCGCCTAAGACAAGCGTCCCTAGGCAGCCACCGGCGCCCGTTTCACCAACCCCAACTTCTCACGCACTTCCTGCGGGCCAATCACCCGCGCGCCCATGTTCGACACCACGGTGCTCGCGCGTTCGACCAGTTGCCAGTTCTCGGCCAGCACGCCCTTGTCCAGCCACAGGTTGTCTTCAAGTCCAACGCGCACATTGCCGCCCGCCAGAACTGCAGCCGCCGCATAGGCCATCTGGTTGCGCCCCAGCGCAAAGGCGCTAAAGGTCCAATCGTCCGGCACGTTGTTCACCATGGCCATAAAAGTGTTCAGATCGTCCGGCGCGCCCCACGGCACCCCCATGCACAGCTGGACCAGAGCGTTGGGTTCCAGAATCCCCTCTTTCACCAACTGCCTGGCAAACCACAGATGGCCGGTGTCAAAGGCCTCAATCTCAGGCTTCACGCCCATGTCGGTCATCATCTGCCCCATCGCCCGCAATGCGCCGGGGGTGTTGGTCATGACATAATCGGCCTCGGCAAAATTCATGGTGCCGCAGTCCAGAGTGCAAATCTCGGGCAGGCACTGAGCGATATGGGCCACACGTTCCGAGGCCCCGATCATATCGGTGGCGGCCTCGTTAACCGGAAACGGGCTTTCTACACCGCCGAACACGATATCGCCGCCCATCCCTGCGGTCAGGTTCAGAACGACGTCCACGTCAGCGTCGCGAATGCGGTCCGTCACCTCGCGATACAGGTCCAGACGTCGGCTGGGCGCACCGGTCTCGGGGTCGCGCACATGGCAATGCACCACGGCCGCTCCGGCTTTGGCCGCGGCAATCGCACTGTCCGCAATCTGCTGCGGCGAGCGTGGCACGTGCGGGCTGCGATCCTGCGTCCCCCCCGAGCCCGTGACGGCGCAGGTGACAAAGACTTCGCGGTTCATTTCCAAAGGCATGACGTTCTCCCCAAGTTATACCCGGTTTTGCCCGGGTTTTCCCCAGGCTTCTCCACGGATTCCGATTTGCGTTCGGGGCCGAGTTTGACGCAGCCTTGTGCAAACACTTGCCAGAATGCGAATCGAACTTGATGAAATCCGCAAAAAACATACTGCAACCCGAACATCGCGCTCTGAAAACAGCGGTGCTTGTGCTGGACGAATGCAACACGCTCAGCTTCGCATCCGCCGTCGATCCGATGCGCGCGGCCAACCGTCTGGCGGATCGTCCGGCGTTCGATTGGGATTATGTCACCGCCACGGCAGAACCCGCGATGCTGACCAGCGCACTGCAGGTTCCGGGCATCCCCCTGGCCCGCCTGGAAAGCTGCGACCTGCTGATCGTGGTCGCAGGCTTCCAACTGGCGCGTCACGCGACCCCAAGCCTGCTGGCCGGCCTGCGCCGCATCGCGGGCACCGGCGCCACGATGGCTGGCATTGACGGGGGGCCTTGGCTGCTCGCCGAGGCCGGATTACTCGACGGCCACGCCGCCACGACCCATTGGGAAGACAAAGAAAACTTTGCCGCCCGTTTTCCTGAGGTCGACGTGCGCTCCGACCGCTATGTTGTTTCTGGAAACCGTCTGACCTCGGGCGGCGCCATGCCAGCAATCGAGATGATGTTGCATATTATTTCCGCCCGTCATGGTTCCGGATTTGCCGCCCGTGTCTCCGGGTTGTTCCTGTATGATGACGCACCCGTGCCGACAAAGCCGCAAAGCCGCACCGGCGCCCCGCATCGCCACACCGCCCTGACCGCAAAGGCAAACGCGCTGATGGAGGCATCGCTCGACGACCCCCTCCCCCTCGCCGATATCGCCGACACCCTCGGCACCAGTCCCCGTACGTTGCAGCAGCAGTTTCGACTGCGTCTGAACACCACGCCGCAGGACCACTATCTGCAACTGCGCCTGGCCGAGGCCCGCCGTCTTGTTTCAGACACCGACATACCGCTGATGGATGTGGCGCTTGCCACGGGATTCGCGTCTCAGTCCAGCTTCGCGCGCGCCTTCCGTACCGCACACGGTCTGTCGGCCCGCGACCTGAGGCAAGAGCGCGTGCAGCCCACCCATCACTGACAGGATCCGCTTCATCTGGCCCAAATTGCCTCGGGGGAGGCGGGCGCGGCGGGCGCAGAGCCCCCTAATACGGCATTGGATGCGCGCGGTGGGCCTGATCAATCTCGGCTACGACATCATCCGAAAGCCGCAGGTCGTTATCCGCCAGAATATGCTCCAACTGCGTAATGGTCGTTGCTCCGAAAATGGCAGACATCATGAACGGTCGCGTCCGGCACCAAGCCAACGCCATATGAACCGGGTCCAGCCCATGTCGTTCGGCAACCGTAAGATAGGCCCCAACAGCATCCAGAACCCGGTTTGATTTCCGTCCACCCATGCTGGGGTTCAGCGACATACGCGAGGCGTCCGGGATGGCACCTCCCTGGTATTTACCGGTCAGGTACCCGGTCCCCAGCGGCGAAAACGCCATCAACCCCACATCCTCGTGCGCGCTCAGTTCCGCCATGTCGGTATCGAAATGGCGACAAAGCAGCGAGTATTCATTCTGTACCGAGGCCACCCGTGGCGCGCCCATCTGCTCGGCAATCCGCAACCATTGCGCGGTGCCCCAAGCACTTTCGTTCGAAAGGCCAAAGGCGCGGATATTGCCCTTGTCCACTTGTGCCTGCAACGCCTCAAGGCAGTCCTGCATGTTGTCCAGAACTTCGTTGGTGTTGTGGCCCGAGGGCGCATAATTCCAGTTCTGCCGGAACATGTAACTGCCCCGGTTCGGCCAGTGAAACTGGTAGAGGTCAATGCAGTCCGTCCGCAACCTCCGCAGCGAGCCTTCGATCGCCTTGGGAATGGTCTCACCCGAAATCCACGCACCATCGCGGGCATGGGCAAACCCCGCGCCCGAATGTTTGGTCGCCAGAACATAGTCGCCCCGCCGCGATGGGTTGGCGGCGTTCCAGTTGCCCAAAATCTCTTCGGTCCGACCCACGGTTTCTTTCGAGATCGGGTTCACCGGGTACATTTCGGCGGTGTCGACGAAATTGATCCCGGCCTCCAGCGCCATGTCCAGTTGCTTATGACCATCGGCCTCGGATGTTTGCGTGCCAAACGTCATCGTGCCAAGGCACAGGTCGGTCACCCTGATTCCAGTGCGACCCAAAGGCTTCATTTCCATCCGCCACCCTCCCGATACTTAACTTAAATTCAGCGACTTAGGCCTCGGCCTTTTTCTCCCACCGACCCGATTCCTCGGACCAGTATTGCGCCGCGCAGCCCGCGCCGGTCAGGGCCTTCCACTGCCCGCGCGCGTGCTGAACGGCGTCGCCATTATTGCCGTCGAACAGGATGCAAACCCGCTCCAGCGCCGCCACTTCTTCCGGCTCCACAGCCGCACCGTCCACGACCATGATACAGGCCGGATCGTTGGCGGCCTCGGGTCCGGTGGTCAGCAAAATGGGCTGCGCCGCGTCATGCGGGCCGCCTTCGCGTCCATGGGGCAGGAAATCCTCTTCCCGCCCCAACCACAGTTTTTCATCCAGCCAGTCCATCCGTGCGGGATCAGTGCCCCGCACGGCAATCTTCCACCCGGCTTGCCGCGCCTTATCCAGCAGCACCGGCAAGGTGTACTCCAGCGGCTGACGGGTCAGGTGGTAGAAATAGACAGCGCCCATGGGGTTACTCGAAATTGTCCTGCACAAGGCGGCTGAGCGCACGGACACCCCAGCCGGTGGCCCCTTTGGGCGCATAAGAGGTCTCGGACGACACCGACGCCACGCCCGCGATATCAAGGTGAATCCACGGCGTGTCCTCTTTCACGAACCGCTGCAGGAATTGCGCCGCGGTGATCGAACCCGCCGGACGACCGCCAACGTTCTTCATGTCGGCAATGCGCGATTTCAGCTGCTTGTCATAGGCATCGCCCAGCGGCATCCGCCATGCGCCCTCATCCTCGGCCTTGGCCGAATTCAGGAAGGCATCGCAGAAGGTGTCGTTGTTCGAGAAGACCCCGGCGTTCTCATGCCCCAGACCGATGACGATCGCGCCGGTCAGCGTGGCAAGATCAATCATGCCAACAGGCTGGAACCGCTCTTGCGCGTACCACATCACGTCGCACAGAACCAAACGACCCTCGGCATCGGTGTTGATGATCTCGACTGTGTCGCCCTTCATCGACTTGACCACGTCACCCGGACGGGTCGCGTTGCCCGAGGGCATGTTCTCGACCAACCCCACAAGACCCACGACATTGGCCTTGGCCTTGCGCTTGGCCAGCGCGCGCATGGTGCCAGAAACAACGCCCGCGCCGCCCATGTCCATTGTCATGTCTTCCATGCCCGCGGACGGCTTTAGCGAGATACCACCAGTGTCGAACACAACGCCCTTGCCAACAAGGGCCAGCGGCGCGTCGTCCTTGTCGCCGCCATTCCACTGCATCACCACAACCTTCGAGGGGCTGACCGAGCCCTGCCCCACGCTCAACAACGTGCGCATCCCCAGATCTTCCAGCTTGTCCTCATCCAGAACTTCGACCTCAAGGCCCAGGTCCTTCATCTCGACCAGACGGTCGGCGAATTCGGTGGTGGTCAGAACGTTGGCCGGTTCGTTGGTCAGATCGCGGGTCATCCGTACACCATCGGCCACTGCATATTGCGGGGCAAAGGCGGCTTCGACCTCATCGGCTTTCTGGTGGCTGATGGTGACGGTTCCGACCTCGTTCGATTCCTTGGTCTTGTGCGCGTCGAAATCATAGCTGCGCAGGGCGATACCCATCGCCAGGTCTTCGGTGCGCACCTGATTGCCCGCCATCACCAGCAGGTCCTTGCCATCCGCCAGCTTGGCCAGCGCGGCACCGGCCTTGCGCGCCTCGGCCGCGTCGGGGCGGCGCGGCAGGATCAGGATATCCAGCGACTCGGCGGCCATACCGCCTGGCCATGCCAACGAGATCACCTCGCCCGCTTTGACCTTTTCGAACCGCGCGCTTTCGATCAGCCGGGCAACCGCGCCGCGGGTCAGTCGATTGGCGCGACGCACCGCGGGGCTCATCTTGCCCTCGGGCGAGACGATCACAGCCACGCGCCCTTCGGCCTGCGCCATCACGTCCACGTCAAAGGGCTGAAACCGGATCGGTACAAGACTGCTCATTGCAAACTCCTCAAAATCTGTTCCCCAAGACCTAGCCCGCCCCGGACGGCTTGACCAGATAGCAGTTTTCCCCACGCGCCAATTGCATTACAGTCTCCGAAAAATTCCGGCAGGATCGGGGGAGAACGAGTTGGCAAGACAGGGCAGGCATAAGCCGGTGTGCAAACGCGCAGGCGACGGTGACTTCGGCCCGATGATCGCCCATTTTCCCAAGGATATTGTCTGGGCGGAGGCACATTCGTGATCCTTGACCGCTATTTCGCCCGCCGGTTCATTCAGAGCTTTCTGGTCATCGGCGGCATTTTCCTGACCCTGCTGATTCTGATCGATCTGGTCGAGCAGGCCCGCCGTTTCGACTCGGAAAACCTGTCCTTTGGCACCCTGCTGCACCTGACCCTGCTGAATACACCGGCGGCGATCAGCGAAATGCTTCCGCTGCTGGTGATCCTGTCCACCATCGCGCTGTTTGTCGGGATGGCGCGCAGTTCCGAACTTGTTGTGACCCGTGCCATCGGACGGTCGGGTATCCGGGCGCTGCTGGCACCGGTGTCGCTGGCCGTAGTGATCGGCACCCTTGCAGTGGCCTTGCTGAACCCGATTTCCGCCGCCACATCCGAGGAGTTTCGGCGCCTGTCCGACACCTACAAGAACAAGGGCGAATCCGCCCTGTCCATCACCAGCGAAGGACTGTGGCTGCGGCAGGGTTCGGCGGACGGACAATCGGTCATTCACGCCCGCGGCACCACCAATGCCGACGCGCTGGAGCTGACCTGGGTGACGATCATCTCGTTTTCACCGGATGGCAAACCGACGCAGCAGATCGTCGCAGACCAGGCGCGGCTTTCAAACGGGTCGTGGGTCCTGTCCAACGCAAAGATCTGGTCTCTGGCCGATGACGTAAACCCGGAAGCCGCGGCCGAGGTCCACCGAGAGATCGAACTCCCGACCTCTCTGACGCGGCAACGCATTCTGGATACGCTGGGTCAGCAGGATTCGGTTTCGGTCTACGACCTGCCTCAACTGATCCGCGACCTCCGCGAGGCTGGGTTTTCCACCAAACAATACGAGGTCTGGCTGCAGGTTCAGCTGGCGCGGCCCTTCTTTCTGATGGCGATGGTGATGATCGGCGCGGCCTTTACCATGCGCCACGTGCGCTTTGGCGGCACCGGCATCGCCGTTCTGTCCGCCGTTCTGCTGGGCTTTGCCATCTATTTCGTTCGCAACTTTGCCCAAATACTCGGGGAAAACGGTCAATTGCCAATCATCGTCGCGGCCTGGGCGCCACCCTTTGCTGCCATTCTTCTGTCCCTCGGCCTTCTGCTTCATGCGGAGGACGGCTGATGCGGATCATATCCCACCTTCTGCTGTCAGGCGCCGTAGCGCTGGCATTGCCAACCGCTGCTGCGGCTCAGGCCCAGCCCGCCGCCGATCCGGCGCAGGATGTTCAGCAGCAAGACCAGCCCGCCCTGCTGGTGGCAGATGAGATTTTCATCACGCCCGAACGTGTGCTGGTGGCCGAAGGCAATGTCGAGGCCTTTCAGGGTGACGTCAAAATCACTGCCGATCGCATCACCTATGACCGCGAGAACGGCGCGCTGACGCTCGAAGGCCCGATCCGCATCGATCAGGCCGGAGCGACGACGATCCTGGCGGATTCGGCGGAACTGGATGACAGCATTCAGAATGGCCTGCTGATCGGCGCCCGGATGGTGTTCGACCAGCAGGTTCAGATCGCCTCGGTTCAGGCCACCCGCGCGGTGGGCAGATATACGCAGTTCAGCAAGGTCTCGGCCACTTCGTGCCATGTCTGCGCCAACGGCAAACCGCCGATCTGGCAGATCCGCGCCCGCAAGGTCACCCATGATCAGCTGGAACGGCAGCTTTATTTCGAGGGGGCGCAGCTGCGGGTGCTGGACGTGCCCGTCTTTTATTTCCCCTACCTGCGGCTGCCGGACCCGACCCTGGATCGCGCCACCGGATTTCTGGTGCCTTCAGTCCGGACCACATCGCAGCTGGGAACCGGCGTTCAGGTGCCCTATTTCATCAAGCTGGGCGATCACAAGGACCTGACGCTGACGCCCTATGTCTCGTCCAAGACCAAGACCCTTGGGCTGCGTTTTCGGCAAGCGTTTAAGAACGGCCGCATCCAGCTTGAGGGCGCCTATACCCGTGACGACCTGCAAGAGGGCGAGGACCGGGGATACCTGTTCGCCAACGGTTGGTTCAACCTGAACGACGGCTACCGGTTCCTGTTCAACATCAGAACCACGTCCGACGATGCTTATCTGGCGGATTACGGCCTGCCCGATCTTGACCGCCTGCGCAGCGAGGTCGCCCTTGAGCGGATCAAGCGCGACACCGCGTTCCGCACCAGTTTCATCCACTATAAAACTCTGCGCGACAGCGAAAACCAGGATGAAATCCCATCGCGAATTTTCGATCTGTACTACCAGAAACGCCTTTTCCCAACCTCCCTCGGCGGTGAGGTCCGGCTTAGCTTCATAACACACGCCCATGAACGCACCAGCGACGAGGACATCGTTGGCCGCGATATTGCTCGCGCAACCTTTGATGCGGAATGGTTGCGCAACTGGACCTTCGCGTCAGGCCTACGGGCCGAGGCGCGCGTGGGCACGTCCGTCGATACGTTCAACATCCGCCACGACAGCAATTTCCCCGATCAGGTGACCCGGGCCACCCCCCGCGCGGCACTGACGCTGCGCTATCCGATGCGCAAGCGGGAAACGTCCGGGGCGACCCAGATTCTTGAACCGATTGCCCAGGTCGGCTGGACACATGTGACCGACGACGATGTGCCCGACGACGAAAGCACCTTTCAGGAATTCGATCAGGGCAACCTTCTGTCACTGTCCAGGTTCCCTGCCCCGGACCAGCGCGAAGATGGCCTAACCGGTGTCATCGGCGTTAACTGGTCGCGCTATTCCGCGGGCAACTGGCGGGCTTTGGCCACGATCGGTCAGGTCTTTCGCGCCAATGCGGACCCCAATTTCAACCTGACCTCCGGTTTGCAGGGCACGACCTCGGATCTGCTGCTGGCCGGTCAGATTCAGACGCCAAACGGCTGGTCTCTGGCCGGGCGTGGCCTGCTGAACGGGGATTTCAGCTTTGCCAAGGCCGAACTCCGCGCCGCATGGCAGAAACCGACTGTGGGCGTCACCGGCAGCTATGTGTGGCAAGAGCCCGATCCGGCAGAAAACGTGGACGACGAGATTTCCGAGGTCTGGTTGACCGGACGTTACCTTGTCGATCAGAACTGGAACACAACCGCCCTGGCACGCTATGACCTGAGCGAGTCCGAACCGATCCGCTATGGGTTGGGGGTCACGTATCAGAATGAATGTGTGCAGGTTAACATGAACGTCAGCAGGCGCTTTACCTCATCATCAAGTATTGAGCCTTCGACAGAATTCGGCTTTACCGTAGCCCTGACGGGATATTCCGTTACCAGTGGCGGCCAACAGTACAAGAGAAGATGCAGTTGATTTCAGGTTTCACCAGTTTCCTTCGCTCCGGTTGGCTAAAACCGGTCGCCCCCGTGCTGTTCGGGGCAATGCTGGCCACGACGTCGCCTCAGGCCGATGCGCAAAGCTTGTTTTCGCCGGCGATCAAGGTCAATCAGGATATCATCACCTGGTACGAGTTGAGCCAGCGGCAACAGTTCCTGACCGCTCTGGGTGCGCCCGGCGCCTCCGATGAGGAAGTGCGCAATGCTCTGATCGACGACCGGCTGCGTCGGCAGGCCATGCGCGAGGCGGGGATTCAGGCCGCACCCGAAGACATTCAGGTCGGGATCGACGAATTTGCCGCGCGCGGGCAATTGTCGACCGATCAGTTCCTGCAATTGCTGGCCGATCAGGGCGTTGATCGCGAAACCGTCCGCGATTTCGTCGCCGACCAGATTACGTGGCGCGACTATGTCAGCGCGCGTTTCCTGTCGCAGGCCCGCCCGACCGATGACGAAATCAACCGCGCGCTGGGACAGACCGACGGCGGCGGCCTGCAGGTGCTGTTGTCCGAGGTCATCATCCCGGTGAACCAGCAGACCGTTGCTCAGGCGCAGCTTTTGGCAGAAGAAATCTCTGAGTTGGAAGGCTTTGATGCCTTTTCGGCGGCAGCAACGCAGTATTCGGCGGCCGCCACGCGCGACAACGGCGGACGGCTGGACTGGCTGAACATCTCAAGCCTGCCGCCGGCGTTGCAACCGGTGATCATCGGACTGAAGAACGGGGATATCACGCAACCACTGACTCTGCCCAACGCCATCGCCCTGTTCCAGATGCGCGGCCTGCGCGAGGTTGCGACAGGCACCACCCGCTATTCCGAGATCGACTATGCGATCTACAACATGCCCGGCGGCCGCAGCGCCGACACCCTGGCCAAAGCTGCCAAATTGAGGGAAGAGATCGACACCTGCGATGACCTTTATGGCATTGCCAAGGAGCAGCCCGCCGAAGTGCTGCAACGCATTCAGGCCAGCCCGAGCGAGATCCCCCGCGACGTAGCGCTGGAACTTGCCAAGCTGGACCTGAACGAAGTGTCCACAACGCTGACCCGCAACAACGGCCAGACGCTGATGTTCCTGATGCTCTGTACCCGTACCCGCGATCTGGGTGAAGAGACGACGCGCACGGATGTTGCCAACGCGCTTACCCAACAACGGCTCGAGGCATTTGCCAGCAGCCTGCTGGCACAGCTGCGCGCCGAAGCGACCATCGTCGAGCAATGACAGCCCCGATCGCGCTCAGCTGCGGCGATCCGGCTGGTATAGGCCCGGAAATCGCAGCCAAGGCGTGGTCGGACCTGCGCGACACCTGCCCGTTTTTCTACATCGGTGACGTCGCCCATCTGCCGTCCGATACACCGGTTGCGCGCATCTCGAACCCGTCAGAGGTTGCTGACGTCTGCGCCTCAGCCCTGCCGGTTCTGCAGCTGGACTTCCCGGCCCCCAACGTCCCGGGCCAGCCGGACCCGGTCAACGCGCCCTACGTCATCGACGCCATTGAACAGGGTGTCACGCTGGTGCAGTCCGGCGCCGCATCGGCACTATGCACCGCACCCATCCACAAGAAGGCGCTGATCGATGGGGCCGGGTTTGCCTATCCCGGCCATACCGAGTTTCTGGCCGCCCTCGCCGATCGCAAGCGGGTGGTGATGATGCTGGCCTCGGACCAGTTGCGCGTGGTGCCCGCAACCATCCACATCCCCCTGTCGCAGGTCCCTTCGGCCCTGACGCCGGACCTGCTGCGCGAGACGATTTCCATCACCGCCGAGGGCCTGCGCCGCCAGTTCGGCATCGCCCATCCCCGCATCGCAATAGCGGGCCTGAATCCACACGCGGGCGAAGGTGGTAAGATGGGGCGGGAAGAGCTGGACTGGATCGCCCCGCTGATCGAAGGCCTGCCCACCGACACCTATACGGTCACCGGCCCGCACCCGGCAGATACGCTGTTCCACGCCGCCGCCCGCACGCACTATGACGCGGCGATTGCGATGTACCACGATCAGGCGCTGATCCCGATCAAAACGCTGGATTTCGACCGCGGCGTGAACGTGACGCTGGGCCTGACCTTCATCCGCACCTCACCCGATCACGGCACTGCACTGGATATCGCAGGCAAGGGCATCGCCACCCCCACCAGCCTGATCGAGGCGCTGAAACTGGCCCAACGCATGGCACAAAGCTCTTGATCCTTCACCTGGCTCAAAATATCCCCGCCGGAGGCAAAAAATCTCTGGCGCATCAACCCCAGCCCGCGCCACGGTAACCGGATCATGAGCGCAATCGACAATCTCCCCCCTCTGCGCGAGGTCATCGCGACACACCAGCTCTCGGCGCGTAAGTCGCTGGGCCAGAACTTCCTTCTGGACCTGAACCTGACCGCCAAGATCGCGCGCCAGGCCGGAGACCTGACGGACTGCGACGTGCTGGAAATTGGCCCCGGCCCCGGTGGTCTGACCCGCGGGCTGCTGTCCGAGGGCGCGCGCAAAGTTGTGGCGGTGGAAAAAGACACCCGCTGCATCGCCGCCCTGAACGACGTCGCCGCTGCTTACCCCGGCCGGCTTGAGGTGATCAATGGCGACGCGCTGGAAATCGATCCGCTGGCGCACCTGACACCGCCGATCCGCATTGCGGCCAACTTGCCATACAACGTGGGCACCGAACTTTTGGTTCGCTGGCTGACTCCCCCCGAATGGCCGCCCTTTTGGCAAAGCCTGACCCTGATGTTCCAGCGCGAAGTGGCCGAGCGTATCGTCGCCCAACCCGGCAGCAAGGCCTATGGCCGCCTTGCCATCCTCGCCCAATGGCGGGCCGAGGCGCGGGTCGCCATGTCCCTGCCCCCCGGCGCCTTCACGCCTCCGCCCAAGGTCTCCAGCGCGGTGGTCCAACTGACCGCCCTGCCCGAACCGCGCTACCCAGCCGACGCCGCGACCCTGTCCCGCGTCGTTGCCGCGGCCTTCAACCAGCGCCGCAAGATGTTGCGAGCCTCATTGAAAGGCGTTGCCCCGGATATCGAAGATCGTCTGCTGGCGGCTGGTATCCAACCCACCGAACGCGCCGAGCAGGTCCCGCTCGAGGCGTTCTGCGCGCTGGCTCGCGAAGTCAAAAAAAGCTGAGCACAAAAAAGCCCCGGCAAAACCGGGGCTTTTGCAATTTCTGTACCAGCGCTTACTCGGCCGCTTCCGGCGCATCGCCGTCCGTCTTGGGTGCATCCTCGGCAGGTGCTGCTTTCGGCTTGCGTGCCCGTGGCTTGCGCGCAGGCTTTTCCCTTTTCTCCGGTGCCGGGGTGGGCTCGGCCCCTTTGCTTTCCGGCGTCTCAACCAAACCGCTTTCGGGTGCGGCCTCGGGCGTGCCGAAATCCATCACATCGGGCTGCGGCGCATCGGCCGGGTCCGCCTGACGGGCGGCGTCACGTTCCTGACGCTCGGCGCGTTCGCGGTCACGCTCGGCCTGACGCTCGCGATTCTGGCGCTCCTGCTCTTCGCGGCGCGCTTCGATCTCGCGCTGCGCTTCGCTCAGCAGGCGCAGGTAATGCTCGGCGTGCTGCTGAAAGTTCTCGGCCGCCACGCGGTCATTCGACAGCTGGGCATCGCGCGCCAGCTGGTTGTATTTGTCAATGATCTGCTGGGGCGTACCGCGCACCTTGCCTTCGGGACCCGAGCTGTCAAAAACCCGGTTAACAACGTTGCCGCCAGAAGGACGATTGCGGTTATTCTTGGCCCGCGAGCGGGATTTGGAAGATCTCATCTTACTTTACGTCAGCCTTGTCATTCGGTGCCGATAAGTCGCGTCCTGCACTGCTCAATGGCTTTAGCCGTCACGCGATGTCGACTTTTTTGGGCTTGGCGTCAGGGGCCCGCTGAAACAGCGTCAACCTCTCCGACTATCTCTGAGTAAGCATGTCCAGAGCGCGCAGACAAGAGGTTTGTCAGATAATTCGCAGCTTTTTTACATTAATCGGCGTTTTTCGGCCTCACCTGACGGCGTATTTACAGCATTCTGGCCAGAACAACACGATCACGGCCATCCAGATCGGGAATGATCCGCGTTTCGGCCAGGCCCGCGGCCTGGAACAGGGATGCGACGCTTTGACCCTGCGTTGGGCCAATTTCGACCAGAATTCGTCCCCCCGGCATCAGAAAATCCGGCGCCGAGGCTGCGATATGGCGGTACGCGCCAAGCCCGTCGCCCTCATCCGTCAGGGCCATGCGCGGCTCGTGCTCACGCACTTCGGGGGACAGGTCGTTCATTTCGGACAGCGAAATATAGGGCGGATTTGAAACGATCAGGTCGAATTCGCCTTCTATGTTCTCAAACCAGTCCGAGCGCAAAATCTCGGCCCTCTCCTGCACTTTGTGCTGCACCGCGTTGGCGCTGGCTTGCAGGCAGGCGGATTCGCTCAAATCCGCACCTACGCCCGAGGCGCTGGTACGCTCGGCCAGCAGCGTGATCAGAATACAGCCTGAGCCGGTGCCCAAATCCAGTACATGATCGAACGGTTCACTCAGCGCCGCTTCGATCAGTGTTTCGGTTTCGGGGCGTGGGTCCAGTACATCGGGGCTGACCCGGAACTGGCGGCCATAGAATTCACGCTCGCCCAGCAAATGCGACACTGGTACCCGAATGGCCCGCAATGAGATCAACTGGTCATAGCGCTCGGCAATTTCGGGCGAGAGTTCCTCGGGCGCGATCAGCGTGACGCGGCTGGCCTCGATCCGTGCGGCATGGGCCAGCAACACCCGCGCATCCCGTGCCGGATCGGCCACCCCTGCGGCCCGCAGGCGCGCGGTGGCGGCGACCATTGCCTGTGCGGCTGTTAACGCCGCAATCATTGTGCCATCTCCGCCAGCAGACGCGCCTGATCGTCGGCGGTCAGCGCGTCGATCACCTCGTCCAGATCGCCCTGCATCACCTGATCCAGCTTATACAACGTCAGATTGATGCGGTGATCGGTCATGCGGCCCTGCGGGAAGTTATAGGTTCTGATCCGCTCTGACCGGTCGCCCGAACCCACCTGACTGGCGCGGTCCGCCGAGCGTTCACTGTCGATCCGCTGGCGTTCCAGATCATAGAGACGCGTTTTCAGCACCTGCATCGCGATCTCTCGGTTACGGTGCTGGGATTTCTCGGAACTGGTCACCACCAGCCCCGTCGGAAGGTGTGTGATCCGCACTGCCGAGTCGGTGGTGTTCACGTGCTGCCCACCCGCGCCGGAACTGCGCATGGTGTCGATGCGAATGTCATTGGCGTCAATCTGGATGTCCACATCCTCGGCCTCGGGCAGAACCGCTACGGTGGCCGCCGATGTATGAATGCGCCCGCCGCTTTCGGTTTCGGGCACACGCTGCACCCGATGCACACCGGATTCGTATTTCATCCGGGCAAAGACATTGTCACCCTTGATATGGGCCACGACCTCTTTGATCCCACCGAGGTCCGAAGCCTGTTCTTCAATAATCTCGAACTGCCAGCCGCGCCCTTCGGCGTACCGCTGATACATGCGCAGCAAATCCCCAGCAAACAGCGCCGCCTCGTCGCCGCCCGTGCCGGGGCGGATTTCCAGCATCGCAGGCCGCGCATCGGCCTTGTCCCGTGGCAGCAATGCCAGTTGCAGGGCGTGCTCGGCCTGCGGGATGCGGGCCTGCAGGCCCGGAATTTCCTCTTCGGCCAGTTCTTTCATGTCCGGGTCGGCCAGCATGACCTCGGCCTCGGCCAGATCGGCGACCAGCTGCCGCCAGGCCATGATCTGATCGACCACCGGCTTGAGGTCCGAATACTCTTTGGCCAAGGCCGCAATATCCCCACCCGAGGCGCCATCGGCCATGGCGGCTTCGAGGTACTGGAATCGCTGGGTTATCTGTTCAAGGCGTTCTTCGGGGATCATCCGCGCGGTGTCTCTCAATCCGGGGCTTTGGTCAAGGCCCATCGCTGTGCTATGCTGACGCGTATGACACGTTTAGCGCTTGTTTTACTGCTGTGCGCGGCCCCTGCCATGGCTGATGTTGTCGGCCCCAAAGGCAAGGTTCAGGACTGTTATTGCACCGATAAATCGGGATCGCGTATAGAACTGGGCGAGATGATCTGCCTTCAGGTCGATGGACGCATGTTCACGGCCCAGTGTCAGATGTCGCTGAATGTACCGATGTGGCGCGAGGTGCAGGAGGGGTGCCTGTCGTCACGGTTGCAGAGCAGCCAACCACCCATCAACGCGATTTCGGTTTACCCCAAAATCTGAGCGTCCAAAACGTAGGCGGGCGTGGATACGCAGCGTGTCTCCCTCCTGTTGAACCGTGGTGTAATCGGGAAAGCCGATCACCTTGGTTCGGGTGATGTAGGTGACCATCCCTTTTTCAACAGAACCCGCCAGAACCGCCGTGCGTGGCGTCGCTTGGGCAATAGCGTCCAGTTTCGCCAGACCCTCAGGCCCGGTTTCCATCACCCGAAGCACACCACCTTTCATGTCCAGATCGGCCTTACCCACGGGTGCCACATGCCACGTCCCGGGGTCGGATGGGGCCAAACGAATATAGGCGCCCACAAGCACCACCAGACCAATGACCAGCCAAAACACCGTTTTCTTCATCCCGACCCCGTACTTTTCGCAAACAATATGCGCAATGACGCGTCGGACAAGATGACGATCCCCCTACCGTGACGTCACACCCGGCAGGATGCACAACATCTCGAACAACAGGTTCGCGGCGGTTAGCGCCGTGTTGCCCGTGGGATCATAGGGCGGAGAGACCTCGACCAGATCGCACCCCACCACATTCAACCCGGCCAGCGCGTGGATCAGTTGCAGCGCTTGCGGTGTTGTCAGTCCGCCGATCTCGGGCGTTCCGGTGCCGGGCGCGAAAGATGGATCAAGGCTGTCGATGTCATACGAGATATAGACGGGGTGATCCCCGACGGTTTTTCGGATTTGCGAGCCGATCTCGGTCAGGTTTTGCTGCCACAGCTCCCACGCAGGGAACTGGCGGAAGCCCCAACCCTTGGCCTCGGTGAAATCGCTGGCCGCATAGCCCGAGCCGCGAATGCCGATCTGAAAGGTCTTGTCGGCGACAATTAGACCCTCTTCGTAGGCGCGGCGGAAGACGGTGCCGTGGGTTTCCTTCTCGCCGAACATCTCGTCATTCACGTCCGCATGGGCATCCACATGCACCAGCGCCACCGGACCGTGCTTGGCAGCAATCGCCCGCAGAATCGGCAGGGTGATCGAGTGATCGCCGCCCATCGCAACAGGCGTTACCCCCTGTGCCAGAATGGCATCATAGCTTTCTTTGATAATTTTCAGACTTTCAGCCAGCGAGAAGGTATTGATCGCCAGATCGCCGATATCCGCGATTTGCAGACTGTCGAACGGAGCCGCTGAATTGGCCATGTTATAAGGCCGGATCATCGCGCTTTCGCTGCGGATTTGTTTCGGCCCGAATCGCGTGCCTGATCGCCATGAGGTTCCGATATCCATCGGAATACCCAGCACGGCCACATCCAGCCCGGCCAAGGTATCCGCCTGCGGCAGGCGCATGAAGGTGTTCGGCCCCGAAAACCGCGCCAGATCATTGCCGCTGATGGGTTGGTTAAACTCTGTCATGCCCGTATGTCTCCCGTCCGGCCTTTTGGTTAACCTGATAGCGGAAAGATGGCTAACCAATGGTTAAGGCACCAGCTTGTTCCACCCCAAAAGGCAAACAATCTGGGTCGCCACATGGGCCCCGGCAATCGCGGTCGCGCCGGACGTGTCGTAGGGCGGAGAGACCTCGACCACGTCACCGCCCTTGATGTTGATCCCGGCGATGTCGCGCAGGATAATCTGCGCCTGGATCGAGCTTAACCCACCCCAGACGGGCGTGCCGGTGCCGGGGGCAAAAGCAGGGTCCAGACCGTCTATGTCAAAGCTCAGATAGACCGGACTGTCGCCCAGAATGCCTTTGATCTTCTGCGCTACGGCCGCGGGTCCGGATTCGTAAACCTCGCGCGCGTCGATGATGTTGACGCCCAGCGTGTCCTCGTTGGTGGTCCGGATGCCGACCTGAACCGAGCGTTTCGGGTCCACGATCCCCGACTTTACCGCCTTGTAGAACATGGTCCCGTGATCCACGCGGGTCATGTCGTCATCGGCCCAGGTGTCGGTATGGGCATCGAATTGCAGCAGCGACATTGGGCCGTATTTCTCGGCATAGGCTTTGAGGATCGGGAAGCTGATATAGTGATCCCCGCCCAGCGAAACCGAGGCCACATCGGCCGCCAGAATGGTGCGGATATGGTCGGTCAGCGTGTCGGGAAAGGCCGGAATGTTGGCATAGTCATAGGCCACATCGCCATAGTCCACGATAGCCAACTCACTGAGCGCGTCAAAGGGCCAACCATAGGGCGCGTCCGGTGATTGCAGCGCGCTGGCCTCGCGGATGGCGCGCGGTCCCAGCCGGGTGCCGGGGCGGTTGGTAACCGCCTGATCGAACGGCACACCGGTCACGGCAATATCAACACCCTTCAGGTCCTTGGTGTAAAGCCGCCGCAGAAACGAGGTAGCGCCGCCAAAGGTGTTCTCGAATGACAACCCTTTGAGGTCCGGATTGGTGAACGCCTCATCCACCTGATTTTTTGCGTCTTCCAGTGCCATGTCTTTCCCCTATCAACCCAGCGGCTGCGCCTTTTCCACGATCCGTGCAAAGAACGAAGCCCCCACCGGCGCGATCTCGTCGTTGAAATTGTATTTCGGATGGTGCAGACCAGCTCCCTCGCCCTGCCCAAGGAACAGATAGGCGCCCGGTCTAGCTTGCAGCATGTACGAGAAATCCTCGGCCCCCATCTCGCGACCCGCATTGGCAGTCACGCGGTCAGCGCCTGAGATTTCGCGGGCCACGCCAGCGGCGAAACCTGCCTTTTCAACGTCGTTGATCGTGGCGGGATAGTTCACCTCATAGTCCAACCGCGCCTCAACCCCGTAGGATGCCGCCTGCCCCTGCACGATCTGCTCCATCCGTTCCATCACCATTTTTTGCACGGTGGGATCAAAGGTACGCACGGTGCCGTTGATATAGGCAGTATCCGGGATCACGTTGTTCACCGTACCGGTGTGGATCTGCGTGACCGAGATCACCAGATCGTCCAGCGCGTAATTGTTGCGGCTGACAATGGTCTGAATCGCCTGCGCAATACCGCAGGCCGCCATCACCGGATCGCGGGTTTCATGCGGCATGGCTCCGTGCCCGCCGACGCCCTGAATGTGAACCTCGAACGTATCCACGGCTGCCATGATCGGGCCGGGTGTGGTCTGAAAGGCGCCTTCGGGATTGCCCGGCGCGTTGTGCAGCGCATAGACCTGAGCGATGTCGAACCGGTCCATGATCCCCTCTTCGACCATTACACCTGCGCCACCGCCATCTTCCTCGGCGGGCTGAAAGATCAGTGCCACGCGGCCTGCGAAGTTCCGCGTCTCGGCCAGATAACGCGCGGCGCCCAACAGCATCGTGGTGTGCCCGTCATGACCGCAGGCGTGCATCCTGCCGGGGTTCTTCGAGGCGTAGTCAACACCCGTCTCCTCGGGGATCGGCAGCGCATCCATGTCGGCGCGCAGGCCGATGGTCGGCCCCTCACCCTGCCCGTTGATGATGGCCACGATGCCCGTTTTGGCGATACCTTCATGCAATTCATCCACCCCAAACTCGCGCAAACGCTCGGCGACAAAGGCTGCCGTTTCAAAGCACTCGAACTCCAGTTCAGGGATCGAATGCAGGTGCTGACGCCATGCGGCCATATCGGCGGCAAAATCAGCAATTCGGTTGACGACGGGCATCTGGGGTGGACTCCTGATCCTGACTGCGGAATGGATGCATCTGACACCGGAACGAAAGGGTTCGCAATGGCCGAAAATCCTCTGATCCATGACAGCGATGCGGGTATCGAGCGTCTGCTGGAAATCATGCGCCGCCTGCGCGACCCGCAAACAGGCTGCCCGTGGGATATCGAACAGGATTTCGCCACTATCGCCCCCTATACGATTGAGGAGGCCTATGAGGTCGCCGACGCCATCGAGCGCGAGGCCTATGACGAGCTGAAGGGAGAGTTGGGCGACCTGCTGTTCCAGTCCGTCTTCCACGCGCAGATGGCTGAAGAGGCCGGGCATTTCACCTTTCAGGACGTGGTCCGCACCATGTCGGACAAGATGGTCGACCGTCACCCGCACGTGTTCGGCAACGAATCCCGCGACAAATCGGCTGATCAGCAGACCGTGGACTGGGAGACCATCAAAGCCGCCGAACGTGCAGGCAAGGAACAGAAAGGCGCGTTGGACGGCGTTGCGGCCAACCTTCCCGCCCTGCTGCGCGCGCACAAGCTGCAGAAACGCGCCGCCCGTGTCGGATTCGACTGGCCCGACGCCAGCCACGTGCTGGCCAAGATCACCGAAGAGGCCGCCGAACTGGAAGAGGCCCGCAACAGCATGGACGCCGACGCGCTGGAGGATGAATTCGGCGATCTGCTGTTCGTGATGGTCAATCTGGGCCGCCATCTGGGGATCGAGCCCGAGGCCGCGCTGCGGCGCACCAACGCCAAGTTCACCCGCCGGTTCGAACAGGTCGAAGCACGGCTGGCCGCGCGGGGAAAAACCCCGTCTCAAAGTGACTTGGCCGAAATGGACGCGCTGTGGGACGAGGTGAAAACCGAGGAACATCGCGCCAACGGCAAACTCCCGCCTGTGGACGCCGCAACAGGGGCCTGAAACCGCTGGACAAGCGCGGTGACACTTGCGAGTGTCCGCGCTTCAAGACCCCGGAGGGATAGCATGGCACCCCGCAAAATCATCATCGACACCGACCCAGGACAGGACGACGCTGTCGCCATCCTGCTGGCGCTGGCCAGCCCGGAAGAGATTGATGTTCTTGGGATCACTGCCGTCGCCGGCAACGTGCCGCTGGAACTGACCGCCAAAAACGCGCGGATCGTCTGTGAACTGGCCGGACGCACGGATGTTCCGGTCTTTGCCGGGTGCGACCGCCCGCTGAACCGGCCTCTGGTCACTGCGGAACATGTGCATGGCAAGACCGGGCTGGATGGGCCCGTCCTGCCCGATCCGCAAATGCCTCTGGCCGAGGGCCACGCGGTTGATTTCATCATCGACACCCTGCGTGGGCATGAGCCCGGAACCGTGACGCTCTGCCCGCTGGGGCCGCTGACAAATATCGCCACCGCCTTTCAGAAAGCGCCCGACATCGTTGATAGGGTTCAGGAAATCGTGCTGATGGGCGGGGCGTATTTTCAGGTTGGAAACATTACCCCGGCGGCGGAATTCAACATTTACGTTGATCCCGAAGCCGCTGAAATCGTTTTCAAATCCGGCGTTCATATCGTGGTGATGCCGTTGGACGTGACCCATGACGCGCTGGTCACCAAACACCGCAATGACGCGTTCCGCGCATTGGATTCAAAAGTCGGTCATGCGGTTGCCGAGATGACGGATTTCTTCGAGCGGTTCGACATTGAGAAATACGGCTCCGAGGGCGCGCCGCTGCACGATCCCTGCGTGACCGCCTATCTGATCCGCCCCGAGCTGTTCTCGGGCCGTCACATCAACGTGCAGATCGAAACACAGTCGGAACTGACAATGGGCATGACCGTCGCCGATTGGTGGCGCGTCACGGACCATGCACCCAACGCCATGTTCATGGGTGAAATCGATGCCGACGGATTCTTTGACCTGCTAACAGAAAGGCTGGCCCGCCTATGAGCGCCGCACTGAAACTCGCCCGCCCCTCAGACCTGGATCGCCTGATGGGGCTGGTCACCGCCTTTCACGCCGAGACAGGTATCGAACAGGATATCGATCAGACCCGCAACGCGTTGGCCCCCCTGCTAGAGGGCATACCACACGGTTGCATCTACCTGATCGGACCCGGTCGCGCGCCGCTGGGCTATATCGTCCTTACCTTCGGCTGGTCGGTCGAGTTCGGCGGCATGGACGGATTCGTCGACGAGATTTACATCCGCCCCGCCGTCCGGGGCCGCGGGATCGCGACCGAGGTGCTGCTGGACCTGCCCAAAGCCCTTGCCGGGGCAGGTCTGACCGCGTTGCATCTGGAAGTCGATCGTAGCAACGAAGTCACCCAGAAGCTGTATCTGCGCACCGGTTTCAGACCGCGTGAGCGTTACATGCTGATGTCCAGAAAGCTCTGACGAACGTCCCCATCACGACCGCAAAGACCCATGATCGGTTCAATCGCTCCTAGCGGGACTCGCCGCGGAAGACATATGTAGGCATGTCCATATCCTGAACCGGATCATTCGCAGACACCGGATCACCGGTTATCGGGTAAGTGCCCGGCCCTGCGCAGGCCGCCAAGAATACAGTGCTGATCACTGAGGCTACGAGAAGGAATTTCGAACCAGTCATGGTATGCTCCTTTCTGCAATGCCGTCACAATAGGTCAGCTCAATTTGATACAAATAGGAAAAAGTTCACACATAACCTGATTTATGTCGGCCATGAATCCGCTTTATGAAAAAGCAGTCGCCTTTTCAAAATGTTACGCAAAAAATTTTTTTGACCGCGGCCCGTTTTATCCGAGCCTGCCCGCCAGTTCCATAAAATCTTCGGCGAAAATATCCCAATTCCCTTCGGCCTGCAGATAATGGGCTTGGGACGGCCCGCACTCGGTCGGGCGGGCCACAAAAGCGGTTTTCAAACCTGCCTGCCGGGCAGCGTACAGGTCATTGTTATGCGCAGCGACCATCATGACCTGATCGGGGGGCAGACGCAGCGCGGCACAACTGGCCAGATAGACTTGTGGCTTGGGTTTGTAGGTCTTGGCGATCTCGGCCCCCAAGATGCAGTCCCAGGGCAGTCCGCCATATTTCGCAAGCCGGGTCATCAGCGCGATCGAGCCGTTGGAACAGGGCGCGATGATCCTGTTGTGCTTTAGGGCCTGCAATCCAGGCACTACGTCAGGCCAGGGGTCCAGCCGTTCCCATGCGGCGGTCAGATCGGCGGGATTTGGGGGCGTGACGCCAAAACGAGTGGCGACGACCTCAAGGTTTTCGCGGTGCAGGTCATCCAGAGGAACATAGCCCCTGCCCCCTTCACGAATGGCCGCCATCGAGGGGTCGTACTCAGCCCGCCACGCATCGGCGAATTCCAGGGCGTCCAGATCCGGCAGAACCGCTGCCACTTCGCGTGCGATCGAACTGCGCCAGTCAACGCAGGTACCGAACACGTCAAAGATCAGCGCTTCTACCATGCCCAGCCCTTCATCCTGACATGCCCTGCCTGGTTTCAGGCAGGGCTGTTTTTTGCCGGATCAGCGCTTGAGGATCGAAGCCCCGGCAAATTCCGCAACCTCGCCCAGCGATTCCTCGATGCGGATCAGTTGGTTGTACTTGGCCAACCGGTCCGACCGCGCCAGCGAGCCGGTTTTGATCTGACCGCAATTGGTGGCGACGGCCAGATCGGCAATGGTGGCGTCCTCGGTCTCGCCCGAGCGGTGCGACATAACGTTGGTATAGCGCGCCCGGTGCGCCATATCCACGGCGCGCAGGGTTTCGGTCAGCGAGCCGATCTGGTTCACCTTAACCAGCATCGAGTTGGCGCAGCCGCGCTCGATCCCTTCCGCAAGACGCTCGGGGTTGGTCACGAACAGATCGTCGCCCACCAGTTGAACCTTGTCGCCGATCGCGTCGGTCAGGGCCTTCCAACCGTCCCAGTCATCCTCGGACATGCCGTCTTCGATCGAGATGATCGGATAGTCGTTGACCAGCGCCGCCAGATAGGCCGCGTTTTCGTCCGAAGTCAGGCTTTTGCCCTCACCCGACAGAACGTATTTGCCGTCCTTGTAATATTCGGTCGCGGCGCAGTCCAGCGCCAGGTGGATTTCCTCACCCGGCTTGTAGCCGGCCTTTTCAATGGATTTCAGAACAAAATCCAGCGCTTCGCGGGTGCTGGCGATGTTCGGGGCAAAGCCGCCCTCGTCACCGATCCCGGTGCTGAGACCTGCGGCGGACAGTTCTTTCTTCAGTGTGTGGAAAACCTCGGACCCCATGCGTACTGCCTCGCGGATATTCGCGGCCGAGGTCGGCATGATCATGAATTCCTGAATATCGATCGGGTTGTCGGCGTGTTCGCCGCCATTGATGATGTTCATCATCGGCACCGGCAGAACCCGCGCCGAGGTGCCGCCGACATAGCGGTACAGAGGCTGCGTGGTGAAATCCGCCGCTGCCTTGGCAGTGGCAAGTGAAACACCCAGAATGGCGTTTGCGCCCAGACGGCCCTTGTTTTCGGTGCCGTCCAGTTCGATCATTGCCTCGTCGATGGCAACTTGCTCGGTTGCGTCGAAGCCCACCAGTTCCTCGGCGATCTCACCGTTCACAGCAGCGACGGCTTCCAGCACGCCCTTGCCCATGTAGCGGCTTTTGTCACCGTCGCGCTTTTCCACCGCCTCATAGGCACCGGTCGATGCACCCGAGGGCACCGCCGCGCGGCCCATGGTGCCGTCTTCCAGGATCACGTCCACTTCGACGGTCGGGTTGCCCCGGCTATCCAGAATCTCGCGCGCGTGAATGTCGATGATGGTGCTCATGAGGCCCGTCCCTGTGGCTGAAAACAATTGCACGCCTCATAGCATCATCGGGTAAAAAGTAAACCGGTCATGTTATCGCTAACATGTATATAGCCGGAGCTTTAGGGCTAACAGGTTGCTGTTTGCGCCAACGTGCGACGATCCGTCAGGCCGCGATGGCCAGTTCACGGGCCAGTTTGCGCTCTCGGATAAAAGTGTACATGCCCGACCCCATGATCAACGCCGCCCCGGCGAAGGTCAGGAAATCAGGACGCTCCCCAAACATCAGCATCCCCGCTATGATCGAAAAGATCAGCCGGGTATAGCGGAACGGCATCAGCGCCGAAGCCTCGCCGATCCGCATGGCGGTGACGATGCCATAGTAGCCCAGAACGCCAAAACCGACGGCACCAAGATATGGACCGATCTGCGCCGATTGCAGCGCAGTGACGGGTTGTCCGGTAAACAGCATCAGCGCCACACCCGACACGGCCACCGCAAAATAGGCCTGCAATGCCACCACCGACGATGCAACCCGCGGATCTAACTTGCGGGTCAGCAGGTCCCGAGCAGCGATGGCTATCACGGTTGCAACTACAAACAGAGAGTCGGGCTGGAACCCTTCGAAACCTGGTCGAATGATCATCAGAACGCCGATGAAGCCCAGCCCGACGGCGCTCCAACGACGCCAGCCGACCTTTTCGCCCAGAAACAGCGCCGCGCCCATGGTAACGGCCAGCGGCATCGCCTGAAACACGGCGGCCACGGTGGACAGTTCCACCAACGACAGGGCTGTGACGAAGGACAGCGCCCCAACCATCTCGGTCGCGGCACGGGCCAGCGGCAGGGGCTGCCACGCCACAGGATCAAAGATGCGTTTGCGGGTGGCCACAGCCAAAATCGCAAACACAAGACCACAGACCACGCCCAGAACAACCATGATCTGGCCCGTCGGCACCGTAACCGACAACAGCTTGATGAACATGTCCTCAAGCGCAAAAGCCGCCATCGCGCCGACGACCAGCAAAATGCCGTTTACGTTATTCATGGTCATTTCCGTAAATTCCAGCGGCCCAATTCGCCGCCCCTTACGTCACCCAAAACGCAAGACACCCGTTCAGGCAAGTATTATCAGGCCGAATTACATGATTTCCCGTGGGCCTGCCGTTCGCGTTTGGTGATGGGTCAGTCCTGATCCAGCGGCACGCCGTACAGTTCCAGCCGGTGGCCCTTCAGCTTATAGCCCAGCTTGGCCGCGATTTTTTCCTGCAGCGCTTCGATCTCGGGGTCGACGAATTCGATCACCTCGCCCGATTGCATGTCGATCAGGTGATCGTGATGATCACGCTCGGCATCTTCATAACGCGCGCGGCCGTCGCCGAATTCCAGACGCTCGAGAATCCCGGCCTCTTCGAACAGCTTCACAGTGCGATAGACGGTGGCAATGGATATCCCAGAATCCACCTGCGAGGCGCGGGAATACAGCTCCTCGACATCCGGATGATCTTCGCTTTGCTGCAAAACCTGCGCGATCGTGCGGCGCTGGCCGGTCATGCGCAGGCCTTTGGCTTCGCAACGGGCGATGATCGTGTCGGACATATATGATCCCCAAAGTAGTTCGGGTTTCTGTCTTAATACGTCTATGCGGCTGGCGCTACCGCGGAATCGCGGTTTCCCGCGCTGGCCTCAAATCGGCCCAAATCGGCAGATGGTCGGATGCGATATGCGCAGGCCGCGCGTCGTGCACCCCATGCACCACCGCCTCAAGCCCCGCGCCCAGCGCGATCCGGTCCAGCGCTCCCAAGGGCTGCGCGGCCGGAAAGCTGGCAACGGGCGGCAAAAAGCGCATATCCGGGGCCAGATGGTCCAGCACCGGCTGCCGCGACCATTCGTTGAAATCCCCGGCCCAGACGGTGGGCATCTGACTCAATTCTTCGTCGAAACGGCGGATATGAGTGATCTGCTGGCGCCGGGATGCGGGCAACAGACCCAGATGCATCCCCATCACGCGCAGCGGTCCAATATGGGTATCGAACTCCACCCGCACCGCGCCGCGGGGTTCCAACCCCGGCAGATCGTGATGTGCAGTCTGCCGTACCCGGATTGCGTCCCCTCGCCAGATCACCGCGTTGCCGTGCCACCCCAGACTGCCCGCACCGCCCAGATCGACGATCTGCCACCCGGCCTCGTCCAGCAAAAAATGCGGCAAGGCGGCAGGACGCGGCGGCAGGCGTTTGTCGGCCTCTTGCAGCACGACGATATCGGCTTTCATGCTGTCGATAACCTGCATGATGCGCTGCGGCTGCCGCCGGAAGTCCAGGCCAACACATTTCTGGATATTATAGCTGGCAATGCGCAGGGTTGAGGCTTGGGTCATGGACATCCTGTGATTGGCAAGAAGCGGTGCGCGGCTATCCGATTACTCTCAAAACTGCGTGACCATCAAATTGACAGGCTCGCCCCCTTCGGCAGAGGAGGCATGGCCTGTTCCGGTGATATCCTCTGCCCAGAACAGATCACCGGCGGTAAAGTCGCGGACCTCACCCGACCCTGCCTGAACACGAAACGTCCCCGAAAGAACCGTCGCAAGCTGCCGCTTGGGAGAGCGGTGCGGTATCCCTTTCCACCCCGCAGGCAAAGTAAGGAAGACAAAGCGCGAGGCTTCATATTCCCCAGAAACGTGAAACGCGGCTGCGGGCGGAGCAAAGGTCTTGAGTTCAAGGTCAACGTCCCGGTCTTCAAAATACGAGACGCCTTCTGCGTCTTCCAGCAATATGGAGTAGCGCATTCCGTGCTCCCTAAATCAAATCTGAATATTCCCCTGGAACACCTATTATGCAGCATTCTTCCCTGATGGTAAGGCGCAGGGTGATTTGAAGTGACAGTTTTCCTGCGCCCGGTCCACGGGTTGCCACGGGAGGATGCCAAATCACCCCCTCATTTCGGCGCGGTGACGTCTGAGGTTCAAAAAGGGCGTCATTGGCGATCCGGCAGTTTGCGTTGCGACATCACTTCACTGATCTCATCTCCGGACATTGCATCACGGGCATAGTCGAAGGTTCCGTTGACCCTGACTTCACGCGCGGCTCGCTGTAACGCTCCGAATGCCGCGCGGGCAAACGATCCCCCCACGCTGATCCGCCTGACCCCGGCCTCCGACAGCTGCGCGACGGTATAAGACGGAGCCTGCAACCCCATGACAACATTCACGGGCTTGTCCAGAGCGCTGCAAACGGTTCGGATCGCGTCGATATCCGGAAGCCCGGGCGCGTATAAAACATCGGCACCCGCGTCCGAGAACGCCTGCAGACGCTTGATTGTTTCTGACAGGTCTTTTCGACCCCAAAGAAAACCCTCGGCCCGGGCGGTCAACAGAAAGGGTTTTCCCCGCACAGCGTCTGCAGCCGCACGAATACGATCGACCGCAATTGGCAGCGCGTAGATCGGATCATTTTCATCACCCGTCGCGTCTTCGATTGAACCGCCGACCAAGCCAATATCGATTGCCTGCCTGATTGTTTCAGCGCAGGTTTCAGGGCCGGCGCCAAAACCGTCTTCCAAATCCGCAGCAACCGGCAAATCCGTTGCCTGAACAATCTCGGCCGCATTCAACAGAATTTCGTCCCGACCAAGGCTGGCAAATGAATCCCGCTTGCCCTTGGAAAAGGCATATCCGGCACTTGTGGATGCCAATGCATCGAACCCCATGCTGGCCAGCAACCGCGCAGACCCCGCATCCCAAGGGTTAGGAATAACAAATGCTTCATCCTTGTCGTGAAGCGCTTTGAAGCGTTCGAATTTAGTCTCCTGATTCACATCACATCCTCTCGGCTGCTGGAAGCATAACTAAACCGAACTAGCAGAGAACCGTTTTCTCGACCGTTTGAAGCCCAACTCACGTCCCGCAGAACGTCGCGTGGACCACTTCCTTTTCGGTCGGAGGATAGGTCAGGTCGGCCGCCTCGGGCTGATCGGTGTAGGGTTGCGCCAGAACCTTGGTCAGTCGATCGAACGGGGCATAGTCGCCCTGAACGGCCGCCTGTATCATCTGCTCGACCCGGTGATTGCGCGGGATGAAGGCAGGGTTGGCGGCTGTCATCACCAGCTGAGCGTCCTGTTCCCGCTCCAACCGCGCTTGCCAGCCTTCGGCCCATGCGTCATAGGCGTCCGGCGTCAGGAACTGATCGCGGGCGTTATCGCCGCCCAGTTCCCGGAAGGTATTGGTGAAATCGGCGCGGCTTTCGGCCATGCGGGTCAGCAGATCAGTGATCAAGGCTTCGTCGCTCTCCTCTTCGGTAGTCAACCCAATCTTGGCCCGGAACCGCCCCAGCCATTCGCTATGGATCAGACCCGGCATGGCGTGCACGATCTCGGTTGCCTCTTCGACGGCGGCCTCGGGGTCATCGACCTGCTGGATCAGCGCCGTAGCCAGTTGCGCAAGGTTCCACACCGCAATGTCAGGCTGATTGGAATAGGCATAGCGCCCCATCTGGTCAATCGAGCTGTAGACCGTATTCGGATGATAGCTGTCCATGAACGCACAAGGCCCATAGTCGATGGTTTCACCGGCGATCGAGCAATTGTCAGTATTCATCACCCCATGAATGAACCCCACGCTCATCCATTGTGCGATCAACTGCGCCTGCGCATCCCGTACCGAACGCAGCAGGCCCATTGGCCCATCGGCATTCGGGTAATGTCGGGCAATGGAGTAATCGGTCAGTTTCCGCAGGTTGTCGGTTTGCCCGCGCGCAGCAAAGACCTGAAACGTTCCCACCCGCAGATGGCTTTGGGCCACGCGGGTCAGAACCGCGCCGGGCATCGGGCCTTCGCGCAATACGATCTCACCGGTTTCAACCGCTGCCAGCGCGCGGGTGGTCGGGATGCCCAGCGCGTGCATCGCCTCGGACACCACGTATTCGCGCAGCACCGGCCCCAGCCAGGCCCGGCCATCCCCCCTGCGGCTGAACGGCGTGGGACCCGACCCCTTGAGCTGTATGTCCCGCCGGACACCATCCGCTCCGACCGTTTCCCCCAACAGAACCGCGCGCCCGTCGCCAAGCTGAGGGTTATAACTGCCGAATTGATGCCCCGAGTATAGCTGCGCAATCGGTTCAGCCCCTTGGGGCAACGTGTTGCCCGCAAAGGCGTCGGCCATCTCATGCACGTCACCGGGCGTGATACGCAGGATTTGCGCCAATTCATCGTTAAACGCCACCAGCCGTGGCGCGCGCACGGGTATTGGCGCCTGCCGCGCATAAAAGCTGTTGGGAAGCCGGGCGTAGCTGTTGTCAAACGGGATCGTCAGGGTCATGCCGCAAACATATTGCTGAACCACACGAATACCATAGCGGATCGCGCCTCTGCGTGCATAATCGCGCCAAACAACGCCGAGGCCCCCATGACCGCGCAAGAGATCATCGACCACCTGAAGCTGTCCCGCCACCCCGAAGGGGGCTGGTTCCGCGAGACATGGCGCGCTGATAACGAGGGCCGCGCCACCGGCACCTGCATCTATTTCCTGCTGCAAAAGGATGAGCGCAGCCACTGGCACCGCGTCGATGCGACAGAAATCTGGCTATATCACGCTGGCGCGCCGCTGACCTTGTCGCTCAGCCCCACGGATGATGGCCCCGCGGCCGACCATCTGCTGACCCCGGACCTGACCAAGGGCGCACCGCAGGTCATAGTGCCCGAAAACCACTGGCAATCGGCGCAAACCACCGGAGATTATACTCTGGTCAGTTGCACCGTCTCACCGGGGTTCGAGTTTGACGGGTTCGTGCTGGCCAAACCGGGTTTTGATATTTCCCGTACCTAAGGCATGGATCACCGCGACCTCATATCGTCAATACCGCCCCCGGTGAAAGCCAGACTGCAGCGTCGATCGAACGCGGCCGGGCTATGGCATCTTGCGCTTTACCTTGCTGGGCTGACGGCTACGACCACCTGTATCGCGCTCAAGGTTCCGTTTTGGCCTGTTTTCTTGATGCCCCTGGGGGTGCTGTTGGTCTTCCTATTCACCCTCAGCCATGAATGTACTCACAAGACACCGTTTCGCAACGGGTGGCTGAACGAAATCATCGGGCATCTGATCTCGATCCCCATTGCCCTGCCTTTCACATGGTTCCGGTATTTTCACCTGGCGCACCACAAATGGACCAACCACCCCGAAAAAGACCCCGAGCTTGCGGGTAAACCGCGGCCAGACAACTGGCCCGAGTTACTGATCTATCTCAGTGGCTGGCCCTATTGGACCGGAATGGCGAAGACGCTGCTGCAAAACGCTTTTGGCCAGGTCGATGCGCCCTACCTGCCCGCCCCCCAACACCATGCCATGCGGACCGAGGCGCGGCTATTGTTGGCTCTTTACACTTTCGCCTGTGTCAGTCTGTTCTACACGCCGCTTTTGTTCTGGGTGTGGTTCTGTCCGGTCCTGATCGGGCAGCCTTTTCTGCGCCTCTACCTGCTGGCCGAGCACGGGTTATGCCCCCCGGTCGCCAACATGCTGGAAAACTCGCGCACCACCTTTACCAACCGAATCGTCCGATTTCTGGCCTGGAACATGCCGTATCATGCGGAACACCATGCCTTTCCCAACGTGCCTTTCCACCAATTACCGGCCCTGCACGACTGGACGCGAGCGCAGCTGCTATCCACCTCGGACGGGTATTTGGACTTTACGGGTGAGTATGTCCGGTCTCTCAGATGACTATTCAAACTGATGTGCCGTTTCACGCCCCCCCAGAGGATGGCATCCTGAAACGACCGTGCCCATTTTTACGCGCGTCGGTTCCACACCGGTCTGGCGTCTGGTGACTTCAACAACGCATGTTCCTGTTCGACATAGTCGACACAAGCCCGCCATCTGAAAGTAACGCGGCCACCTGCGGATAAAATGGAATTGATCTTCGCGTTGGTTCGGCACTTTTGCAGTTGCCCCCCCTTAAACGGATGCCGCGGGGAAACCGTGCCGTATTGAACGCTTAGGCGGTTATGCAGATTCTTCGCTCGACCAATGTAAACAACGACTTCTTCAGCTAAGATCCAATAGATCCCCGAGGTTTTCGGTGCGTGGATTTTAAACGAGCAATAGAGCGCATCGTATTCCGCCCCGAGGGCATAACCTTTTGGATTCGAAAAACGATCCTGCGGTCTGAGGTTCAGGTCTGCGATTACGCTCTGTTCACCATCAAAATCCATCTCTCGACCTCAAACCGCACTCACCACGCCGCCCCCAACCAGCGCCTTGACGCCCGTCGTACCCGGGCATGAGGTCGGCAGACCACGCGCCACCCGCACGGCCAGATAGGCAAAGGCCTGCGCCTCGAGCATGTCTCCGTCCAGCCCCACGGCCTCGACCGGTTCGACCGGGCAATTGAGCGACACGCGCAGCATCTCCATCAGCACCGGGTTATGGCGCCCGCCTCCGGTCACCAGCAAGCGGGAAGGAGGTTTGGGGCAATGCTCCATCCCCTGCACCACGCCGGCTGCGCACATGCCCGTCAGGGTTGCAACGGCATCAGAGTTGGAAAGCTCCTGCACCAGCCCGATCATCTCGGCAAAGTCGTTGCGGTCCAGAGATTTCGGCGGGATGCGGGTAAAGAAGGGCTCGGCCAGAAACAGCTCGAGCGCGCCGGCTTCGACCGTGCCGCCCCGCGCCACCGCGCCGTTACGGTCCATCGGCAGGCCAAGCCGAGCCTGCATCAGATCGTCCACTGGCGCGTTTGCGGGCCCGGTGTCGAAGGCCAGCAGCGCGCCGGGAATCTCTGGCCCGTCAAAGCTGGGATCAACGTAAGTCAGGTTTCCAACGCCGCCGAGGTTGAGGAAACACAGCGGTTCGGTCGCGCCGATCCATTTGGCACAGGCAAAGTGGAAGAACGGCGCCAGCGGGGCGCCCTCGCCCCCCATCGCCACATCATCGCTGCGGAAATCCCAAACCACCGGCACCCCCAGCGCCTGCGCCAACCCCTTGCCATCACCCACCTGCAACGTGCCCTTCCCGCTTGGTTCATGCGCAAGGGTCTGGCCGTGGAAGCCAATCAGATCGACCTCTTCGAATTCCGACAGCGCCTCGGCATGGGCAAAGGTCACCAGCTCGGCCGCGTTGTCCACCGCAGGTCCGTGCCACTGACCAAGGGCGGCGCGCAGGTCGGCGCGTTCGGCGTCGGTATAGGCGCGATAACCGCTGGGACCAAAACCGATGATCCGCTGCCCGTCGGTTTCAACCACCGCCGTATCCACACCGTCCAGCGATGTGCCAGACATCGCACCCAGGGCCTTGATCGGCCCGCTTTTCCTGATGGCCCGGTTCACGCTCACCTCTTGTGTTTATTGGCGTCGACTGCCCGACGCGGCGCGCCAAACCTGCACGTTTCCCGCAGCCGAAGGCAAGCCGGAACGCACCTTCCGCGTGTATTTTTGACGCCATGTGCGCGCTTGCAACCACATCAAACCAAGGGGGCAGTTGCATGACTGCGTGGGCTGAGTAACCATTGCGGCCATCTGCATCCCGAACGGACGGCCATGACGGACACCGAGACACCCAAGCAACCCGCCGAAGGGCGCAATTACCAGCTGATCTTCTGGTCCGGGTCGCTGGCGACGATTGGCGGGCAGTTGGTGAACCCAAATCTGGTACTGCCGTTCCTGTATCTGGCCTTGGGTGCACCGACGTTTTTTGCAGGTCTGCTGCTGCCATTCGTGACCGGATCGCGGTTGATCGCCGAGATTTTCATGTCGCCGTTCATCAACCGGGTGACCCGCGCAAAGCTGGCAGTCTACGTACCCAACATCCTGACTGCCGCGATTCTGGCCATCGTAGCCCTGTTCGCGACCAATCTGCCCAATGTGATGATCGTGCTGCTGTTCCTGACGACCGCATTGATCATGGGGCTGTGCCAGGGCATCACCAGCCTGGGCACAAGCCAGATTTACGGCATCTCGGTCCCAAATGAGAAACGCAACCGGATGGTGTTTGCACAGGCCACGATCTCGGGCATTCTGGCCATTCTTGTCGTCTGGATAACCCGAGACCTTCTGGCCTCGGACCAGCCGATGCAGCGCCATATCGTTGTGCTTTGGTGCGGGGTCATTGCCATGTTCGCCGCCGGGATCAGCTTTGCAGGTGTCCGCCTGCTGGAAGAGGAACAGGCCCACGCGCCCGTCCCGAGGGCAAAACCGAAACCGCTGGCTGAACTTGTGACCGGGTTCAAAACCGGCATGGCTTATGAGTGGTATCGCAAGTTCCTGACCGCCCGGCAGATCTTTGTCTCGGTGGAACTGGCGATGCCGTTCTACACCATCCACGCCGCGACCTTTCATGTGGGGACCAAACACTCGCTGAGTTACTTCGTCATGGCCGCAAGTCTTGGGATGGTGCTCGGCTCGATCATCTGGGGTTGGCTCAGCGGGCGGATCTCGGTCAAGCCGGTGATGTGGCTGGGCTGCCTGATCTCGGCGGTTTCGGCCCTAATGGCGTTGGCCTTCACCTTCATGGGCTATGCGCAGAATGTCTGGATTTATGCGCTGGTCATCCTGCTGCTGTCGCTGGGCGGGAATGGGGTGATCTACGGGCGCTACCTCTACATCATCGAAATGACCTCGGAAAAAGAGCGTCCTTATCTGGTCGCCCTCGGAGATGTCAGTGCCGGTCTGGTCGGCATGGTCTTTGCCGCAATCCTTGGCGCGGTGGCGCATCTGCACGATCCGGTGACGCCGATCATTGCGCTGGCGGTGCTGAACCTGATTGCAATGGTCTATGCCTTCCGCCTGCCCCCGACCAAAAGCTGACATCCCAGCGCTTTCGATGAAAACGTGCCTTTTCCTTGCCTGAAGCGCCGCCTATACAGTGCCCCGCAACTTCAACCCAAAGGGCACACTATGACCTACCATCCCAAATCGGATTTCATCGCCACGATGATCGAGCGCGGCTTTCTTGCCGACTGCACCGATTATCAGGGCCTTGACGAAGCGCTGATAAGTGGGGTGCAAACAGCCTATATCGGGTATGACGCGACCGCACAGTCGCTGCACGTGGGTCACCTTATGAACATCATGGTGCTGCGCTGGTTGCAAAAGACCGGCCACAAACCGATCACCCTGATGGGCGGCGGCACCACCAAGGTGGGTGACCCGTCGTTCCGCTCGGACGAACGCCCATTGCTGGGCCCTGAACAGATCGACGCCAATATCGCGGGAATGAAGCAAGTTTTCGCGAAATACCTGTCTTACGATGACAGCGAAACCGGCGCGCTGATGCTGAACAATGCCGAGTGGCTGGACAACCTGAATTACCTTGAGTTTCTGCGCGATATCGGACGGCACTTCTCGGTCAACCGGATGTTGAGCTTTGAATCGGTAAAATCGCGGCTGGATCGCGAGCAATCGCTAAGCTTCCTCGAGTTCAACTACATGATCCTGCAGGCTTATGACTTCCTTGAACTGAACCGCCGTTACGGCTGCATTCTGCAGATGGGTGGCTCGGACCAGTGGGGCAACATCGTCAACGGTGTCGACCTCTCCCGCCGGGTACTGGATCACGAGGTCTACGGCCTGACCACGCCGCTGCTGACCACCAGCGATGGCCGCAAGATGGGCAAATCCCAGGGTGGCGCCATCTGGCTGAACGGTGACATGCTGTCGTCTTACGAGTTCTGGCAGTTCTGGCGCAACACAACAGATGCGGATGTGGGCCGGTTCCTGAAAATCTTCACCGAACTGCCCGTCGATGAATGCGACCGTCTGGCGGCGCTGCAGGGGTCCGAGATCAACGAGGCCAAGATCCGTCTTGCCAATGAGGTGACCACCCTGCTTCACGGGGCCGAGGCTGCGGCCACCGCCGAGGCCACCGCCCGCGAAGTGTTCGAAAAAGGTGGCATTGGGGGCGATCTTCCCACCCTGACCCTCAGCGCGGCCGAGTTGGGCGACGGCATGTCCATCGTGCAGTTGATCGTGAAATCGGGTCTGGCCAAATCGGGCAAAGAGGCCAAGCGTCTGATCGCCGAAAACGGTGCCAAGCTGGATGACGCCCCGCTGACCGATGCCGGATTGATGATCGACGCAGGTGCACTGTCATCGCCGATCAAGCTGAGCGCGGGCAAGAAGCGTCACGCGTTGGTGCAACTGGGCTGATACCAATCGCCTCTAAAGGAACTAACGGCCACCCAATCGGGTGGCCGTTTTAATTGCCGTTGGCAAAACGGGTGTGGTGTCCCGGGCAGGATTAGCGCTTACCGCCGCCTTTGCCGCCACCACTGTTTCCACCGTTACCTTTGCCGCCTCCGTGACCGCCTTTGCCGCCACCTTTTCCGTCGCCGCCGTTGTTCCCGCCGTTGCTATTGCCGCCGTCGTGGCCACCGCCGTTATTCCCGCCGTTGCCGTTGCCGCCGCCGTGGCCACCGCCGTTATTCCCGCCGTTGCCATTGCCGCCGCCATGGCCACCGCCGTTATTCCCGCCGTTGCCATTGCCGCCGCCATTGCCACCGCCGTTATTCCCGCCGTTGCCGTTACCGCCGCCATTGCCACCGCCGTTATTCCCGCCGTTGCCGTTGCCGCCGCCATTGCCGTCGCCGCCGCCATTGCCGGGATCACCGCCGTCACCGGGATCGCTACCGCCGTCTCCAGGGTCGCCACCACCGTCACCGGGGCCGCCGCCATCACCGGGGTTGCCTCCTCCGCCACCACCACCCGAGCCCGAGTCATTTCCGTTGTCCGAATCGAACCCCGCAAACTGATCATTGCCGCGCGCCTCGCCCGGATTTCCCGATGCGCTGATTGTTCCTGTGGGCTGATCGGTCAGCAATGCCGCCAATCCCGGGCATTGTGCGGACGTATTGCGCAATGTCGTTGGGAAATCCGACCGCACCTGCAATCGCTTCAGAAAGCTGGGCGTCACCTGCTGGCAATCGCACATTGTCTGATAGTCTCCGCGGTTTGCCGCATCCCGCGCCGTTTTCCAGTTGCACACTTCGGGGGCTGCGGCTGCACTGCTTGCGGCCATCACAGTCAGAAACGGTACTGTCACCAGCACGGGAAATCCAACCTTCAAACTCTTAACCATAACGATTGTCTCCTTGCACGACGCCTCGTTGGCGCGTCATTTCGCCTGGTATCGATGTGAGACCCACGCATTAAGCAGACTTAAAGGTCTTCTGAGAAAGACTTGAGAAACGCCGAAATCGTAGAAAGCGGGCGCCAATAAAGATGGACATCACCTAAATCGTCAGATTAAATGAACGTACGTTCATATTCTGATGCGAAGGAGCCGTCATGCAATTGTCCACCACAGCCGCGATCGTCACCGGCGGGGCCTCGGGCCTGGGTGAGGCCACCGCCCGCCATTTTGCGGAACAGGGCGCGAAGGTCACCATTCTGGATCGGGACGCCGAACGCGGCGCGCGGGTTGCCTCGGAAATCGGTGGGCATTTCGCGGAAACGGACGTGACCGACGAAGCCTCGGTCGCGGCAGCAATTGCGCAGGCAACGGACAAGATGGGCCGGATTACGGCGGCGGTGAATTGCGCCGGAATTGCCTATGGCATCAAGACGGTTGGCAAGGACGGCCCGCATCCTCTGGACGCGTTCCAGCGCACCATCGACATCAATCTGGTCGGCACTTTCAACGTCTCGCGCCTGGCGGCGGCTGAGATGGCCGGGAATGACCCCGATCCCGATGGCGCGCGTGGAGTGATCATCAACACCGCGTCAATCGCAGCGTTTGACGGGCAAAAGGGACAGGCGGCCTATGCGGCCTCGAAAGGGGGCGTGGTGGGCATGACCCTGCCGATGGCGCGCGATCTGGCCTCGACCGGGATCCGGGTAATGGCCATCGCGCCGGGCATTTTCATGACCCCGATGCTGGCCGGTCTGCCCGAAGAGGTACAACAGCAGCTGGCCGCCGATGTCCCTAACCCGGCCCGTTTGGGCGACCCGAATGAATACGGCCGGCTGGCCGGGTTCATCGTTGAAATGGGGTATCTGAACGGAGAGGTCATCCGCATCGACGGCGCCCTGCGGATGCGTTAAGTCCAGCACATGACTGAGCGGGACAAGATGCAGGCGGGGCAGTGGTATTGCTGTCTGGACCCGGAACTGGACGCCCTGCGCGCACAAGCCCGACGCGCGGTTCATGCGCATAACACCTGCCCCCCGGATAGCCGTAGCGCAATGGCACCGGAGCTACAGGCGCTGTTTGCCAGCACCGGAGCAGATTGCTTTCTCGAAGCTCCGTTCCACTGCGCCTATGGAATGAACATCCACCTCGGCGCGCGGGTCTATTTCAATGCCGGATGCGTGGTCCTGGACACCGCACCGGTACGGATCGGAGATGACACGATGTTCGGCCCGCATGTGCAGATTTATTGCGCCCAGCACGCCAAAGATCCGTCTGAGCGGGCGCAGGGTCTGGAAATCGGGCTACCGGTGACCATCGGCAGAAATGTCTGGGTCGGCGGAGGCGCCATCCTGATGCCCGGCATCACCATCGGCGACAATGCCACCATCGGCGCGGGCAGCGTCGTGACCAAAGACGTCGCGGCCAATGAAACGGTGGTTGGCAACCCTGCCCGTCCGCTACCCTAAGCGCCCTCGGCCTTCTCTTCCAAAGCCAGCCATTCTTCCTCGGCCGCGGTCAGCTTTTCCTGCCGCTCAACCAGAGCCTCGGTCGCTTTCTGGAACTTGACTGGCTCACGGGTGAAAAGCTCGGGATCGGACATGAGCTCTTCCAGCTTGCCGATCTCGGCCTCAAGGCGTTCGATCTCGGCGGGCAGCTTTTCAAGCCGGTGCTTCTCCGAAAAGGACAGGCCGGATTTCTGCTGAGCCTCTTGCTTTACCTTCGGCTTGGAGGGCTTTGTTTTTTCTTCCTTCTTCGGCAGAATATCGCCCCTCTGCGCGATATAGTCCGACCATCCGCCTGCATAGACAGTGGCGCGACCATTCCCCTCCATCGCGACAGTCGTGGTAGCGACCCGGTCCAGAAAATCCCGGTCGTGACTGACCAACAGAACGGTGCCGTCGTAGTCGTCCAGCAACTCCTGCAACAAATCCAGTGTTTCCACGTCCAGATCGTTAGTCGGTTCGTCCAGCACGAGCAAATTCGAGGACTTGGCCATAAGCTTGGCCAACAGCAACCTTGCTTTTTCACCACCTGACAGAGATTTGACGGCCGCTCTTGCCTGCCGTTCGTCGAACAAGAATTCCTTGAGGTAGCCGACCACATGCTTCGGCTGACCGCCGACCATCACTTGATCGGCCTTGCCGGATACGCGCATCGCGGGGTCGCCGGTCAGGCTGTCCCACAGACTCATTTCCGGGTCCAATTGCGCGCGGGTTTGGTCGAACACGGCGATCTCAAGATTGGTGCCCAGTGTCACCGAGCCTTCATCCGGTTGCTCCTGCCCCAGCAGCATCTTCAACAAGGTCGTTTTGCCCACACCGTTGGGGCCGACAAAGGCCACGCGGTCACCGCGCTGCACCAGCAGATCAAAGTTCCGAACGATCTGCTGCGCGCCAAATGACTTGGCCACGCCCTTGGACTCAATCACCTTTCGCCCGGATTTCGGCCCTGCCTCCAACGTCATTGCCGCCGAACCCTGACGTTTGATCTGCGCCGCCTTCTCGGCCCGCAATGCCTGCAGCGCCCGTACCCGGCCCTGATTGCGCTTGCGTCGGGCGCTGATTCCTTCCACGGCCCATTTGGCCTCGGATTTGATCAGGCGGTTCAGCTTGTGGCGTTGTTGATCCTCTTCGTCCCAGACCTTATCGCGCCACGTTTCAAACGCATCAAACCCCTGCTCTTGCCGCCGCACGGCGCCGCGGTCGATCCATAGGGTGGCGCGAGTCAGCGCGCGCAGAAACGCCCGGTCATGCGAGATCAGGACAAACGCCGCGCGGGTCGATCCCAACTCGCGCTCCAGCCACGCGATGGCTTCGATATCCAGATGGTTGGTCGGTTCGTCCAGCAGCATCAGGTCCGGTGCCTCGGCCATCAGCTTGGCCAGCGCCGCACGGCGGCGTTCCCCGCCCGAGGCGGTTTCGACCGCACGAGACGGATCGAACTTCAGCCCTTCACCGGCGCGCTCGACCTTATACAGCTCACCCGGCTCCAACCCGCTCGAAGCATAGTCGCCCAGCGTGGCAAACCCCTCCATGCCTGGATCCTGCTCCATATACCCAACAGACTTGCCCGGAGGCACCACGATGTCGCCGAGATCAGGTTCAACCAGACCGGCCATCACTTTCATCAGCGTGGATTTACCGGACCCGTTCCGTCCCACCAAGGCAACGCGGTCACCTGGCTGAACCACCAGATCAAGCTCGGAAAACACCGGATCACCCCCAAAGGTCAGGGAAATGCCGGACATCTGCAACAAAGGAATTCTCGCCATGCCCGCCAGCTAAACCGGTGGGCAGAAGGCGTCAACGCCCCTGCTTCATCTTTTCATAAATACTCATTCTACCCGGCCACCGCCCGCAGCAGACGTTTTCGGGCTGGGGGAATCGCGCCGATCTCGAGCCCGGTGAAGACATGCAGCGTGTTCATATGGCGGTCCACCACCGCATGATCGCTGACCCAGCCCCCCATCAACAGGTAAGTACGCAGCAAGGGCGGCATCCGCAGCATCGCCTTTTTCGCATCCGGTTTGCGTCGCAAACGGGTAGCGAACCGGAACACATTCGGAGCCTTCACCCGTGGCAACCAGCGTTTTGGCGCCAGATGCCGGTGTTTGAGCATGGCAAACGCGTCGAGGTAATCCTCGGTCTCGGTTCCGGCAAATGAGGAACAGCCGAACAGCATCTCGACCTTGTTCCGATCGACATATGCTGTCATCGCACCCCATGCGACGCGCAGGATGTCCGGGTCGATCCGGTCCGGGTGAATGCAGAATCGCCCCATCTCGACCATCCGCCCCTCGAACCCTTGCAGCGCCGAAAGGTCGTAAAATTGCGCCGAATAGCTGCGGGCGATCTCAGTGCCGTTTTCCATCGTCAGCATACGGAAGCAGCAGACCAACTGTCCGTCGTCGCGCATGTCTTCGACCAGGATATGGGCGCAGACCGGATCAAAATCGTCCTGATCGGTCTGATCCGTGCCAAATGCCAGCGTACGCAAACGCTGCGCAGCCGCCACATCCTGCGACGATTGCGCCAGCCGGGCGCGATAGCGGCCTTTGCCAAGCAATAGTGCCATGGTCGCATCCTCCGCGGTTGCTGACCCGTTACGTCTTGCTACGTCACTATCACACCATGTGTGACTGTCATGTGACCATAGCAAGGTATGGCTTTCGTTACTGCGACGCGCCGGGGATGTTGGCCGGGTTGAAGTTGCCGATATTACCCAACAGCTGACGGATAAAGCCCTGACCCTGAATGGTCGATTCGGTCACGCGGCGATCCAGCTGAACGACGATGCCATCCTCAAGCCCGAACCGTTCGATATTTCGGACGACACCTCGGTCATCAAAGCTGATCGCGACCAGCTCGCGCGAGATGACTTCGGGTTTCTTCGGTCCGTAATGCCGAACGCGGGACCGAACATAGTAGAACCCGGAATCGCGCACCACACCGGATGAGCTGGGCGCGCCAACGGTTTCGAGCACACTGTCGCGGGTATCGACGCCGACTTTGATCTCGGCCAGGTCTTCCGCAGGAGGGATATACCCGTGATTCTTGAAGACCGGGGTACACGCGCTGGCCGCTGCCAGACAGGCCGCCAAGACAAGCGTTCTGGACGCCGGTTTCAACCTGTTCACAACCTTCAACATTTACACCCTCTTGCCTTGGCCCTATGCGGACCCTATCCGCTTACATCAAACCGCAGCCCCGGTTCAACACAGGAAAGGGTCACGAATGAGCAACCAGACATCTCTGCGGGTGGCCGACCTGCCCCAAAACGCCCCGACCCCCTTTGACTTACGCCCGGACAGCAAGGCGTTGGAGGCAATCCGGGACGATCTAGGCCTGCTGGGCCTGCGCAAGCTCAGCTTTACGGGTGACGTAAGGGCACATGGCAAACGCGACTGGGCGCTGAGCGGAAAAATGGGCGCCACGGTGATTCAGCCCTGCGTCGTGACACTGGAACCGGTGACCACGCGCATCGACATTCCTGTCACGCGGATCTTTGTGGCGGACTGGTCGGACCCCGATGAGGAAGAGTTCGAGATCCCGGAAGGCGACGAATCCGAACCTCTCGGCCCCGAGATCGACCCATCCCTGGTGATGATCGAGGCGCTGTCTCTCGCCCTGCCCCAATACCCGCGCAAGGACGGGGCCGCGCTGGACCAGGCTGACTTTACCGAGCCCGGAAAACAGGCGATGACGGACGAAGATGCCAAGCCCTTTGCCGGGTTGGCAGGTTTGCGCGATGCGTTGAAAAAAGACGAGTGACATAGGTCTGTTTTCCTGTCATAGCAGGCGCTCAGAAAAATCGCTTGAACATGTCGAGAATCGCAGTATTTTCGCGCGCTCATCGGAATTTGGGTTGGACAACGTGGGGCTCGTACCCTAAACGCGCGTCAAACCACGAGAAAAACGAAGAATGAAACCCGGCCGCAGCGAATCTGTTGGCCCTTAGTTAGACAAAGGTTGAGACCATGGCCGTCCAACAGAACAAAGTTTCCAAGTCGCGTCGCAACAACCGCCGCGCACACGACGCTCTGGTTGCTGCAAACCCGAACGAATGCCCGAACTGCGGTGAACTGAAGCGCCCGCACCACGTCTGCGCATCCTGCGGTCACTACGATGATCGTGAAGTCGTCGCACAAGCCGACGAAATCGATCTGGACGAAGACGCGGCCTAAGCCTTTAACAGCGCAGGCAAGGCATGACGGAACAGCCCACGCACGCCGGACGGATTACCATCTCGGTTGACGCTATGGGCGGAGACTCGGGACCCGCAACCGTGGTTGCGGGCATTGCCAAATCGGCAAACAAGAACCCCGATATCGCCTTCGTCCTGCACGGGCCTGAACAGGTTCTGCGCAAACTTGTCGCCAAACGGCGTGTCCTGCAGGGGCGCGTCGTTTTTCGTGATTGCCCCGATGTGGTCACGATGGAGGACAAACCCAGCCAGGTTGTTCGCAACGGCAAGCAGACCTCGATGTGGTCGACGCTGGATTCGGTCCGCAATGGCGAGGCCCACGGTGCTGTCTCCTGTGGCAACACCGGCGCACTGATGGCGCTGTCGATGATGCGGCTTCGCAAACTGCCGGGCGTGAACCGTCCGGCAATTGCGATTCTGTGGCCGTCACGCAACCCGCAGGGGTTCAACGTGATGCTGGATGTGGGTGCGGATGTGCGCGCCGACGCCAAGGATCTGCTGCAATACGCGCTGATGGGGGCCTCTTACGCCCGCAACGGCATGGCGCTGGAACGCCCGCGCATCGGCCTGCTGAATGTGGGCACCGAAGAACACAAGGGCCGCGCCGAACTGAAAGAGGCCCACGCAATGATCGCGGAATTCGCAGAGCAGGCGAATTTCGACTTTGTCGGCTTCGTCGAAGGCAGCGACATTCCCGGCGACAAGGCGGATGTCATTGTAACCGATGGCTTTACCGGCAACGTCGCGATCAAGACCGGTGAAGGCACCGCCAGCCTGATCGGCGATCTGCTGCGCGAGGCGTTCAAATACTCACCGCTGTCGCGCCTGGCCTCGGTGCTGGCGATCACGTCGCTCAATCGCCTCAAGAAACGTATCGACCCGCGCCGTGTGAATGGCGGGGTCTTCCTTGGCCTCAACGGTACCGTGGTCAAATCGCACGGTGGCGCCGATGCCACCGGAGTCTCGGCGGCAGTCAAACTGGCCTTTACCCTGGCCCAGTCTGGTTTTGCCGAAAAATTGGCGGCACGGGTTGCATCAACAGCCGAGCTTGCACAAGATGCCGCCCACACGCCGCCAAAGGCCGGCGAATAACAAAAAAGGCAGTACCCAAGCATGGCAGGCCGTTCAGTTGTCGTAGGTGTCGGACATTATTTGCCAGAGCGCATCGTTCCGAACTCTGAGTTTGAAAAGACGCTCGATACAACGGATGAGTGGATCAGAACCCGTTCGGGGATCGAACGCCGCCATTTTGCTGCCGATGATGAATCCACTTCGGATCTGGCCACCAAGGCGGCCGAGGCCGCGCTGGCCGATGCGGGCCTGACGGCGGACGATATCGACGCGATCATCGTGGCAACTTCGACCGCTGATCTGACCTTTCCGTCCGCGGCAACCATGGTTCAGGCGCGGCTGGGCATGACCAAGGGCTTTGCCTTTGACGTTCAGGCCGTCTGCGCCGGGTTTGTCTTTGCGCTCAGCAACGCCAATGCACTGATCCTGTCCGGTCAGGCCAAACGGGTTCTGGTCATCGGGGCCGAGACTTTCTCGCGAATCATGGATTGGACCGACCGATCGACCTGCGTTCTGTTTGGCGACGGGGCGGGTGCGCTGGTGCTGGAACTGCAAGAGGGCGCAGGCACCTCCGATGATCGCGGCATTCTGGCCACCGACCTGAATTCGGACGGTCGATACAAGGACCTGCTGTATGTAGATGGCGGCGTGTCGACCCAATCGACCGGCCATTTGCGAATGCAAGGCAATCAGGTCTTCCGCCATGCCGTTGAAAAACTGGCGAAAACCGCAGAAACCGCATTGGGCTCGGCGGGTCTTGGAAATTCGGATATCGACTGGATCGTGCCGCATCAGGCTAATATCCGCATCATTCAGGGCACCGCCAAGAAGCTGGGCCTTCCGATGGATAACGTGGTCGTCACCGTGCAGGACCACGGCAACACCTCGGCGGCATCGATTCCGCTGGCCCTGTCCGTGGGCAAGCAGCGCGGTCAGATCAAGCAAGGCGATCTTATCGTGACCGAGGCGATTGGCGGCGGTCTGGCCTGGGGCGCCGTTGTCCTGCGCTGGTAACCGGCGCAAAACGGCTTACACAGAGACCTGCAATTCATTGATATTGACAGCGAATTTCCCCTCGCCCTATTCTCTGTTATCAACAGGGGAAATGGTATGGGCGACAAAACACTGACCCGAATGGATCTGAGCGAGGCCGTCTTTCGCGAGGTTGGCCTGTCACGTAACGAAAGTGCGCAGCTGGTGGAAAGCGTTCTGAACCACATGTCCGACGCCTTGGTGCGCGGCGAACAGGTGAAGATTTCGTCATTCGGCACCTTCAGCGTTCGGGACAAAACCGCCCGCATTGGCCGCAACCCCAAAACCGGCGAAGAGGTTCCGATTCAACCCCGCCGGGTTCTGACTTTCCGCCCGTCGCACCTGATGAAGGATCGCGTCGCGGCAGGAAACCGAAAGTAAGATCAGGACGGCACGGTCATGAGCAAGTCCCCCGACGCGTTTCGCACAATCAGTGAAGTTGCGGATTGGCTGGGCGTTCAGGCTCATGTCCTGCGATTCTGGGAAAGCCGTTTCAATCAGGTCAAGCCGGTGAAACGCGCCGGTGGTCGGCGATATTACCGGCCCAATGACATGCGCCTTCTGGGCGGCATCAAGAAACTGCTGCACGAGGACGGCATCACCATCAAGGGCGTTCAGCGCATCCTGCGCGAACAAGGCGTGGCGCATGTCGCGGCGCTGTCGCAGGGGCTGGATGAAGTGGCCGAGCCGGAAACCCAGAAAAACGACAGCGTTGTCGTACCCTTCACGTCGAAACCTGCCCCATCCAGCGAACAGATCAATCTAGATTTGGGCGATGCTGCCCCGCAGTCCACGCCCCCGCAGGCGGATCCCGCAGCACCGGAACAGATCGCGGCAAAGGCCGAGCCGGAATATATTGATGAAAGCCCCCTGTTGGGTGGAATCGCAACGCAGGCGTGGAATCGCACTGAATTTGACGACCAGTTACTGAAACAGATCGCACCGGTGGCAAAGGACTTGCGCGCCGTTCTGAACCGCATTGAAAACCGATCGGCGGGATAAGAAAAAAAGGCGATGATTTCCTCTTGCCCCTGCCGGGAAAGTCTTTATGAACACCTCAACGTCGGGCTATGGCGCAGCCTGGTAGCGCGTCCGTCTGGGGGACGGAAGGTCGCAGGTTCGAGTCCTGCTAGCCCGACCAAATCACACCGACGTTTATGGCAAACAGGCCAGATCCCGCTCTGGCATCAGGGGGGATCGGAATGACAGGTGTATGCCCAAACCAGCAGATCGAAGGCATGATTGCGCGCGGTGAGATCACCGCCAGCCCCGAGGTCATTTCGGCGCAGGTTCAACCAGCCAGTCTTGATTTGCGCTTGGGAACAGTGGCTTACCGTGTGCGCGCATCCTTTCTGGCGGGCGAAGGGCGATCGGTCGCCGACCGTCTGGCCGAGTTCGAGATGCACCGCATCGACATTTCTGACGGCGCGGTTCTGGAAAAGGGCTGCGTCTATCTGGTGCCGCTGATGGAATCGCTAGCTCTGCCCGAAACCGTGACAGCTGTCGCCAACGCCAAAAGCTCGACCGGGCGGCTGGACCTTCTGACCCGCACCATCACCGATGGCGGCACCGAGTTCGACCGGGTGCCTGCGGGTTATACCGGGCCACTTTATGCCGAGATCTGCCCCCGCTCCTTCTCGGTTCTGGTACGTCCGGGAATGCGGCTGAACCAGATTCGCTTCCGTCAGGGTCAGGCGGTGCTCAGCGACGCGGAACTGACGGCGCTGCACACCGACTCGCCGTTGGTCGATGGGCCTGCGGTGATTCAGGACGGGCTGGGATTCTCGGTCGATCTGCAACTGCCTGATACCGATCTGGTGGGATACCGCGCCAAGCCGCATACCGGCGTGATCGATCTGGACCGGATCGGCGAATATGACCCGCAGGAATACTGGGAAGAAGTGCGCACCCGTGATGGCCGCATCATCCTGGACCCCGGCGCGTTCTATATCCTGGTCAGCCGAGAGGCCGTCCACATCCCGCCGATGTACGCCGCCGAAATGGCCCCTTATCTGGCAATGGTCGGTGAGTTCCGTGTGCATTACGCAGGATTCTTCGATCCCGGCTTTGGCCATGCCGAAGCCGGTGGCGCGGGGTCGCGCGGTGTGCTTGAGGTACGCTGCCACGAGGCGCCCTTCGTGCTGGAGCACGGTCAGGTCGTCGGACGGCTGGTCTATGAGAAGATGGCCCAAATGCCCACGCAGCTATACGGCGCGGGCATTGCGTCGAACTATCAGGGACAGGGGTTGAAACTGTCCAAGCACTTCAAGGCAGTTGGTTAAGAGCGGGCACCCGCGCCTGATCTGGCTTCAACCGCGGTTGTTGGAATTTCCGTGACCCGCATCCGAGTCATCCTGCCGGGGCGACGGTTGATTGGCCTTGCGCCCCACCCGAGCGGCCATGTCAAACCCCTTGTTCACGCCCGAATTGACAAGGCGGCGCATAACCTGGCGCACGATCATATTGATGATCTGATTGGCGTTCATTGCTCAACTCCGTTTTCTGAGCCCCAACATAGGTGATTTATGCGGCAACAAAAGGGCTGCGCGATCACTCTTCCTCGAACAGTTCGGTCTGATCTTCGTCTTCTTCATCCTCGCGCCCTTCCCCCATGGGGATGGTCCCCGGCGGAGGCCGGTTTTCCAGCAAACCTGCAGCGCGCAATTCCTTGAGACCCGGCAGGTCGCGGGCGTTTTCCAGCCCGAAATGATCAAGGAATTGAGGGGTCACCACAAAGGTCACCGGTCGGCCCGGAGTCATGCGACGGCGACCCAGCCGGATCCACTCCATTTCCAACAACTGGTCGATGGTCCCGCGCGAGACCGATACCCCACGGATTTCCTCGATCTCGGCTCGGGTGCAGGGCTGGTGATAAGCGACGATGGCCAGTGTTTCGATCGCGGCCCGGCTGAGTTTCCGGGTCTCGACTGTTTCCTTCTGCATCAGGAAACCCAGATCGGGAGCCGTGCGGATGGCCCAGGCCTCACCCACGCGGACCACGCGCACACCGCGCCCCTCATAGCGTTTTTGAAGCATTTCAACCGCTTGCGCCGCGTCGCTGCCATGGGGCATCCGTGCCTCAAGATCACCAATCGTCACCGGCTCGGCGCTGGCGAACAACACGGCTTCGACCATGCGTTCCTGTTCCGCAATGGGGGGCGCTTCGAACAGGGTGCCGGTGCCTTCGTCTTGGGGGGCGTCACTCACGTGTGTCAGTCCTCTTGCGCAGATGGATCGGGGCAAAGGTTTCGCTCTGCTTGATCTCCATATGTCCTTCTTTCACCAGCTCCAGCGAAGCCGCAAAGGTCGCCGCCGTTGCCGATCTACGACGCACAGGATCAGCATCCCAGCCGTCGGGCAGATAGGTCTCCATATCCGTCCAGGTGCCTGCGAACCCGATCAGTGGGCGCATCCGCTCCAGCGCCTGCTCCATCGTGAACACGGCGTCACGGTCCATCACAAACGGGCGGAATTCGTCTCGGGTGCGAATGCGGGCATAACCCTGCATCAGGTCCAGCAGCGTGGCGGAGTAGGTGACGGTGCGGATGCGGGTGATATCCTCACCCTGCCCGCGTTTGAAAAAGTCGCGGCCCAGCTGGTCGCGCGCCATCAGACGGGCGGCAGAGTCACGCATGGCCTGCAGGCGTTCCAACTGGAAGGCCAGGTGCGCGGCCAGTTCCTCGCCCGAGGGGCCTTCGTCGTCCGGGTCGGGCGGCAACAGCAAGCGAGATTTCAGGAACGCCAGCCACGCGGCCATCACCAGATAATCCGCCGCCAGTTCGATCCGCAGCGCACGCGCCTTTTCCACAAAGGTCAGATATTGCTGTGCCAGCGCCAGAACCGAGATTTTCCGCAGGTCGACCTTTTGTGTGCGCGACAGGGTCAGCAGCACGTCTAACGGGCCTTCAAAGCCGTCGACGTCAACGATCAGGGCTTCGGCCGCAAGGCGATCCGCGACCGAGACCGGGTCTTCGCTGAAAAGATTATCGTTCATATACCTGCCCGCCCATTAGGGCAGATAGTTCCGCCTCGGCGGCCTGGATGTCAAGTTCCGCAGGCTCTTGCCGCATCGCCAACGCCTTTTCTGCGCGCTTCCCGGCCTGTTCGGTCATTTCCCCTGCGGCCTCCAGCACACTGGCGCGGGCGTCGAACGTGCCATTGCAGTGCAGAACCACATCACACCCGGCGTCCAGCGCCTGACGGGCGATGTCTTCGGGCGCGCCGCTGAGCGCCTTCATCGAGATATCATCGGTCATGATCAGCCCGTCGAACCCGATGTTTTCGCGGATCAGGCCTATCATGGTGGGCGAAATCGTTGCCGGCTGCGGGTCGATCCGGTCATAGACCAGATGTGCGGTCATCCCCATCGGCAGGTCGTTCAGATCGCGGAACGGCGCGAAATCGGCCTGTTCCAGCGCGTCCTGCGTCAGGTTCACATGCGGTAGGTCGTGATGGCTGTCGAGCGTGGACAGACCATGCCCCGGCATGTGTTTGATGACGGGCAAAACGCCACCATCCAGATGGCCTTTTGCAACGGCCCGTCCCAACCGGGAAACCTGTTTGGGATCAGATCCATAGCAACGGTTTTTCAGAAACGCATGCGTGGCATCCCGCGCCAGATCGACCATTGGCGCGCAGTTGCTGTCGATGCCCAGCCCGAACAACTCGTCCGCAATCAGACGATAACGCAGGTACATTGCCCGTTCGGCCTGATCCCCAGCCCGTGCGGCGTGATCCAGTGGCGGCAGCCATTCGCGGGCCAGAGGCGCGCGCAGGCGCTGCACCCGGCCGCCCTCCTGATCGATGGTGATGGGGCAATTGCGGCCTACGGCCTCGCGGAAATCATCGCACAGAGCGCGAACCTGATCGGCGGTGTCGATATTGCGCGCAAACAAAATGAACCCGAAGGGGTTCATCTCGCGGAACAGTCTCTTTTCCTGAGGCGTCAGGCGCAGGCCTTCGGCGTCGGTGATGGCCGCACCAAAGCTCACCGAGCGGCCACTGGGATACAATCGGCACCGCGCGCCTCGAGCGCGGCACAGAACTGCCGTGAGTCGCTCAGATCATCAAACCCCAGCACGCGCAGGCGATAAAAGGTTCGTCCTCCGCGTGAGGTCTTCTGGATAACGCGCTGTTTTCCATCCATATAATCGCCGAAGCGACTGTTCAAACGATCCCATTCAGCGCGCGCGACATCCGAGCTTTCATAGGCCCCCAACTGCGCCATGCGGGTGCCTTTGGACAACGTGTCGGGGTCAATATCCACACCAACGGCGGCTTTGACGGCAGCATTGATCGCGGCTTCGGTGCTGCTGTTCGACGTAATGCTGCTGGGCGTCGCGCGGGCCGGGCGCGTGATCGGACGCAGCGACCGGCGCACCCCAGGCAATGCGGCCAGTTCCGGATCCGGCAGTTGTGCGGCCAGATCGGCGGGATCGATTGCAGGCTCTTCGTCGGGCAATGACAGGGCGGCCAGTTGCACGCCCTGTTCCGTCGGCTCGTCAATCCGGGCTGCATCCCCTGCGAGTTCAGAAACCAGCGCGTCCACCGTGCCCTGACGCAGCTGCGCGGCCTCTTGGTTTGAGATCTCTTCCTGAACCACATGTACGGCCGGAGTAGGCTTCAGCGGTTCAACCGGCGTGTCTTCGTCGGTCAGCGACACCGGGCGCGGTGCAAGGATCAGGCGGTCTGCAGGCGGTGCAGCCGTTCCCACCGCGGCCACGGCATTAACGGCCAGACCCTGATGATCCGCGGGCGTTCCGCCGGGGTTTTCGGGTTGAATGCGCATCGGCCCTTCGATGGCGCGCACGACCGGCACGCCGGACACATCGCGCATCACCAGTTTGTAGCCCCAGACGCCGATCCCGGCGACCAGAGCCAGGGATGCAACCGCGCCCATCGCGTTGAAGATACGGCTCAGCCCCGCTGTGCGCGGCGCCTCTTCATATCCGTGCATGTCGTCGGAATACTCGTACCCATCCTGAGGATGCGGTTGATTCGTGTAATGCATCTGCTCGGGGCGCATCTGCCCCGAGTAATCGTAACTTGCCATGTCCGCCTCACCGCCCGATTGCGCCTGAAAACGTGGCGCGCGGGTCATTTCTTGCCTACCTCGAACCGGTGCTTCGGGCGGTGTTAGTTACCGCATCTCCTGCGCCGGTGTGACGCCAAGAATACCCAAGCCCGCTGAAATCACAACAGAAACAGCCCGGGCCAATGCGATTTTTGACTGGCTTGTGGCAACATCGCCATCCTGAATGAACCGCAATTGCGTCTCATCGTTGCCCTTGTTCCACAAAGCGTGGAAATCCCCTGCAAGTTCATACAGGTAAAAGGCAACGCGGTGCGGCTCGTTGGTCCGCGCCGCGATTTCGACCAGACGGGGCCATTCGGCCAGCTTCTTGGCCACGGTCAGTTCCGAGGCATGGTCGTTCTTGCTCAGATCCGCCCCGCCAAGGGCCGCATCATCGGTGGCAATCCCGGCCTCGGCCGCGCGGCGCAGCACGCTCATCACGCGGGCATGGGCGTATTGCACGTAGAACACCGGGTTTTCGCGGCTCTGCTCCAGCACCTTGTCGAAGTCGAAATCCAAAGGCGCGTCGTTCTTGCGGGTCAGCATCACGAAACGGGTCACATCCGGACCCACCTGATCGACCACATCGCGCAGTGTGACAAAATTCCCGGCCCGTTTGGACATCTTGAACGGCTCACCATTCTTCCACAGCTTCACCAGCTGCGTCAGCTTGATGTCCAGCGGCACCTTGCCATCGGACAGCGCCGACACGGCCGCCTTCATCCGCTTGACATAGCCGCCATGATCCGCGCCAAACACGTCGATCAGCGCGTCAAAGCCACGGCTCACCTTGTCATAGTGATAGGCGATATCCGGGGCAAAATAGGTCCAGCTGCCGTCGGATTTCTTCACCGGGCGATCCACGTCATCGCCATGCTCGGTGGACTTGAACAGAGTCTGCTCGCGCGGTTCCCAATCCTCGGGCTTCTTGCCTTTCGGCGGCTCCAGAACGCCCTCGTAGATCAGGCCCTTGTCGGTCAGCGATTGCAACGCAGCCTCGATCCGGCCCGTGCCGTAGAGCGATTTCTCGGAGAAGAACACATCCATCTCGACGCCCAGCGCCTTCAGATCGGCGCGGATCAAGTCCATCATCGCGTCAGTGGCAAAGTTGCGCAGCTCTTCCAGCCATTCGCTTTCCGGCTTGTCGATCAGGCTGTCGCCGTATTTCTCTTTCAGCGCCTCACCGATCGGGATCAGGTAATCGCCCGGGTACAGCCCCTCGGCAATCTCGGGGCTCAGCCCGTTGGCCTCGCGATAGCGCTCATAAGCCGAGCGCGCCAGCACATCCACCTGGGCGCCACCGTCGTTGATGTAGTACTCGCGGGTCACGTCATGGCCGGAATAGGCCAGCAGGCTGGCCAGCGCATCGCCGAACACCGCCCCCCGGGTATGCCCCACATGCAGCGGACCGGTGGGATTGGCCGAGACATATTCGACGTTGACCTTCTGCCCATGACCCATGGTCGAGCGGCCATAATCGGTGCCCTTTTCCAGCACCGCCGCCAGCACACCTTGCCAAACGACAGGCGCAAGACGCAGATTCAGAAAGCCCGGCCCGGCCACCTCGGCACTGGTAATCCGGTCATCGGCCGCCAGTTTCCCAGCCAGGACATCGGCAATGTCGCGCGGCTTCATCTTGGCCGGTTTCGCCAGTACCATCGCAGCGTTGGTCGCCATGTCGCCATGCGCGGCATCACGCGGCGGTTCGACCGCCACGTTGTCAAAGCTCAGCCCCTCGGGCAGCGCGCCTTCGGACTGCATCTGTGCCAGCGCATCCAGTACAAGGCCGCGGATCTCGGAAAACAGGTTCATTTCGGATGTCCTTTTGCTTGCCCGGCGGTTTACCACGCAAAGCGGCAAGGTCAATGCAAGCGATCAGTTTCCGCTTGGATTAACCGTAAACGGGGCTAAGGTCTCAGGAAATACCAACCCGGAGACCGTTTCATGCGCCTAGCCCTGCCCCTTGCCATCGCCCTGACCATTTCGTTGCCGGCCTGGGCCGAAATGCCTGCGCCGCAAGGCCACGTTTTGTTGACGCTGGGCGGCGCGGTTACCGAAGCCAACCTGCCGGCCCGGGGCGAGGATGACGGCGGCCTTCTGGGCTATCTCGAAGTCCAGCACGACGGGGCCGCCGGGTTCGACGCCGCCATGCTGGATGGTCTGGACCAGATCGAGATCACCATCACCTACGGCCCCGAAGGCAGCCAGCGCGAGATCGCTTTTTCAGGCCCGCTTCTGTCTGACGTGATGACGATGGCAGGTGCCGCGGGCAAAACGGCAAAACCGATGGCGCTGGACGGCTATCAGTCGGAAATTCCGTGGCAGAGCATCACGGCGCATCAGCCAATTGTCGCGACTCATGCGGATGGCAGCCCGATGGGGATTGGTGGCTATGGTCCAACCATGATCGTCTTCCCCCCGACTGAAGATGCGGAACAGGCACAGAAACAGGCTGGGCAACAGGTGTGGGCGCTGGCCTATATCGGGGTCGAATAATTAGCCGCCCGTCAGCCGTCTGTGATCCTGCAGGGCAAACCGGTCTGTCATTCCGGCAATATAGTCCGACACAATTCGAGCCAGCGCGGTTTCGTCCTGCGCGGCCTCGATATCGCGGTGCCAGCGCGCAGGCATCTGTTTGGGATCATTGAGGTATATCGGAAACAACTCCTGCACGACTGCGCTGACTTCGGCGCGCACTTCCATCACGCTGGGGGCCCGATACATCCGTGTGAACAGGAATGCGCGAATTTCCCTGAGTTGCGCCCATAGTCCGTTCGAGAACTGAACAACCGGATAGCCGAGGTATCGGATGTCTTCGACCGTCTGTGCCCCTGACGCGGCGATCAGCCCACGCGAAGTGTCGATCACATCGGACACCATAACCCCAAACACCCGCCGCAACGCCTCATGTCGGCGGCGGTACGGGTCTAGTCCGGGATATTTGCGATCCACCTCTGCATAGCAGTCGCCCACAACCGGTAATTGCAGGATTTCGTCGTCTGTAAACAGGTTGGCGCGCAGACCATCCAGCAGATCATGGTTGTTGTAGGCGATGTCGTCCGATAGCGCGGCCACCTGCGCTTCGGCACTGGCATGGGTGTGCAGTTCCAGATCGAAGCACTCATTGCACTCGTCCAGAGCCCAAGGCAGTTCCCCCTCGACCGGCCCGTTATGCTTGGCAATGCCCTCAAGACACTCCCACGTCAGGTTGCAACCATCGAACTCGGCATAGTGGCGTTCCAGCTTGGTGACGATCCGAATGGCCTGCGCGTTGTGGTCGAAGCCGCCATAAGGCGCCATCAACGCATGCAGAGCATCCTCCCCTGTATGTCCAAATGGTGTGTGCCCCAGATCATGGGCCAGCGCCACCGCCTCGGTCAGTTCGGGGTTCAGGCCCAACGCCCCGGCAATCGTGCGCGCCACTTGCGCAACTTCGATCGAATGGGTCAAACGGGTGCGGTAACTGTCGCCCTCATGCTCAACAAAGACCTGCGTCTTGTGTTTGAGCCGACGAAACGCGCTGGCATGAATGATACGGTCGCGATCACGCTGAAAGCATGACCGGAAACTGCTCTCCTCCTCAGGCACAAGCCGCCCCCGTGCGCGGCCTGGGTCCGAGGCAAAACCCGCTCTGTCCAAAGGTCTTGTCCTTGTCGCCTGTCGTTAGGTTTCATATATTGTACTGCGGCAAATAAATAAACCTTTGGAGTCCGGCATGAATCTGCCCCCAACAGTCACAGAACGCGCCTTTGATCGCCTGGCCGAGATCGGCGCCGCAGATCAGGGACAAGCCCTGCGCGTCGCGGTGGAAGGCGGCGGATGTTCCGGTTTTCAATACGAAATCGCGCTGGATGAGCCAAAAGACGGCGACCTTGTACTGGAAGGCAAAGGCCAGAAAGTCGTCGTGGATTCAATTTCCCTGCCGTTTCTGGAAAACGCGGTAATCGATTTCACGCAGGAACTGATCGGCGCGCGCTTTGTGATCGAGAATCCAAACGCCACTTCATCCTGCGGCTGCGGAACATCATTTTCGATGTAAACGCTGGTGGGGGCTTTGCCCCCACACCCCCAGGATATTTATAGCCAGATGAAGCAGGGATCCACTCTCCGATCATCCGCCGGAGAGCTTCACCTGGCGCGGTCATCGGCGTCCCCGCCTGTACCGCAAGACTCTTATCAACAAATTTGGTTAAGAATCCGTTTCTTCATCTGGCCAAAAATATCCCGGAGCGCGAGGCAGAGCCTCGCACCCCAACCATCCGCCTTGCCGTTGGACAGGTTCTGGGCGATAGGTTGCCTTAAGCCAACGGAGGATCGCGCATGAAAATCGCCACGTTCAACATTAACGGCATCAAAGCGCGGGCCGAGGCCCTGCCCCGGTGGCTTGACGAGGCGCAGCCGGACGTTGTTCTGCTGCAAGAGATCAAGTCGGTCGACGAAAACTTCCCGCGCGAGATTTTCGAAGAGCGAGGCTATAACGTCGAAACGCACGGGCAGAAAAGCTTCAACGGCGTGGCGATTCTGTCTAAGTTACCGCTGGAAGACGTATCCCGTGGCCTGCCGGGCGATGTTGAAGACGAACAGGCGCGTTGGATCGAGGCTACGGTGGTTGGCAAACAGGCACTGCGTATTTGCGGACTGTACCTGCCCAATGGGAACCCGGCCCCCGGTCCGAAATACGACTACAAACTGGCCTGGATGGAGCGGCTTTATCATCGCGCGTGCGACTTAATGACCAACGAAGAACCGGCATTGATGGCAGGTGACTACAATATTATTCCACAGGCCGAAGACGCGGCCCGCCCGGATGCTTGGCGCGAAGACGCCCTGTTCCGCCCCGAAAGCCGCGCCGCGTTTCGCAAGATTCTGAACCTCGGGTTCACCGAAGCCTTCCGCGCGCGCACGCAGGGACCCGGTCATTATTCCTTTTGGGACTATCAGGCCGGGGCGTGGAACAAGAATGACGGCATTCGCATCGACCATTTTTTGCTGACGCCGCAGGCTGCTGATCGGATGCGTGACTGCCAGATTGACTCAGCGGTGCGCGGGCACGAAAAGCCCTCAGATCACGTGCCGGTGTGGGTTGATCTCGACTTTTGACGGGTCACGCGGTGGCGTCATAGCTGTAGATCCACTCGTATTTCTGGGACAGTTTAGCCCCAACGGCCATCAGCGCCATCTGCGCCGCCAGTCGCATGGGGCCACGCAGGTGAAAGTTGCGCGCATTTGCTCCGGCGGCGGCGACCACTTGCCTTGCCCTTGGGCGGCGTTGGGTTTCGTAGGCGGCAAGGGCTTGTTTAACCCCCGATTGGTCTTTGAACGCGCGGGCCAGAATCCACGCATCCTCCAGCGCCAGACATGCGCCCTGCGCCATGAAGGGCAGCGTTGGATGCGCGGCATCGCCCAGCAGCGCGAGGCGCCCGCTTTGCCAGCTTTGTGCAACGGGGCGCAGGAACAGGGCCCAGAGGTTGGTTTCTGTCACTTCGGCCAGAATGTCGCGCACCGGACCTCCAAAATCGGCGAAACGCGCGCGCATATCGTCCGGGTCGCCTTGCAGGCGCCAGCCTTCCTCTTGCCAGTCCGAACGCTCCTCGATCGCCACCACATTCATCAGACATTGGTCACGCAACGGATAGGTGACCACATGGCGCCCCGGCCCCATGGTCAGCGACGCGCGCGGCATCTCTTTGCGCTGCGACCAGGGGATCGTTGCGCGCCAGGCGACCTGATGGGTGAACTTGGGCGTTTCGGTGCCGTTCAGGATCGGGCGGATCGTGCTGCGCCCTCCGTCTGCGGCAATGACGCATTCCGACCGCAGCCGCTCGCCGCCGTCCAGCACGACATCGGCCTCGCTTGGGTATTTGACCACCTGCGTCACGCGCGCGCCCAGCCGGATATCGACACCTGCATCCCGCGCCGCCCGGTGCAGCAGGTCCAACAGATCGGCACGGTGATAATAATATGTTGGACCGGCCGCAGGCACGGGCACCTTGCTGACCACACGGCCTTTTCGGTAGTCACGCAGAATCGTTCCGTGCGACAGCTGCCCGTACTCGGGCTCGGGCCCCGCCACGCCAAGCGCCCGCAGAACCGCCATGCCGTTGGCGCTGATCTGCAACCCTGCGCCGACCTCAGTCAGGGCCGGAGCCTGTTCCAGAACCGTAACCTGCGCGCCGCGTTGCCGCAGCGCCAGCGCGGCCGCCAGCCCGCCGATGCCACCGCCGATGACACTGAATTTCCGACCGTCGATATTCATGGCACCGCCTTAACGCAAAAACGCCGGAGCGACAGGCCCCGGCGTTCGAGTTTTCCCGAATCTTCCAGCGATCAATCGTCGCGGTGGACCTTCTCGCGGCGCTCGTGGCGCTCTTGTGCCTCAAGCGTCATGGTTGCGATCGGACGCGCATCCAGACGTTTCAGCGAGATCGGATCGCCCGTCATCTCGCAATAGCCGTACTCACCTTCGTCGATGCGGCGCAGGGCCGAGTCGATCTTGGCCACCAGCTTGCGCTGACGGTCACGGGTGCGCAGCTCAAGCGCGCGGTCGGTTTCCTCGCTCGCGCGGTCAGCAACGTCCGGAATGTTTCGGGTGTTGTCCTGCAGCCCTTCAATCGTGTCGCGGCTGCCCGCCAATAGTTCGTTCTTCCAATCCAGCAGCTTGCGACGGAAATACTCAAGCTGACGGTCATTCATGAAAGGCTCATCTTCGGCCGGACGGTAGTCCTCCGACAGAAAAACTTCCTGCTTCATCTTTGCTCCCTCGGTATGGCCAGAAACGTCGGTAGCGGTTGTTTCACCTGACATTTGGCTCTCCCTTCTGCGGAGCGTTTATCTGACGCGCATGGGAATGTCACTACACAAACGCCGTGTTGATTCGTCACGCCTCTGGCCTTGTCTAAATATGAGACATGTAACAACAAAACCTTGTTTTTCTGCGGAATTCGTTGGGCATTTCTGTGGCAAACCACAACCAGCGGTGCATCCGATAGCCCCCGAATCAAGCAAAAGGGACCAGAGTCGCTGCGAAGTTCGCGGTTCGGGACGCCGCGGCCCGCTTGTCAAAATCATCGCCTCTCTGTAACCCCAACGGCACAGATCGCGCGAAACCACACGAGGGGCCCATGACCGCACGTTTCCAAGGCACCGCAGAATATGTTGCCACCGATGACCTGACGATTGCGGTAAACGCTGCCGTGACGCTGGAACGCCCCCTGCTGGTCAAGGGTGAGCCCGGCACCGGCAAGACCGAACTGGCCAAACAGGTGGCCGGTGCGCTGGGTCTGAAGATGATCGAGTGGAATGTGAAATCCACCACCCGCGCGCAGCAGGGTCTGTATGAATATGATGCGGTCAGCCGTTTGCGCGACAGCCAACTGGGTGACGAGCGCGTGCATGATGTGTCGAACTATATCCGCAAGGGCAAGCTGTGGCAGGCGTTCGATGCCGACGAAAAGGTTGTTCTGCTGATTGATGAGATCGACAAGGCCGATATCGAGTTTCCCAACGACCTGCTGCAGGAGCTCGATAAGATGGAGTTCCACGTCTACGAAACCGGCGAGACGATCCGCGCCCGGCATCGCCCCATCGTGATCATCACCTCGAACAACGAAAAGGAACTGCCCGACGCGTTCCTGCGCCGCTGCTTCTTCCACTATATCCGTTTCCCGGATGAGGCCACGATGCGCCGGATCGTCGAGGTACACCACCCCGGCATCAAGGATGCGCTTCTGACCACTGCACTGACCCAGTTCTATGAAATCCGCGAGACGCAGGGGCTGAAGAAAAAGCCTTCGACATCCGAGGTTCTGGACTGGCTGAAGCTGCTGCTGGCCGAGGACCTGACCTCCGAGGACCTCAAACGCGATGGCGCCAATGCCCTGCCCAAGCTGCATGGGGCGCTGCTGAAAAACGAACAGGACGTGCATCTGTTCGAACGTCTGGCCTTCATGGCGCGCGCCAAACGCTGAGGTTGTAGAACCTTCGGTGATCGCCGCTTGCCTTGGGCAGATCAGCCTGTCAGCATTGCAGGTAGCGGCCCGGTGCAATCGGGCTATGTATGACCGGACAAGACGGGGCAATCTGATTGGCTGACACTGTGACCATCCGCGCGTTGCGGTCCGAAGACCGCGCTGAATGGTCCGACATGTGGCGGGACTATCTGGCATTTTATGAAACGGCCGTGCCGGATGAGGTCTATGACACCACCTTTGCCCGTCTGCTGGGCGACGATCCGCATGATTTTTCGTGCTTTGTGGCCGAGGCCAACGGGCAACTGCTGGGTCTGACCCACTACCTGTTTCATCGCCACGCATGGAAAGTCGAATCCGTCTGCTATCTGCAGGACTTGTTTGCCCGACCCGAGGCACGCGGCACCGGCATCGGGCGGGCCCTTATCCAGGCGGTGTATGACGAGGCCGACCGGCAAGGCGCCCCCTCCGTCTATTGGCTGACGCAGGATTTCAACCACACGGCCCGCAAGCTGTATGACCGCATCGGCAAGCAGACCCCGTTCATCCGGTATCAGCGCCCATGACGCGATGGGCCGCCATCCTTGCCGCCTTGGCGATGGCAGGCTGCGCGGCGGTAGAGCCGATCGAGGTTCCGACCCGTGTTCAGGCGATTGAAGAAAAACTGCCGCCGACCAAGTCTTTCACCCGTTCGGCCCCGACGCCCCCTGGCCGCTCGAACACCAATATCGCAACCGATTTCGTCTCGTTGCATTTCGCGCTGGAGGGCGGCGCGCAACTGCCGGTGTTCACCCGGTTCGAAACCCCGATCACCGTGCGTCTGACCGGCGCCCCCACCCCGTCGATGCAGCGCGACCTGACCCGCTTGCTGAACCGCCTGCGCAATGAGGCCGGGATCAACATCCGCCAGGTCTCAAGCGGCACGGCCAACATCACCGTCGAGGCCGTCAGTCAGGAACAGATCCATGCCATCCTGCCGCAGGCGGCCTGTTTCGTGGTGCCGAATTCCTCAAGCTTCGAGGAATACCGCCGCGACCGGCGCAAACAGAAAAGCAGCTGGTCCCGCCTGCGCAGCCGAGAACGTCTGGGGGTGTTCATCCCCTACGACGTCAGTCCGCAGGAAAAGCGCGACTGCCTGCATGAAGAGATCGCGCAGGCGCTGGGGCCGTTGAACGACCTCTATCATCTCCCGGATTCAGTGTTCAACGACGACAACATTCACACCGTTCTGACCGGGTTCGACATGCTGATCCTGCGCACCGCCTATGCGCCCGAACTGCGCAGCGGCATGACCCGCGAACAGGTCGAAGCTGCCCTGCCCGGTATTCTCAGCCGCCTGAACCCGCGCGGAGACGCCCTGCCCGCACGGCCGGCTTCCGACACCCCGCGTGAGTGGATCAACGCGATTCAGAAATCTCTGCGGCCGACACGCGGGGCACAGAGACGTCTGAAAGACGCCCAAAAAGCCGCCCGGATCGGACAGGAACAGGGATGGACGGACCACCGCCGCGCCTATCCGTACTATGTGATGGGCCGCATGGAGCAGTTCGACAACCCGCAGAAGGCATTGCGCAACTACCAGACGGCCCTGCAATTCCTGCGCGCCACCCCCGGCACCGAGGTGCATCAGGCGTATATCACCACCCAGACCGCCGCCTATGCGCTGGCGCAAGGCAAGGGACCCGAAGCCCTGCCCGAGCTGAACAAGGCCATAGACGTGATGACACGCGCCGAGAATGCCTCGCAACTGGCGACGTTGCTGCTGCTGAAATCCGAAGCGCTCAACCAGGCAGGGAGGACCGCTCAGGCACGTTCCGTCAGGCTGGACAGTCTGGGGTGGGCGCGCTACGGGTTTGGCTCGGAAACGGTGGCCCGGTCGCTGATGCAGGATGTTGCGGAAGGGCCTCCCAACAACAACAGGGGCGGATAACGCATGGTCGTGGTATTGGGAATGGCGATACTGGGGGCAATCCTCGGGGCGCTGACGGCACGCAAACGCAATGGCAACACTGCCGACATGGCCCAATACGCCGCCGGCTATGGCATTGCCTTTGCGCTGGTCGGGCTGGTGCTGTCGCTGATCCTTGTAAGGTTTGTGGGGTAAGCGATGTTCCTGCCCTTTTTCGAAAACCTCCGCAAAGCTGGCATTCCCGTATCCTTACGCGAATACCTGACCTTTCTGGAAGGCATGAAAAAGGGTCTGGCCACCTATGATGTCGAGGCATTCTACTACCTCGCCCGCGTCTCGATGGTGAAGGACGAGCGTAACATCGACAAGTTCGACCGCGCCTTCGCCGCCAGTTTCGAGGGCCTGAACGAGATCAGCTTTGATCAGGTGCTTGAAGCGGTGGATATTCCCGCCGAATGGCTTGAGAAGATGGCCGAAAAACACCTCAGCGCCGAAGAAAAGGCCGAGATCGAGGCGCTTGGCGGATTTGACAAGCTTATGGAGACGCTGCAGGAGCGTCTGAAAGACCAGCAGGGCCGCCATCAGGGCGGCAACAAGTGGATCGGCACCGCCGGGACCTCGCCCTTCGGAGCCTATGGCTATAACCCCGAGGGCGTGCGTATCGGCCAGAAGGAAAGCCGCCATCAGCGCGCGGTTAAGGTCTGGGATAAGCGCGAGTTCAGGAACCTGGACGACACGGTTGAACTGGGCACCCGCAACATCAAGGTCGCCCTCAAACGCCTGCGCCGCTGGGCACGCGAGGGTGCGGCCGAGGAACTGGATCTGGACGGCACCATCCGCGCCACGGCCGAACATGGCTATCTGGACGTCAAAACCCGCCCCGAGCGTCACAACGCGGTCAAGGTGCTGCTGTTTCTGGACGTGGGCGGCTCGATGGACCCGCATATCAAGGTGGTCGAGGAGCTGTTCTCGGCCGCGCGGACCGAGTTCAAGCATTTGGAATACTACTACTTTCACAATTGCCTCTATGAAGGCGTCTGGCGCGACAACCGCCGCCGTTGGGATCAACAGACACCGACGCATGAGGTGCTGCGGACCTATGGCTCGGACTACAAATGTATCTTCGTCGGCGACGCCTCGATGAGCCCCTACGAGATCGCCTATCCCGGCGGTGCCAACGAGCACTGGAACCAGGAGGCCGGTCAGGTCTGGCTGCAGCGCGCACGGGATCAGTGGCCGTCGAACCTGTGGATCAACCCGGTGCCCGAGAAATACTGGGGCTACACCCATTCCATCGGCATGATTCAGGAGATTTTCGAGGATCGAATGGTGCCGATGACACTGGCCGGGCTGGAACAGGGGATGCGGGACCTGACGCGGTAACGCGACCCTCACCTGGGGTTAGGGCTTGTATGCGATCTGACTGACATAGGACATGAATCCGAAGAAGGTGTTTTTGTCCACCCGGTCCCGCGCCTCCTTCTTCAGCGCGGCTGCGGTCTCAGACCCCAATATCCCTTCTTCGAACATCCGGTCGGCGCCCCGGTCAATGACCGTCAGAAAATAGGTTGCGCCACCCTCGGCCACGTAACTGTGCCCCTTCCGCGCCCCTAGCCGGAATCCGAATTCGTCCAGCAACCCCGAGATCTGACGCATGATCCACAGATTGGTGACGTTCTGGTTGATCATAAAGCGGACAAGCTGATCCAGCGGGTCATAATCGGCAATCTGGGCTGTTGCGGTATCGTAATCCCCGTCGCAGATCGCCAACACACCGCCCGGTTTCAGCAACCGGTGGGCCTCGGCAAGAACCTCCCGCGGCTGGGGCACATGGCACAGCAAGGTATGCATCAGGATCATGTCGAACGACTCGTCAAGGAAACCGGTATTCTTGGCATCGCCAATTTCGAAGCTGAGCTGCGGATTGTCAGAAAACTGTTCCGTTGCGCGGGCGACCATGACCGGAGACGGCTCGATCCCAATAGCTGAGGTCGCCCCCGCCAGATGCAACAGGTCCTCGGTCACATGCCCGGTCCCCGACCCCATCTCAAGCGCCTTTGCTCCTGCCGAAAGGTTGATACCGGCAAGATACGCCCGTCTGATCGCCTTTTGCGCCGGTTCAAGGCAACGTGCCTCCATCGCGTCGGCGATGCGTTCCTGCATGTGCTTCTGTTGCGCGGCGAGATCGGAATAGGGATCGGACAAAGGGCAGCTCCTGATTAAATGTCCCTATCATACCTCACATTGGGGAAATGCTCACCTGCCGCGACCTATGTCGCGGCGAAACCCGAGCGTGCCGGGCAGAATACGCAGATTTGTGTTGCTCTGTCGTGTTGGCCAACCCATATCTAACCCATGCTTCGCCTGACCCCAATCCTGCTGGCCATCGCCTATGCCGTCGTGATGTACCGGATTTCCGTCTGGCGTACCCACCGGGAACTGGACGCGAAATCGACCGAACTGGCCGATCCGGCGCTGAAACGCATGACCGACCGGCTGGCGGCCGCGTTGGAGATCGACCGGGTGCCCGTCTATATCTACGAGATTGATCCGGTGAACGGGTTGGCAGCCCCGGACGGGCGGATATTCATCACCCGCGGGTTCTATCGCAAGTTCCGCAACGGAGAAGTCTCGGCCGAGGAAATGGCCAGTGTCATCGCGCATGAGCTGGGGCATGTGGCCTTGGGTCACGCGCGGCGGCGGATGATCGATTTTTCCGGACAGAACGCATTGCGGGCGGCGCTGATGATGCTGTTTGCCCGGTTCATTCCCTTTATCGGCGCGTGGATTGCCAACATGCTGACGCATCTTCTGGCCTCACGCCTGTCACGCGGGGATGAGTATGAGGCCGATGAATACGCCGCCGCTTTGCTGACCAAGGCCGGGATCGGGATCGGGCCGCAGAAATCCCTGTTTCACAAGCTGGAAGGCCTGACCCAGCAACGCGCCGGTGTGGTTCCGGCTTGGTTGATGAGCCATCCGAATACCGATGAGCGGATTGCAGCGCTGGAAGCGCTTGAACGGCGTTGGGGCGCGGGCGGATAGGTTGCGCCGCGAAGGGCAAGCCCGCCGCCATTGGCGTTCGAACCAATGGCGCTTCCAATGGCGGCTCCCCGAGATATTTTTGGCCAGTTGAAGAGGGATCCGGGTTTAAGCGGTGAGGGCTTTACCCAGACGTGGAAGGCGTGCCTTTTTCATCAGCGCGCGAAGGGTCCACTGGTCTCCGGACAGACGGTTGGCCTCGGCCAGGACGCGGTTGGCTGTTTCGGCCATGCCATCCGGATCTTGTTGCCAGAAACCCTGAAGCAGGCTGTCGGGGTCTCTGCGCTCAAGCCCTTCTTCCGACAGGATATTTCTAGGGAAATCCTTGGCGTTGACAGTGACGATGACATCCGCCGAGGCCGCAATGGCCGTTGCGAGAACATGAATGTCGGCGCTGTCGGGCAGCCAGAGGCGCTGTTCAACACCCGGTTGTGCCGCGCGTTCCGCATCAGGCCAGTGCGCCTGCGTCAGGGCGATTTCAGCGCGGGCCTGTGCCTCGCCATTCGGGCCCAGTTTGCGGGTGGCGCGGGCCCATTCTTCGAGGATTCGGGCGGACCAGATGGGGGTGAAGTGACCCAGCCGGGCGGCCCCCAGCAGCATCTCTCGCATCACCGTGGGATAGATGACGCAGGTATCCAGAACCGCCTTCACAGCCTATAGAACACAGCTTTGAGATAGCCGCTTTCGGCAAGTTGCGGCAGTTGCGGGTGGTCGGGGCCGGCAAAGCCGGTGTGGATCAGCTGTGCCTGCCGCCCTGCCCGGCCAATGCCGCGCGAAGAGGCATCGCGGAAACGGCCCAGATCGGCTGCGTGGGAACAGGAACACAGGCCGAGATAACCGCCGGGTTTCACCAGCGGCGCCGCCAACCGTGCGATACGTTCGTAGGCGCGAAGCCCAGCGTCCAGCGCCTGTTTCGAGGGCGCAAAGGCGGGCGGGTCGCAGATGACGACGTCGAACTCCGCGCCCTCTTCACCCAGTTGGGTCAGCACGTCAAAGGCATCGCCCTGCCGGGTTTGGAAGCGATCGGCGCAGCCAGAGGCCCGGGCGCCCTGTGCGGCCAATTCCAGCGCTGCGGCGGATCCGTCAACGGACAGGGCCTTCGCGGTCCCTCCGGCCAGCATCGCCAATCCGAACCCACCGACATGGCTGAACACGTCCAGCACCTGCGCGTCCGGCTGTACCAGCCTTGCAGCGAAGGCATGGTTGGGGCGCTGATCATAGAACAGGCCGGTTTTCTGGCCGCCTGTCAGGTCGGCCATATAGGTCGCCCCGTTCATCGGAACCGGCAGCGGTGCATCAGGCGCAGTGCCACGCAGGGTTTGGTTCTCATCGTCCAACCCTTCCAGCCCCCGTGTGCGGCCCGAAGCGTTTTTCAACACCGTCGTCACCCCGGCAACACGGACCAGGGCATCAGTCAGAATGTCCAGATGTGACTCGGCCCAGGCGGCGTTGGGTTGGATAACGCAGGCGTCTCCGAACCGGTCAATGATCACGCCGGGAAAACCGTCTGCCTCGGCGTGGATCAGTCGGTAATACGGCGCATCGAACAGACGCTCGCGCATCTCCAACGCGCGGCGCAGGCGGGTTTCGAACCATTCGGCGTTCAAATCGGCATCCAAGTCGCGATCCAGCACGCGACACATGATCTTGGACTCGGGGTTCACCGCGACCAGAGCGATCGGCGCGCGTTTTTCATCTTCAAGCACCGCCAAGGCTCCCACCGGGATTTTGCGGGTCCGGCGGTCGGTGACGATGTCATTGGCATAGACCCACGGGAAGCCATGGCGCAGGCCGCGCGCATTGGCTTTGGGTTTCAGGCGGATACGGGGGCGATCGATGGCTTGGGTCATGACGCCCTCATAGTGGTGAACGCGCCGGGGGGAAAGCCCTAGCGGGGCCGGGATCGCCACCCGCCGCGCCGTTTCGGTGCCTGGGCCGATTGCAGCCCTTCGGCCAGCACCTGTGTCATCGGATGGTCAGCCTCTTGCGCGGCGTAGATGGCGTGCAGCTCGGTCAGGGCCTGCTTTTGATCGCGCTCTGCCGGCAGGCTCAGCGCCCAGTCCAGAAAGATGCTGCGGCATTCGGGCAGCGTGATGCCTTCGATGCGATAGGCCTCTCGGATCAGGCCCTTGTGATCATTCGGATCGTCACTGCGCGGCATCTTTCCCCTCCCCGATCACGCTGCCGATGATCCCGGCGGCGGTGGTGTAACTGTCCTGCAAGGCGGCCTGAAGCTGTTCAACCTGTTCGAACCCGGTAGCGCGGCACAGGAAGGTCGCGCCGCCCTCGCCGATCTTGTCGGCCTCGATCACTTTGCCCGACAGCAACCGGGCCGCGCATTGCACCGACCAGCATAGAGCGTAGCATTCCTTCAGCGTCTGCGCCTGAGCGACGTCCAGCAAACCGGCAGCGACAGCACCGTCCAGCCCGGACTGCACGTCGCGCTGCGCAACGCCCGATAACAGCGCCCCGGTTTCCGCCACCAGTTCGATATCCATCATCCGGCCCGCGCCGTTCTTGGCATCCCATGTCCCGGCCGGAGATTTGGCCGCCGCCAGACGAACGCGCATCTCGGCCACTTCACGCAGGACCTTTTCGCGGTCTTCGGGCTGTTTCAGGAAATCGGCGCGGAAGGCTTCGATATCCTGTGCCAGCCCTTCGTTTCCGGCCACCACGCGGGCACGGGTCAGGGCCAGATGCTCCCACACCCAGGCTTCGTTCTGCTGATAGTTGGTAAAGCTGGCCCAACTGGTCGCCACCGGCCCCTGATTGCCCGAGGGGCGCAGGCGCATATCGACCTCGTAAAGCCGCCCTTGCGACATCGGCGCCGACAGCGCCGTGATCAGCGCCTGCGTGAACCGGGCATAATAGGTGCGCGAGGCCAGCGGGCGTGGACCGTCGGACATGTCCTGATCCTGCGGGTCGTAGATCACGATCATATCGAGATCGGACTGCGAGTTGATCCGCCCTGCCCCGATCGAGCCCATACCCAACACCGCTGCGCCACGTCCAGGTGCAGGTCCGTGCTTTTTGGCGAACTGTTCAGTCACGCAGGGCAGGATGGCGGCGATCACCGCGCTGGCCAGTTCGGCATATTGCTGCCCGGCCTGCGCCCCGTCGATCAATCCGCGCAGGTGATGAACACCGATGCGGAAATGCCATTCCTTGCACCAGCGGCGGGCGTAGTCGAGCTGCGTTTCATAATCCGCCTCCTGCCCTAACGCCTGTGACAGTTCAGCCTGCAGCACCACCTGCCCCGGCCAGTCGTCAAAGAAACTCCCGCCGATCACCGCGTCAAACACGGCGGCATTGCGCGACAGATGTCCCGCCAGCGCGTGCGAGGTGCCCACGATATCCACCAGCAGGTCGATCAGGTGCGGGTTGGCCTCGAACAGGGAAAACAGCTGCACCCCGGCGGGCAGCCCTGCAAGAAACCCATCCAGTGCCCTCAGCGCCTCATCCGGCTTTGCGGTTTTCGACAGGCGTGAGAGCAGCTCAGGCTTGAGGCGTTCAAAGATCCGCGCGCCGCGTTGCGAGCGTAGCGCCGGATAGGTGGGCCAGCGCGCCAGAACGCTTTGGTCGAACTCAGCCTCTTTTGCCGGTGCCGGGGTCGAGGAGCCGGGGGCAAAGAACCCTTCGGTCAGCTCATGCACCTCGGTCAGGCGGCGGGTCAGCTCGGCGGTCAGCTCGGCGCTGTCGATACCCATCAGACAGGCGACACGGTCGATCCCGTCCTGCGATTGAGGCACCTTGTGGGTTTGCGAGTCGTGGACCATCTGAATGCGATGTTCGACCTCACGATGGGCGCGGTAATGGTCGGTCAGCTTGTCGGCAACGTCCTGCGGCACCCAGCCTTTTTCCGCCAGCGCCGCCAGACCGGGCACCGTGCCGCGAACGCGCAGATCGGGGTCGCGGCCCCCGGCGATCAGCTGGCGGGTCTGGGTGAAGAACTCGATCTCACGGATACCGCCCTGCCCCAGTTTCATGTCATGGCCCGGAATGGCCAGCGTGCCACCGGTGCCCTTGTTCTCGCGAATGCGCAGGCGCATATCGTGGGCGTCCTGAATCGCGGCAAAATCCAGATGCCTGCGCCAGACAAAGGGGCGCAGAGTGTCAAGGAAACGCTGCCCGGCGGCCAAATCACCGGCACAGGGGCGCGCCTTTATATAGGCGGCGCGTTCCCATGTGCGGCCAAGGCTTTCGTAATACCGTTCGGCCGCCTCGGCCGCCATGCAGACCGGGGTCACCGCCGGATCGGGGCGCAAGCGCAGGTCGGTGCGGAACACATAACCATCGGCGGTCTTGTCGCTGAGCGTGGCGCAGAAGTTGCGCGTCGCCCGCACCATGCCGTGCCGTGCGTCGTAGAAATCATCCGGGTCAAAGCGGGTTTCATCGAACAGCACGATCAGGTCGATATCCGAGCTGTAGTTCAGCTCATGCGCACCCATCTTGCCCATCGCCAGGATGATCATCCCGGCGGCGGTTTCGACATCATCCGGCCCCATACCCGGCAGTTTGCCGCGCCGGATCAGTGCCGCGATCTCGGCCTTTGCCGCCACATCCGCCGCCAACGCGCCGAAATCGGTCAGCGCCGCAGTCACCTTCTCCAACGGCCATGCCCCGGCCAGATCGGCCAACGCGGTCAACAGCGCCATTTGCCGTTTTGCCCGTCGCAGGCCCGGTTTCAACTGATCCGGCGGCAGAGCTTTGGCCGCGTCCATGACGTCGGCCAGCGCCTGATCCGGTTGTTGCAGGGCCTGTGGCAACCAATCACGTTCACGCTCGATCAGACCTTTTAGATAGGGGCTGGACCCGGCCGCCCCGGCGATCAGTTCCCCCTGTTCGGGCATGAGGTCGGACACCGCGTTCAATGCTTCATCCCCCAAAGAGGTATCAAAGGCACGCGGGGCGCGGCGGATGGTCAGCGGGCCGGTCATTGCGCCTCCAACGGGGTATCCTGGCTGAAACTGTTGACCCAGACACCCAGGCGGCGCTCCCACAGCGAGGAGATCAGCATTGCCTCCCATCCCTCTGATCCGGGGCGCTGATAATCCGCGCGATAGGTCAACAACACGATGTCCGGAGTCAGAATTCGCAGTTTTGTCTCGCTCAGCTCATACCGGGCCATGGTCGGCGCATCGGCGAATTGCCCGACATGATCATCCCGATTGGCAAAACCGGTGGGGTACACCCCCAGGAAATCCGCGCTCAGCAGCGCCCGGTCGGCCGAGGCATTGCCATCAACCAGTGCAGCCCAGACCTGCTGTTCCAGATTGAGAATTTCGTCCAGCGCCGGAGGTGTCGTATCGTCAGTATTATGCATGTGCGAAACCTGCGCCTGATCCGGGGTGAGGTCAACCGAAGAACGCGCTGGCACACCCAATGTAAATCTTTTTCACATCGACCCCTTGCAACAGGCCGCGCGCTCCCCATCTTAACAATGTGAAAACAATTTACATCAACCCCGGAGACCACAAATGACTGCACTTTCCGACCACGCCGTCCCTGAAAACCCGGGATGGTTTTCCCGAGCCGAAGCTTGGATGGATGACAAGGGCAAAGGGGCCTGGATCGCCGCCATGGTCCTTGGGTTCATCTTCTTCTGGCCTGTTGGCCTCGCCCTTCTGGCTTACATGATCTGGAGCAAACGCATGTTCAGCAAATCCTGCAGCCGCCGCAAATCCTGGCACAGCCACATGAGCGCCATGAAGCCTTCGGGCAACAGCGCGTTTGACGCCTACAAGGCTGACACCTTGGCGCGGCTGGAGCGCGAGCAGCAGGATTTCGAGGCTTTCCTGCACCGCCTGCGCGAAGCCAAGGACAAGGCCGAATTCGACCAGTTCATGGATGAACGCGCCCGCGAAAACCGCGATGAGGCCGAAAACGGTGAACGCGCCTGATCCAACCTTGCCCTGTCCCGCGTTTCGGGACAGGGTCCCCACATCAACGACGCGGATTACATTGAATGACCCACTTGCCCGATCCAGACAGCCAACCCGAATTCTATCAATCGGTGGCCACGAAGCGCTTTGTCGCATGGCTCTTTGACATCGCCTTAATCTCGCTGCTGTGCATCGTGCCGGTTTTCCTTACACTCGGCGCGGGGCTGTTCTTTCTGCCGCTGATCTACGGCGTAATCAGTTTCGTCTACCGCGTCGTCACAATTGCCAACGGATCGGCAACGCTGGGGATGCGTTTCATGGGTATCGAATTGCGCGACGCCTTTGGCGCCCGGATGGATACGGGCAAGGCCGTGGCCCATACCGCAGGGTATTTTGTCAGCATGGCGTTCTTTGTGGTCCAGATCATCTCGGTCATCATGATGCTGACCAGCGCGCGCTGTCAGGGCCTGACCGATGCGTTTCTGGGCACCGTCATGATCAACCAGCGGGCATAAAAATCAGCCGATTGAATCACTTGGCGGCTCAGGGAACCGTTGTTATCATCCTATCTCAGGAAACACGGAACCTTCATGCGACACACGCTGCCAATCGCGCCGCAATTCTATGTGACGGCCCCCCAGCCCTGCCCCTACCTTGAGGGCAGGATGGAGCGTAAGCTGTTCACCGCCCTACAGGGCGAAGGCGCCGATCAGCTGAACAATTCCCTGTCGCAACAAGGGTTTCGCCGGTCGCAGAACGTACTCTACCGCCCGTCCTGCACCGATTGTGCCGCCTGCTTGTCGGCCCGCATCGACGTCTCGGCCTTTCGCCCCAGCAAAAGCCAGAAACGCGCCGCCAAGCGCAACGCCTACCTGCGGCGCCGGGCAAATTCGCCCTGGGCAACGGATGAACAATACGAGCTGTTCCGCCGCTATCTGGATACCCGCCACGCCGATGGCGGCATGGCCGACATGGACGTGTTCGAATTCGCCGCGATGATCGAGGAAACCCCGATCCGCAGCCGCGTGGTGGAATACGCCGACCCCGAAACCGGAAACCTGATCGCCGTCAGCCTGACCGACGTTCTGGATGACGGGCTGAGCATGGTCTATTCCTTCTATGACCCGGAACAGCCGCAAAACTCTCTGGGCACCTATATGATCCTCGACCACATCGACATCGCGCGCGAGGCCGGGCTGCCTTACGTCTATCTCGGCTATTGGGTGCCCGGCAGCCCCAAGATGGGGTACAAGGCGCGCTTTTCCGGCCTCGAGGCCTACATGCAGGGCAACTGGAACCGCGTCGACAATCCGGCTGCACTGGCGGATGCCAGCCATCACCCCTTGTCCACGGCCCCGATCGCCGAACAGGTCGCGGGCATCCAACTGCCCGACCGCCACCCGACCAAGGGCTGACTCCCATGCGCCAGAGCCTTTTTGCCGTCACCCTTGTGGTGCCGGATTACGATGCCGCCATCGCGTTCTACACCCGGACACTGAGCTTCACCCTGACACAGGACATTGATCTGGGTGGCGGCAAACGTTGGGTGCTGGTGACGCCTCCGGGTTCAGCCGGTGCCTCACTGTTGCTGGCCCGGGCTGACGGCCCGAACCAGATCGCCGCCGTCGGCAACCAGACCGGAGGCCGCGTCGGCTTCTTCCTGCAAACCGATGACTTCGACCGCGACCACCGCGAAATGCGCACCAGAGGGGTCCATTTCGAAGAAGACCCAAGACACGAACCCTATGGCACAGTCGCTGTGTGGCGCGACCCGTTCGGCAATCGCTGGGACCTGATCCAGTTCACCTGATCCGCTCTTCATCTGGCCAAAAATATCCCGGGGTTGAATTGGCCCCAGGCCAAGAAGGGGCTGGCCCCTTCCCCAAGGCACCAAAGCAAAGGGGGCCAAACGGCCCCCTTTTCCATTGGATCACAGCGATACATCAATTCGGGATCAGATCCGGCACAATGGTCACAATCGACGGGAAGAACCACAGGATCGCGATCCCCACCACCTGAATGATTACAAAGGGCACGATGCCGCGGTAAATATGCCCCGTCGTCACCTCTTTCGGCGCGACGCCCCGCAAGTAGAACAGCGCAAAGCCGAACGGAGGCGTCAGGAACGAGGTCTGCAGGTTCACCGCCACCATGATCGTCACCCATTTCGGATCAAACGATCCGCCATAGATCACCGGGCCCACGATGGGGATCACGATGTAGATGATCTCAAGAAAATCCAGCACGAAGCCCAGGAAGAACAGCACCAGCATCACGATCAGGAAGACCGTGAACTCGTTGTCAAAACTCTTGAGGAATTGCTGGATATAGTGCTCACCGCCGAACGAGATCACCACAAGGTTCAACAGCTGCGAACCGATCAGAATGGTAAAGACCATCGATGTCACCTTGGCCGTCTCGCGCACCACAGGGGTCAGAACCCCGCTCGAGAACAGGACCCAGCAGGCGTAGATCAGGCCGAACAGCGCATACAGATACGCTGCATAGGCGAGAACAAAGGCGATCCAGGTCTCGGCCGTGACGTTGCCCTGATTGACGCGAAGGTCGAAGTTCACACCCAGCACCAAACAGATGATGACCGCAAAGGTAGACCAGATGATCACCTTACCCGAGCGCTCCTGATCCTGCAGCTTGCGATAGGCCGCCAGCATGATCGCTCCGCCCGCCCCCAGCGCAGCCGCCGGTGTCGGGTTAGTGACGCCGCCGAGGATCGAGCCAAGCACCGCGATGATCAGAACCAGCGGCGGAAAGACCACCCGGATCAGGTCATTCGTCGAACATCGGATCGCCGCCTCCTTGGCCCCATAAATGGCCAGTGCAAACGGCAAAGCCAGCAACAGGAATGTGGCCCCGGACGAGGTTGTCGGCGCGATCAGCACCAAATCAACCAGCAGCATCAACAACAGACCAATGGTCCCGAGGATCAGCGGTTGCGGTGATTTCGACGGCGCAATACCACGGCCCATCAGCAGCGTCAGGCCCAGCAGCACCACAATCACCGCAACTCCATTGCCGATCGGAGCAGTCGCCGCAATCTTGGCATCCCGCGCGGCGGCGAGTTCCTCTTCGCTTAGGCGTGTTGCTGCAGACGTACCGCCCGCTTCGTCAATCACCTCTTGCTCGGCAACGGCCTGATCCCAGGCGGACTGACCGTGCAATTCGATCATCGACGCCTGACATTCCGCGGACACGTTGGTGCGCAACGAGGCGCCAGCCCCGATATCCGAGAAGGCAGATACATTGATGTTCTGACTGCCAATCACACCCGCACTGCCCAGCAGGACCACGCCGACAATCAGCGCAACCGGCGCACCCAGCAGCCAGGTCAGACCTTCGGCGCGGGTGATCGGCTCACCGCTTCCGCCCGTCATCTCAACCGCTGGTGCCTTTTCCGGGTTCAACAGCGCATATCCAAAGGCGTAAAGCGCATAGAGCAAGGCCAGCATGATCCCCGGCAGCAGCGCCGCCTGGAACAGCGTACCGACCGAGACCACTGCGGGCTCACCCAGATAGGTCAGCGCGTCCGTGCACCCTGCGTCAACCGCACGGGTTTCCTGCGCGGTGGAATACAGATCCCCCGCCAAAGTTCCCAGCAGAACGATCACGATCGAGGGCGGAATAATCTGCCCCAGTGTGCCCGAGGCCGCGATCACACCGGTCGCCAGCTCCGGCGAGTAGTTGTTGCGCAGCATGGTCGGCAGCGCCAGCAAGCCCATGGTCACCACTGTCGCGCCCACGATGCCCGTAGAGGCCGCCAGAAATGCCCCAACAACCACAATCGACACCGCCAGACCGCCCGGCAACGGGCCAAAGACGCGCGCCATTGTGGTCAGCAGATCGTTGGCGATCTTCGAGCGTTCCAGCGTAATGCCCATCAGCACGAACATCAGCACGGCCAGCAGGGTCTCGATGGATTGACCGGCCAGAACGCGTTCGTTGATACGGTTCACGATGAACGAAACATTGCGGTCCAGCGCGGTTTCCCAGCCTTGTACAAAGACCGGCTCACCTATCCTCGGTAAGTCGGGGTATCGGAACACGGACACGGTGTCAGGTTTGACCCCCGAATTGACCAGATCCCGATAGGCTTGTGACCCGGTATCAATCGCCTGGTGGATCAGCAGCCCGGCACTGTCCAGCGCCGCGATGATCCCGAACGAAATGATACCGGCCCCACCGATGGCAAACGCCACCGGAAAGCCGGAAAGGATGCCTCCGAAAAGGCAGAAGAATACGATAATGAGGCCTATCTCGACGCCATCAAGTCCGAATAGCATTGTCTTGGTCTCCGTCCTTAATGTGCGCCTTCGTAGGCTTCTTCGCCCTCACCAAGGGTGTCCTTGTCGAGGTATTTTCCAACGCTGTCCGGTCCTTCGACATATTCCAGATACGACCGGTACAGGAAGGCAATCGCGTGCAGGAACACCATGGCCGCAAAGGCGATCAGCAGGATTTTGAACAGGAAATAGGCGTTGAACCCGTTGGGGCTGAACCCGATGGTTTCCACGTTCCAGCGCAGGGCGCGCGATTTCATCACCAACCGATCCAGCGCATCACTGGCCGAGGGTTTTGGCACGATCAGGTGCCGCCACATGAAGTACCAGCCATACATCCATGTCAGCACGGCGATCGGCATCATGAACAACAACGATCCCAGCATGTCGACTACACGCTTGGCCCGGTGGCTGATCCCGGCATAGATCAGGTCGACCCGCACATGACCGCCCTGCACGAAGGTGTAGGTGCAGCACAGGCACACGACCATGGCATTATAGAGTTTCAGTTCCTCCGCATACCAACTGATGTCCTGGCTGAACGGAATGCCCAGACCAAAAGACATATCCGGCCGCGCAAACACCCGCTGCATGAACACGATAACGATTTGCTGAATCACCATCAGCAGGCCCGCCCAGGCAAAGAAGCGCCCGGTCGTGTTGGCGAATCCTTCAAGGACGCGCACCATCCCCCACATGAAACTGCGGTAATACAGCCCGATGGCCGTCAGAACCAGAAACAGGGTGAATACCACAAAGAAGAACTCGACCGATCCGCCATAGTAGACAAAGCGCATGATCGATTCTTTGTCCGACCAGTTCAGCCAGAGTTGCGGATGCGAGATGGCGTATCCGAAATTATAGAAGGCTTCGGCAATGTTCTGAACGAACCATACAAGTCCGTTCCACAGGGCGCCGAAGAACGAGATACCGTTTTCGTCCTGCATGTTGTCCCCAGGTCGTAGCGGTTGCACTGCTGTTATTTACGGCTTTGTCCGGACCGCGCCTGTGCAACGGGAAAGGTTTCCCCGCGATTGCGGGGAAACCAGTCTAGCATAGTTTCTGCGATTAGCCGCGAACGCGGTTGCGCTGCGTGGTGTAGACACCCGACGACAGGTCCAGCCAGCCAGCCGACGACGTCGAGGACGCCACTGCGCTGTCGTGGATTTTCTTGAACAGCTCGTCGCTCATGTTCTCGTCCAGCACTTCCTGGCTGGCCGCACCAAACGCATCCCAGACGCTGTCCGGGAATTCCATGACCTTGACGCCACCCGACTGCAGACGCTGCAGAGCGGCACCATTGTTGGCCAGAAACTGCGCCAGGTTCCACTGATGCGCTTCGCCCGCTGCGATTTCGATGATCTTCTGCTGCGCGGGGGTCAGGCTGTCGAACACGTCGCGGTTGGTTGCCAGCGACAGACCCGCATTCGGCTCGTGGAAACCGGCGGTATAGTAAACCTTGGTGATTTCCTGGAAACCGGCCTTTTCGTCGGCCCACGGACCGATCCACTCGGTGCCGTCGATCGCGCCCGAGGACAGCGCCTGATACACTTCCGATCCCGGAATGTTCTGCACCGACGCGCCCAATTTACCCAGCGCTTTACCGCCCAGACCCGGCATACGGAACTTTAGGCCGTTGAAGTCATCGGGGCTGTTAATCTCTTTCGAGTACCAGCCGCCCGCCTGCGCACCGGTGTTACCGGCCAGGAACGACTTCAGACCAAAGATCTGACCCAGTTCGTCATGCAGCTCCATGCCGCCATCCTGATAGTACCAGTTCACCATTTCCTGCGCGGTCATGCCGAACGGAACAGCGGTGAAGAAGGCATAGCCCGGGTGCTGACCAACAAAGTAGTAGTCAGCCGCGTGGTACATGTCGGCCTGGCCCGACGATACGGCGTCAAAAACCTCAAACGCGCCAACCAGTTCGCCGGCGGCTTTGATTTCAACGGTCAGGTTGCCATCGGACATCGCGGTGATGCTGTCAGCGCAGCGTTGCGCGCTGTCGAAAACACCAGCCAGACCACGACCCCACGACGTCACCATGGTCAGCGTGCGCTTACCCTGTGCATAAGCCGGAGCTGCCAGCGTGGTGGCAGCAGCTGCCGAGCCGCCCAGAGCAGATGTTTTCAAAAATGAACGACGATCCATATGAGTGTTCCTCCCCTACATATTCAAAACCCGGACAGAATCCGGGTGCAGTCGTTATCAGTGCGCGTCAGCTTAAACAGCGGATATTGAATGTGAATACCAACAACTACGTAGAGGGTTGGGTTTTTGAAAGCGAGACAGGTCATTTCCGTGGAAAATCCCTTTTGCAACCCACCTCTCGCGCTGCACATGCATGTGAACGTCCAAAGATTTTGCAATTCTCCGCAGTCTTGCGTATCGATTCGACCATGAGGGGATATCGGAACCTGATTTCGCTGACCTACGGCCAGAAACTGTCGTTGGTTGCTGCCATTCCGCTGGTTGTGGCGGTGGCAGCCATCGCCGTGCTGGTGACACATGAATCCCGCGCCACGGCTGAGCGCGAGATACAGGCGCTGGAACGCCGCCTGATCGAAGCCAAGAAAGAAGAGTTGAAAAACTATGTCACGCAGGCCCGGAACGGGTTTGCCTATATCTACGGGCGTGCTTCTCCGGATGACGCGATTGCAAAAAACCTCGTGACGCAAATCCTGTCGGCGATGATCTACGGAAAAGACGGGTTCTTTTTCGTCTATGACTATGACGGCAACAATCTGGTCAGCCCGCGCCAGACCCAGTTCATCAACCGCAACTGGGAAGGTCTGACGGACAGTGACGGCACCCCGGTTGTGGACGAGTTCATCAGCCTCGCCCGGCAAGGGGCCGGGTGGCACAGCTTCATGTGGCAGAAACCCTCGACCGGGGAAGAGGCGCAGATGATCGCCTATGTGGTCGGCCTGCAAGACTGGCAATGGGCCGTAGGTACCGGCGTGTTCATTGACGACATCGTGGCAACCGTCGCCAATGCCCGCGCCGAGGTCGAAGCCCGCGTCCAGCGCACATTCATGTATATCGGCGGCATCGTTCTTGCTGCAGTGCTGATTGTTTTTGCCTCGGGCATGTTGCTGAATGTCCGCGAACGGCGGCTGGCGGATGCCAAACTCAAGGAACTGACCCAGCGCGTATTCGACGCGCAGGAAGAAGAACGAGGCCGCGTGGCGCGCGAGTTGCATGACGGGATCAGCCAGATCCTCGTCGGTGTACGCTACGCGTTGGACAATACACGACGGCGGCTGGATCGGGGCGACGACGACGGTGCCCGTGCGCCCTTGGATAAAGGCATCGACCATCTCGGCACCGCCATCACCGAGGTCCGCCGCATCAGCCGCGACCTGCGCCCCGGCGTCTTGGACGATCTGGGACTCGGCCCTGCCCTGAAAACGCTGACCGACGATTTCCGCGAACGCACCGGGATCGAGACCGAGTTCACGACGGTGGTGTTCCGAAACCGGCTGGATCAGGACAGCAAGATCGCCCTCTACCGCATTGCGCAAGAGGCCCTGACGAATATCGAACGCCACTCTGGCGCAACGCGTGTTACAATTGATCTGCGCGGCCACAAAAAAGGTGCAACAATGCGCATCACCGACAACGGTCGGGGTTTGCCCAGCGGGCAGGATCAGGCCAGCAGCGGGATCGGGTTGCGCAATATGGAAGAACGGATCGCACAGCTTGACGGAACCCTGCGCATTCTGTCATCACGCGGACCGCGTGGTGGTACCGTGATCGAGGTCAGCCTGCCGCTCAGCCACCTGCTCCCGCCGCAGGAAGAGTCCTCTCCGAACCGAAAGGCCGGCACATGACAGTCCGAGTTCTGATCGTAGACGATCACCCAATGGTGGCCGAAGGGATTCAATCGATCCTGGAAAGCTATCCCGAAATCGCTGTGGTTGGCACGCTCGGCACCGGTCAGGAGGCTGTAGATCGGGCCGCCGATCTGTGCCCCGATGTCATCCTGATGGATCTGAACATGCCCGGTCTGGGTGGCCTCAGCGCGACCGAGATGATCCTCGAGCGCCTGCCCGACACCCGTATTCTGATCCTGTCGATGCATGACAGCCCGGAATACATCTCGACCGCACTCAGCCACGGCGCTAAGGGATATGTGCTGAAAGACGTCCCGACGGATGAGATCAAACAGGCCATCGACGCGGTGATGCGCGGCGAGCAATACCTGTGCACCGGGGCGAGCGGATCGCTGGAACCCAAGAAAGACAGCGCACGCGAAGCGCTTACGGGCCGTGAACAGACGATCCTGCTGGAACTGGCACAGGGCAAATCGAACAAAGAGGTCGCCCTGGCGCTGGAAATCTCGGTGCGCACGGTGGAAACCCACCGCAAGAACATCAAGCGTAAACTGGGGATTTCATCCACCGCCGGCCTGACCCGCTACGCTCTGGAACATGGGGTACTGCAAGGCACCAGCCCCGGCTTCTAGGCGCGCCCGCAGCGCGGCACGCGCTGCCCGGCCCAACCGGCGGAGATGCGCCGCAGGCGCATCGACAACGGGCGGGAGGGCCTACCCTCTCGGACGGATGTCCTGACCGAAAAACACCAGCGTGCCATCCTCGTCGATGACGTGAAACTCGCGCTGCTGGTAGGGCTGGTCGAAGGGCGGACGTACACGCCCCTCGGGCAGGTCCGCCAAACCCGGATGCAGGCTCTCATACAAAGCGTCGATCCCGTCCACATCGATATAAAATGACTGATCGTCTCCCAACGGACGGCCATCATCGCGCGGCGGGCATTCCAATAACCGGATGGCCACAGAACCCAAAGACAGGAACGCGTAGTTATCCTGCCGGAACCCGCAGGAAAACCCCAACCGGTCACAATAGAAATCAATCTGCTTCTGCAGAGAAGAACACAAAACAAATGGCGTAAGCTGCAAGATCTGAGGCACCATTCCCTCCGGCCGCTGAATAACACGGCCACAGCTTAACACATCTCAGTCCAGTAACTGGTCCTTTCTCTGCCCTTCCCGTTCGTGATGACGCGGCAACACCCGCCCATAAAGTTGCTGCGTGCGTTCAACACTGCCACACATCCCTTCGGCCTCGACAAACGAAAAAATCCCGACGTAACGGCTGCGTGCGCCCTCTACCGGAGCCACCCTGTGCAGCGCATATCTCCCTTTGAAAATCTGCAGGTCACCCGGCTGCAATTCCAGTTCCCGCACCCGCGACATGTTCCCGTCCAGAACGGACGCCACTTCCTTGAAGTTCTCATCCTCGGCGGTTCTCAGGTTCGGGACATATTCAAAGGTGCCACCAGTCTCACCGTTCTGGATAGCCAGCGTCACGGTGTAGTTGTTGGTGTCGAAATGCCAGGGAAAACCCTGCCCCTCTTCCACCACGTTGACGATCACATCGGCCAGCGGATCATCATAGCGAAAGAAACGATCCTCGCTCTCGTTCAGAGCGTCACGGATAAACGGCATAAAGCCTTCAAACTCATAGATACGACGCAACGGGCCGGTTCGCGGAAAGTTGTCGGCCGGAACAAATGCGTTCGAGCGGTCGTAAAAGCGGCGGATCGGGTGGCCGATCCCAAAGCTCGGATCGTCCTTGGTGAAATAGGCGTTTGTGCGATTGAAAGACCGGTGCGCCCGCGGCGCGACAGCGTCGGCCTCCCCGACCAGCGCCTCAAGCCCTGCCTCATGGACAAACCCCGGCAATACCGCGCACCCGTCCTCATCCAGGTCCCGCCGCAGATCCGAAATCATCTGGCCGTATGCGCGCGAGCCCGGGCAATCGATGGGATACCGACCAAGATCAACCAAATCCGCCAACATGAACCGCCTCCCTAAACACAATCGTTAGGATCAGCGTGCCGCAGCCGCCAGAGGCCCTCATGTCAGTTTAAGACATCGCCTTGACGCAAACTGACTAGTTCAAATTCAGATTCTCACTCTTCAGGCAGGTCGCAATTGGCGGAAATTCCCCGCCTGCGGCAATCTGCGCAATAAAATGTCGCAAAATCCGCCATTCGGGTCACAAAATTGGTACGATTGCCTGTTGACGCCCCGTCGCACCGCTCATAATGTCCCTGCACGCAAAAAAGGAGCCTCTGGCGATGAAAACGCTAGTCGTAATCGTAGGAACCACGCGCATGGGCCGGTAACGGTAAACCATATTCGAACCCATGCGCCTCCGAAAATCTCGGGGGCTTTTTTTTGGCAACACGCAAGACACATGTCGCGAACGGAGCAAAGCAGATGACACGTGAGATGACCGGCGCAAAGATGGTGGTTCAGGCCCTCAAGGATCAGGGCGTGGACACGGTATTCGGATACCCCGGTGGCGCCGTGCTACCCATCTATGATGAGATCTTTCTGCAAAATGACATCCGTCACATTCTGGTGCGGCATGAACAGGGTGCGATCCACGCGGCCGAAGGTTATGCCCGGTCGACCGGCAAGCCCGGCGTTGCATTGGTGACGTCTGGCCCCGGTGCCACCAATGCGGTGACCGGCTTGACAGATGCGTTGCTGGATTCGATCCCGATCGTGGTTTTGACCGGACAGGTCCCGACCTTCATGATCGGCTCGGACGCATTTCAGGAAGCCGACACCGTGGGCATCACCCGCCCCTGCACCAAGCATAACTGGCTGGTAAAAGACACGGATTCGCTGGCTGACACGTTGCACGAGGCATTCCACGTCGCCACCTCGGGCCGCCCCGGTCCGGTGCTGATCGACATTCCCAAGGACGTTCAGTTCGCCTCGGGTGAATACGCGCCGCCCAAACCGTCGACCTCGCACTATCAACCGGTTCTGAAGGGTGATCTGGAAGAGATCACCGAGCTGGTCGCTGCAATCGAGACGGCGAAAAAGCCCGTTTTCTACACCGGCGGCGGCGTCATCAACTCGGGCCCCGCAGCCAGCCAACTGCTGCGCGAACTGGTCGATGCAACCGGCTTCCCGATCACCTCGACCCTGATGGGTCTGGGTGCATACCCAGCCTCGGGCGAAAACTGGCTGGGCATGTTGGGGATGCATGGTCTTTACGAGGCCAATCTGGCGATGCATGACTGCGACCTGATGATCAATATCGGTGCGCGGTTCGACGACCGGATCACCGGGCGGATCGATGCGTTCTCGCCTAAGTCGAAGAAGGCGCATATCGATATCGACCCATCGTCGATCAACAAAGTGATCCGCGTGGACATCCCGATTGTCGGCGACGTGGCCCATGTGCTTGAGGATATTCTTAAGGTCTGGAAAGCCCGCGGTCGCAAAACAAATGCAGCCGCGGTTGCAAAATGGCAGGAGAAGATTGCCGAGTGGCGCAAGGTCAATTGTCTGGCCTACACCAACAGCGAAAAGACGATCAAACCGCAATACGCGCTGCAACGTCTTGAAGAGCTGACGAAAAAGCATGATCGCTACATCACCACCGAGGTTGGCCAGCATCAAATGTGGGCCGCGCAGTATCTGAGTTTCGAAGACCCCAATCGATGGATGACGTCTGGCGGTCTGGGCACGATGGGCTATGGCACCCCGGCATCGATCGGCGTGCAGATGGCGCATCCGGATGCGCTGGTGATCAACGTCGCCGGTGAGGCCTCGTGGCTGATGAACATGCAAGAAATGGGCACCGCGGTTCAGTATCGCCTGCCGGTGAAACAGTTCATCCTGAACAACGAACGTCTGGGGATGGTCCGCCAATGGCAGGAATTGCTGCATGGCGAGCGGTATTCGCATTCCTGGTCCGAGGCCCTGCCCGATTTCGTCAAACTTGCCGAGGCGTTTGGGGCCAAGGGTATCCTGTGCTCGGACCCTGCCGATCTGGATGACGCGATCATGGAGATGATCAACTATGACGGTCCGGTGATCTTTGACTGTCTGGTTGAAAAGCACGAAAACTGCTTCCCCATGATTCCGTCGGGCAAGGCACATAACGAGATGCTGCTGGGTGAAGCCGAAACGCAGGGCGTAATCGATTCCAAAGGGTCGGTTCTGGTATGAGGACAATCCGTTTCGCAAAAATCGGCATGGCACTGATTGGCGCGACCCTAATCACCGGTTGCTTTGGCCCCAGTTCCCAAAGCCTGCAAGCTGACCCGGATGCCGAACCCACTCTGGAGGCTTCGAGAACAGTCTTTTCGGGCCGAACGAGGGTGACCTATAACCCGTGGTACGGAACACAAATCGAGTACCACCGGCCGGATGGGCGCAGCTTTCTTTGGTTCCCGGGGAATACGGCACCGGTTCCCGCGAATTGGGAAGTTCGACCGCACGGATTTAGCGGGCATGAGATTTGCTGGCAGTATCCTTCGACTTCTCGAAATTCCGTCACAGGTGCTAGAGGGGGAAAATGGGAATGCTATCCTGATCTCGTATATAATCAGGATCTTACGGCATCTCTGAAAGGCGATCCATTCGGGTTGGCCGCATCGAAAGTGCCGTTCCTCATACCGAATAAACGCGAGTACTCTGCGGAACAACTCATGATCGACGCAAAACGCGATCCGTCAAAATTGCAGTATGTTTACAGGAAGAAATAATCATGTCTGCCCTACATATCAAAAAAGGCGCCAGCCGCCATTCGGCCTATAACCTACGCCCCACCTTTTCGGACGTTCAGGAACGCCACACCATCGCCGTTCTGGTCGAGAATGAGCCGGGCGTTCTGGCCCGTGTGATCGGGTTGTTCTCGGGCCGTGGCTATAACATCGAAAGCCTGACCGTGGCCGAGGTGGACCATACTGGCCACCTCAGCCGCATTACCATCGTCACCACCGGCACCCCGCAGGTGATCGAGCAGATCAAGGCTCAGCTTGGTCGAATTGTCCCGGTGCACGAGGTCCACGACCTGACCGTCGAAGGCCCCGCCGTTGAACGCGAGCTGGCCATTATAAAGGTTGTCGGTGCGGGCGACAAACGGGTCGAAGCGCTGCGTCTGGCCGATATTTTCCGCGCCAATGTGGTCGACAGCACGTTGAACTCTTTCATCTTCGAAATCACCGGCGCACCGGACAAGATCGACGCTTTTGCCGATTTGATGCGCCCGCTGGGCCAGGTCGAAGTGGCCCGCACTGGCGTTGCGGCCCTGCTGCGCGGCGAGTAAGTACTGCCCCCACCCTGTCGACGCGTTCGGCACGGGTGGGGAAACTCCGGTTTGCCCGCCGAATTTGGCCGCCTTCACCGTCCCCGGTGCAATACAGCCCAAAAAGATCACGCAAAACAGGATAAAGCCTATTGCGTTTGCAGCATTGAACGTTAGCCTCGGATTTAGACGCGGTGTTGGGATGCGCCCGTTCGTGTCATCTGTACGATTTCGACGTTGAGCCGACCTCTTGGTCGATCATGTTACGTATATCGAAACAAGTCGCAGGAACCTGATACACCTATGACCGATTACATCCGTAACCCGGACGAACTGCGCCGAATGTTCGGTGCCAATCTCAGGCTTCTTGCGCGGCAATACACGTCAGTATCCGAACTTTGCCGGCAGCTGGGCATCAACCGCACGCAATTCAACCGATACCTGGGCGGCGAGAGCTTTCCCCGCCCGGATGTGTTGGATCGTATCTGCCGTTTTTTCGAAGTCGATGCCCGTATTCTGCTGCGACCCCTGGATGAGATCGACCGCGCACCGTCGCATCCTGCGGCCTCGGCCCTGACCGATTTTCTGGGCTCGGGCCCCGCAACTCTGACCGAGACCTTGTTTCCGGCGGGGTTTTACTATGCCACCGAAACCGAGTTGGATGAAACGCAACCTTCGCGGCACAGGTTGTTTCACGCGCGCCGCCTTCCGCAATGCACGCTGGTGCGCGGGTATGAGCCGCGCCCCGGAATGCCGGAAGCTGCCCCGGACGACCGCGAGGTTCAGGGGATCGCGGCCTGCGCTGGCCGTCAGATTTATATTCTGATGTCCAGCCGGGAATCACAAAACAGCCGGATTTATCTGGTAACGCGCGGATCGGACGAAAACGCGGATCGCTGGCGCGGAGTTGCAATCTGCCTGTCAAAAACCAATGCCAGCGCAACAACTATGCGCCGGATTCTGCTGCGCCACCTCGGCGAAAACCCCTCGGCGATACTGGCGGCGGCGCGCACTGCGCGCCGCTCGGAACAACCGGCACGGCAGGCCGCCGGTTGAGCTATCCCTGCCCTTCGACCGATGCCTGCGTGATCAACCGGTAGAGATGCCAGCTTGCGTGCCCCAACAAAGGCAACACGACCAGCAAGCCCAGAAACCACGGGATCATCGCCACAAAGGTCAGGACAGCGACGCACGCACCCCAGACCAGCATCACGCCCAAATTGTCCCGCACATAGCTGAAGCTGGCGATCATGGCGGTCACGAAATCCAGCTCGCGGTCCAGCAACATCGGGATTGAAAGCACGGTGATCATATACAGGATTGTTGCAAACACCGCGCCCACGGCGGTTCCCACGGCCAGCATCGTCAGCCCGTTTGCCGTGAAATACACTTCCAGCGACGTCGAGACATTGGTCATCGTCGACAGGCCCATAAACAGGGCAAAAATCATATGCCCCAGAAAGAACCAGAACAGGAACATCACCACAATGATCGCGCAGATCGAGGGCAACTGACGCCGCCCCTGCTGTAGAACAACGCCGAAGATCGCGCTGAAATCCAGAGGCTCGCCCTGCTCCAATCGGTGTGACACCTCATACATTCCGACCGCAGCGAAAGGCCCCAGCAGAGGAAATCCGATCGCCGCCAGCACCAGCCAATACGAGGTCCCCGTGTGTACAGTCACCCAGGCGATCGCCCATCCGGCCAGTACATAGAAAGCGGCGAACATCAAACCAAAGACCGGCGCACGCCGGAAATCGACCCAGGCCCTGCGCAGCGCTTCGCGCAGCATTTCTGTGTTCACCGGCCCCATGTCGGGAACGCCGAAAGGTTTGTCCATTATGTTTCTCCTCCCTTGCCGGCCCTGAAATCAGGCCGGTCGTTTTTGTGGCCATCTGGTAGCGGCATGATAGGCCGCACCGATTGACAAGATACGGGCGTCCGATCCCCGCGGGCCAAAGACCTGCATCCCCATCGGCAGCCCCTCGGCCCCGAACCCTACAGGCACTGACAGGCATGGCAGGCCGATCAGGCTGACCGGCACCATAACCTCCATCCATCGGTGATAGGTATCCATTTCAGTCCCGGCGATGTCCGTCGGGTACGGCGTTTCAATCTGGAACGGCCAAACCTGTGCCGAGGGCAAAATCAGTGCGTCATAGTCCTGAAACAGTTCAGCCGCACACCGGAACCATTCTGATCGCGTTTCGCTGGCCCTATGCACCTGCATCGCAGTCAGGGCCTGTCCCCGATCCAATTCCCACTGTGCGGTATCCTTCAACGCCGCCCGTTGTTCCGACAGCTCAGCAAGACCGGCAGCCACGCTCCACGCGCGCAGCGTCGACCAACTGTTCCAAATCCGCTCAGCTACAAAGGGGGGCACAACGGGGGTGACCTTGGCCCCAAGTTGCGAAAACACATCCAGCGCGTTGCGACACAATTCGCGAATTCCGTGCTGAAACGGATAGGCCCCGCCCCAGTCATCCAGCCAACCAATCCGAAGGCCCCGCATATCGCAGGCCTCAACCGGCGACGCTGACGGGCTGGCATCCCAATAAGGCTGCCGCGGATCCGGTCCCGAGATCACATCCAGCAACAGCCCCAGATCCTCGGGGCAGCGCGCCATCGGGCCAAGCGTCGAGAGCTGATGCAGATACCCGTCGCCCGCAGGCTCGGACGGCACCCGACCCCAGCTGGGCCGGAACCCGTAGACATTGTTCCAAGCGGCCGGGTTGCGCAGACTGCCCATCATGTCGGACCCGTCCGCCAATGCCACCATACCGGTCGCCAGCGCAACAGCCGCACCGCCTGACGACCCACCACAGGTCCGCGCCGAGTTATAGGGGTTGCGCGTCGCCCCATAAACCTGGTTGAAGGTATGAGAGCCCAACCCAAATTCCGGCACATTGGTCTTGCCAATCAGGACCGCCCCCGCCGCCCGCATCCGCGCGGCAATCAGGTCATCCTTCTGCGGCACATGATCCTTGAATATCGGTGAGCCCTGAGACGAAACGATCCCGGCTACATTGACCAGATCCTTGACCGCAATCGGCAGCCCATGCAGCGGCCCCCGGTTTGGCCCGGTATCCAATGCACGTGCCTCGGCCAGAAGATCATCCGGGTCGCGCAAGGCCACAATGGCATTTGCCGACCCGTTGACAGTGGCAATCCGCTCCAATGTCGCCTGCATCACCTCAACCGCCGACAACCGCCCCGCGGCAATTGCGTTCAATAGGTCCATTGCAGTTGTCTGGCTCAGATCCATCCCCGGCTCGTCCCTCCTCGGGGATCAACCTAGCCGGGGCACTTCTCTATTTAAACCCACAGATTGAATACATCTTTTGACAATGTTCTCCGACGATCAACTGGATGATTGACCAAATCTCAGGTTGCTGTCGTGCCCAAGAAAATACTTCAGGCACAGAAAGATCGACAAGAAGCTGAGGATAAGCCAAACACCACCCCACAGCATGGTGGTGCCGCCAAATTCCTCGGCCAACATATACGCGTCCGAACGTATGCCCGAGCGGCGGATCGTGTCGTCGAAAATATCATAAGGAACATAGATCATGCTGGTCAGTCCCATGATCCGCAGGAACAGATCGCAAATCGGTCGGCTCAGATACCACGCCATGGCGAGCATCCCGGCACCGACAACACCGCAGAACAGCATCGCAAAGGGCTCGCGGATGTAAAGCAGGGTCACCAACAGCATGACCGCGCCAAAGCCGCCCAGCATGGCCCGATCCCAATGCGTACGCAGGGCAATGAACAAGAGCCCCATGCCAAGCGCCAATGATCCGAGGTAGCCCGCTGACAGGCTTAGAAAGCGATTGCCTCCTCGGGCAGTTACAAGCCCACCCTGTCGCGGAGAGATGGTGAAGCTTTCCACCGACCCGCCAGTCACAACAACCACGATCGCGTGCGAAAGTTCGTGCAGGAAAACGACAAGGATCTTCAGCGGAAGCACAACCGGAGTATGCCAGAGTGCAAAGACCAGCGTGACAATCACGATCAGTTGCCAGTGGCCTTTGATCATGCTCATCACGAGTATCCCGTAGGTTTGCAGTTAGCCTTCGCCCTGCGCCTCGGACCGGCTTTTGCCCGCCACGTTCAACGCCAGCGTTGCCGCCATGAACCCGTCCAGGTCACCGTCCAGCACCCCTTTGGTGTCCGAGGTTTCAAAGTTCGTCCGCAGGTCCTTGACCATCTGATAGGGCTGCAACACGTATGACCGGATCTGGTTGCCCCAGCCCGCATCGCCCTTGGCTTCATGCGCCGCGTTGATGTCGGCATTGCGACGGTCCAGCTCCTGCTGGTACAGGCGGGACTTCAGCGCTTTCATCGCAATGTCGCGGTTCTGGTGCTGCGACTTCTCGGACGAGGTCACCACGATGCCAGTCGGAATGTGCGTGATCCGCACCGCCGAGTCCGTGGTGTTCACGTGCTGACCGCCCGCACCCGAAGACCGGTATGTATCGATGCGGATTTCGGACGGGTTGACCTCGATCTCGATATTGTCGTCCACCACCGGATAGACCCAGACCGAGCTGAACGAGGTATGCCGCTTGGCCGCCGAGTCATAGGGCGAGATTCGCACCAGCCGATGCACGCCGCTTTCGGATTTCAGCCAGCCATAGGCGTTATGACCAGAAATCTTGTAGGCGGCGGATTTGATCCCCGCCTCTTCGCCCGCGGTTTCGGACTGCAGCTCAACCGTATAGCCCTTTTTCTCGGCCCAACGCACATACATCCGCGCCAGCATCGAGGCCCAATCGCAGCTTTCCGTCCCGCCGGCGCCCGAGTTGATCTCGAGAAAGGTGTCATTCCCGTCCGCCTCGCCATCCAACAGCGCCTCAAGCTCTTTCTTGGCGGCCTTGGATTTCAGCTTTTTGATGGCGTCTTCGGCGTCGGTAATGACCTCTTGGTCCTCTTCCATCTCACCCAGTTCGATCAATTCGATATTGTCGTTCAGATCGGTCTTTATGGATTCATAGGTCTCGATGGCATCGACCAACATCTGGCGCTCGCGCATCAGTTTCTGCGCGTTCTCGGGGTTGTCCCACAGGTTGGGGTCCTCGACGCGCGCGTTAAATTCCTCAAGGCGATGAGGCGCGGTTTCATAGTCCATACGCTGCGCCAGCAGCTCCAGCGACTTTTCGATTTCCACCACGGTATTCTGGGTTTCAGCGCGCATGGTCTTGTCCCAACTTTCTCAATCAGGTGTGCGTGATAGCAAGAGGTTCAGGCCACCACAAGACAGCGGCGACCCGAAACGTCTGTGTGGTCAGTAAAGGCCGCCGGTTGACAGATCGCCCTGGCTGGCATTGGGCCCAACGGTGACGGTGTTGCCCGTCGACGTTGTGACCTGACGGCCCGAGCTGGCTTCCTCGAACAGCGGCAGGTCCGATCCCATGGCGAAACCACCGTCATAGACGCGGTCGATAAAGCCATCGACGCCATCGCGGAAGTACTCGGCAACCACATAATCACCGGTCGCATCCGCAGGCAGGCGCGCGCCGCTAAAGCGGTCGATCTTGATGAAGTGGCCGCCCTCGGGCACTTCAAACGGGCCGCCACCATATTTCTCAACGGCTTTTTCCATGAAGCTCTGAAACACCGGGCCACACAAGGTGCCGCCATAGGCCCCCCGCCCCATCGGGCGCGGGCGGTCATAGCCGATATAGCAGCCGGCCACGATGTTCGAAGTGAAGCCGATGAACCACGCATCCTTGGATTCGTTGGTCGTGCCGGTCTTGCCTGCGGTCGGCACCGGCAGGTTTACGACACGGGACGCCGTACCCCGATCAACCACGCCCTTCATCATCGAGGTCAGCTGATACGCCGTGATTGCATCCATGACCTGAGAGCGGTTGGTCTCGATGGTCGGCGATTCATCCGGCTCCAGCCAGGCCGAGTTACAGTCCAGACACTGGCGGTCGTCGTGACGGTAGATCGTCTTGCCGAACCGGTCCTGAATACGGTCAACTAGAGTGGGTTCGACCCGTTCCCCGCCATTGGCGAACATCGCGTAGGCGGCGACCATCTTATACAGCGTCGTCTCCTCGGACCCCAGCGAGTTCGCAAGGAATGCGCCCATCCGGTCATAAACACCGAACCGTTCCGCGTAGCCCGCCACAACGGGCATCGTGACCTCTTGCGCCAGACGGATGGTCATCAGGTTCCGCGATTGCTCGATCCCCGTGCGCAGCGGCGTCGGGCCGTAGAACTTGTTGGTCGAGTTTTTCGGACGCCACAGGCCTTGCGGCGTGTTCACCTCGATCGGCGCGTCCACAACGATGGTTGCGGGGCTATAGCCACTGTCCAGCGCGGCGGCGTAGACGAAGGGCTTAAAGCTCGAACCCGGCTGCCGCTGTGCCTGCGTGGCGCGGTTGAACACCGAGTCCTGATACGAGAATCCGCCCTGCATCGCCAGAACTCGGCCCGAGTTCACGTCCATTGCGACAAAGCCGCCCTGCACTTCGGGCACCTGACGGGCGGACCATTGGCCCTCTTCCCCGGCCATCACCAGAATGACATCGCCGCGTTTGAAATTGGCCGCGAAATCACCCTGCATCCATTTGATGTCGGACCGCGGGATGACACCATCTGCCGGGCCATTCTCAATGCCCACGGTCAGCGACTGGTCGGCCACGTTCAGAACCACCGCCGGATACCACTGCGTCGGCAGCACCACGTCGCGCGGAATCTCCATGATCGACAGCGCATCGCGCCACTGGGTTTCGTCAGCCAGTTTTTCCTCGGGGATCACCTCGCCCGTGCCGCGCCATTTGCCGCGCGAACGGTCGTACTTCTGCAAGGCCGTACGCAGCGCCTTGGCGGCCTCGACCTGCATTTCCTCATCAACCGAGGCGCGGACGGTGAAGCCGCCAGTAAAGAACTCACCTTCACCGAAATCCTCGCTCAGCTGGCGACGGATTTCGTCGGTGAAATAGTCACGCGGCGGCAGCGCGGTGCGGAAGCTTTCAAAGTCGCCGTTCTGGACCGAGCGCAGCGGCATCTCGACCTCGACGTCATAGGTCGCCTGATCGATATAGCCGTTCTGCCGCATTTCCCGCAGCACATAGTTACGGCGGTTCAACAGGCGTTCCTTTTGCCGCACCGGATGATAATCCGACGGCGCCTTGGGCATCGCGGCCAGCGTCGCGGCCTCATGCGGGGCCAGTTCCTGCAGGGTCTTGTTGAAATAAGTCTGGGCGGCGGCCGTCACACCATAAGAGTTCTGACCCAGAAAGATCTCGTTCATGTAGAGTTCGAGGATCTGTTCCTTGTCCAGCGTATCCTCAAGCCGTGTGGCGAGGATGATCTCTTTGATCTTACGTTCGGCGCGGCGGTCACCGGACAGCAGGAAGTTCTTCATCACCTGCTGCGTGATCGTGGACGCGCCACGGACGTTTTCACCCTTGGACTTCACCGCCTCGACCCCGGCGGCAATGATCCCGCGCGGGTCATAGCCCTGATGGCTATAGAAATTCTTGTCCTCGGCCGAGATAAACGCCTGTTTCACCAGATCGGGGATTTCCTCGGACGGGGTGAACAGACGGCGTTCTTGCGCGAATTCGTCGATCAGTTGGCCCTCACCCGAGTAAATCCGGCTGATCGTCGGCGGTTTGTATTGGGCCAGCGACTCATGGCTGGGCAGGTCGCGGCCATACATCCAGAACACCGCGCCAATCACCAGCGCGGCCATGAAAATACCCAAGGTAACGAGGCTGAAGATCGCCCCGAAAACGGAAAGAATGAAACGGATCACGTTGCTGCCTTTTACTCGCGCTGCCGCCTATATAGGGATGCGCCGGCGCCGGGTCAAAACACGATGGCCAATATTAGCCGGTTTGTGCCGCAGGGTCACTGGCCAATCAGGGACCGTTTGACCAGATCGTCCTGACGCCATTGCTCCAACCCGTTCAGAATACCAAGCGCCATGCCCTTGCGCCATTCGGGATTTTGGATGTTTTTCAGGTCTCTGGGGCTGGACAGAAATCCAAGCTCGACCAGGACCGAGGGAATGTCCGCAGCCTTGAGCACAGAAAACGACGCGGTGCGGTTTGGTCGGCGGTTCATCGGACCGCCCTGCTGGGTCATTCCGTCGGCCAAAGCCCGCGCCAGCGCATCGGTGCGCGGCCGGGTTTCCTGCCGGGCGATGTCCAACAGGACGTCGGCCACCTGATCGTCCGCACCGCTGAGGTCCACGCCCGAGATCAGGTCGCCCCTATCGTGTCGTTCGGCCAGTTTATGGCTGGCCACGTCCGAGGCATCGTCGGACAGCGTGTAAACCGCAGCCCCGTGCGCCCGCCCTTCCGACAGGATGTCCGCGTGCAGCGATATGAACACATCCGCCCCGGCCCGATGCGCCAACGCAATGCGGCGTTCCAGACTGACGAAATGGTCATCCACGCGCGTCAACACCACCTGATACCCCCCTGCCCGCAAAAGCGTTTCCCGCAACTCGCGCGCGAAGGTCAGCATCAGGGTTTTCTCATCCGTGCCCCCGGCCTCGGCCCCGGGGTCGATCCCGCCATGACCGGGGTCCAGCATAACCAGCAAGGGACGCGTACCATCACGGCCCGGCTTGGCCGGTGTCACGGCGGGCTCTGGCAAGTCCCAGCCTGGCTGGCGTGGCGCACCGGCACCGGCGGTAAAACTGTCGAAATCGGTACCACGCAGGTTCAATGACAAATGCGCCGTCCCCGTGACTTCATCCACCCTCAGTTCCGACGTATCGACGGCCAGCGGCGCGCCAAGCTCCAGCACCATGCGCGACCAGCCCGGAACATAGGCTCCGAACTGAACGCCGCTGATCCGGTCGGTTTGCAAGAAGGTATCGGCATCCAGCCCGGTCCAGTCAACTTCCTGAAAATCCAGCACCATGCGGTAGGGATCGCGCAGAGTGAATACCCGGTACGGCACCCCCTGGCTGAGACCAAGGTCAACCCGAACACCGGCACGCCCGTCATCGGTGATGCGGCTTTGGTCCGGTACGATGCGGGCAAGCGCGCTGAAATCATGCGCGTACGCAGCACCGGTCAGCGCCCAGATCAGCGCTATGGCGTAGAAAATCCTGCTCATGGCCTCAAGTTTTCCCGAGATCGTTTGACCGCCAGCCTAGCCGACCGATGTGATTTTGTGAACGCCCTAGGCCTGTTCGGTGATCGCACCGCGTTCGGCCATGAAGCGACGCAGCCTTAGCAGGCCCTCTTCGATATCTGCCGAAGATCGCGCATAGGAAAACCGCAGCGTGTGATGCCCGCGCGCGGGGTCAAAATCCAGCCCCGGCGTGACGGCAACCCCGGCCTTGTCCAGTATTTCGGTCGCAAAGGCGCGGCTGTCATCGGTCAGGTCGGACACATCCGCATAGACGTAAAAGGCCCCGTCAGGCGGTGCGATATTGGTGAACCCGGCCTTGGGCAGCCCGTCCAGCATCAGCGCGCGGTTGCGGCGGTAGACGTCCAAGTTCCCCTGCAATTCCTCTTCGCAATCCATCGCCGCCAGTGCGGCCACCTGACTGGCGTGAGGCGCGCAGATGAACATGTTCTGGGCAATCCGCTCGACAACGCGCACCTGATCCTCGGGGGCAACCATCCAACCGACGCGCCAGCCGGTCATCGAAAAATACTTGGAGAAAGAGTTGATCACATAGCACTCATCCGTCAGTTCCAGCGCGGTGACGGCTTTGGCCTCATATTCAAGACCGTGATAAATCTCATCGCTGATGAATGAGGCGCCCTGCCCGTGCGCGGCCTCGATCAACGCCCCCATCGCGGCGTGATTCAGCATGGTGCCGGTAGGGTTGGCGGGCGAGGCCACCATCAGCCCCTGCAGGTTCAGCCCGGCAAAATCCCCCGGCACCGGCTGCAGGCGGTTTTCCGGCGCGGTGGGCAGATCGACCGGCGCCAGACCCAGCGCCTTGAGGATCTGCCGGTAAGACGGATATCCCGGCGCGCCGATGCCAACACGGTCCCCACTGTCGAACAGCGCCGTGAAGGTCAGCAGAAACCCGCCCGACGATCCCGGCGTGATCACCACGCGATCGGGGCTCAGATCGACATTGTACCACTCGCCATACAGCCGTGCGATCCGTTGCCGCAGCGCCGGCAAGCCCAGAGCGACCGTGTAGCCCAGCGGGGCTTGCTCCATCGCCTTGGCCAGCGCGTCAGTTGCCCCCTTGGGCGCACCGGTTCCGGGCTGGCCGACCTCCATATGGATGATGTGGCGCCCGGCCTCTTCTGCCTTGCGCGCGGCCTCCATCACGTCCATCACGATGAAGGGATCGACCCCGGATCGGGTTGAGTTTCTCATGCCCATCTCCCATGTTGCAGCCATGGCTTTTGAACGCTTATCCAGGGTGGCGTCAATCCCGGCCCTGTTGCTGGTTGCAGCGACATGGATGGCAAGTGCTGTGCCGTCAACCGCGCAAAGCCTGATCCGGGACCCAGATATCGAATACGGGCTGCGCGAACTGGCCTTTCCCGTCCTGCGCGCAGCTGGATTGAACACCAACCGGGTCCGGATACTGGTGGTCAACGACAGCACGTTCAACGCCTTCGTGATCGACTATGGCGCGATCTACGTGAATTACGGACTGATTCTGACTGTTGAAAGCCCCGAGATGCTGCAGGCCGTCATCGCCCATGAGGCCGCCCATATCGCCAATGGCCATTTGGCCAGAAGGGTGGAAAACCTGCGCGCCGCAAATCGAAATGCGGGCTTGGGCACCGCCCTTGCCCTGATCGCAGCAGCAGCGGGCGGCGGTGAGGCCGCCGCGGGCATTGCTGCGGGCACCCAAAGCGCCGCGCTGCGCGGCTTTCTGGGGCATACGCGGGCCGAGGAATCCTCGGCGGACCAAAGCGCCGCCAGTTATCTCAGATGGGCCGGTATCTCGCCCAGCGGCATGGTGGCGCTGCATCGCAAATTCGCGGGTCAGGAATTGCTGAGCACGATCAATCAGGACCCATATATGCGCTCGCACCCCACCAGTCGGGAACGCCTGCGTGCTGCCGAGGCGTTTATGGAACAATTCGGGGACAATGCGCCGCCGAACCCGAATGCCGACTACTGGTTCGCCCGCGTCAAAGGCAAATTGTCGGCGTTCCTGCGGTCGCCAGGCTGGACCCTGCGCCGCGCAAAGGAAGAAAGCGCGCAGGATATCCGGCTGATGCGCGAGGCCGCAGCCCATCACCAAAACCGCGATCTGGCGCGGGCTCGCGCGGCAATTGACGCGGCACTGGCCATGCGTCCGAACGACCCATTTTATTACGAGCTCAAAGGCCAGATCCTGCTGGAAAACCGGCAGGTGCAAGAGGCGGTTGCCGCCTATGGCCAGGCCGTCGACATGGCCCCGAACAACGCCTTGGTCCTTGCCGGTTACGGACGGGCCATGTTGGCGCAGGGCCAGACGAAGAACGCCCTGCAAGCCCTTGAAAAAGCAAGGCAGAGGGACTCTCGAAACGCCCGCCTGATGCAAGACCTCGGGGTCGCGTACGCGAAGGTCGGCAACAACGGCATGGCCTCGGCCGTGACCGCAGAAAGATATGCCTTGCAGGGCCGATTGGCCGATGCAGGCATCCACGCAAAACGCGCCGTCAGGCAGTTGCCCGAAGGGTCACCGGGTTGGCAACGGGCACAGGATGTGCTGATTGCCTCGGAACGCGCTACGAAATCAAAAAGGAAACGGAAATGATCCTCAGACATGCAGCACCCGCCCTTCTGGGGCTTTCCCTGATCACCGGCCCGGCACAGGCGCTGGACCTGAACGCGCTCAGCGACGCCGAAAAGGCCGAGTTTGGCAAACAGGTGCGCGAATATCTGCTGGAAAACCCCGAGGTGATCATCGAGGCGATCGACGTCCTTGAACAGCGCAACGCCGTTGCCGAAGCGGCCGCCGACAAGGATCTGGTTCAGACCAACGCCGATGAGCTGTTCAATGACGGTTACAGCTGGGTCGGCGGCAATCCCGACGGCGACATCACCCTGGTCGAGTTCATGGACTATCGCTGTGGCTACTGCCGCCGGGCCGTGCCCGAAGTGGCCAGCCTGCTGGCCGAAGACGGCAATATCCGCCTGGTGATCAAAGAACTGCCGATTCTGGGCGACGCTTCGGTCATGTCCGCGCGCTTTGCCGTTGCCACGAAACACGTCGCCGGTGACGATGCCTATAAACAGGTCCATGACGCGCTGCTGGAATTCAGCGGAGAACCGACCGAGGTCACCCTGCGCCGCATCTCGGACGGGCTTGGGCTGGACAGTGACGCAATCATCGCGGCGATGGACAGCGATCAGGTCACCGAGGAAATCGCACAAACCCGCGCGCTGGCGCAACGGATGAAAATCTCTGGCACGCCATCCTTTGTGCTGGGCACCGAAATGCTGCGCGGTTTTCTTCCCGCCGCACAGATGCAGCAGATCGCCGACGGTGTGCGCGCAGATCAGAGCTGATGGATTGGGGCGGTTTGACCGCCCCTTCCCCGCTCACAGCCCAGACAGTTGATCGGTCCTGAGAACGTATTCGTCTCAAAAATCCAAAGCTGTCACCCAGACACAGCCTGAAGCGCCGCACCAACCAGCCCAAATACCGGTTGGAACGGGATGCCGGATAGAATCCTTTCGTCATCCATATCTGGGATTAAGCTCCACGAGGAACGTCAGTAGCGCCAAAAAGACCAGCCTGCGTTGTTGACGGTAAAAGGCGGCGTTTCAATGAATTCACAAAAGTCTCCAATCAACTATAGCGTGTTCTTGATCCGCGATTTAGGCGCGAGTTTGACAGGCATGGGGCCAATGCCCTGACAAACGGTATTTTCCAAATTCGGCACCCAAGTCAGGATGACCGAACGCCCGGTAATCAGCAGTAATCAGCGCATTTTCCGAACGGCCTGCCACCTAAGTTTCAAGTTCACAATTTTTGTGTTGAACGCTACTTTGGTCTCGGGCATTGAACGCACAAAGTAATTGATCCAAAGCCAGAGGCACGTATGAGCAATAACACAAAATCTGGTTTGTCCCGTGCAGCCGCCAAGGTGCGACAGGCTGGACGTGTTCTTCGCGGAAAAAACAACGCTCAAAAAACTGCGCCCCTGAGCAACATACCCGAAGTCAAAACGGCCGCTGAACCGGCGTTTCCACCTGCGGATCAGGGCATCATCGTCGATATCGGCATGAATGACGGTACAGACTCGTATTACTATCGCAAAAGGGGTTTCCAGGTCATTTCTGTTGAGGCCATTCCCGACCTTTGTGCGGCAGTGTCCAAGAAGTTTGACGAGTTGGGCATCGATGGCATCGACATCAAAAATTTCGCGATCACCGACTCGGATGCGGAAGAGGTCACATTTTATGTGAACAAGTTTGACACCGAGTGGAGTTCGGTCGACGAAGAGATCGGAAGCCGGGCGGAAGGTGCCGAAAAGATCGTCGTACCGGCGATTGACGTATCGAAGCTGCTTAAGGATGTTTCGAAACAAATCCGCTATGCCAAGATCGACATCGAAGGGCTGGACAGCGTTGCCTTGGCGCAAATCATGTCATTGCCTGATCGTCCCCCATATATTTCGGTCGAGAATGGCAGTTCGGACATGCTGCGGACTCTGTATGAGAACGGGTACGACAAGTTCAAGTTCTCTAACCAGAAGTACACGCATTACCAGACTATTCCGCCTCACTCACCACACGGCAAGGTCTTTGACTATCAGTTCCCTGACGGGGCGTCCGGCCTGTTCGGAGAGGACCTTGAAGGCGAATGGCTGTCTTATGAGGACGCAATGAAGGTTCAGAAAGGTCTGAACCTCGCCGCGCAGCACGCGCCGAACAACCTGTTTGCGGTTGTCATCGGCTGGTTTGATCTGCACGCCAAGCATTCTTCTGCCAAGTAACTGTGTCAGCCCCGCCCTTTTGGGCGGGTGCCGAAAAATCTACCGTGCCGTGTTCGCAACACGCGGAACGGCGGGCATGCCAGATGCCTATTCGGCCGCTTCCTGCGCCGCGTCCAGTTCTGCCGCTTTTCTCTCGACCTCTTCGACGATGTGATCGATCATCTGGTCGTTCGACATCTTGTGGCTGGCTTTGCCCGCCAGGTACACCATGCCCGACCCGGCCCCACCGCCGGTAAAGCCGACATCGGTCATCAGGGCCTCACCCGGGCCGTTCACAACACAACCGATGATCGACAGGCTCATCGGTGTCTTGATGTGTTCCAGCCGCTGTTCCAGTGTTTCGACCGTCTTGATCACGTCGAACCCCTGCCGCGCGCAGGACGGGCACGAGATGATGTTCACACCGCGATGGCGCAGGCCCAGGGATTTCAGGATCTCATAGCCGACCTTGACCTCTTCGACCGGATCGGCGGACAGGCTGACGCGGATCGTGTCGCCGATCCCCATCCACAGCAGGTTGCCCAAACCAATCGCGGACTTGATGGTGCCGCTGACCAGCCCCCCCGCCTCGGTGATACCAAGATGGATGGGCGCGTCAGTGGCCTCGGCAATGCCCTGATAGGCAGCGGCCGACAGGAACACGTCGCTGGCCTTCACGCTGATCTTGAAGTCGTGAAAGTCGTTGTCTTCCAGAATGCGGATATGCTCCAGCCCGCTTTCGACCATCGCCTCGGGGCACGGCTCGCCGTACTTCTCAAGAAGGTGCTTTTCCAAAGAACCCGCATTCACCCCGATCCGGATCGAGCAATTGTGGTCGCGCGCCGCTTTGATCACCTCTTTGACGCGCTTTTCGTCACCGATATTGCCGGGGTTGATCCGCAGGCAGGCGGCACCGGCCTCGGCGGCTTCGATCCCACGTTTGTAGTGGAAATGGATGTCGGCCACGATCGGCACGGGGCTTTCGCGGACGATCTCTTTCAGGGCCTTCGACGACGCCTCATCCGGGACGGAAATGCGCACGATATCCGCGCCCGCTTCGGCCGCCGCCTGCACCTGCGCGACAGTCGCCGCCACATCGGTCGTCAGCGTATTGGTCATCGTCTGGACGGCAATAGGGGCATCGCCACCAATAGCAACGTCACCAACCATGACCTGACGGGATTTGCGGCGATAGATATTGCGCCACGGACGAACGTGATTGAGCGACATGAGGACGGGTCCAAGACAGCCTGAGTTGGGTCTTTAAATAGTCCGCCTAAAGGGCCATCGCAATGGCTAGATCACTCGGCGGCGTCTTCGGTGCCCTGCGCCTGAAACTCGGCGACCAACTGCGTGATGGCGCTGTTCTGCTCGGCCGGAAGATCTGCCACGGCATAGGTCTCGGCCACCGCGTCCTTGGACAGAACCACGCCTTTGGCAACGGTCCCAGGTGCGCCAGCGGGCCCGTAATGTTCGCCGTTCATCGAGAAGAACACAGATCCCGACGCGCCCGCGCGCAGCAGCGGAGGTTCTTCGGTCAGGGGCACTTCGAACACACTGCCCTGTTCGACCGTGCCCAGAGTACCCTCGAAAATCACGCTGCCATCGGCGGCGGTGACCCGCATCCAGGCCGGGTTGACCGCGACGATCCTGAGCGTTGTGTCGATCTGCTCGACCACCTGCGGCAGGGCCGGGCGTTCAACGGTGTGAACCTCGGCCACCTCGACCTTGGGCAATTCCTGCGGCTGGAATGTACCGACGGTGCGCGGATCAAGCGTGGAAATCGGCGCGTCACGGGCGACCAGTACCGGAACGTCCAGAGCTTGCGGGCGATACAGACGGTCCAAAGCCTCGGCGCTGGGGGTTTCGGCGACGGCAACCTCGGTCGTGGCAATGCCAGCGGTGTCCAGCGGATCAAGGTCGGACAGAACCACCGGGGCTTGTTCAACCGGGCTGACCTGCACCTGCTGGATCTTGTTCAACACCGACCAACCGCCATAGCCAATGCCACAGATGACGGCAATCAGCACAAGCGACGAGCCAATCGCCCGCGGCTCAATCTGACTGACAAGGGATTCCTTGCCCGGAACAAAGGGCGTGTTGGGCGAGATGAAGGGATCGCGCCCCATCGGCCCCCGCGCAGGTAGCCCACCCGCAGGTTTGCGGACAACCGACGCCTCAGCCGACATGCCATGCGCAACCTCGAACCCGCTTTCCTTGCAGAAGGCGGCAAAGGTTTCGTCCGGGTTCATCCCCAGATAACGGGCATAAGAACGCACATACCCGGCGATGAAGCCGGGTGTGTCGAACGCCTCGGGATTGGCGTCTTCGATGGCAGCGATGTAGTTCGCCTTGATCCGCAATTCCCGCTGCACATCCAGAAGAGACTTGCCCATGGTGGCGCGTTCGCCGCGCATCATGTCGCCAAGCCGTACCTCATAATCGTCATAGCCCTTCGGCCTGACATCGGTATCCTCTTCGGAATCGCGCTGAGATCTGCGCCCAATCATCCCTGCTGCCCCATTCTGCCTGCGCGTGTTTCGCGCCAACGGCGAATCGTTCCACTAACGATTCGTCCGTTAATTTTGTTAGCGTAAGCTTAACACGCGGCAAACACGATGCACACTTTAGCGTGAGATTAACCCGCAAGTTCGGCGCGATTTAGCGCACAATGTGACCAAAGTTCGTCCATAGCCACCACCAAACGGTTCATTTCGTCCGGTCCATGCACCGGCGAAGGTGTAAAGCGCAGGCGCTCGGTTCCGCGGGGCACGGTCGGGAAATTGATCGGCTGCACGTAGATGCCAAAGTCATCCAGCAGCCGGTCGCTCAGGATTTTGGTGTGCACAGGATTGCCCACGATCACCGGCACGATATGGCTGCCATGATCGATCAGCGGCAGGCCCAGCCCCTTGAGCCGCAGCTTGAGGATTTTGGCTTGGGTCTGATGCTGCTCGCGCAGTTCAGGCGCTGTCTTGAGATGGGCAACAGACGCCGCCGCCCCCGCAGCAACCGCAGGCGGCAACGAGGTGGTAAAGATGAAACCCGGCGCATAAGAGCGCACAGCGTCGCACATTTTCTCACTGGCCGCGATATAGCCGCCCATCACGCCATAGGCCTTGGCAAGCGTGCCGTTGATGATGTCGATGCGATGCGCCAGATCATCACGCTCGGTCACGCCACCGCCGCGCGGGCCGTACATGCCAACCGCGTGGACCTCGTCAATATAGGTCAGAGCGCCGAATTCATCGGCCAGATCGCAAATCGCTTCGATCGGACCGAAATCGCCGTCCATCGAGTAGACCGACTCGAACGCGATCAGTTTCGGCGCCTTGGGATCGTCCGCTTCAAGCAGTTCCCGCAGATGTGCGACGTCATTGTGCCGGAAGATACGCTTGGCGCCACCGTTGCGGCGCACGCCTTCGATCATCGAGGCATGGTTCAGCGCGTCGGAATAAATGATCAGACCGGGGAACAGTTTCGGCAACGTGCTCAGCGTCGCGTCATTGGCAATATACGCGCTGGTAAACAGCAGCGCCGCCTCTTTGCCGTGCAGATCCGCCAATTCAGCCTCAAGCTGTTTGTGATAGACCGTGGTGCCAGAGATATTGCGCGTGCCGCCCGACCCCGCACCGGCTGCGTCAACAGCATCATGCATCGCGTTCAGAACAACCGGATTTTGCCCCATGCCCAGATAGTCATTGCCACACCACACGGTGATGTTTTGCTGCGACCCGTCCGGTCGCGTCCGCACCGCATGTGGGAAATGGCCATTCCGGCGTTCGATGTCGATAAAGGTCCGGTAACGTCCTTCATCATGCAGCTTGGCGATCGCTGTATCGAGCTGAGCAGTATAGTCCACCGGTGTCTCCTTACGTGCCCGGCCAATGCCTTTGCCGACCGGACGTCCTTTCTGACGCGTGGGCCGGACGAATCCGAACTTGCGCCGATGCGTTCCCTTGTGCCCATCACGTATAAACGACATTGGGATCACATATTTGATTTGCATCAAATATCCCGTCGCACTGGTTCCGACAAGTAAAGTTACGGCTATCGGACGCGAGGAAACGACGCAGGCCCATGTCGGTGTTTCCGATATTATACCACATTCCCGGCAAAGCACACTGGACGGCGCCGGTAACGTTGATAGGGTTCCGGCAAATCTCAAAAATCAGGAGAACCCTATGTCGCTGGACGCTGTTCTGACCCGCATCGACGCTGATCTGCAAACTTCGATCGACCGCCTGATGGAACTGCTGCGCATTCCGTCGATTTCCACCGACCCGGCCTATGACGCACAGGTGGATCAGGCCGCCGACTGGCTGGTTGCCGACCTGCAAAGCATTGGCATCGCAGTCGAAAAACGAGAAACACCCGGCCACCCGATGGTGGTTGGCCATGTCGGAGAGGACGACGGCGCGCCGCATGTCCTGTTCTACGGGCACTATGATGTGCAGCCGGTCGACCCGCTTGAGCTGTGGAACCGCGACCCGTTCGATCCGGCCATCGAAGACACCGACAACGGCCCGGTCATTCGCGGTCGGGGCTCATCAGATGACAAAGGTCAGTTGATGACCTTTGTCGAAGCCTGCCGGGCCTGGAAAGCTGTGCACGGCACCCTGCCCTGCCGCATCACCTTTTTCTTCGAAGGTGAAGAGGAATCGGGCTCTCCCTCCCTGGTGCCGTTCCTGCGCGAGAACACCGCCGAATTGAAAGCCGACCTGGCTCTGGTCTGTGATACTTCGATGGTGTCGCGCGGGGTTCCGTCGATTGCGTCGCAACTGCGCGGGATGCTCAAGGATGAATTCACCATCACCGGTCCCCGTATCGACCTGCACTCAGGACACTACGGCGGCCCCGGCCTGAACCCGCTGCGGGAACTTTCGAAAATCGTCGCCTCGTTCTATGACGACGAAACCGGGCGTGTCGCCGTCGAAGGCTTCTATGAAGGTGTCCACGAAGTGCCGGACGACCAGTTGCGCCAATGGGAAGGCTGCGGTTTCGACGAGACCGAATACCTAAGTTCCGTTGGTTACTCGCAGCCACACGGTGAAAAGGGGTATTCGACGCTAGAACAGCAATGGGCGCGCCCTACGCTCGAGGTCAACGGCCTGTGGGGCGGCTATAACGGCGCAGGCTCGAAGACCGTGATCCCGTCGCAGGCGCATTGCAAGATCACCTGCCGTCTCGTCGGCGACATGGACCCTGACGCCCTACGCAACAAGGTTCGCAAACATGTGGAGGAGCGTTTGTCGCCGGACGCCACAGTCGAGTGGGACAATGACCTGGAAGGATCCCCGGCCTCGGTCATGAACCTCGACCGCCCCGAATTCGAAGCCGCCCGCGGCGCGCTGTCCGATGAATGGGGGCGTGAGGCCGTGTTCACTGGTATGGGCGGGTCGATTCCGGTTGTGGGCTACTTCAACACCGAACTCGGATTGGACTCGATGCTGGTCGGCTTTGCCAATGACGACGACGCCATCCACTCACCGAACGAAAAATACGACGTGAAGAGCTTTCACAAAGGCATCCGGTCCTGGGTCCGCATTCTGGATGCGCTGACGAAGAAGTAAGTATTATGCGAGGCTCTGCCTCGCGCTCCGGGATATTTTCGGCCAGATGAAGTACGGATCCCCTGCTTCATCTGGCTATAAATATCCCGGGGGGTCGCCCAAAGGGCGGCGGGGGCAGAGCCCCCTAACCGCGTCGATCACATGTGAATGACCTTGCCGTAGGCGTCCAGAACGCTTTCGTGCATCATTTCCGACAGCGTCGGGTGCGGAAAGACCGTATTCATCAGGTCTTCTTCAGTGGTCTCCAACTGACGGCCTACCACATAACCCTGAATCAATTCGGTCACCTCGGCGCCAATCATATGCGCGCCCAGCAATTCACCCGTTTTGGCATCGAAAACCGTCTTGATCAGGCCTTCAGGCTCGCCCAGAGCGATGGCTTTACCGTTGCCGATGAAGGGGAAGCGACCCACTTTGATTTCATACCCCAGTTCTTTGGCTTTCGCCTCGGAATACCCGACCGAGGCCACCTGCGGCTGACAATAGGTGCAGCCCGCGATGCTTTCGGGTTTCACCGGATGCGCATGTTTGCCTGCAATCAATTCGGCCACCATGACACCTTCATGGCTTGCTTTGTGGGCCAGCCAAGGCGCGCCCGCGATATCACCAATGGCATAAAGGCCATCGACACCGGTCCGGCAGAACTCGTCGGTCACCACATGGGTGCGGTCGATCTTCACGCCCAGAGCTTCCAGCCCCAGGTTCTCGACATTGCCCACGATCCCAACAGCCGAGATGACGGTGTCAAAGTCGTGTTTCTCGACCTTGCCTTTCACCTCGATATGCGCGGTGACCTTGCCCTTGGCGCGGTCCAGCTGCTTGACCATCGCCTTTTCCATGATGGTCATGCCCTGCTTGGCAAAGGCTTTCTTGGCAAAGGCGCTGATTTCGGCGTCTTCGACCGGCAGCACACGGTCCATGACCTCGACAACAGTCGTATCGGCGCCCAGCGTGTTGTAGAAGCTTGCGAATTCGATGCCGATTGCGCCCGAGCCGATGACCAGCAGTTTCTTGGGCATCCGCGGTGGCTGCAGCGCATGCTTGTAAGTCCAGACCAGATCGCCGTCGGCCTCAAGACCCGGCAGCTCACGTGCCCGCGCGCCGGTGGCCAGAACGATATTTTTGGCGGTCAGTTCCTCGGTCCCCTTGTCGGTCTTGACCGAGACCTTGCCCTTGGCGGGGATCGTTGCTTCCCCCATTACCACGGTCACTTTGTTCTTCTTCAGCAGATGGCCAATGCCGCCCGAAAGCTGCGCCGCCACACCCCGAGAACGTTTGACCACAGCGTCCAGATCATAGCCGATCTTGTCCGCCTTCAGACCGAAATCCTTGGCGCGTTCCATCAGGTGGAACACTTCCGAAGACCGCAGCAGCGCCTTGGTCGGGATACAGCCCCAGTTCAGACAGATACCGCCCAGATGTTCACGCTCAACCACGGCAGTTTTCAGGCCCAGCTGTGCTGCGCGGATAGCCGCCACATAGCCGCCCGGACCAGCGCCGATTACGATCAGATCAAAAGATTGTGCAGCCATGGTTTCCTCTCGGCACAGGTCGAATGAAATTTAGTTTACCATTAAACTAATTTTGACAACGCATCAACACGCCTTGCCCGCGACAAAAGCGACGCAAGGTCAATGACACCAGTTTCTGCGGATTTCAGCCTATACCGGACAAGTCTCAATGGCTAGAACATAGGGGCCGGGTCCGCCCGTTCGTTCCTTAACACAAGTCATTCGAAAGGCTTACCATGGCCAAAACGCTAAAGGATCTGCTGATTGCTCTGCTCAACGCCACCCTCATCCTGGTGGCGCTCTGCCTGTTTCTGGGGTGGAAACTGGCCTCGACTGTGGAAAGCATCACCACGGTTTTCGAGGAAAAACTGGAGATTGTTGCCCCCCTCAAGGATGAAATTCGCGGTGTTCGGGGCGAGCTTGCCGCACTGCGCAGCGATCTTACCAAACTTCAGGCAGACGGCGCCGTGACAGACATCGCCGAGAAAGTACGGCTTTCCACCGCATTGGTGACGCTGGATAATCTCGAAGCACGGATGCAGGATTCGCAAGCCCGCATCACGGAAATCACCGAGGCCCCGGACACGCTGATCAGCACCGCCATAGAAAAATCGGCCGACGTGGTTGCCGACCGAATTATTGCAGTTCGGGGATGTGTGCCGTCGTCCTAGCTGCCGGCTTGCAGTTCCCGCACCGTGGCACCGTATCCGCCCATGTCGACATAGGCCGCTTCGTGCTCGGTCATCGGACGTTCCAAAGCTTCGTTGCGATAGGGGAACCGACCGAACTTGCGGATCACCTCGCGATGCGCCCGTGCGTGCAACAGATTGCTTGGATCGCTGTCCGTCATATTCTGGCACATCAGGCGAACACAGCGCTCCTGATCGCACAGGTTTTCCGAGTGCATCATCGGCAGATAAAAGAACTGACGCGCCGGTTCGTCGATCTTGAGGTCCCACCCCTTGTCTACCGCGCATTTGGCGGCCGACAGGGCCGCGCGATCTGACGAGAACGCCTTGGCGCTGCCGCGGAACATGTTTCGCGGGAACTGATCCATCAGAATGATGTAAGCCAGCACCCCGCTGGGATAGGTCAGCCAAAGAGAAAACTTGCCTTCATTCGCGGCTTCCCAGGTGGTCAAAAACCGTTCGCGAATTTTAGCATCCAAGGCGTCGTCTTGCAGATACCACCCCTCGGGGCCGACCTCATCCAACCAAAAACTCAATACGTCTTCAGGCCCTACCATTGCCCTAACTCCGTCGTGTTGCCCTCCCCAGGGACGTAAGGTCATTTAATGACGTTTTACAGATTTGTAACAGTAAAAAATTGCAACACTTGCGTCATAATCTTGTGTCTCAGGCAACATCTTGCGTTTCCTGCTCGGCTTCGGCGGCTTCTATAGCCACTTCTTGGGCCACCTCAAGCGCGACCGGAGAGACCGTCGGATAGAAAGGCGACATCGTTCCGGTCTCATCAACCGGGATCGCGGCACGCTGCGTCGTGCGGTAAAGCGCATAAGCCGCCATCGTGGCCAGCAAAGCGGCAATGAACAGGAAAAAGCCCGGAGGACCAAAGACAGCATCCCCCATAAGCCAACCGGTGATCAGAGGCCCGGCAATGGCGCCAAGTCCGTTGATGAACAACAGACCGCCCGACGCGGCAGCCATGTCTTCGTGGTTGAGAAAGTCGTTCGCGTGGGCGATCAGCAGCGAATAAAGCGGGTTCGACATGCCACCGATCACAAAGGCCGCCGCCAGCAGGATCGGGAAGGTCAGCCCGAACAGCATGCCCACCACGGCAGCGCACGCCCCTACCCCCGCAACCAGCATGATCAGGAAACGGCGGTCCATGCGATCCGACATCCAGCCCAATGGATACTGCAGCACCAGGGCGCCGATATAAAACGCCGCGACAAAGGTTGAAATTTCCACCAGCGTCAGGCCCGCACGGGCACCATAAACCGATGCCATGCCGAACTGGGCCGAGAACACTCCGCCCAGAAGGAACATGCCGACACAGCCCAGCGGAGAACTATTGAACAATTCGCGCAGGGTCATCGGCTTGGTTGTGTCAAACGCCGGTGTGGGCGAAATCGACAGGAGAATTGGGGCAAAAGAGACCGAAACCAGGATGGATGCGATTACAAAGGTGTCAAACCCGGCCGGGTCGCCCAGCACCACCAACCCTTGGGCGCTGATGATGCCGGTCATCTGAAAGATCATATACAGCGACAACGCCTGACCGCGGTTTTCGTTACTGGCCGCGTTGTTCAGCCAGCTTTCGGCGGTGACATACACCCCGGAAAAGCAGAACCCTATGACGAAGCGCCCCAGAACCCAGACAATCGGATTGGTCATCAGCGGGTAAAGGATCATGACCGCCGAGATGAACGAGGCCAGCGCCGCGAACACCCGCACATGCCCGACCCGCCGGATCATCTCGGGCGCAAGGCGTGAGCCACCCAGAAAGCCCATGAAATAGGCCGACATCACAAAGGACATCTCGAGCGTCGAAAAGCCCTCGATCTCGCCCCGGACACCCAGGATCGTGCCCTGCAGGCCGTTGCCGACCATCAGAAGCCCCATACCAAGAAGAAGCGCCCACGCGCTGGAAAGGACCTGAAGCATTGGGGTCTCCGTATTATTTGCCGACCGGACTTAAGGATTCGTTTTGATATGAAAAACGGCTTGGAACCCGCTTGTCTACGACATTGCGGGGGCGCGATCCCGACAACGCGCCCTTTACGGGATCAAAAGCGACGCATCGCCATATGAGAAGAAACGATATTCCCGTTCAATCGCATGGACATAGACATCGCGCATCCGGTCCTGCCCCATCAGCGCCGATACCAACATCAACAATGTTGATTTCGGCAGGTGGAAATTCGTCATCAGCGCATCGGTGACATGGAATTCGAAACCGGGATAGATGAAAATGTCGGTGTCACCCTCCCACGGTTCGATCTGACCCGAACGCGCTGCGCTCTCGATCAGCCGCAGCGCCGTGGTGCCGACCGGGATGACCCGACCGCCAGCGGCTTTGGTGGCGCGGATTTCCTCGACCGCAGTCGCGCTGACCTTACCCCATTCGGCGTGCATCTTGTGCGTGGTCACGTCCTCGACCTTGACCGGCAGGAAAGTACCCGCGCCCACATGCAAGGTCACATGGCTGAACGTGACGCCGCGCGCCTGAAGCGCCTGCATCAACGCCTGATCGAAATGCAACGAGGCCGTGGGGGCCGCAACCGCGCCCGAGTTGCGCGCCCAGATCGTCTGGTAATCGGTCTTGTCCTGATCGTCCGCCGGGCGTTTGGCGGCGATATAGGGCGGTAGCGGCATCGCGCCCGCCTGTTCCAGCGCGGTATCGAAATCGTCGCCTGTCAGGTTGAACCGCAGATTGGCCTGCCCGTCCTCAACCCGGTCCAGCGTGGCACTGAGGTCATCAGAAAACTGTATCTCTTCGCCCAGTTTGACCTTTTTCAGCGGTTTTATCAGCGCCGCCCATGTGCCATCGGCCTGCGGGTCCAGCAGGGTCGCCTCGATCGCGGCAGACACCGGCCCCTGCGCGCTGTCGCGGTGACGGCGCCCATTCAGGCGCGCCGGGATCACGCGGGTGTCGTTCAGCACCAGCCGGTCGCCGGGGTGCAGCCAATCGGGCAGATCGAACACATGCGCGTCCGTCACCGCATCGCCGTTGGCCACCAGCAAACGAGCTGAGGACCGCGGGTTGGCGGGCCGCGTGGCAATCAGGTCTTCGGGCAGGTGGAAATCAAAATCGCTGAGTTTCATGGCCGCGCCATACAGCGCCCTCTATCCCAGTTCAACGGTCTGATGCGGGTGCCCCGAAAGTTCGTTTCGGCTTGTCCGGTTTGACCGGCACTGCGTTTGGTCCGTCGGTGACCTTGGGCGGCGGCGCCCTCAGCAGGTTGCGCAGGAACAGCGGTGCCAGACCCGAGAGCGGATTGACCGAAACCTTCGGCTGCCGCAACGGCCCGGTCAGGGTGTAGTTAAAGCCAATGATGCCCTCACCTTTCTTGGTGAAGACGCTGCCAATCGCATTGACCAGATAGATCGGAGAGATCGCACCGCGCAGGTTCAGCAATCCGTTAACCGTGTCGATGGTGCCGTCAAAAGACAGGCCCATCGACGGCCCGACCGCACTGCCGCTGAGAACCTTGACCTGCGTTGGCGTGATCCGCATCCGGCTTTCGATTGTAGCGAAAAAGATGCCCTGCCCGGCCATTTCATCCAGCAGACCCACGAGGCTGATGGCATTCAGCAGCGCGGCCATCGCCGGGGCGTCCTTGATGCGGGTATTGGAGATTTTCAGGTTCACGTCGTAATTGCCAGGGCCCGCGACCGGCTCCAATCGCAGATCCATTCCCCCACCGCGCGCCTGCGTGATCATACCGGCCGACCGCAAAACCGCCCCTGCATCGCCCGAGGTCAGCGTCACCGCGCTACGTCCTGCGCGCGGCGAGACCTGCCCCCGCACCGCTGCACCGCCGTTGACATTGGCGGTGAAGGCACCGTTGACACCCCCGGTGGTCTGAAATGTGCCCTTGAACCCGGTCAGGGCTATGGTCTCGGTGACTTGCAGACGATCCAGCGCCACATCCAGCCTGGGTCCGGGACCGGACGCACCGCCGCCGCCGCTACTGGCAAAACTCGCGCGCCCAAGATTCATTACGCCGCCCAGCACACGGATGTCCGGCACAGAACCTCCGCTATTGACCAACTCGGCGGGTACCGCCAGCCAATTGCCCAGATCGAAGGAACTGAACTGCACACGGTCGAAATCCCCGTCGCGGAATGAGATCGACGCGGTGGTGCGCAACCCGGCGGCGTCCAGCTTAAGCTCATCTACCCGCAGGTTGCTGCCCAGCGTCGCCGCGACGGTCATCGTGCCGGTCGTGCCCGCCCCCTTGCGCCACCCCAGTTCCGGAATGGCCAGTGCGACACCCGCCAGATCGGACGACGCCGTCAGTTTCGGCGGTGTCCCTGCACCGATGCCCAACGTGATATCGGCTGTACCCTGCCCGGTCAGCATCCCCTTTGGCAACCCGGCTTTCAACTCGGTCATCAGGCGGGGGGACAGTTCGATTTGCCCGGTCAACTCGCTGCGCTGCGGTTCTGTGCCGCCGATGGGCTGGCGCCATGCAGCCCGAAGCGGAACATCGCCAAACAGCCCGTTGCCCGAAACCTCGACCCCGGTCTGGTCGCCTTGCAACTCCAGCCGCGCCGCACTGACAGAAAAGCCGGGGACCAGCTTGTCGCTTTGCACATCATCAATGTGACCTGCAAAGTGGAATTCGGCTTCTTCGAACTTCAAGCCTTTCTTCATCGGCAGCGACAGGGTTCCGGTCAGGCTCACTGCGCCGTCTGCCAGATCAACCGGCAGGTTTGCCTTGGTCAGCAACTCCAACGGCGGCCGGTCAAGCAGCGACAGTGCCGCCGTAGCACTGCCTTTGGCGGCAATCCGGGTGACCGACGGAGACACCCCTTTGATGCCCGTATCGGGGATGATGAACGACGTGCCGGTGGCATCAATCGCACCGCCCTGATCGGCGATGACCTCGCCGGATTCCGCCGTGGCCGTGAACCGGTTGTTTATCAGACTGGCCTGCCCCTGCGCATCAATAAGCGGCGGCAAGGTCTTGGCAAATCTGATCTTTGCCTGATCGAACCCGAAATCCAAATAGATCTCGGGCTTGTTTTCGGGCTGCAGCCGCAAGGCAAAATCAACGTCCGAGAACTGCCCCTCATAAAGGTTGTCCGCAACCCAGAGTCGTGGCTTTGGCGCCAGACGCTCTGGCCAGTAGTTCAACAGCTGATCCGCGTTCATGTGGTCCAGATGCGCATCCACCTGCACCGCCCAACCTTCTGGTTCACCCGTCAGCTTGCCCGAGCCCAGCAGCCGGTAGTTGGCGTCTTGAACCATGATCTGACCGAGGCGCAGCTCGAACGGGGCCAGTTTCATTTGCATGTCCAGTTCCGCCCGCGCCAGTTTCAGCGAATCCGGGAACAGGTTGGCCGGGTTGATGTTGATGCTGTTAAAGCTGAGCTGCGAGGTCAGGCTTTCCAGCGCGCCATTTTCGATCCCGTTCAGAAAGGCTTTGCCCTCGCCCTGAAATGCCCCCCAGGCCGAGACCACCGACACCTCGTTGAAATCCAGCTCCTGAAGGTGGGGGGTGTAGGTGAAATAGGTGCTGGCGGACTCGAACGGGATCGGGCGGGTCTCTTGCGTTGGCTGCACCGCGCCCGCACCAAGGTTCAGGGTGGCAAAGAGCGGACCCAACGCGGCATTGCCGTCGACACTGCCGCGCAGAGCGCCCGAGATCGGGGCCTTGAGAACCTGCAGCCACGACAGTGCAAGAGTCTGGCCAGCAAGGTCTTCGGCGGGCAGATCGGTGATCGCAACACCGAAACGCGCCTGCGGCGTACCCAGAACGCTGGTGTAATTCGCTTCGATCAAGCTGGCATAATCGCGCCCGGTCAGAACCGAGAACCCGGTGGCCAGATGCATTTCATCACCGTTGCGGGTGGCCGAGATATGGCCGCCGTCAAACACCCAGGCGCGACCCAGGCGCAGGTCTTTGTAGTCAAGCGTCAGGGATTCCAATTCGACCGAGCGCAACCCGGACAGGATTGGGGACAGGAAGACATCGTCCGATTGCTCGATCAATTGCGCCAGATCCGGCGCTTCCTGCACCGGGGCGCTGCCGGACCCGACGGTCAGGGACAAGGCACCGTCAAGCCCCCGGGTCAGATCGAGTTGCGCCCCCCGCACGGTGATGCGGCGAGGGCGAATCTGCCCCCGCAGCAAACCGCGCATGGACAGCCGGGTGCGCAAGTCCGAAACCCGCGCGATCTGCTGGCCAGCGGCGTCACTGATCGTCACATCCGTCAGTTTCAGGCGGGGCCGCCATTCTTCATTGACGATGAAACTGGCGTCTCCAAAACTGAATTTCAGCCCACCCAGGCTTTGCTCCAGCCGTTGCTCGACCTTGTGGCGCACCCATTGCGGCGCGTGCAGGTTCTGCCCGAACAAAAAGAACCAACCCGCAAACACCAGCAAGCCAATCGACAGACACGTCCAGATGGAGAAATGCGCGGCAATACGACGGCGCGACCGACGGCGCCGGGGCTTACCGGGCTGCGTCGCACTTTTGTCTTCGTGCTGCACCAATTTTTTATCCACGCCTTCCAACCCGCTTGCGCCGCCCTATGATGTCGGGCAGCCCTTAAAAAACTTTAGCGGAGTTTCCAATGCCCGACGTTTCAGACATCGCCCCTGACTTCACTTTGCCCCGCGACGGAGGCGGCGAGATCACCTTGTCGGCCCTGCGCGGCGGCACCGTGGTTCTGTTCTTCTATCCCCGCGATGATACGCCAGGCTGCACCAAGGAATCCATCGGTTTCTCGGAACAACTTCAAGCCTTTGCCGATGCGGGGGCTCAAGTTTTCGGCATCTCGCGTGACAGCATTGCTAAGCACGACAAATTCGTCGCCAAGCACAGCCTGACCACGCCACTGTTGTCGGATGAGGGGTCCTCGGTCTGCGAGGATTACGGCGTGTGGGTCGAAAAGAACATGTACGGGCGCAAGTCGATGGGGATCGAGCGTTCGACCTTTGTTATCGACGCCGAAGGCAAGATCGCCCGCGTCTGGCGCAAGGTCAAAGTGCCCGGCCACGTGGACGAGGTGCTGGAGGCCGTACGCGCCCTGTGACCCCTCTCGACCACGGTCGCCATCCGGTCTAAGACCCGCACACCTGACCAAGCGGAGAAATACAGTGTCAAAAACACTGACCCAGATGGCGACCGAAGTTTTGACCACGGCGGATGGGCGGGAAAAAACCGCCCTGTCCAAACGCCATGCCGCAGCGTGGTTCGCATCGCGCAAAGGTGAGGCCCCCGCGATTGAGATCGGCGCCGCAACGCCCCCGCTGCAACCGGCGCGACCGGACCGGCCCGAATTGCTGTCTCCGCGCGAGGTTCCGAAACGTAAGCCCGGAACCGAGGCCGGCCGCATCGCCCTGCTGCACGCCGTTGCTCATATCGAGCTGAACGCGGTGGACCTGCATTGGGACATCATCGCCCGTTTTGGTCACGTACCGATGCCCATCGGCTTCTATGACGACTGGGTCAAATGCGCCGAAGAGGAATCGCGCCACTTCGAGATGGTCTGCGATTGCTTGGAAACCATGGGCAGCCACTACGGCGCCCTGCCCGCCCATGCCGGCATGTGGCGCGCCGCCGAGGATACGGCCGAGGATTTGATGGGGCGCCTGGCCGTGGTTCCCATGGTGCTTGAGGCACGCGGCCTGGACGTCACCCCCGGCATGATCGACATCTTCCGCAAGGCCAAGGATGACGGGGCCATCGCCGCGCTCGAGGTCATCTATGCCGAAGAGGTCGGCCATGTGGCCTATGGCTCGAAATGGTTCCATTTCCTGTGCGGGCGCGAAAATGCCGACCCCAAGGACGTGTTTCACCAATTGGTGCGGCGCTACTTCCACGGGGTCCTGAAACCCCCTTTCAACGAAGAAAAACGCGCCGAGGCCGGGTTGCCGCCCGACTTCTACTGGCCGCTGACCGAAGACCTGCCACCGCCCGGCACCGCGCCTTAAACCCACTCAACTTGACGTTATCGGCAATTTCCCGCCGAGAATTGGCGGGAATATGGGGCTTTCTTGTGTGAACTGGTTAACAAACTTGCCCAAAGCACGCGCCCGTTCTATGCAATGCGCCCAAGGGACGGACATCACTCACAACCGGTCCCGATCTTGGGGATGAGAGGTGAAGACGCGTGCGAACACGTCTGGCAATCAAACTACACTCACTGCTCGAGCGGTATTTCCCGGAGCGCCGGGTCTTTCTGAAATCCGATAACGACACGCGGTTCATCCGGCTCAGTTCGGAAACGCAAGTCGCTGCCGTCGCGGGTGTTTCAGTGATCGTTGGCTGGACAGCAGTCGCCACGGCGATCCTGCTGATGGACAGCATCGGGTCGGGCAACTTCCGCGAACAGGCGAAACGGGATCAGGCCACCTATCAGGAACGCCTGAACATCCTGTCCACCGAACGCGACGCCCGCGCACAAGAGGCGCTGGCGGCGCAAGACCGGTTCAACGCTGCGCTGAAACAGATTTCGGCGATGCAGTCGGAACTGCTGGCCTCGGAAAATCGCCGCCGCGAGCTTGAGACCGGGATCGAGGTGATTCAGACCACCCTGCGCGCCACTATGAAACAGCGCGAAGAGGCCCGCACCGAACTGGCCAGCGTACAGGTCGAGGCCGATGACGGCGAAATGTACGTGACCGCCCTGGCCACCCCCGAACAGATGAACTTTATGACCGAGGCTTTGGCCCGCACCGCGCAAGAGCGCGACCAGATCGCGGCCAATGCCAAGGATGCTCTGGACCAGCGCGACGAACTTGAGCTGGAAATCCAGCTGATGCAGGAACGCAGCGACGAGATATTCCGCCAGTTGGAAGAGGCGATGGTGATCTCGGTCGAACCACTGGACAAGATGTTCCGCCAGGCCGGTATGCCCACCGACCGTATTATCGAAGAGGTCCGCCGCGGTTACAGCGGTATGGGCGGGCCCCTGACCCCCATCTCATTCAGCACGCGCGGCGAGGACCTGACCCCCGACGAGATTCGCGCAAATGTTCTGCTGCAGCAGATGGATCAGTTGAACCTGTACCGCCTTGCCGCCGAGAAAGCGCCGTTCGCCAATCCGGTGAAGACCGTGGTGCGGTTTACCAGTGGTTTCGGCACCCGCCGCGACCCAAAAACCGGCGGACGGCGTATGCACAATGGCGTCGACTTTGCCGGCCCACAGGGCACGGACATCTACGCCACCGCAAATGGCGTGGTGACACATGCTGGCTGGCAATCCGGTTTCGGACGGCTGGTCAAAATCCGCCACGCCTTCGGAATTGAGACACTTTACGCTCATAACACCAAGATCCGCGTGAAGGTCGGTCAAAGGGTCTCGCGCGGGGATCATATTGCTGATATGGGTAGCACCGGACGGTCTACCGGCACGCATCTGCACTATGAGGTGCGCGTAAACGGAAAACCTGTTAACCCAATGACTTACATCAAGGCTGCGAGAAATGTTTTCTAAGAGCAAAATCAACGAGCCCGGATCCAATGCACCCGAGGCGGCGAAACCTGCCGCTCCGGCCACACCGGCGACCCCTGCACCGGCGGAAACCAAGGCCAGCACCGCGCCCAAGCCCAAGCCTCCGGCATCGGTTCTGTCCTCGGACCTGCACATCACGGGCAACCTGAAGACCACTGGCGACATTCAGGTCGAAGGCACCGTCGAAGGCGACATCCGCGCGCATCTGCTGACCATCGGCGAAACCGCCACCATCAAGGGCGAAGTCACCGCCGATGACGTCGTGATCAATGGCCGCATCGTGGGCCGTGTGCGTGGTCTGAAAGTACGTCTGACCTCGACCGCACGTGTCGAAGGCGACATCATCCACAAAACCATCGCCATCGAAAGCGGCGCGCATTTCGAAGGTTCAGTGCAGCGTCAGGACGACCCGCTGAACCCGGGCCGCAGCGCCAAAGGCGGCGCCAACCCGGCGGCCGAGGTCAAGCAGTAACGCTGACCTGATATCCGAATGCACAAACGCCGCGGGTCACCCTGCGGCGTTTTTCTTTTACCCTTGCCGACGAGATCGGTCGGTATAGGGTTCTGACATGTTAATCTTTTTCTCACTCCTGCTGCTGATCGCGGGTTATTTCCTGTACCGTCACTGGTCCAGGTCACAGGCGCGGCAGGAATTGCTGGCCACCCCCCTGACCGACCACCAACGCCGCGTGATCGAACAGCAGGTACCGCTGATCCGCCGCCTGCCCCCTGACCTGCGCGCCAAGCTGGATGGCAAGGTGAACCTGTTTCTGAACCAGGTGCAATTCCACGGCTGCGACGGGCTTGAGGTCACCGAAGTGATGGAACTGGCTATCGCCGCGCAAGCCAGCCTGCTGCTGGTAAACAGCGACCTCTGGTATGACCACCTGACAACGATCCTGATCTATCCCAGTGCATTCAAATCGCGCCAACGTCGGCAGGACGGCTATGTCGTAAGCGAAAAGGAAATCGTCCGCACCGGCGAAAGCTGGGATCGCGGACCGGTGATCCTGTCATGGTCGCACAGCCGAAAAGGCGCGGCGAATGATCATGACGGGCAAAGCGTCGTCTTGCACGAGTTTGCGCATCAGGTCGATGATCTGTCAGGCGGCACCAACGGCGTTCCAATCCTGAATGACGGGCAAAGCTTTGCCGAATGGGAACGCGTCTTTTTGACCGCCTATGACGCCCATGTACGTGCGGTGGAACACGGCCAACACACTGCCATTGATCCCTATGGCGCAACTGGCCACGAAGAGTTCTTTGCCGTCTCGGTCGAGGTTTTCTTCGAACAGCCGCGCCAACTGAAAGCCGCAGTACCCGAGGTATACGAACAGCTGTCGAAACTGTTCCGTCTGGACCCGGTCAGCTGGGTATAGCTGCCCGGTCAAACCCGCCGGATCATTTCTGAACGGCTTGTTTGGAATTTCCCCGTTACCCGACATTTCACAAAATGCGATTATTGAATTAACCTTAAATCAGTGTTTTCAGGAGGGATTTTCATGTCATCAAAACTCATGGCCGAGTTTTTCGGCACGTTCTGGCTGGTGCTGGGCGGCTGCGGTAGCGCCGTTCTGGCAGCAGGTGTTGCCGATGTGGGCATCGGCTGGCTGGGCGTTTCCTTTGCCTTCGGCCTGACAGTTCTGACCATGGCCTATGCGGTCGGCCACATTTCGGGCGGGCATTTCAACCCGGCAGTCAGCCTTGGCCTGATGATGGGCGGCCGGTTTCCCGCCAAGGATCTGATCCCCTATTGGATCGCGCAGGTGATCGGCGCAATTGCCGCCGCAGCAGTCCTGTATCTGATCGTCAGCGGTGCTCCGGGGTTTGAGGGCGTCGGCGGGTTTGCCTCGAACGGGTATGGCGATGCCTCGCCCGAAGGCTACTCGATGATGTCCGCGCTGGTGATCGAGATCGTGATGACTGCGTTCTTCATCATCGTCATTCTTGGCGCAACTTCCAACTTTGCGCCTGACGGGTTCGCCCCGATCGCCATTGGCCTGTGTCTGACGCTGATCCACCTGATTTCGATCCCGGTGACCAACACGTCGGTCAATCCGGCGCGGTCCACCGGAGTGGCCTTGTTTGCCGATGCACCGGCCCTGGCGCAGCTTTGGCTGTTCTGGGTCGCGCCGCTGATCGGCGCCGCCATCGGGGCGCTGATCTGGCAGGCGATGGGCGACGACTGATACATAAAAGCCCCGAAGCGGATTGCGTCGGGGCTTTTTGATTTACTCGGTGACAGTGACTTTTTTCATCACGTCCGGCTGACCGATCACAGCGCCGTTGGGGCCGTCACCGCGCTTGATCGCATCGACCACGTCCATGCCCTCGGTCACCTGACCAACAACCGTGTACTGACCGTTCAGGAACGGGCCCGGTTCGAACATGATGAAGAATTGCGAGTTCGCGCTGTCGGGATCTTGTGCCCGTGCCATCCCCACAACCCCACGGTCATAGTTATAGTCAGAGAACTCGGCAGGCAGGTTCGGACGGTCGGACCCACCCGTGCCAGCGCGGCGCATGTCGCCGCCGATACGGCCGAATTCTACGTCGCCGGTCTGCGCCATGAAGTCGTCGATCACCCGGTGAAACACCACGCCATCATATTTGCCTTCAGCGGCCAGAGCGCTGATCTGTTCAACATGTTTGGGGGCAAGATCTTCGAACAGGTCGACGGTGACGGTGCCGTTAGCGCCCTCCCCCTCGATTTCGATCTGAAGCCCGGTGGCCAGCGCAGGGCTGGCCAGAAGGGCAAAGGCAGCGGCCAGCTTATACATCGGCTGCCACCTTGACGCTGATCATGCGATCCGGGTTTGCAGGCGGCTCACCGCGTACGATGGCATCCACATGCTCCATCCCGTCGATGACGCGGCCATAAACGGTGTACTGACCGTTCAGAAAGTGGTTGTCCTTGAAGTTGATGAAGAACTGCGAGTTGGCCGAATCCGGGTTCTGCGAGCGTGCCGCGCCCAGCGTGCCCCGGTCATGCGGCAGCTTGGAAAACTCGGCCGGGACGTTCGGCAGCGACGATCCACCGGTGCCCGCCATACGCAGGTTGAACCCGTCTTCCATGTCACCGTGCTGCACGTCACCGGTCTGCGCCATGAAACCGTCGATCACACGGTGAAAAGCCACGTTGTCATACTCGCCACCGCGCGCTAGGTCTTTCATCCGGGCCGAGTGCTGAGGGGCCACGTCCGGCAGCAATTCGATGACGACGTTGCCGCCCTTCAGTTCGATGATGATCGTGTTTTCGGGATCCTTGATCTCGGCCATGAGGCCCTCCTGTCGTTTGGTCTTGCGCAAATACCTATTCGCCATGCGCATGAATGCCAAGTGACGCATTGACCTGAGGGCAAAATGCAGGAAAAGAACCGCCTAAATCTGTTTCACATCTCCGAGGATTGCACGATGGGCTGGAAAACTCTCGACGACATGGACCTGAACGGCAAACGCGTGCTGGTGCGCGTCGACATCAACGTGCCGGTTGTGGACGGGGTCGTGACCGACGCGACCCGCATTCAGCGCATCGTGCCCACGGTTCGCGACATTCTGGCCACCGGTGGCAAGCCCATCCTGCTGGCGCATTTCGGACGTCCGGGCGGCGAGCGGCGCGAGAACCTGTCGTTGAAGCAACTCGTCCCCACGCTGGAAGATGCCTTTGGTTCCTCGGTCCTGTTTGCCGCCGATTGCGTCGGCACCGAGGCCGAACTGGCCGCCGAGGCGCTGCAGCCCGGTCAGGTGCTGCTGCTGGAAAACACCCGCTTCCACGCGACTGAAACCAAGAATGACGCCGATCTGGCCGCCGGAATGGCCAAGCTGGGCGACGTCTATTGCAACGATGCGTTCTCGGCCGCCCACCGCGCCCACAGCTCGACCGAAGCCATCGCCCGCCTGCTGCCCTCATGCGCTGGCCGCCTGATGCAGGCCGAGCTTGAGGCGCTGGAAGGCGCTCTGGGTGCGCCCAAACGCCCTGTGACCGCCGTGGTCGGCGGCGCGAAGGTTTCGACCAAGCTGGAGTTGCTGGGCAATCTGATCACCAAGGTGGACTATCTGGTGATCGGTGGCGGCATGGCGAACACGTTCCTTGTCGCTCAGGGCCTGAACGTGGGCAAATCGCTGGCCGAAACCGCGATGAAAGACACCGCGGTCGAGATCCTGACCAAAGCCGAAGGCGCGGGCTGCACCATCGTACTGCCCACCGACATTGTTGTTGCCGACAAGTTCGAGGCCAACGCCCCGCATCAGGTATTGCCCACCGATCAATGCACCGAGGACGGCATGATCCTGGACGCAGGTCCCGAAAGCGTCGCCGCTATCACCGAGATCTTCTCCAAAAGCCAGACCCTGATCTGGAACGGTCCGCTGGGCGCGTTCGAGATCGAGCCCTTTGACGCCGCCACCAATGCCGCGGCGCTGAAAGCCGCCGCGCTGACCCGCTCGGGGCAACTGGTGTCGGTCGCGGGTGGCGGGGATACGGTCGCCGCGCTGAACGCTTCGGGGGCGGCCAAGGACTTTTCATATATCTCGACTGCTGGTGGCGCATTCCTGGAGTGGATGGAAGGCAAAACCCTGCCCGGTGTTGCCGCGCTGGAAGGCTGAACCGCGCAAATTGGCCGTGTATTCAGAGTCATGGTAAAATCCTCACATTCAGTGGAGATTTTGCCATGAGAGTTTTTGCCTGCCTGATCATTGCCCTGTTTCCCCTGCCCGCTATTGCCCAGTCCAGCTGCGGCGGTCAGACTCAGCTGGATGCGAATTTCTGCGCCAAGGAAAAATGGGAAATCGCCGACCGCGAACTCAACCGGATCTGGAAAGAGGTCAAACCCCGGGCGGATGCGCGTGGCAATGGACAAAGCCTGCTGACCGAACAACGCGCCTGGTTGAAAACCCGCGACGCAACCTGTGAGCCTGAACTGAAAAGCGACGGCAGTGCAGCGCCGATGTTCTACTGGGCCTGTATGGAAGAGCAGACCCTGATCCGCAATCACGCGCTGAACGCATGGCGCTGACAACGTGCAGTCAACAAATTTGGAAATTTGCGAATCAGGGGATTCACAACCCGAATCACCTGTGACATAGTGCGGACAGATGCTCGCAAAGGGCTCGTTATTGAGGCAATTCATACGGCGGTAAACAGAGTGTCCCGTTCCCATCGGCCCGGTTTGGGCGCAGTCGTTTTCTTCATGGTGGCGTTTATGCTGGGTGTGTATTTCACCTTTGCCGCCGTGCAGGGCGACTATGGCCTGTTCCGACGGGTCGAGATTGCGGCGGAACGGGACGCCCTGTCACGCGACCTCGCCAAGCTCGAGGCTGAGATCACCGAGATGGAAAACCTGACCCGCCGCTTGTCGGATACGTATCTGGACCTCGATCTGCTGGATCAACAGGCACGCTCGGTTCTGGGCATGATCCGTTCGGATGAGATCGTCATTCGCTGATCCGGACCAAGGTTTTCGACGAAAACTCTCTGCACGCCAGTATCTTATTCAGCAAAAACGGCCTGTTTCCGCAGGAACGGACGCTGCGTCACATTTCCCCTCGCCAGAAAGCAGGAAATGCTTTATGAGATAGTTTAACGCTAAACTATCTGTCCGAAAGGGGGAGATCGCCACAATGGCTGCGCGAAAAACCACAAAGAAACCAAACGTTTCTGCGGAAGAGCTCAAAACCTACTACCGCGAAATGCTATTGATCCGCCGATTCGAAGAAAAAGCGGGTCAACTTTATGGCATGGGTCTGATCGGTGGGTTCTGCCACCTCTACATCGGGCAGGAGGCCGTTGTTGTGGGCCTCGAGGCCGCAGCCAAGGAAGGTGACAAGCGTATCACCTCATACCGCGATCACGGCCACATGCTGGCCTGTGGCATGGACCCGGGCGGCGTGATGGCAGAACTGACCGGGCGCGAGGGCGGATTGTCCAAGGGCAAGGGCGGCTCGATGCACATGTTCTCGAAAGAGAAACACTTCTACGGCGGCCACGGCATCGTCGGCGCGCAGGTCCCGCTGGGCGCAGGTCTGGCATTTGCCGACAAATACAAGGAAAACGGCGGCGTGACCTTCACCTATTTCGGTGATGGCGCAGCGAACCAGGGCCAGGTCTATGAGACCTTCAACATGGCGGCGATCTGGGACCTTCCGGTGATCTTCGTGATCGAGAACAACCAATACGCCATGGGCACGGCCCAGGCGCGCTCGACCTCGACCAAGGATATCTACCACCGTGGTGAGGCGTTCGGCATCCCCGGTGAGATCGTCAACGGCATGGACGTGCTGGCGGTCAAAGCCGCCGGTGAGAAAGCCGTCGCGCACTGCCGCGCGGGCAAAGGCCCCTATATCCTTGAGGTCAAGACCTACCGCTATCGCGGCCACTCGATGTCCGACCCGGCCAAGTACCGCACCCGCGAAGAGGTTCAGAAGGTCCGCGAACAAAGCGACCCGATCGAACACGTGCGCGAGCTGCTGCTGACCGGCAAACATGCCTCCGAGGATGACCTGAAGGCGATCGACAAAGAGATCAAAGAGATCGTAAACCAGGCCGCCGAATTCTCAAAAGAAAGCCCCGAGCCGTCGCTGGACGAGCTCTGGACAGATATCTACGCCTGAGAGGACGATTAAGACATGGCAACCGAAATTCTCATGCCCGCCCTTTCGCCGACGATGGAAGAGGGCACGCTGGCCAAATGGCTGGTCAAGGAAGGCGACACCGTATCTTCCGGCGACATCATGGCCGAGATTGAAACCGACAAAGCGACGATGGAGTTCGAAGCCGTCGATGAAGGTATCCTCGGCAAGATTCTGATCGCCGAGGGCACCGAAGGCGTCAAGGTCAACACTCCTATCGCCGTTCTGGTCGAAGAAGGCGAAGACGCCTCCGCCCTGCCCGCGGCTGCCCCCGCAGCCGCAGCGGAGACCGAAGCCGCCCCTGCGGCGGTTGAGGCCCCCGCTCCTGCCGCCGCGCCAGCCGCTCCGGTCGTGGACCTGTCGCCTGACTGGCCCGCCGACGCCGAGATGGCGCAGCAGACGGTCCGCGAAGCCCTGCGCGATGCGATGGCCGAGGAAATGCGCGGCGACGAAGACGTTTACCTGATGGGCGAAGAAGTCGCTGAATATCAGGGCGCGTATAAAATCTCCCAAGGTCTGCTCGACGAATTCGGTGCGAAACGCGTGATCGACACCCCGATCACCGAGCACGGCTTCGCCGGTATCGCGGTCGGCTCGGCCTTCGGTGGCCTGAAACCGATTGTCGAGTTCATGACCTTCAACTTCGCCATGCAGGCGATTGACCAGATCATCAACTCTGCCGCCAAGACGCTTTATATGTCTGGTGGCCAGATGGGCTGCCCGATCGTGTTCCGCGGTCCAAATGGTGCGGCGGCCCGCGTGGCTGCGCAGCACTCTCAGGACTACGCCGCATGGTACATGCAGGTTCCAGGCCTGAAGGTTGTGATGCCCTATTCGGCGGCCGACGCCAAGGGCCTGCTGAAATCGGCAATCCGCGATCCCAACCCGGTGGTTTTCCTAGAGAACGAAATCCTCTACGGAAGGTCTTTTGACGTCCCACAGGTGGATGATCTCACTGTTCCACTCGGCAAGGCCCGTATCTGGCGCGAAGGCTCGGACGTGACCATCGTCAGCTTTGGCATCGGGATGCAATACGCGCTGGAAGCCGCTGACAAGCTGGCCGAAGACGGCATCAGCGCCGAGGTCATCGACCTGCGCACCATCCGCCCGATGGACACCGGCGCGATCATCAACTCGGTGATGAAGACCAACCGTCTGGTGACCGTCGAAGAAGGCTGGCCGCAAGGCTCGGTCGGCAGCTACATCAGCTCGGTGGTGATGCAGGAGGCGTTCGATTACCTCGACGCACCCGTCATTACGCTGACCGGCAAGGACGTCCCGATGCCCTACGCCGCAAACCTCGAAAAGCTGGCCCTGATCACCACCGATGAGGTGATCGCCGCCGTCAAACAAGTGACCTACCGGTAAGGAGCGACAGACAGATGCCCACCGAAATTCTGATGCCCGCCCTTTCCCCAACGATGGAGGAAGGCACGCTTGCCAAATGGCTGGTCAAGGAAGGCGACACCGTCTCGTCCGGCGACCTGCTGGCCGAGATCGAAACCGACAAGGCGACGATGGAGTTCGAAGCCGTTGACGAAGGAGTCGTTGGCAAAATTCTGATCCCGGAAGGCACCGAAGGGGTCAAGGTCAACACCGCGATTGCGGTCCTGCTGGAAGATGGCGAAAGCACCGATGACATTGGCAGCGCATCTGCCGCAGCTCCTGCGGCTGCCCCCGCAGCCGCCGCGGGCAACGAGGCTGCCGCACCAGCGGCGTCCGAGGCGCCCGCCCCTGCACCGGCAGCACCGGCCAAGGCCAATGGCGGTCGTATCTTCGCCTCCCCGTTGGCCCGACGCATTGCTGCGCAAAAAGGTCTGGATCTGACACAGATCGCAGGCACCGGCCCGCATGGCCGGATCGTCAAGGCTGATGTCGAAGGCGCAACGGCAACCGCTCCGGCACCTGCCGCTGCACCTGCCGCAACCGCCCCGGCAGCCGCAGCACCGGCAGGCCCGTCGGCGGATGCCGTGGCCAAAATGTACGAGGGTCGCGACTACGAGGAGATCAAGCTCGACGGGATGCGCAAAACCATTGCCGCCCGCCTGTCCGAAGCCAAGCAAACCATCCCGCATTTCTACTTGCGCCGCGATATCAAGCTGGACGCTCTGCTGAAATTCCGCGGCCAACTGAACAAGCAGTTGGAAGGCCGTGGCGTGAAGCTCAGCGTTAATGATTTCATTATCAAGGCTGTCGCTAACGCGCTGCAGCAGGTTCCCGCCTGCAATGCGGTCTGGGCTGGTGATCGCGTTCTGCAACTGAAACCTTCGGATGTGGCGGTCGCCGTCGCCATCGAAGGCGGCCTGTTCACCCCGGTCCTGCAAGATGCCGATACCAAATCGCTGTCCGCCCTATCGACCGAGATGAAAGACCTCGCCTCCCGTGCGCGCGAGCGTAAGTTGGCACCGCATGAGTATCAGGGCGGCACATTTGCGATCTCGAATCTCGGCATGTTCGGCATCGACAATTTCGACGCCATCGTGAACCCGCCCCATGCCGGTATTCTGGCCGTGGGTTCCGGCGTCAAGAAACCGGTGGTGGGCGCTGACGGCGAGCTGGCCGTAGCAACCGTCATGTCGGTTACAATGTCGGTCGATCACCGGGTGATTGACGGTGCGCTAGGCGCAGAGCTGCTGCAAGCCATCGTCGACAATCTGGAAAACCCAATGGTCATGCTGGCCTGATCAAACATCACCCGCCGGGGTCAGGCCTCGGCGGGTGCTCTCACGATCTCAGCCACGATGTGAGCATGCGTGATCGCCGGGCTGGTTGCCCAAACAACCGCACTCTCCCACCTTTGATGCAGACGGCTTTGCAGCCTAAAGGTGGACCATGCGCATTTCTGATTTGACCAAGACCCTGCTTCTGGTTGCCCTGACGGCCACCACGGCACCTGCCGCCGCCATCGCAAAACCCAACAGCTCTCCCGGCGAAAATTCCAAATTCAAGTCCTATGACCCCGCCGTCATCGCAAAGCAGTAAGCAGACCGCAAAAGACGCATTGAACTGCGGAAACAAAGGCGCGAGGAACGCAAGCGCGCGCGGCAGGAGCGGCGCAACAACCGCTCGAACTGATCTCTACTGGTCCTTGCCCAGCATGTGATCCATCGAAACCGAAGGCTGATCGCAGCCCGCCTCTCCCACGATCTTGGCGGGGATGCCCGCGACGGTGGTGCAGGCAGGTACCTCTTGCAACACCACTGAACCTGCGGCGATGCGGCTGCAATGGCCCACCTCGATATTGCCAAGAACCTTCGCGCCGGCACCGATCAGAACGCCATCACCGATCGTGGGGTGGCGCTGCTCCTCTTCCTTGCCGGTTCCGCCAAGGGTCACTGAATGCAGCATCGACACATTGTCTCCGACAACCGCCGTTTCACCGATCACGATGGAATGAGCATGATCAATCATGATCCCCTTGCCGATCTTCGCGGCTGGATGAATGTCGATCCCGAAAATCTCGGACGAGCGCATTTGGAAGAAATACGCCAGATCATGACGGCCCTTATTCCAAAGCCAATGCGCCACACGATAGGCCTGCATCGCCTGATAGCCTTTGAAGTACAGGATCGGCTGCAACAGGCGGTGGCACGCAGGGTCGCGTTCATACACGGCCATCAGGTCCGCACGCGCGGCCTCGATCAGCGACAGGTCATCGGCATAAGCCTCGTCCACGATCTCACGCAGAACCATCATCGACATCTCGTTCGAGCACAGCTTGGCCGACACCCGGTACGACAAAGCCCGTTCAAGGCTGCGGTGGTGCAGGATACAGGCGTGCACCAGACCGCCCATAAGTGGCTCGCTCTCGACGGCCGCCTGAGCTTCGGTGGTGATACGGGTCCAGACCGGATCAACCGGTCTTACGAGACTGCGCTTTTCCAACATGGTTTTTGATCCTTTGCTGCGCCTAGAATGCCATTTAGTTGTAAAAACACCAAACGCAAACCCGTGATTTGCAGGGTAACGAAAATGAATGAAACCGAATTGGCAGGCTTTGCCGCAAGGATTCAGGCCCGATTGATCGAGATTGCGGATCATTCGGCCTCGGAAAAAGACGCGCAGGCCATTGTCGAGCTGGACCAGCAGGCCGTCGGGCGCCTCAGCAGGATGGATGCATTGCAGAATCAGGCCATGGCCAAGGCGCAGCAGGCCAATCGGGATGTCGAGACGCGACGCTTGCAGGCGGCGCTGGCCCGCATTCAGGAAGGGGAATTCGGGTATTGCGAGGATTGCGGCGACGAGATCCCCAAAGGTCGGCTGGACCTCGACCTCGCCGCCACCAAATGCGTCAGCTGTGCATCCGGTTGATCTGGAACCGGATCAGATGACGCAGAACCATTTCAAAACACTGACAATACTGCGGGTCGTCAAAACCCGGTTCATCCGCCAGCCGTCTGTTGCGGGCCGCTGCCATCAACGAGCCATTTCCGAATAGTGGATGAAGCCGCCCGGTATGGCCGACATGTTTGTCGGCCAGTTCCGCTTCGTGGATCATGCGGGTGCAGAGACGATCGCGGTCCACCTGCGGCGCGGCCAGAAGGGCCCGCGCCGCGGCGCTGACATCTCCGTGTAAAACAGGGCGCATGTCGCGGTTTACCCGACTGTCAGGCAGGTCGGCAGGCCCGGCCCGTAGCTGGCCGAGACCTGTGCCACCCGGACCTCATAGGCCCCGCTGAGCCCATCCGCCGTTTGTGCCGCGGCCGTATAGAACCAGTTCGGCGCGCTCACGACCTGTTCCCGCACAGGCGCGCCGTTGACACGAATTTGAACAAGGTAGGATTCGCTCTCTTCCGCCAGCGGCACGTCCAGACCGGCCCAATCGTCCCCGTCCAACCGAGTGCGGCGTATCCAGGACAGCTGGTCGCCTGTGGCCGAGGAAACCGCCCTGAGATGCACCGGCGCATAGGGGCGCAGTCCGTTGCCATCGAAGGTTTCGACAAGGTGGGTGAAGGACGGGTCGTCATATCCCCGCGTCGCCGGGCCGATGCGATAGTGTTTGGTCACCCGCCGCTCGGACCGCAGGAGGCTTGTTTGATAAACCCGCTGATCCAGCAAAACGAACATCGACCCTTCGGGCCAGATATCGGGCATCGTCGCATCTGTCCCCAGTTGGCCACGCAAACGCCCGGACAAGGTATAGATACCTGCCTCCTGCAGAGTGGCATTTGCGAACTGGAAAACCTCCCAGTTGCCGGGTGTCCCATCGCCGATTGCCGCCAGATTGGCGCCGTTCAAAAGGGCCTCACGCGGGCGCGATTCCAGCATCCCGTCGACCAGATTGACCCGCAGTGGCGCACCTTCGTCCCAGATACCCGCACCCGCCTGCCTGAGCGGCGTTTCCGTGAACCCGATAACCGCCTGCCCCGAGATGACCTCTTGCAGTGCATAGTCTTCGTCGCTGGCCGCCGAGTAGACGGCAACACTGCCGGGCCAGGGGTTTGCCGAAGCGGCAAGATATGGGGCGTGCGGCGCTTCCGATCCGGTGATCAGCGGCAAATCCATGAATACGGGCAAGACGGGAACAGGTGCGAAAAAGGGCTTTGCGGTCACCTCGTCATCGGGCAGATCGGACGGCGCATAGAGGCCGGGTTCGATCCGCACCGCGTCAGCCAATTGCAGATCGGCCTGTTCCAGACGGTCGATGCGATACCGCGCACCCTGCCTATCTTTGGTCAGAGTGACGACGTCACCCGCACCCAGGTGCAGCATCGAAGGCGGCAACGCAAACCGGGCTGTCTCGCGCGAGACCCGCGCTTCGCTTAGCCAGCGTTCGGCCGTTTGGCGACCTTCCGCACGCGTCATCGACAAAGGCATCTCGTTCACCGACACGGAATGTGTGCGGGTATCCGGCAGGACAGCCTCTTCTGACACGACGTCATGATCGGCGTCCGATTGCACAAACCGCAACCGTACGCGGCCCGTCAATTCGGCCTCGGCCTCCCGGCGATATTCGACACGTCCTTCGATATCCGCGCTGTCGGCCAGCAAATCACTGTCCAGCTCAACCGGTCTGCGACCGTCGCGCATCCGAAACAGCAACACGCCATCCCTTTCAATCGCATCAAAGCCATAACGCAGCATCAACGGCTGCAGCGCCGCACGCGCGCTGGACACGTCTTCAATCGCATACCCCCGCACCACGCCATACAGCCGCGATACATCGATATGCGTCACCCCGGCGCCGTGGCAGATTTCCGTGACAACCGAGGCCAGAGTGCGCGTTCCCGATCGCCCGTTCAGCCAATGACCGCGTGGGTAGTTCACACCATCGCTCCATTGGCTGCGCAGGTTTGGAAAGGTTGGAAAGGGGCGTGCGTCCCAGGCCCAGACATAGGCGTTTGCCATGTCCACCATCGGACCGCCATATTCATCCGAAACCGGGTTGATTGCCGGATCGGACCAATAGCCCAACATCGCCTTCAGGTATTGCACCTGCATGAAATCGTCGCGCAGACCATTGGAGTATTTCGGCAGGCTGGATTCCGAGGATTTGGGATCAAGAAACTTGTTCGGCTGGTTGGTCCCCTTGTCGATTGCGGCACAACCCAGCTCAGTGAACCAGATCGGTTTTGATCCGGGCACCCAATCCGTCGGGTTGGCCTGCCGAACACCGCCGATGCGCTGGTGGTGCCGGTTTGACCACCAGTTGCGCAAATCCTTGTAGCGCCAGATCCACGGCTCATTGTGATCCTCATCCGTAATCGGTGCACGGATCTGGGCCTCGGCCTCTTCGGGTGAGGCATAGTACCAGTCATAACCCTCGCCGCCTTCGATATTGCCGCGAAGGTAGTCGAGGTCATAGATCGCTTCGGCCCCGGCCTGCGCATCCAGATGGTCCACCCCGTCTCGCCAGTCGGACAGCGGCATGTAGTTGTCGACACCGACAAAATCGATGTTGTCATCGGCCCACAGCGGATCGAGATGGAAATAGCGGTCCCCCGATCCGTCATTGGGCTGATAACCGAAATACTCGCTCCAATCTGCCGCATAGCCGATCTTGGTTTCCGGTCCCAAAATCGCGCGCACCTCTGCCGCAAGCGACCGCAACTGCGCCACAGCGGGAAAACCGGACGCGCCACGGATTTGCGTCAAACCGCGCATCTCGGATGAGATACAGAATGAATCCACTCCTCCGGCAGCTTTGCACAGAGCCGCGTAGTGCAGGATAAACCGGCGCAGACCCCATTCCTGTGGGCCGGTATAGGACACCACTCCGTCACCGACGACAAAATCGCTGGCCTGCGCGGATCCGAAGAACGCGGCGACCTGCGCGTCTGCGGCGGCTGTTTGATCCGGTGACCCGGCACGCCCCGGAGCCTCGCTCAACGTGATCCGGCCGCGCCACGGCAGATGCGGCTGGTTGCCGGCATCGGACCACGGGTCGGGCAATCCGTTGCCCTCAAGCTGGTCCATCAGAATGAACGGATAGAACATGACACGTTTGCCAGAGCCCTTCAGATGCCGGATCGCCTGCACCACCGACTGATCGGCGGGTGTCGCACCATAGACAGGCAGACCATCCTTGTGCCGGACCTGCTGGGCAGAGTTGCGATACACCCCTGCCACGTGCCACGGCATGTTCTCGCCTTCGATGTCCTTGTGCAGAACTTTCGGTTGCAGCTGGCAGGTTCCACACCGCAGATCATCTCCGAACCAGGACACGATCAACGAGGCCGCGCCGCAGGACCCAAGCTCTGTTTGCAGAGATCGGGTGGCGGTTACCAAATCCGACACCCCCGAGGCGGAATTTACATTCGCGGCCCAGCTCTGTCCTCTGCCCTTGGTATAGTTGATCTGTTCGCTGGCCAGGGCATACTCGCCGGTACCTGGCATCAGCGCAACGCCCCGGATCGTTCTGGACAGCGCGTCCGGAGTATCGGGCAAACCCGGTTGTTCCTGCCGCACAACCTCGAACGAAAACTGCGGCACCCGGTTGCCGAAGGATGCCAGTTGCAGGTCCTCAATCACCACATAAGCGGTGCCGCGATAAGCCGGAACGTTGCCTGCGCCCTCAATGGCCTCGATCAGAGGGTCCGGCAATTGGTGATTGCCCCCGTGATAGATGCGCATGTTCAGACTTGCGCGTTCCAGTTCTTCACCGTCCGCCCAAATGCGCACGACATCCGAAATCCAGCCGGCGCCAACTGCAATGGCCAAGGAAATCGAATAGCTGTAGCTGTGCGTGGTCGTTGTGACCTCGGGCGTTTTTGGAGAACCTTTGCCGCCACCGCCTCCGGATTGCGTGGTCGTGCTTGTGCTTCTGGTTTCCAGAAAATCCGACGCCCAGATGACCTGACCGCCCACCCGCATACGTCCGAAAATCGTGGCGACGGGGGCGCCTTCTCCGGTTTCCGTCAGGCGGAACCGGTCCAGACGTCCGGTTTCGACAACTTCGCTGCCACCCCCCATTACCGATTGGCTCATCAGCCGTTGATCGATGACCCGGCCCAGTGTTGCGCCCACTGCGCGGCCGATAACAGCCGTTGACAGCCCCGCAACAGTGCCGCCAATCGCGCCGCCGATCGCGGCCCCTGCTGCGGAGAGAACTATTGTTTCCATTCACTTAACCTCCAGCGGGAATTCAAAACAAGCAACCACCCGGCGGCGCCAGGGGTCGCTCAGCGTGTTTTCGACAACGCCATACCCAGAGTAGGCGTGAATGAATCGCGGCACGGTCCCTGTCGCGCTGACGATGCCGACATGTTTGGCCACACGCCCATCGCGCATCCGGAACAACAGCACATCGCCGGAAGCCACATCCTTGGGTTTCTTTTCGATGAGATGCCGCCGGGCGGCGGCCCACATGCGCTCCTCTCCCTGAGGTTCGGACCAGTCCATGCTGTAGGTGGGAACCGCTTCTGGTTCATGCCCAAGCTGCGCGCGCCACACGCCCCGCAGCAAGCCCAGACAATCCGTGCCTGCCCCTTTGACCGACGCCTGATGCACATAAGGTGTTCCCAGCCAGCTGCGCGCCTCGTCCACAATATCTTGCCTACCCGCGTTCATCGTCTGCTTCCTCCGGTGTTCGGATTGCCTTGCTTTGGCACCGCCATCATCCAGTCTTCACCAGGAAGGTCAGGAAAGCCCTGAAAATTCAAAACATTATTGAAATTCAGACGGCAGACGGACATACTCTTGTCGCATCCGGCCGTCAGCCTGACCCGATCGCCGACGGCCAGCCCCCCGGTGATCCCAGACCAAAGTGACACACTGCGCCCGCCGGAGATCTGCTCATCCTGTTTGATCGAATCCCAAAGCCCGGCCGCCTGTCCCGACACGACATCCAATCTGCCGCGCTTGAACCAACCCGTGTCCCATCCGCTGGCGCCTTTCAGTTGCAAGGCATTGCCAGCGATCAAACTCACAACTTCGGCCTCGGCCTGAAAACCAGAAATGTTAAGGTTGAATTTGCAGGCACTGTCGCCAAGAACCGCGGTGCAGGGTTTCTGATAAATCCTGCCCATAGGCTGGTTCAGCAAATCCGTAAGGCCCCGCAACTCGGCGTGAAACGCGCCACCTGCACGGCGCATCTCTCCGATCGAGCCCCTGAATTGCAGCACGCGTTGTTCGAGCGCGGCCCAATTGACCAACCACGCGCGCACTTCGGCACCGTCGAACCGGCCGGACTCAATATCCTCTTCCGTGACGGCGGCGTCGGACAGCGCGCCCATGGCCTCGGAATTGTCGATGGACAACCCGGTCGCCTGCTCGATTGCCGAGGCCGTCAGGCCGGTGCTGGCCTTGAAGGTCATGCCATCAAAGCTCAGTTCCATGTCATGGTCGGTAAAGCCATATTCCTGCCCGTCGGGACGCCGGATCAACCAGCACCGGCAGGTCGTGGTCAGCCCGCTTTGCAGATGGGTCTGCAGCCCTTGTTTATCGCCGCTCATCAGACACGCACCTCGACTACCGGGACATTGGGAACGTCGCCTGCCTGAAAGCTGGCCACGCTGGTCTGGATTCTGTCGGTGTCGAACCGGACCGGAACGTCAAACTCGAACCCGGCGGTGATTTCCACCTGTTCAGGCGGCGGGGCGTAAAACACGATCCTGCCCGTGGCGAGATCTACCTCGAAATCGACACCCTCGCGCATCTGGTCCTGCTCGAGGCCGATCTTGACCGTGCCGAGCACAGGTTTGACGATCGGGCGGACATAGCTGAAGCCACCGGAACTGTAGGTCTTGACCAACTGGAACTCGGTTGCCGTGCCATCGCCGCGGGCAATCACCTGGTTGTCCTGCGCCACATCAGCCGTTGCCGCCCCCGATTTGTAATCCGACCAGTCTTTCCAGCGAAAGCCGAACATCTGACCCTGGCGGGCCTCGAAAAACGACACCAGCGTTTCGATATCGTCCAGCGACCGCATCCCCAGCCCGGCATCATAGCGCCGCCGGGAATGCGCCCAAGGTGTGTTGCGCTCTTCGAACCCGTTGGCCAGCGTCACGATATCGGTGCGCCGTTCGGGGCCGCCGACCGAGCCAAAGCTCAGGCTGGCAGGAAATCTGACTTCGTGGAAATTCATCACCTGCTCCGTCGTGTTATCTGTTGCGATTGCCGCGCCCCAGGGCGCGGCTCATCTGGGCGGCGATCTGGCCCTGGCTGCGCCGGAACCCCTGGACGTCCGGGGTTGTGATGTTCATCACCACGTTCACCGCGCGCCCACCGCCCGAGGTGCGCACCCCCAACTTGCCATCCGGTCCGCGTGACAGGGGCATGATCGCTTCAGGACCAGCCTCGCCCATCAGTCCGGAGCCACCACGCATTGGGAACGTGGTCGGGCCGCTGATCACGCCGCCATTGGCAAAGGGCATCACGCGCCCCTGAGAAAAGCTGCCGCCGTCGGCAAAGGGCAGAATGCCCTGCACCAGACCGCCAACCGTGTTGGCCAGCATGCCGCCGAAATGATCCGTCACTGGCTTGATCGCCGCCGAGTAGGCTGTTCGGATCATCGAGTTCTTCAGCACGTCCAACGCATCCGACAGGTTCATCCCGTCCAGCACCACACCGTCAAAGGCCTTGCGCAATCCGCCGGACATGCCACGTTCCAAGGTGGCAACGTCTTTGCCGGTCTCCTCAAAGGCGGCGCTGATCCGTTTCATCTGATTGTCGAAAGCCGCCGCCATAGACGCCGCATCCCCCAGCGAGTCGCCAAGCGCCTCGCCCCGTTCCTGCAGGTCGTCAATCCCGTCACGATCCGTCATCACGCTCTCCTTGTTTCTTGTCCGGGTATGCCGCCAACAAGGCGTCCAGACCCGCCCGGTTCATCGACGGCGTCCCTGCGCCCTGCCCCAGCATCAGCCGCAGTTCGGCCGGGGTCAGACGCCAGAACTGATCCGGCGTCAGGCGCAGGCCGGTCATCCCGGCCCGCATCAGGGTGGGCCAGTCGAACCCGCTCACTGCTCCGGCACCATGAAGGCCCGCGCCAGCAGCTCGGCCGCCGCGCGCGCGCCCGCCATCGGGCCGCCCTCAATCTCGGCGCGCAGCAGATCGGCGCGGGCCACATCGACCCCACCGCCTCGCAGCCCCGCCACGATCAGCGCCAGCACGTCACCGCTGGAAAAGGCGCCACCTTCGAACCGCTGCACCAGTTCCACCAAAGACCCGGTGCCCAGTTCCTGTTCCAATTCCGCCAAAGCGCCCAGCGTCAGCTTGAGCACCCGCCGCTTCCCATCGATGGTCAACGCCACCTCGCCCGTCCACGGATTGGCCATCGGATTACAGCGCCGTAAAGGACAGAGCGCCGGCACTTGCCAGGCTCATCTCATAGGTGGCCTCACCGTTATGCGAGCCCGCATACTCGATACCGGTCACCTGAAACGCGCCTTCGACGATGCCGAAATCGGGAATGATCACCTGAAAATTCGGCGTCTCGCCATCAAAGAACAGCTGCCGCGCCCGTTCATCGGTGCCTGCGTCCTTGAACACGCCAGAACCCGAGATCGCAGCAGATTTCACCCCTGCCCCCGACAGCAGCTCGCGCCATCCGCCCTGGCTTTCAAGGCTTGTGACATCCACGCTTTCCGCGTTGAAACTGACCCGCGTGGCCCGCAGCCCCGCGATGGTCTCGAACAGGCCCGAGCCGTTCATATCCACTTTGACCAACAGGTCTTTTCCGTTCTGGGCAGCCATATACTCTCTCCGTTGATTGCTTAGTCGTCTTCCACGCGGGCGCGGAATCTCAGGTCGATCTGGCGGACAGCGCCGCCGGTTCCCGTACGCCGGGCCGAGGCGCGCTCGAACCACAGGCCCACCAGTCGCCCCCGATCCAGGTTCAGCGCGGCGCCCTCAAGCGCGTCACACACCGCCCCGGCAAGGGCCTTGGCGGCACCAAAGCCGGCCGCTTCGGACATCACCGATACCGTGAACCGATGCACGGCACCTGCGCCCGTCCGGTCCGAGGCGTCCTGCACCTCTTCCGGGCCCAGCGTCACATTGGTCTGGGGCACCGATCCGGTGGGAACCGCGTCATAGATCGCGGCACCGGAAAGCGTGCTGACCCGCGCATCGCCGGAAAGCTGCTGATACACCGCTGCCTGCAAGGCAGCTGAAACCCCATAGCTCATGCCGCCACCTCTTCATCTGCGAAACAGGTCAGGTACTGGCCTCGCGGGTCGCGTTCAGCGACGGCGCGAATGACAAAACGCCGTGTGCCCTCCGCAAAACGCTGATCCGGCGAGGGGCGCATGGCCGATCCTTCCGGCGCGCCGCGCACCACAATGCGGTATCCGACGCGCGAGACGGGTACTCCTGCCACCTGCCGCTCGGATCCGCTGCGCGCGGTGACCTCGGCCCAGACCATTCCCAGCGCCTGCCAGGTTTCGGTGTATCCGCCCGCACCATCGGCGCTGCGCACCGGGGCCTCGAGCACCAGCTTTCGGTTCAGTCGCGGCGTCTTCATTGCGCTACTCCTGCGCCGAAACGCACAGTGCGGTAGCGTTGGATCAGACTGGTTACGCCAAAGGGCATACATCCAGCGCCCAGCGCCGTTTCATCGCGATATTCATAGTAGTGCGCTGCCAGCAGCAGCACCGCTTGCCCCAGATCAGCGGGCAAACCGCCCCAATCGGTGGACATGCCGGCGGTGAATGCAATCTTCACCGCGCCGCCTGTCGCGATCGTTGGCAGGCTTGACCCCGCCGAGCGCAACCGGGGGCGCTGGCTGTCCTGCTCCAACCGATACGCGTCCGCGTCCAACGCAGTTTCGTCACCCACTGCATCCGTCACAGTCACCGCATCAATCGACGCCACCGGAGCCACCGGAAGAACCTCGGCCGCCTGATCCCGCCAACCGTTCAGGCGCCACGAAAAACCGCGTTCAATCAGAACTTTGCCGGTGCGCGCTTCAATCGCGGCAATGGCGGCCCGCAGAAAGCTTTTCAGCACCTCGTCCTGCACATTGTCCTCGGCAAAGCCCGTGCCCAGCCGCAAGTGCGCCTTGAACTGATCCACCGGCAGCGCCGCATCCGCGATGGCGGTTTCTTCGATCAACATCATCCATTCACTCCGCAATCTCGGCCCCCTCCGGGGGTCGTCACTTCAGGAAATTGGCGGGCACGCGCCGCCCCACGTTGCTCGGACGGAGGGGAGCAGCTAGACAACGCAGGGGATCTCACCCCGGCCCGTACCCGCCGCCCGAAGGGCCGGTTGCCCGGCCCCCCGGATCCGCCACCGCTTAGGCGGTGCCGAATTTCACCAGCTTGATTGCGGCAAAGTCGCTCACGTCGCCGCCAACGCGCTTGGTCGCGTAGAACAGGACATGCGGCTTGGCGCTGAACGGATCGCGCAGGACGCGCAGGTCGGGACGTTCGGCGATGGTGTAACCGGCCTGGAAGTCACCGAAAGCAATCGAGAAGCTGTCGGACGCCGCATCCGGCATGTCCTCGGCAATCAGCACCGGGTAACCCATCAGGCGCGCAGGCTCACCCGCGGCCAAGCCATCGGACCAAAGGAAGCGACCATCGCTGTCCTTAAGCTTGCGGATCAGACCAGCGGTTTTCGAGTTCATCACGAAAGTACCGTTCACGCGGTACTGGGCGCCCAGCGCATAGACCACGTCGACAATCGCATCCGCTTCGACACCACCGTCGATGCCGGTGGGCACGTAGCCGATATTGCCCCAGGCCCAGACATCATTGTCGACCTTGGTGTGGTCCAGAATACCCTTCGGCTTGTCGGCGCCGTCGCCCGAGATGAACGCAGCCGCCTCGGCGCGGGCGAACTTGTCGGCGATACGACCGGCCAGCCAGCCTTCGACGTCAAACGCGCTGTCATCCAGCAAACGTTGCGAGGCTTTGGGCAGGGCGCTCAACTCGTGCAGCGCAATCGAGATGCGGTCGATCGAAGGGGTCGCGGTTTCGGTCGCGGCCGAAGTTTCATCGGCCCAGCCCGCGCCCACGTCAGTGTGGTCGATCAGCACGTCGAACGAATTCGCCTCGACATTCACCACCGACGCAATCGAGCGGATCGAAGCGGTGGATTTCAGCACCGATTTGATGATCTCGGCGGTTTGCGGATCGACCAGGTAACCGCCATCGCTGTTGACCGCGCTCGACAGCGATTTCGACTCCATCTCAAGCCCGCGCAGGCCGTCATCTTCGCCCGATCGGACATAGGCATCAAATGCTTTCTGATGTGGTGCGCCATCTTCGATCGAGGCCGCAAGGTGCGGACGCGCCGCGATGGTTGATTTACGATCCAGCATGGTCAGTCGCTCTTCTGTCTGTTGCAGTTTGGTTTTAACTTCAGCCTTCAGGCCCTTGAATTCGTTCACGAAGCCAGTCATCGCCTGCTTCACCTCCTGAACCAGGGACGCACCCTCTCCGGTCAAGGCCGGGGTTTCGGTCTTGCTCATCAGCACTTCCATTTCTTGGGTGGGATTGAGGCGCGCTAGGGTCGCGCCAGCTCCTGCCGGGCGCCGTTGAACACCTCGGCAATACTGCGCAGGGTCTCGTCGGCGTCGGGATAAAATCCCTTTGCCGCCACCCGCGCACTGGGCAGCATCGGGAAGGTCACCAGCGACACCTCCCACAGCTCCAGTTCGGTGAGGACCCGCTGGCCCTTGTCATTCTTCACAGCCCGCCTGGTGCGATAGCCGATCGACAGGCCATCCATCGCGCCCGCACGGATCAGCTCCGCCGCCTCGCGGCCCTTTTGCGTGCTTTCCAGCAGGCGCCCCTTGACCCAAAGGCCCTTGTCGTCCTCACGCACCTCATCCCAGACGCCGATGGGTTGCGCCGGGTCGTGCTGCCACAGCATCTTGACTCGCTGGCCCGCCTTTTCCAACCCGGACAGCGAGCTGCGATAGGCCCCTTTCTGTACCACGTCACTGCCCTGATCGACCTGACCGAACAGGCTGGCATAACCTTCGATCACCGCATCCTCGGATACCGAAAGCCCGTCTCCGAACCGTGCAAACTTGTGTTCCAAATCCATGAACACCTCCTCGTAAGCTTTTGATTTCACGGCGTGGCCGCAAGGAACGATTGAAACACCTGCGCCAGGATCACTGCCGCGACGCCATAGACCGTCAGCCACAGCCGCTTTTCCAGCCGTTCCATCATCTCTTCGATCTGATCCAGCCTGCGGCACAGATGCGCGTGCTGAATTTCGGCCACCCGTTCATGCGCCGCCAGACGAAGGCCCGGCGCGCAGTCGAATGGCGGATACCCTTCAGCCATCCGCATCCTCCGCCAACGCCGGAAGACCCAGCAGAGACCGCTTTTCCGCATCGGTCAGGAACTCGGCCCGGCTGACCCGCGTCCATTGTGCGTCCCGCTCGGCTGCCAGTGCGGGCACCTGATCCAGATCAGGCTTCAACACCAGATCCTCACCCGTATAGCCCGAGAGCCATTCCGACACCGCCGCCGCCACCCGCGTCACCAAGGGCAAAACGGTCAGGCGATAAAACGCCCGGTTGGCCTCCTGATAGTTCGAATAGGTCGCGTCGCCCTGGATCCCCAGCAGCATCGGCGGGACCCCAAAGGCCAGCGCGATCTCGCGGGCGGCGGCTTCCTTGGTCTTCTGAAATTCCATGTCGGATGGCGAGAAACCCATCGGCTTCCAGTCCAGCCCCCCTTCCAGAACCATCGGCCGACCGGCATTGCGCGCGCCGCGGTAATTCTGTTCGATCTCGTCGCTGAGGCGGCGGAACTGGTCCTCGGCCATCACGCCATGACCGTCGCCACCCTTCCAGACCAGCGCGCCGGAGGGCCGCGCCGCATTGTCCAGCAGCGATTTCGACCAGCGAGATGCACTGTTATGCACATCGATCGCCATCGCCGCCGCTTGCATCGGCGAGAACCCGTAATGGTCGTCCTGCGGATGGAAGGACTTGATGTGGCAGATGGCATCGGCGGCAAACCGATGGGTCTTACCCCCGACCGTGTAATCATACGCCTTGGGCCATCCATCGGCCCCCGGCACGACGCTCATCCGGTCCGAGCGAAGAACGTGCAGTTCCACCGGCAATCCGTCTTCGGCCTGAACCGCCTCAATATAGGCATTGCCCGACAGCAGCAGCTGACCGAACACTGCCTCCATCAACTCGGCCCGGCCTTGCGCTGCGTTCGGGCGGCGCATCAGGGTCAGAATAGGGTGCACGTCATATCGCTGTTCACGGTCCTGCAAGACCAGAGGCAAGGCCGCTGCCGCCTCGGCAATCAGCTTGACCGAGCGAAACCCCACCGGGTTGCCGGAAAACCCCGTCCGCGTCAGAGTTACAGTGTCCCGAGGGCTCCAGGCCACGCGCCCGCCTGTCTGCCAGGCCACCACGGGTCCGGCCGCGCTGGCCTTTGCCTCGGGTGCTTCCCCGGCCGCTCCACGACGCAAGAAATCGAATACCATGTCCAGATGCTCCTTTCTGTCGCCGCTGTGTCCGGCTTGTTGAAAGGAGTTATGAGGGAAAGAAGTTTAAGCCTCGGGAATGGGGCGTACGGGGGTTGGGCAACAGGTAGTTAAGAAACGACCCCATCGGACAATTCCGTAATCAATGAATTACGACATTGAGTTTTTCTTTCGTAACCAGCACAAAGACTAAGGAAGTTGGAACATTACGCTTAATGAAACATCACTTTTTCAAAGCGGCTTTGTCCGCGATAAGCCTAGCCTCCGCATTTTTCTGGAGCAGTATCGCGGCTGCCGACAGCTTGGCGTTTCACGTGCCGAACGAATTCCGCATTTGCGCTGAAACACCATACAATATCGGAGAAGAGGTGTTCCGCGAAGATGGAAAAATGGTCGCGTTTCCATATTGGGCTGGGCTGGAGGAAGCCCCGGAAGTAATCTTGGTTCCTTCCGAAAACACCAATGACATTCAACGAGACCTAATTGAAACTAGCTGTTCTGGCTTCAAGGTACTCAGCAGTAATCTCGACCTTATCTTCGACTACGATGAAACGTACCCACTTCGCGTTGGATATTATGCTTGGGTAGAGCTCTTACTAAAATACAGTGAAGCCGAGGCTTCCTCGCGGCGAATTGGGCGTAGCTTCTACTACGTCGCTGCAGCAGCAGAAGCGCTTCGCGACGCAGCTTCCGCTTGCCTTAACTTCCCATCCTCTGAACTATCATTGGATCGGTTTTGCAATAAGCGAGACTTGGTTCAGCGGGCGCAGCTGATACAGCAGTTTCAACGCCGACTAGTCTCAGCAAACTATACGGAAGAAGAGGTTAACCCGGATGCGGTGCTCGAATTCGACCGGATCGTTTCATCCTCACTCGCACAAGTTGATGACATCTCAGCAAAATTGCCGGACTAACGCCTAGTTTCCTCAAAGACTCCGCACCCTCGGCCTTCTAAACACCCCCGCAGGCCCCACAACCAGCTCATGCAGTGCCCAGACCAGCGCATCGACCCGGTCGGGTGAGCCCTGCCCCTCGAACCCGCGCGCCGTCATCTGGCACATCTGCTCCTCAAGCGCGTCCAGACCGACCGTATGAGACACCCGCCCCTGCTCGTACAACGCCGCAACCGGCTCGGCCCGCGCCACCTTCCCGCGCGACGCCCGCACCGCGCGAAACGGGACCAGAGGGTCCACCTGCCGCACGACTTCCTCTACCAGTTGCCCGCCCTGATTGACCTCGGCCACCAGCCGCTCGGCTCCGAATTCCTCCATAGCGTCAATCGCTGCCTGCGCCCAGCCCGCCGGACCAACGCCCTGCACCGTCCGGTCGGCCAGCACATAGGCGCGCCAGTCCTCGGGTGGTCCTTGTAGCTGCGCACCGACAACCACGATCCCGCAGGCATCCGCATCCGCCCCCGCCGTCACTGCCGGGTCCAGCGCCACCACGATACGGTCCAACTCGGGCACCTTTTCGACCCGCGCCGCGTCCAGCATCGAGCCTGTCCACAGCGCGCCCTCGGCATCCGACAGCAACAACCCGTCCAGTTCCTGCCTTCCCAGCCGCGTGCCCGCATAACGCGCACGTACCTCGTCCAGAAACGACTCCGCCAGATTGGCCCGGTTCGCCTCGGTCGGCGCATGGGTCTGTACGGTGGACGGAGACGCCAGCAGCGCTTTCAAAACCTTCACATTGCGCGGCGTGGTCGTCACACAGACCCGAGGCCGCTCGCCCAGACGCAACGCGAATTGCAGCATATCCCAGGTCTCGCCCGCCTTTTTCCACTTGGCCAGCTCATCCACCCAGGCCGCATCGAATTGCGGCCCCCGCAATCCTTCGGGATCATGCGCCGAGAACGCCTGTGCCTCAGCCCCGTTGGGCCAGATCAGCTTGCGTTCGGACGCCTTCCACTGAGGCCGCCGGTCCGGTGGCGAACAGTGCAAGATCCCGCTATCGCCAAAGATCATCACATCGCGCACCTGATCGAAGGTCTCACCGACCAACGCCACGCGGCTGGCTTCACCACGGTCCAGCGGCTTTGACCCCTCGACCATCGACCGCACCCACTCGGCCCCGGCGCGTGTCTTGCCGGCCCCGCGCCCGCCCATGATCACCCAGGACCGCCAGTCGCCCTCGGGCGGCAATTGATGCGGCAAGGCCCAGAACTCAAACAGGAAAGGGAGGGCACACAGCCCCCCCTCCCCGATCTCACTCAGAAATCTGTCCCGAACCGCAGCATCGGCGGAGGCGAGCCAACCTGCACCCGATTTCAAATCGAGCGCGCTCAAGGTCGAGCGCATACCCCCCTTGGGCAATTCCGGCTTGTCTGTGATGTTGTTCGACAAAGCTTGTCTCCACTTTCTGACAACTTCGGATCAGCCCCTCTAACTGCCCGAGTTGTTTGGCTGTACCAGCCAGGTCTGCATCCTCCCCGGTTCCGATTTGCCTGCGCAGTTCTTCCGCTGCTTGGCGCAAACCGCGAATGGATGTCTCAAGCGACTGCAAAAGTTCCGCCGTCTGGGACATCCGCTCTTCCGGGGTAATCAAAGTCATGTTTGCCTGTGACCTCATGCGTGAGTTTTTCCGCACGAGAGAAACGAAAAACGGCCACCGGGTTTCCCCGGGGCCGTTGCCCACTTCTTCTAGCATGACACAGCTTATACGAGAATAAGCGCGCAAAGTCAATGATTTGCGCAACAGGGGCGCAACACCCAGCGCACGCACCGAATTAAGAAAACCTGAACGACCACGCGCAGGACAGTTGGATTGCCAGCCTTTCAGACCGCCACTCTGGGTGCGACGACGGGAGGATATTCCCTACACACTGCATCCCCTTCACGTGATGGGACGGGCGCCAATGAAGCGATGAATCCCTCAGGCAGATGAGGATGCCCGCGCTTTTTCAGTCTGGCTAAATACCAGGCGAAAGACGTGCTTGCTGCAGTCATAACAAATCCACAGAGGTCGTGTTCTCTCTGGGGCGAGGTAATACCGGGGATGTGGTCTATCCTGCCCCCGCCCCATCAGTGACCATATCAAAGCTTGACAAATTCGTGCGCAGGCTGCATGTGCCGCAGACCAAGCGCTGACGCGTGAGCATCTGGGCCGTAACGGTCCCCCACAGCGCTACTACACATCTCCTAGTTCCCCTTCACGCAGGGTTCTTGATGCGACGGCCGGATTTATGGGACTCGCCCGTATGTCCCGAGGCTTCGCAGAAACCCTGCCGGTCACGCTGTTCGCGTGGCCTTTCGCTTGTGTCCGGTGCGGAAAGCCGTCCCGGATTTAAAAGGAATGATACTTGTTCGACTTTGACATGCTGGGCCTTGCCCCAGCCCTGAATGACGCGCTGCAACGCGCCAACTTTACCCAACCCACACCGATCCAGAACCAGGCGATCCCGCTGGCCCTGAAGGGTCACGACATCCTTGGACTGGCCCAGACCGGCACCGGCAAAACGCTGGCCTTCGGCCTGCCGCTGATTGACCATCTGTTGAATCAGTCTGGCAAACCCGCGCCGAAAACGGTAAAAGCCCTGATCCTGGCGCCGACCCGCGAATTGGTGAACCAAATCGCCGAAAGCCTGCGCAATCTGACCAAGAAAACGAAACTGCGTGTCGCCACTGTGGTTGGCGGGCAATCCATCGGCAAGCAGATCTCGTTCCTGTCGCGCGGCACCGACATTCTGGTCGCCACCCCGGGCCGCCTGATCGACCTGATGGAACGTGGCGCCGTTGACCTCAGCACAGTCCGCCATCTGGTGCTGGATGAGGCCGACCAGATGCTGGACATGGGCTTTATCCACGCACTGCGTAAAATCGAGCCCGCCCTGGGCACGCCACGCCAGACCATGCTGTTTTCGGCGACGATGCCGAAATTGATGGAGGAACTCAGCCAGTCTTATCTGACCAATCCGCAACGGGTGCAGGTGTCACCTCCGGGCAAGGCCGCAGACAAGATCACGCAATCTGTCCATTTCCTTGACAGGGCCGAGAAACCACGGAAGCTGCGCGAAGTTCTTTCAGCGGACATGGACGCCCTGACGCTGGTCTTCGCCCGCACCAAGCACGGGGCCGAGAAACTGATGAAAGGTCTGGTGGCGGACGGATTCAACGCCGCCTCGATCCACGGGAACAAAAGCCAAGGGCAGCGTGACCGCGCAATTAAGGCGTTCCGGGCCGGTGAAATCAACGTTTTGGTCGCCACCGATGTGGCCGCGCGTGGGATTGATATTCCCGGCGTTGCCTATGTGATCAATTATGACCTGCCCGAGGTGCCCGACAACTATGTGCACCGCATCGGTCGCACGGCCCGCGCCGGACGCGAGGGTGAAGGTATCGCCTTCTGCGCACCGGATGAACTGGATCAACTGCGCCAGATCCAGAAGCTGATGAAGATCGAAATCCCGGTCGCCAGCGGAACCATGCCCGAGTTCGCCGAGCCCAAGAAACCGCGCAAACGTGGCGGGTTCCGGGGACGTAGACCGCACGGGGCAAATGAGGCGTCGAAACCCGCGCCGTCCAAACGTCGCCGTCCACGCCGACGCCCCGCCGCGTAAAACAGAAAGGGCCGCGTTTTTCGACGCGGCCCTTTTCTTAGTTGCTCGAGCTGTTTCTCTCGGCTTCGATTTCTCGCCATTTGGCAACGTTGCGGTTGTGCTCATCCAGCGTTTCCGCGAAAGCGTGACCGCCTGTTCCATCCGCAACAAAGAAGACGTAATCCGTCTCTTCCGGCGCCACGGCGGCCTCAAGGCTTGCAAGTCCCGGATTGGCAATTGGTGTCGGCGGAAGACCATCGATTACGTAAGTATTCCATGGTGTTGCCCGGCGAAGCTCACTCCGGCGCAGACCGCGACCCAGAACGCCCTGACCCTTGGTGACGCCGTAAATCACGGTTGGGTCCGTCTGCAGCTTCATACCTTTTTCCAGCCGGTTCACAAAAACGCTTGCCACCTGGCCGCGCTCATGCGGGACGCCAGTTTCCTTCTCAATGATCGAGGCAAGGATCAGCATCTCTTCGGGGCTGCTGATTGGCAAATCACCCTGGCGACTTTCCCAGACCGCGTTGATCCGCAACTGTTGCTTGTCCTGCATATCCTGCAGCACGGCCGCCCGGTCATCGCCCGGGGCCAGTTCATAACTGTCGGGGGCCAGCATACCCTCGGCCGGGATCTCGGACACTTCACCGGTCAGCGCGTCGATGCCCTTCAGCGCCTCAACCACTTGCCACGAGGTCACACCTTCGGCGACCGAAACACGATAGCGAGTGTCGGAATCCTGACGCTTCTCTGCATACTCGGCAGGGGCTTCCTCTTCACCCGCCTCAAAGCTGGCGATCTCAACAAAGTCCAGCGTGGCCGGGTCCAACTCACGCACGCGGGTCTGAACCCGTGTCACACCAATGCGATACTCGATCTCGGACCCACAGGTGCTGGCGCCGCTGCTGGTGATCTCGTCGATGATCTGCTCCATCGACGCACCTTCGCGCACCAGAAAGCTGCCTGCTTTCAATTGCTGGGCCTTGTCGGTGTAATCCGCCCCCATCCGGAAGATCATGGCATTGCTGATCGCGCCATCATCTTCAAGCTGCTGGCTGACGCGGGTCATATTCGATCCGCTTTTGACCTGCAGGCACATGGCGGATTGCAGCGGGCCCTCGGCCTTGTACTGCGACTGCCCCCACAGGATCAGACCGCCGATCAAGAACAGGCTGACCACCAGGATGGTCAGCGCGTTCGATGCCAAAGCCCGCCACATTTAGCTGGCCTTTCCGAAGATCACGCTCGCGTTGGTGCCGCCAAAGCCGAACGAGTTCGACAGGGCCACGTTGATCTCACGCTCACGCTTTGCGTTCGGCGCCAGATCAATCGGGGTTTCAACCGCCGGGTTTTCCAGATTGATTGTCGGCGGTGCCACCTGATCGCGGATCGCGAGGATCGAGAAAATCGCCTCAATCGCGCCAGCCGCGCCCAGCAGGTGGCCGGTGGCCGATTTGGTCGAGGTCATGGTCGCATTGCCGGCATGATCGCCCAACAGGCGCTCCACAGCCCCCAGTTCGATCGTATCCGCCATGGTCGAGGTGCCGTGGGCGTTGATATAGTCCAGATCCTTCGGTTCCAGCCCGGCGCTGCGCAGGGCGGCTTTCATCGAACGCTCGGCCCCGTCGCCATCCTCAGACGGCGCTGTGATGTGATAGGCGTCGCCGGACATGCCATAACCCAGAACCTCGGCGTAAATTTTCGCGCCGCGGGCCTTGGCGTGTTCATATTCTTCCAGCACGACAATGCCTGCGCCCTCGCCCATGACGAAACCGTCACGATCGATGTCATAGGGGCGGCTCGCCTTCTTGGGGTCATCGGCATATTTGGTCGACAGTGCCTTGCAGGCGTTGAAGCCCGCGATGCCGATCTCGCAGATGCAACCTTCACCGCCACCTGCAACCATGACGTCTGCATCACCCGCGCGGATGATGCGGCTGGCATCGCCAATTGCGTGCGCACCGGTCGAACAGGCCGTCACAACCGAGTGGTTCGGACCTTTGAAACCGTGACGGATCGAAACCTGCCCGGAGGCCAGGTTGATCAGGGCGCCGGGAATAAAGAAGGGTGACACGCGACGCGGACCCTTGTCGCGGATCAGGTTGGCCGTATCCGCGATGGACCCAAGGCCACCAATGCCAGAGCCGATCAGAACGCCGGTGCGCAGACGCGCCTCTTCGTCCTCAGGCGTCCAGCCCGCATCTGCACAGGCCATGTCGGCCGCAGCGATGGAATACAGGATAAAGTCCTCGATCTTGCGCTGCTCTTTTGGCGGCATCCAATCATCGGGGTTGAAGGTTCCATTGGTGCCGTCTCCACGCGGCACTTCGCAGGCATAGGTCGTGGTGACCCCGCTTGCCTCAGCGTCGAACTGAGTGATCGGGCCTGCACCGGATTCTCCGTCCAGCAGCCGCGACCAGGTTTCCTCGACCCCACTGGCCAACGGAGTGACCAATCCCAGACCGGTTACAACGACTCTGCGCATGAAATGCCTCTTGCCTGCTTCCTGTTTGAGAACCGCTCATACCCCGGCCCGGGGGCCGGGGGCAAGAGCAACGGCATATTCCCTTCCGGCAGCATCCTGCCAAAACGGAAAGAAATTCCGCCCGTCACCACAAGAACGGCTCAGAATTGACAAAACCGCCCGCTGCCTCGATCGGCAGCGGGCGGTTTCCGAATTGTCCGTCAGTTACTGGAACTGTGCGACCGGTTCATGTGCGGTTTTGGCCACTTCCAGTGCCTCGGCCAGATCAAGCGACTTGCGGAACAGCGCCCGCCCGACAATCGCACCCGATATATTCGAGATGTAGGCCAAGCGCGAGATATCGTCCGCCGTGCGCACCACACCGCTGGCGATGATCGGGGTGCGGGATTTCTCAGCAAGACCGGAGATCAGGCCCAGTTGCGCCTCAACGTCCTCCATATCGCTGTCGATATCCGTTACCAGAATGGCGGCAAACGGGGTATCGGCGAACGCCTCGATATAGGCTTCCGGGGTGAAAGCACTCTGGCTGCGCCAGCCCTCGGTCATCACCTGACCTTGCCAAACATCCACGGCCAGAACGATCTGATCCGGATAAAGCTTGGCAAGTTCCTTGACCAGGATCGGATCCCAGGCGGCCAATGTACCAAGGACGATACGTCCAGCCCCCTTGTCGATCCAATACTCAACCTGCTCGCGGGTGCGCATACCACCCGCCAGTTGCACCGACATTTCAGACGAGCGAATGATCTCTTCGACCAGCTCGGCGTTGGTGTCCCGCCCTTCGATCGCGTCGAAATCCGTCAGTTGCATCCAATCCGCACCTGCGGCTGACCAACCACGCGCTGTTTCAACAGGGTCCACGTGCCAGATCATCGCTTCGTCCAGACGGCCCTTTTCCAGCGTCACACACCGGCCGTTCTGCAGTTCCATTGTGGGGTAAATCCTCATGAGCACGCTCCTCCGCTCATTCGCATTGCAATTCACTGTACCATACACGCCCGCAGAATCGCGAATGCCACCAGTTTCGGCAAACTGAGGACATTTTGCGGCATCACAACCAAGTTGAGACTAAAGGCGCGCGGGCGGTCCGTTCCGGCGCAGCAACACGACCGGAGTGTCGTTGTATTTGCATTCGCGCATCACCGTGTAACCCAGCTTTTGGGCCAGCTTCTGCGAGACTGAATTCGCCGAATTCACCATTGCCACCAACGGTCCGGGCATGATGCGGTCAAACCAGTCATGCGCAGCCTGGGCAGCCTCAAACCCCAACCCCTGGCCTTGTGCCTCGGGCACCAGAATCCATCCGGCTTCGGGAAAACTGTCGAAATCATCGCCCAAAGACCGGTTGCCATAGAAAAAACCGGCCTGCCCGATCATCAGCCGATTCGATTGTTGCAACACGGCCCATTGCCCGAACCCGGCCATCTGCCAATGCCCGGCATTGCGCAGAAACGAATCCCATGCCTCACCACGCGAACGCGGCTTGCCGCCAATATGGCGCACGATACATGGGTTGCGCCAAATCTCGGCGAACCGGTTGAAATCCTCGGGCCGCATGCCGCAAAGCATCAGGCGCGATGTGTTTATAGTCGGGGTGGATCGTATCATGCCCTGCCCGCTCAAGATTATTGTGCCTCAGGGGGATCGTTGCGAACGTAGCCTTACCCTGACAAGCCCGAAATCTGAACAGGCATAAAAAAACGGCGCCTCCGTTGCCCGGAAGCGCCGTTTTTATGAGATTTCGAAGCGATCAGGACGCTTCAGAGATGAATTTGACGGCGTCGCCAAAGGTCTGGATGGTTTCGGCTGCGTCATCCGGGATCTCGATGCCGAACTCTTCTTCGAAGGCCATGACCAGCTCAACGGTATCCAGGCTGTCGGCGCCCAGGTCGTCGATGAACGAAGCGTTCTCGGCTACTTTGTCTTCTTCAACACCCAGGTGCTCAACAACGATCTTTTTAACGCGATCTGCGACGTCGCTCATGTCTATTCCTCATTCCATTTTCAGGGCGTAGTGCCCGGTTCAGCCCTTGCCCGCTCAGGCTGGCTTTGATTTTGCCCGGTCCGGGCGGTTTGGGTCCCCGAATTACCGGGAAAGTAGAAGGCCGACCCTTTGGCCGACCCCTGCATACATGCGCCGCCTATAGCACAGACAACGCCCAAGGCAAACGCTTTCGCGCCCGCCTCGGTCTGCGATCACAACATGGCCATACCGCCATTCACATGCAAGGTCGCTCCTGTAACATAACCCGCTTCAGGGCTGGCAAGGTACAGAACTGCCGCAGCAATTTCCGATGGCTCGCCCATACGACCGGCCGGAACCTGTGTCAGGAGGGCGGATTTCTGATCGTCTGTCAGCTTGTCGGTCATCGCCGTAGTGATGAAGCCTGGCGCCACCGCGTTGGCCGTGATTCCGCGGCTTGCGACCTCGCAGGCCAGAGACTTGGTCATGCCGACCATGCCCGCCTTGGACGCGGAATAGTTGACCTGACCCGGGTTTCCGGTTGCACCTACAATAGACGAGATATTGATGATCCGACCCCAGCGCGCCTTCATCATGCCGCGCAGAACGCCCTTGCACAGCTTGGCAGTGGCGGTCAGGTTCACGTCGATCACGCTCTGCCATTCCTCGTCCGACATGCGCATGAACAGGTTGTCCCGCGTGATACCCGCGTTGTTGACCAGAATATCGACCGACCCCATTGCATCCGCCGCCTGTTTCGGCAGCGCCGCAACGGCTTCAGGATCACTCAGGTTGCAGGGCAGCACGTGGACGCGCTGGCCCAGCTCATCCGCCAGTGCCTGCAGCGGCTCGACCCGTGTACCAGACAGCCCGACAGTGGCGCCAGCGCCGTGCAGCGCGCGCGCGATATCGCCCCCGATACCACCCGAAGCGCCTGTGATCAGCGCATTCTTACCTGTCAAATCAAACATTCGGTTTCCCTTTTCGTGCGTCCCAACGGGACGTTTTCAACTTACGATTCGGCCTGGGTGACCTTTTGCACGTCTTCCGGCGTGCCAACGGCCTTGCCCGCAATGTCGCGGTTGATCTTGCGGATCATGCCCGACAGCGCCTTGCCTGCGCCGATCTCCCATGTCTCGGTGACACCCTGCGCGGCCATGTACTGCACGCTTTCGCGCCAACGGACCGAACCGGTGACCTGTTCGACCAGCAACTGGCGGATCAGGTCCGGGTCGGTGACCGCTTCGGCGCGTACATTCGCAACCAACGGCACAGCAGGAGCCTTAATTTCAACAGCGGCCAGAGCCTCGGCCATCACGTCGGCAGCAGGTTGCATCAGCGCGCAATGGAACGGTGCACTCACCGGCAGCATCACCGCGCGCTTGGCGCCTTTTTCCTTGGCGATCTCAGCCGCGCGTTCTACGGCGGCCTTGGCACCCGAGACCACAACCTGGGTCGGGTCGTTATCGTTTGCTGCCTGACAGACTTCGCCCTGCGCGGCCTCTTCGGCCACGGCGCGGACAGCGTCCAGATCAAGGCCCAGAATGGCGGCCATTGCGCCCTCGCCCACCGGCACGGCGCTTTGCATCGCCTGACCACGGGTGCGCAGCAAACGCGCCGTATCTGCAACCGACAGCGCGCCAGCAGCGGCCAGTGCCGAATATTCACCCAGCGAGTGACCGGCGACAAAGACTGCATCGGTCACCGAAACGCCCTCGGCCTCCAGCGCGCGCATTGCGGCCATCGAGGTCGCCATCAGCGCCGGCTGCGCATTTTGCGTCAGTGTCAGGTCCGCAATGTCACCTTCCCAGATCAGGCTGCTCAGCTTTTCACCCAGGGCTTCGTCGACCTCGTCGAACACTGCCTGAGCAGCCGGGTATGCCTCGGCCAGAGCCTTGCCCATCCCAATGGTTTGGGCGCCCTGCCCCGGAAAAACGAATGCGCGTGTCATTGCGACCTCTTGGATGACGTTAGGTTGCCGGGGGGTGTAAACCGAGTGTGGACGCGGCACAAGCATTGCCTGACCTCTGCACTGTGGCACTTTTTATGTGCGCATCACGCTATTGAGTCCTGATCCCATGGCTTTAGGTTGAAATCAGCCACCCCAGCCCCGGAGCAACAGATGCCCTCGACCAATACCTTTTCCAGTTATGGCAGCGTGACCAAGACGTTCCACTGGCTGACCGCCCTGCTGATATTCACGGCGCTGCCGCTGGGATGGGTCGCCAATGATCTGGCTCATGCGATCTATGACCCTTCGATCCCGACCACCGAGGACGATATCGCCCGGGCGACCCGTCTGTTCTCGTTGCACAAGACCGTGGGGGTCACTGTTTTCTTTGTCGCCCTCGCCCGCATCCTGTGGGCGGTGACACAGACCAAGCCGGGGCTGCTGAACGCCGAGAACAAACCCGAAGCCTTCGCCGCCGAGACCGTACACTGGATGCTCTATGCTTCGCTGGTTCTGGTGCCGCTGACCGGCTGGTTGCATCATGCCGCATCCGAAGGGTTCGCACCGATCCTGTGGCCCTTTGGGCAAAACCTACCCTTCGTACCCAAGTCGCCCTTTGTCTCCGAGGTCACGTCCGGCCTGCACTGGCTGTTCATCTGGGTTTTGGCCGGGTCTCTGGTCCTGCACATCGCCGGGGCCCTCAAGCATCATGTGGTCGACAAGGACAGCACCCTGCGCCGCATGTTGCCCGGCCATTCGGACGCGCCCGAGCCCCCTGCGCAACACCATTCACTGATTCCGGCTGTCGCGGCGCTGGCGGTCTGGGTGGCGATTTTGATCGGCGGCTGGTCCATCGGCATCTTCTCGGACCACTCCGCTGCCGCAACCGACACCGCCGAACTGACCGAGGTGCAATCGGACTGGCAGGTGCAGGATGGAGACCTATCCATCACCATCGCCCAGTTGGGCAGCCCGGTGACCGGCCGTTTCTCCGACTGGACCGCCGCAATCGCCTTTGAAGAGCCAGCCGAACCGGGGCTGGCCGGAACCGTGGACGTCACAATCTCGATCACTTCACTGACATTGGGAACGGTGACGGATCAGGCCATGGCCGCCGATTTCTTTAACAGCGCCCAGTTCCCGACGGCCCAGTTCAAAGCCGACATTTACAAGACAGACACCGGATATGAGGCGCGTGGCCCCCTGACCATCCGAGACAAATCGGTGGATGTCGTACTGCCATTCACCCTCGACCTGCAGGAAAACACCGCCGCGATGGCTGGAGAACTGGAGCTCAACCGTCTGGATTTTGACGTTGGCAGCTCTCAGCCGACCGAAGAGTCTCTGGGCTTTGGGGTCGTGGTCTCGGTCAACCTGACCGCTGAACGAGAAAACTAAAAAAACCGCCGGGGCAACACCACGGCGGTTTCATTTCAAAGGATCGTAGCCGGCTTATTCAGCCTTCTGTGCCTCGATCGAAATCCGGACTTCAACTTCGTCACCAACGAACGGCGCAAACTGGCCCAGTTCGAAATCGCTGCGCACAAGCGTGGTGGTGGCATCAAACCCCGCCCAGGGCTTGTTCGCCATCGGATGCTCACCCACTTGGTTCAGCTTGGCATCCAGCACAACCGACTTGGTCACGCCGTTCATGGTCAGATCGCCAGTGATATTGGCGGTGCCCTCGCCGGTGACCTCGATACCAGTCGAAGTAAAGGTGATCATGTCACCTTCGGCCACGCCAAAGAAATCCTCGGTCATGAAGTGATCTTCGCGCGGCTTCCAGCCGGTGAAAATCTCGACCACGGGCATCGACACGGAAACGCTGGATGCGGCGGGGTCTTCCTGATCGAACATGATCTCGCCTTCAAAGCCCGAGAACATGCCGGTCGTGGTCGAGAAACCAAGGTGGTTATAAGTGAAGACCACCTGGCTGTGGCTGGGGTCCAGAGTGTATTTCTCGGCGCTTGCAAACGCCGAGGTCGCCGAAACGGCCAGTGCAGCAGCAAGAAGGGTGGATTTCATGACAATCTCCGCAATTTTGTGAATGCAAACCTGTTGGGTTGCTCAATAACAAAAATGTGCTGCCTAAAGGCAGCACACAAGTATTATTCTCTCACAGTTTCTGTTCTTTCGTGAACAGAATAAATCTTAGGCGAAGATTGTTACACTTCCGCTCAGTTGCCCTTTCAGCGCCCGGCCGACATCCGCCGACTGTAGCGGCAGCTTCATCAGCAAGCTGCCATCGACATCGAACAACTCGACCTGTTCGTCGTCAAAGCGCGCACCGCCCAGCGTGTCATAGCTGCGGCGCAGAACGGTTTGCGGCCGTCCGTTTTCGTTCTTCTGCAGTACCCGTACCTCGCGGCGGATCGGGTCGAAATAAGCGTCAGGACGGGCATCAAGGATCTGGATCGTCAGCAGGCTGACCCCGACCAGCAGGAACATCAGCGACGCGGCCAGTTTGATCGGCCAGACCTCGGTTCCCATGGCAGAACCATCCATCAGCCACATGGAAAACGCCATCACGATCAGAAACGCCCCCGCAATGCGGGCCAGAACCATTCGGACTTTCCAGTTCGGCTCGAACCCGATCAGCACTGGCACGGATTTCTCATAGTTCGCGGATTTTGCGGACTCTTCGAATGCATTCGTATTCATCGCGGTCATATCTCTCACCCTGTTTTCAGGTTGCCGTCCTGGGTCCGGTTTCTCCGGATGCTCCCCGGTATGAAAACAACTTTGAGCCGAAAAACGTCAGGAATTGGGCAGTGCGGTGGAATTAGCGCGACTTCACCAAGGCACCGGTGGCAGGGCTTGCCCCCCGGGCTGAAACGTGTATATGGGGCCATCCTTCGCAAATCACATGAATCGCGCAGCCTCTCGTGGCAGGGTCGCGAAGGACAAAACGGCCCAGCCTATGAAATGCGCCTTGATAGAAACAGGAGTGCACATGCCACTGTATGAGCATGTAATGATCGCGCGTCAGGACCTGTCCAACGCGCAGGCAGAAAGCCTCGTCGAACATTTCGGCACCGTTCTGGCTGACAACGGCGGCAACGTCGTCGAAAGCGAGTACTGGGGCGTCAAGACGATGGCCTACAAGATCAACAAGAACCGCAAGGGTCACTATTCCTTCCTGAAGACCGACGCCCCCGCCGGCGCCGTTCAGGAAATGGAACGCCTGATGCGCCTGCATGAAGACGTCATGCGCGTTCTGACCATCAAGGTCGACGAGCATGCCGAGGGCCCCTCGGTCCAGATGCAGAAGCGCGATGAGCGCGAAGGCCGCCGCGAGCGCCGCTGATCAACGCCTGACGAAAGGACATAAACCATGGCCGCAAAACCATTTTTCCGCCGCCGCAAGGTCTGCCCGTTCTCGGGTGAGAACGCGCCGAAAATCGACTACAAAGACACCCGTCTGCTGCAGCGCTACATCTCTGAGCGCGGCAAGATCGTACCTTCGCGCATCACCGCCGTTTCGGCGAAAAAGCAGCGTGAACTGGCCCGTGCTATCAAGCGCGCGCGCTTCCTCGCCCTGCTGCCCTACGCCGTGAAGTAAGGAGAGACTGATATGCAAGTTATCCTGCTGGAACGCGTTGCGAAACTGGGTCAGATGGGCGACGTCGTGGACGTCAAGCCTGGCTACGCCCGCAACTTCCTGCTGCCCCAAGGCAAAGCGCTGAGCGCATCGAACGCCAACATCGCGTCGTTCGAAGCCCAGAAAGCGCAGCTTGAGGCCCGCAACCTGGAAACCAAGAAAGAAGCTGAAGCACTGGCTGAAAAGCTGGACGGTCAGCAGTTCATCGTGATTCGCTCGGCATCGGATGCTGGCGCTCTGTACGGTTCGGTCACCCCGCGTGACGCCGCAGACGCCGCGACCGATGCTGGTTTCACCGTCGACAAGAAACAGATCGCCCTGATCGCGCCGATCAAGGAACTGGGCCTGCACTCGCTGGCAGTCAAACTGCACCCCGAGGTCGAAGTTGAGATCAAGATGAACGTTGCCCGTTCGGAAGAAGAAGCCGAACTGCAGGCATCGGGCAAATCGATCCAGGAGCTGGCAGCGGAAGAAGAAGCCGCCGCTGAATTCGAGATCGCCGAGCTGTTCGACGACATCGGTTCCGCTGCTTCCGACGACGAAGAGCTGGTTGCCGAAGAAGCTCCGGCTGAAGAAGACGAAGCCAAAGCCTGATCCGGCTGAGGTGAGATTTGAAAAGGCCGCACAATTTGTGCGGCCTTTTTTCTTGCACACGCCAAACGGGCAAAATTCGGCCAGAATTATGACCTATGCTTGCACGCGGCTTCGTGTTTCCTATCATCGCGGCTGAATTTCGGAGTACTCAGATGACATCTTTCTTGCGCCGCAGCGTCCTCGCCATCTTGCTGACAGCCCCCTTGGCCGCCTGTGGCGGGCCAGACAAGCCAACACAGGATGCATTCGATCCACCGCTGTACCCCAACGAGACGCCCGAGCTGCGCGCATCGATCAACCATTGGGCGGACCATTACGAGGTTCCGCGCGAGCTGGTGCACAAGCTGGCAATCCGCGAAAGCACCCATCGACCCTGGGCCGTAAACCGCCCCTATTACGGCTTGCTGCAGATCCTGCCTGCCACGGCGCGTTCGATGGGTTATTCCGGAAATGCCAAGGGGCTGCTGGATGCGGATACCAACCTCGAATTTGCAGGCAAGTACCTGCGTGGTGCGTGGCTGCTTTCGGACGGTAACCAGCAACGGGCGATTTTTCTGTATGCCAAAGGGTATTACCCGGAAGCCAAGGCACGAGGTATGCTGGTCGAAACCGGGCTTCAACCTTCACGGTAGGATTTTGAAACCCTTCGCATAGGATATTTTGAGCACAACCGATGAAATAGTGTCCAAAATGCTTATTTCCCAACAATACCTATCCGAAATGATCGGTCAGTTTCCCATTGTCTTGTCATATTCCGGAAAATGTGCTGTCCTAATTTACTCAAGGTAAGACAGTTACACCCTGGGTAAGGTTCTGGCCCGAAGACACCATCGGGTCTCAAATCTAGTTGTGGTTCGCAGGCGCAAAAATGGAAGTAGTCGATCTGAGTACACTGTCAGGTTCTGAAACTCGGTTTACCGAGTTTCTGCAACAGGTGTGCGAAAAGTTTGAAATGGACCATGCAGCCTATGCCGGAATGAACCCGTCAGAGGGGAAAGTTGCAGGCCACGTTACCTATAATGACGATTGGAAGGAACATTACCAGAAGCACGACCTGGTAATGATTGACCCGACCCTGCACATGGCCAAGCGCAGCATCGCTCCGGTTGACTGGAGCCGCTTGGAGCGCAGCCCCAACTTCCAACGCGTTTTCCGGGACGCCCATGATTTTGGCCTGTCCAGTCAAGGGGTTACCATTCCCGTCCGCGGACCATACGGCGATGTAGGGTTTCTAAGCGTGACGCGTAATTGCCCCCAGGAAGAATGGCGCAAACTCTCTGCCCACACCATCAGTGACCTTCAGGCCATGGCAGTACACATTCATGACAATGTGATGACCTCGGACGCGTTCACCGGTGCGCTGTATCACCCCAACCTGTCCACCCGTGAAGCAGAGATTCTGCAATGGGTTGCAGCAGGGAAATCGCAGCAGGACATAGGCGACATTCTCTCTATCTCCCACCGTACGGTCGAGGTCCACCTGCGTTCAAGCCGGGAAAAGCTGTGCGCGCTGACCACACCACAGGCCGTGGGGCGTGCCATCGCAGTCGGGCTTATCGGCACGGGTTGAACACAATAACCCCACAATCCGAACAAAATACGGGAAACCCCCAATAGATATTCCCCCTCGAAACTGTAACGTTTGGTTTACCGAACAACCACTCGAAGGGGGAAGAAATGATCATCGTAGTAGATGGGCTGAACAGACATCTGTTCGGCGAAGTTCTTGACGAAATGTTCGAGTTGAGAGCGCGCGTATTTGGCGACCGTCTCGGATGGGATGTCAAAATTGAAGATGGCAAAGAGATCGATGAGTTTGACCACCTCGATCCGACATACGTAATCGGGTTCGACGACGAGGGGAATGTCGTCGCGGCCGTGCGTGCCCTTCAGACCACCGGCCCTCATATGCTGGCCGATGTTTTCTCGGCCATTTTGGACGGAGAACCGCCAATTCGAAGTGCGACGCTGTGGGAATCCACCCGCTTCTGCGTCGACACCCAACGATTGACCCGCGGCAAAGGCCAGAATTCGTTGTCCTACGCCACTTGCGAACTGATGATTGGTTCGCTGGAATATGCCAAAGCTGCAGGCGTCCAGGACATTGTCACGGTCATTGATCCGGTAATGGATCGGGTCCTCAAACGCTCGGCCTGTGCGCCTTACGACTATGTCGGGAAAACCGTGCCGATGGGCAAGGTTTCGGCCCTGGCGGCTCTGGTGGATTGCACCGATGAACGCATCGCCAGCCTCCGGGAATTTGCCGACATATCGGAGAGCGTGTTTCTAGAAGAAGATCAGGCTCTGGCTCTGTTCAACAGCAAGAAACCGGCCGACCCGAGCGTTGCGAACCGCGACCATCAACCACTGACTGAGCTTGAAAAGTACTTTGTCGAACAGATGCATTCAGCAACAACGCAAGACGAAGTCAACAATATCCTGAAACTGATCGAAGCGCTTTCGGACCGTTTCACACCAGAGCAGAAGACCGCTCTGTTAAGTACCCCCCGTGCTTTTGCTCATGAGGCCTGACCCCCTCACCTCATAGTACAAAAGCCACCCACCGGAGCCGTCTGATTTACAGGCGGCTCCGCTTTTTTATGCCCATGTTCTAGATGGGCGGAAGAGGATTATTCCTCTTCCAGTGCCTCAACGGCTTTTTGCAGGTCGTCTTTGCTGATTTCCTTGTCGGCAACCTGAGCCAGCTCGACGATGTAGTCGATGACCTTGTCTTCAAAGATCGGCGCGCGCAGTTGCTGCTGCATCTGGGCGTTCTGCTGCACGAACTCGAAGAACTGGCGCTCTTGACCCGGGTACTGACGCGCCTGGTTCATGATCGCCTGGGTCATCTCGGCATCGGTGACCTCAACCTCGGCCTTCTGGCCCAGCTCGGCCAGCAGCAGGCCCAGACGCACGCGGCGCTCGGCCAGCTTGTTGTGCTCATCGGTGGGCTCGATCTCGCCGTGGTCGTGACCTTCCACTTCCGGGTTTTCTTCGTGCCACAGCTGGTGAGCGATCTGCTTGGCCTCAGCTTCAACCAGCGACGGCGGCAGGTCGAACGACACTTTCACGTCCAGCGCGTCCAGCAGAGCGCGCTTCATCACCGCGCGCGACGCGCCGGCATATTCGGCTTCCAGACGCTCGGCGATTTGGCCTTTCAGCGCGGCCAGATCTTCGGCTCCGAACTTGGTGGCCAGTTCGTCGTTAATCTCGGCGGCGACGGGCTCTTTCACCTCTTTCACGGTGCAGGTGAAGACGGCGTCTTTACCGGCCAGGTGCTCGGCACCGTATTCTTCGGGAAACTTGACGTTGACGTCTTTTTCTTCTTCGGCCTTCACGCCAACCAGCTGCTCTTCGAAGCCGGGGATGAAGCTGTTCGAGCCCAGAACCAGCGGATAGTCTTCCGCCGAACCGCCTTCGAATTCTTCACCGTCGACCTTGCCGACAAAGTCGATCACGACCTGGTCGCCATCCTTGGCTTTCGAGCCCTTGCGGCGCGCTTTGAAATCCTGCGCAGTTTCGGCCAGGTTGTTCAGCGCTTCTTCGATGGCCGCGTCATCTGCCTTGACCACCAGCTTTTCCAGTTCGACCGATTTCAGGTCAACTTCCGGAATCTCGGGCAGCGCTTCATACGACATCGCGACCTCGACATCGTCGCCTTCTTTCCAGTCCTCGTTGGTCATCTTGACCTCGGGCTGCAGCGCGGGGCGTTCACCGCTGTCTTCGAAATGCTTGTTCATGGCGCCGTCGATGCTTTCCTGCATCGCTTCGCCCAGCAGGCGTTGGCCGTACTGCTTTTTCAGCAGCGCCATCGGCACCTTGCCTTTGCGGAAACCCTTCATTTCGATTTCAGGCTGCGCTTCGACCAGTTTTTCGTTCACCTTGTCGTCCAGCTCAGCCGCGGACACTATGATGTTGTAGCCGCGTTTCAGACCTTCGTTCAGCGTCTCGGTAACCTGCATTATGGTAGTCCCCATAGGATTCGGGGCGCGCAAAACGGCGCGCCGGGCAAATTTGACGCCTTCTATTTGCCCAGCCGCCCGCGTGCAAGGGGCAAAGCCCGGATCGGTCTTGTTTTGCCGCCGATTTGAACAAAAAAAGCGCCCCGGAATGAACCGGGGCGCTTGTCCCTCAGACCACCTGGATCAGAACTTCCAGAGCGCGCCCAGAACCCACGCTTCGTTTTTGTCAAAATCGACGGTGTCGTCGAAATCGTGGTTGCGGTATTTCAGGTAGGCATCGGTATTGATGCTGTCGATCCGCTGAACGACCGCAATACCCCAGGATTTGGTGCTGGATCCCTCGTTTTCGAAATCCGAGCCGTCAAAGTAATCGATACCGACACCAGTTTTACCCCATGACACCCAGTCGCCTTCATAGGCCAGCTTGGTGTACCAGTAATCCGGATCGCTGGCCCCTGTCGCCGTGTCGTCCCGCGTACCCAGGGCGGCCGTAAAGCTGAAGCCGCTGGGCAGAAGAACCGAAGCGGACCCGATCGTGTCTTTCCGCTCACCCGGGCCGTCGTCGAAATCACGCACCGCATAGGCCACGCTTGCAGCAAATTCGACGCCGTTGGCGAAGGTGTTACCGTAAGAAAACGCGATATCGTAATAGTCGTCGTCATCGCTGCTGGACAGGATGTTCTGACCATAAGCAATCGCGGCCGAGAACCCGTTGAAATCCGGGGTGTCATAGCGAATGCGCCCGCGACGCCCTCCGTCAAAGTTGCTGGACGAGTCGCCCACGGTGATGTCGCTCAGAATACCGTCAGTTCCACGATAGAAGAAGGCGCCGTTTTCGTCGTTGGTGAACGAATACAACGCCGTTCCGACATAGGACAGATCAGTTTCGGCAGCCCCATCCGAGGCCATGCTGCCCTGACCGGCCGAGAATTTACCGTAGCCACCTTTCAACGAGAAATCGACGTGGCGGATATCGCTGCGCGTCCAGCCATTGGTATTTGTCCCGTCCTGGTTGGCCGTTCCCGTGCTTGGCAGGCCCAGCCCGGATTCAAACCGGAACATGAACTCGTTGCTGCCGTAGGGCTGCATCAGCCGCAGACCAACGCGGCTGTTGGACAGATCATTGTCCAGCAAACGAGTCTCGGTTTCCTCACCATCATCGACGGATACGATCACCGGGTCGAACTGACCGTATAGCTCCACATAGCCGCCGCTGTTGTTTTCGTACTTCAAATCAGCCGCGGCAGGAATTGCCGTTGTCGCGGCCAGCACAGCAGCCATTGAAGACAGTTGTAGTTTCTGCGTCATTTCATTCACCTTGAAATTTCCGGCTTTCGATGCCCCTCTATCGCGCAGTTGCCACAGGCATTCCAGCGGTTAGCAGCGGTAGTTTCAAAGCATTGCAAGCCTGCCACTCGGACATTGAAGGTCGACCTTAATTCCCATTTAATCAACGTGTTACCTGCGATCGCATCGCAGCCAGAGATCCACTCCAAGGGAATTCTGACGCCCGGCTATGCGTCTGGCAAACACTCGCTTTGACACTACCGCAGACCGGTCGGCCAAATGCCGCCGAAGGCCTGACAGATCGGCCAAAAACCGCCTGCAAATTCATATATTAAGTTGATTGAAAACTTTGGGCAGCTGCTCGGGCAAGTCTTCCGCGATAAGCCCCGGGCCAAACGTGCGCGCGCACTCCACGTGCAGCCACGCCGCCGTTTCCGCCGCCTGCATCGGCTCAAACTCGCGGGCCAGAAGCCCGGCAATAAAGCCTGCCAGCACATCGCCCGAGCCCGCGGTCGCCAACCACGGAGCCGCGCGCTCGTAAAAGGCCGCATTGATGGAACACCTCCCATCCGGGGCTGCGATTACCGTGTCCGGCCCCTTGAACAGGATCACACAACCTGCCCGCTCGGCGGCCTCGCGCGTTGCATCCACTTTGGAATAGGCCGGGCCTGCGGTAGGTGTTGCCGCCAGCTTCTCGGCAATATCCGGGAATAGCCGCGAGAATTCTCCTCCATGTGGCGTCAGCACACAGTTTTCGTGGAGTTGTGAGAACAACACTGCCGGATCATCTGCAAACGCCGTCAACGCGTCGGCATCCAGAACCGTTGCACGTTTGGCGTTTAGGGCAGCCGGCACCAATTCCCGCGCGCGTTCTATACCTAGTCCCGGACCGAGGCAAAGGGCGTTCAACCGCTCATCTTTCAGTGCATCGGTCAGGCCATCCACGCCCTCAACCCGATGCAACATGATGGCCGTTACCTGCGCCGCGACCTCCATCTGAGCAGCCGAAGGCACCGCCAAAGTCACCAACCCCGCCCCAATGCGCAAAGCCCCCCGCGCCGCCAATCGCGCCGCCCCGGTTTTGCCCGCGCCACCTGAAAGGATTACCGCGTGGCCGTGGGAATATTTGTGTGGACCCAAATTCGACCTTTTGTCGAGGTCGAACCCAGGCCAAATGCGCCCAGACATTCCCTTTGGTCGATCAAACTCCAAACCGATAACACAGTCCTTTGGCCTTGGGAGTTGGAGATGTCCGTGATGTCTGTCCTCAACCCCCAACCCGATATCGACGACGCGAACCGACCGACTGGTATCAGACAGGGCTTGGCCGATTTTCTTTCTGTGAAAGACAACTGTAAGATCAACTCGAAACAACCGTTTTGACGCGTCCTTTTCCCACCAGTTCCAACGGGTTTCCAAGTCCCGTTCTTCGTCACCCGTGATTTCCGGCATCTCAGGGAAAAGAACCTTGCCGCTATCCGTGTCGAACCCGGATAGGCAATCAACAGCGACACGATGGAACGGAGCAAGCGACGGATGCCTTTCGTCCACATCGCGCGCCTCGACCGAATGGTAGGCCGTTGCCAAATCCAGTGGGATAGCGCGGGACAGACCTGTGCCAAACATTGCGTCAACCAGAACATCCGGACGATCGCCCTGCCCCACAGCTTCGGCGGTCAAGTTTTTGGTCGGTCCGAGCGTTCTCCACCGCCCATAATTCTTACGCGCGTCCGGCGGCAGTTTCATTGGGTCCCCGAATAGAAAGACCTCAACCTCCCAACCCCACTCTTTCAGTAAGCGGGCAACAACAAAACCATCGCCCCCATTGTTCCCCGGCCCGCACAGAACCACAGCCCGGCCATGCGATTTTGCCAGATCCGGCCACTCCTCGAATATCGCCTCGACAACGCCCCGCCCGGCTCGTTCCATCAGCTCCAGCCCGGTCACTTCACCGGACTCAATCGCGGCCTGTTCGATGGCCCGCATCTGCGCGGCAGTCAGCAATTCCGTCATCTCAATTCCTCCGGCGATTCAATTCTGATTACTTTTTGTGCAAGTCGGTCAAAATTTCACCTGCCGCCTTTTTTCTCGGCATACACACGCCGCCATTTTCGCAATCAGATTGCCGAGTGATCTTAGACGTGATCAGTGCCTTTCTGACAAGTGTTATAGGGAGCCCGGGATGAAGAAGATCGAAGCGATCATCAAGCCGTTCAAACTGGACGAAGTGAAAGAGGCGCTGCAGGACGTGGGTGTCCAGGGCCTCAGCGTGATCGAGGTCAAAGGGTTTGGCCGTCAGAAAGGCCACACCGAACTCTATCGCGGTGCGGAATACGTGGTCGACTTTCTGCCCAAGGTGAAGGTCGAGGTCGTACTGGACGACGATCAGGTCGATGCCGCCATCGAGGCCATCGTTTCGGCCGCGAAAACCGACAAAATCGGCGACGGCAAGATCTTTGTCTCGCCCGTTGAGCAAGCCATTCGCATCCGGACCGGTGAAACCGGCTCGGAAGCGCTGTAATCGAACACTCCAAGTAGAGGAATAGAGAGTATGAGCAAGGACGCAGTTCTTCAGCTGATCAAGGACGAAGGCGCCGAATACGTCGATGTTCGTTTCACCGACCCGCGCGGCAAGCTGCAGCACGTCACCCTGATGGCCGATCAGGTTGACGAGGACTTCCTGGAAGAAGGCTTCATGTTCGACGGTTCGTCCATCGCGGGCTGGAAGTCGATCGAAGCCTCCGACATGAAGCTGATGGTTGACACCGAAAGCGCCTATGTCGATCCGTTCTACGCGGAAAAAACCATCTGTGTGCACTGCTCGGTTGTCGAGCCCGACACCGGCGAAGCCTATGAGCGTGACCCGCGCGGCACCGCTCAGAAAGCCGAAGCATACCTGAAAGCATCGGGTATCGGCGACGTGGCCTATATGGGCCCCGAAGCCGAGTTCTTCCTGTTCGACGACGTCCGTTTCTCGAACAGCATCAACAAGGTATCCTACGAAGTTGATGCAACCGACGCGTCGTGGAACACCGACACCGAATACGAGATGGGCAACATGGGCCATCGTCCGGGCGTCAAAGGTGGTTACTTCCCGGTCAATCCGATCGACGAAGCGCAGGACCTGCGGTCGGAAATGCTGTCGACCATGAAACGCCTGGGCATGAAGGTCGACAAGCACCACCACGAGGTTGCCTCGTGCCAGCACGAGCTGGGTCTGATCTTCGACAGCCTGACGAAACAGGCGGACGAACTGCAGAAGTACAAGTACATCATCCACAACGTTGCGCACGCCTACGGCAAATCGGCCACTTTCATGCCGAAGCCCATCGCAGGTGACAACGGCACCGGTATGCACGTGAACATGTCGATCTGGAAAGACGGCAAGCCGCTGTTCGCTGGCGACAAATATGCCGACCTTTCGGACGAAGCGCTGTACTTCATCGGTGGTATCCTGAAGCACGCCAAGACCCTGAACGCCTTCACCAACCCGGCGACCAACAGCTACAAGCGCCTGATCCCCGGCTTCGAAGCCCCGGTTCTGCGCGCCTACTCGGCCCGCAACCGTTCGGGTTGTGTCCGTATTCCGTGGACCGAAAGCCCGAAAGCCAAGCGCGTCGAGGCTCGCTTCCCCGATCCGGCCGCAAACCCCTATCTGGCTTTTGCCGCGCTGCTGATGGCCGGCCTGGACGGCATCAAGAGCAAGATCGATCCGGGCGAAGCCATGGACAAGAACCTGTACGACCTGCCTGCCGAAGAACTGGCCGATATCCCGACCGTTTGCGGCTCGCTGCGCGAAGCTCTGGAAGCTCTGGCATCCGATCACGACTTCCTGCTGCAGGGCGACGTGTTCACCAAGGATCAGATCGACGGCTACATCGCGCTGAAGATGGAAGAGGTCGAAACCTACGAGCACACCCCGCACCCGGTTGAATACGGCATGTACTACAGCTGCTGATCCGGATTTGGGTTTACATCTGCAAGGGCGTCCAATCGGGCGCCCTTGTTTCGTTTGGCATGATCTTTCACACTTGGGGCCATCATAGTCAGGAGAGATTCAATGCCAGCTGACGATCCCTTCTCGCAATACTCCGACTTCGTGACTTCGGGGGAAGAACTGGAGCGTATTACCGGCGCGCCCCTGCCCCAGATCATCGCCAAGGAACTGCCTGCGCTGGACCAGATGTGCCGCGACTTTATCGCAGCCTCGCCATTTTGCCTGATCGCCTCGGCCAATCCGGAAGGGCATCTGGATATCTCACCACGTGGAGACCCCGAAGGTTTTGTTCAGGTGATTTCGGACACATTGATGGCAATCCCTGACCGCCCCGGCAACAAGCGCGTGGATACGTTTCACAACGTCCTGCTGGACCCGCGCGTCAGCCTGATCTTCTTTGTCCCCGGCAAGATGGAAACGCTGCGCATTCGCGGCACCGCCCGGATCTGCGCCGATCCCGAGCTGTTGCAAGGAATGGCGGTGACCAACCGCGCGCCCAAGCTGGCCCTGCTGATCCATGTCGAAACGGTGTTTGCCCATTGCCCCAAATGCGTCATCCGCTCGAACCTGTGGCAGCCTGAAAAATGGCCGGACTCGTCGAACTTGCCAAACATGAACGCGATGATGGTCAAACACGCCAAAATCGACAAAACACCCGAAGAGTGGTTCGAAACTTTGAAAGATACCGGAGAGCTGGATCTGTATTAACTCCTTTGAGGATTACGATTTGCAGCCTACTCTTGCTCTCAACTTTTATTTGACCGGATTTTGCTGATGTTACGATTTGCTTTGATTTTCGCCCTGTCCCTGCCAACGCTCGCAACGGCCGCCCCCTGCGGCAACACCAGCAACGGTTTCGAGACCTGGAAACAGGATTTCGCGAGACAGGCCAAGCGCGCCGGTGTGAAAAAGAAAGGTCTGCAGGCGTTGGCGCAAACCCAATACGCCACGCGCACCATTGCCGCAGATCGTAACCAGAAAAGCTTTAAATACTCGCTGGACAAATTCATGCGGGTCCGCGGCGCCGAAACGATCGTAGCCCAAGGGCGCAAGCGCAAGGCACGCAATCCGCAGTTCTACGCTGCGCTGGAACGGCAATACGGTGTCCCCAGCGGCGTGCTGATTGCGATCCACGGGATGGAAACAGGGTTCGGGAATTTCATGGGCGACAGCCAGGTTGTTTCCGCAATCACGACACTGGCCTATGATTGTCGCCGATCCGAGTTCTTTATCCCCCATGCCATAGGGGCGCTGAAACTGGTCGATCAAGGCAGCATTACGACCGCCACCAAAGGGGCAAAGCATGGCGAATTAGGGCACACTCAATTCCTGCCCGGCAATGCGCTGGTCTATGGGGTCGATGCCACCGGCGACGGTCAAGTGGACTTCTACAATATCACTGACGCACTGGCCTCAACCGCGAATTTTCTACGTCAGAAAGGGTGGCAACCGGGGCGCGGCTATCAACCGGGGCAACCCAATTACACTGTGATCCAGCAATGGAACGCGGCCTCGGTCTATCAGCAATCCATCGCGATCATGGCAGCCCGAATCGACGGCTGATACGCGCCATGTTTCAGCGCCAATCCACCGCAATCCAGCCACATTATTGCCACAGATGTTAAGCGGCCCCTAAAATGCCTAGGTTTCCAATGAGTAATCAATCCCGCCGATTTTTCATTTTTTTTCATTTTCGCCAAAATCTGCCCCATATCCGTTGTTAACCTGTTTCCCAGAACAGGATACGACAAAGGAATGCGTGGTGACTTCGACGCACAGCTATCACGGCGGTCTTCAGTTCAACGGGGAAACCGAGGGCGCGATTGAGCGTTTCAGCGCCATCGTTGCAACGACCTTGGGGGACTATGGTCACCTGGTCGAACGCAAAAACATGCTGAACAAGACCGAGGCCAGCATTGTATCCAGCCAGTATCTGGTTCGCCTGACCCTGGACACTCAGATGGTTGGCGCAGAGGATCGGTTCGAACGTCTTGACCGTGCTGCAGGGCTGAAGACAGCCAGCAGACCGATTGTAACTCTGCCGAAAAACCGGCTGACAATCACGCTTTCGCCGGTTTCTCCGTTGTTGGATGACAGCGAAATCTCTGAGCTTATGCTGGTGGTCATTCTGTACCGTATGGTCGATATCTGCGCGACGCAGCGTGTCGAATGGCTGTCACCCAATACGATCCTGACCGTTGAACAGTTCATGAGCGCGTTCGACACTTTGACGCCCTCAAAACCACGAAACAGAAAACAGATTTTCGAGGCAGTGACAGGCCCGTTTGCGGGGCTGAACATTCCTGACGAAGAAAACCTGGGCGAGCCACAAAAAAAGGCGCTGACACAAGCAGCCCGGCCGATCCAGTTGTCTGACGAGCAATTGCTCAGCATCGCTTTTCGGACAGAAACCAACGAGCAGCCTACTGATGGGGACGAAGACACGCGCCCCCTCGACCACGACAAGCCCAGTGATATCCTGCGACTGACCAGTTGGGGATTGACCGGCGCCGTGGCCAGCGTGTCAGTTCCCATCGCGGTCTCTGTGGCCGCTGTGAACCTGATCAGGGGCGAAGATTTTCGCCTGAACACTCAGGTTCTTGCCTACACCGTCGCAATTTCTGCTCTCAGCACAAGCGGAGCTTTCGCCGGTGTCGCTAACGCGTTGGGCATGTAGTACTAAACTTCAATACCCTCCTAGGAGGCCCCGCCGTCAGGCGGGGTTTTCCATTTGTGCAGGCGCTGCGCCTCTAGCACGTAGGTATGGATCGAAAAGACCACCGCCCGCGTTTCCGGCAGGCGCAATAATGTCTGACGTTCGCTGCGCAGGAACCGGGCGGCCCCCGGATCGCCAACCTCGCGCCGGTCATTGGCGCTGCGGGGCTGGTACAGTTCGGCGTCCTCATACCATAACGCATTGAACCGCCAAAGCGGTCGCCCCGGCTGTATCCCGTCGAACAGGCGCTGCACCCGGCGGGCAATATTGGCGTCATAACCGGACACCGGGATGTGGATGTCGATCAGGGGCCGCATGAACTTTTCCGACAGGCGCCAACTGGCAGGAAAACACAGAATGGCGGCGGTCAGGACGTGTTGATCCGCGTATTTTTGCAGGATGCAAAAGTCCTCCTGCACCAGACGGCATAATGTGTCCAAAGGGCGTGTGCGGTCGATTTCAACAACCTGCCCGTCCGGACGGGTGACCTGATCGGTACGGCCCGGATAGACGTGATGCAGGACCAGTTCCAAAAGCTCCTGCGCCGCAGGTTCGGCTGCGGAATCCAGCGCCAGAACGTCCAGGCGCCGTTCCCGCAAAAGCACCTCGCGCCGCTGCATCTGCCCGGCAAACGCATCGTCGCAATGCAGCCAGTCATCCATGCTTGCCGGTAGGATCCCCGGCAATGGGCGCGGGGTCAGCGGGTCAAAAGGGATTGAGGTCTGAAGGATCGTCATGACATCGACCTATCACCAGTTCACTGCATTGTCGGCCCAAAAGCGACGGGTGCGCCGTCGCAAACTTTCAAGACGCTTGGAAAATGATTCTTCACGCTAAAGGCAGGCAGGGAGGCCATCATGAACCAGCACTATCGCGACAGCCGCAAGATCGACCCAAGCAAGGGCGCAACACTGGGCGATGGCACTCCAAACGAACTTGACCGGATCGAGATCGGCCCGACGCAGCTGGCTTTTGCGGAATGGGAATCCGCCGGCCTGGCCCTGCCCGATCTGGCGCGAATGCGGGAATTCCGGTGGAAACGCCTGACCAAAGCGATCGTTGAACGGGGCTATGGCGGGCTGCTGATGTTTGATCCGCTCAACATCCGTTACGCTACCGACAGCACCAACATGCAGCTGTGGAACACCCATAATCCGTTCCGTGCGGTGTTGCTGTGCGCAGACGGGTACATGGTTATCTGGGACTACAAGAACTCCCCGTTCCTGTCGAAATTCAATCCGTTGGTGCGTGAACAGCGCTCGGGCGCGGATCTGTTCTATTTCGACCGCGGCGACAAGGTAGATGTGGCAGCCGATGTGTTCTCGAACGAGGTGCGGTTGCTGATCGACGAACATGGCGTCGGCAACAAACGTCTGGCTGTCGACAAGATCATGCTGCACGGTCTGCGCGCGCTAGAGGCGCAGGGATTCGAGATCATGGAAGGCGAAGAGGTCACTGAAAAGACCCGCGCCATCAAGGGGCCGGATGAGATTCTAGCCATGCGCTGCGCAAGCCACGCCTGCGAAACCGCCGTGGCCGAGATGGAGAAATTCGCCCGCGCCAATGTGGGCGATGGCAAAACCTCCGAGGATGATATCTGGGCCGTTCTGCACGCCGAGAATATCCGGCGCGGTGGTGAGTGGATTGAAACCCGCCTGCTGGCCTCGGGTCAGCGCACCAACCCGTGGTTTCAGGAATGCGGGCCGCGGATCACGCAGAAAAATGAGATCATCGCCTTCGACACCGACCTGATTGGTTCCTATGGCATCTGCATCGACATCTCGCGCACGTGGTGGATCGGGGATGAGAAACCCCGCCCCGACATGGTCTATGCCATGCAGCACGCACATGAGCACATCATGACCAACATGGAGATGCTGAAGCCCGGCGTGATGATCCCCGAGCTGACCGCAAATGCACATAAGCTGGACGACAAGTTTCAGGCGCAGAAATATGGCTGCCTGATGCATGGCGTCGGTCTGTGTGATGAATGGCCATTGGTCGCCTATCCGGACAAGGCAGTGGCTGGTGCTTACGATTATCCGCTCGAACCCGGCATGGTCCTGTGCGTCGAAGCCGCCGTCGGTGAGGTTGGCGGCGACTTCTCGATTAAGCTCGAAGATCAGGTGCTGATCACCGAGGACGGGTATGAGAACCTGACCACCTATCCGTTCGATCCACAGTTGATGGGCCAGGTTTAAGGCCTCAATCAGGCCAGGTGGAGCGCCGAACGTTGCCGTGCCAGTCCTCGGACGGGATGGTGATTTCAGGTGTGGCCGATGCCGTCGGCCAGATCTGACCCAGCGTGAAGCCCAAAACTCCGGTCAGGGCGATAACGATCAGAAGATCGGGGCGGAAAACAACGCCGCGCGGGGCGGATACGGTATGGGACATGTGAGCCTCCTTGGCTTGCTGTGTTTGATAGCTGCAAGATGGGGGCATTCTTTTAATTATTAAAACGAATATTTATCAACAATCACATCACAAATATTGAACCATTAAGGTATTCGCCTCGCTGGCCGGAAAGAGCTCACTTTCCTCACCTTCCCGTGACGCGTCTTACAATGGGGTTGAGGCACCAGCCCGAAGTACACACTATTGGCTCCATCCCGACACGTAAGGAATAGCCATGCCCACCGAACGCATTACTTTTGCCGGTCACGACGGCAACCAGTTGGCTGCACGCCTGGATCTGCCGGATGGGCCAGTACTGGCGACGGCATTGTTTGCGCATTGTTTTACCTGCTCCAAGGACATCCCCGCCGCCCGCCGCATTGCCGCCCGTCTGGCTGCGATGGGCATCGCCGTTTTACGCTTTGATTTCACCGGGCTTGGTCATTCGGACGGAGAGTTCGCCAACACCACCTTTACCTCGAATGTCGAGGACCTGATCGCCGCTGCGCGTTTTCTGGTCGGGCGCAATATGGCCCCGGCCCTGCTGATCGGTCACTCGCTTGGGGGCGCAGCCGTTCTGCGCGCCCGGTCCGGTATTCCCAGCGTCAAGGCTGTGGTCACGATTGGCGCGCCCGCCGACCCCGGCCATGTCGCCCACCATTTCGAGGGCGCCCTGCCCCAGATCGAACAGGACGGATCGGCCGAAGTCATGCTGGGGGGCCGTCCCTTCCGCATTGGCAAGGCTTTTGTCGATGACATATCGGAATCCGCTTTGACCCACGCGATTGCCGAACTGACAGCGGCCCTGCTGATCCTGCACGCGCCGCGTGATGAAACCGTCAGCATCGACAATGCCAGCACCATCTTTCTGGCCGCAAAACACCCCAAGAGCTTTGTTACGCTGGATGATGCCGATCACCTGATCACCCGCGCCTCGGACGCGGAATACGCAGCCGACGTGATTGCGGCATGGGTGACGCGATATATCCCTCTTAGCCCGCCCGCACCGCCCCCCGGCGCGCCCGAGGGCGTTGTGCGCGTGACCGAGGTTGATCCCTCGGGCTTCCTGCAGGACATCCAGTCCGGCCCCCGGCATCACGCGGTGGCGGATGAGCCCGCCTCGTATGGCGGCACCGACAGAGGCATGTCGCCTTACGGGTTCGTTTCCTCGGGTCTGGGCGCGTGTACGTCGATGACGATCCGCATGTACGCGCGACGCAAGCGGTGGCCACTGACCGGCATCACCGTCGATGTCTGCCACAACAAGGTGCACGGGCAGGATGCCGGGCTGGCCGGAGATGGTAAGATCGACCAGTTCCGCCGCAAGATTCGTCTGGAAGGCCCGCTGGATCCGGAACAGCGCGCCCGGCTGTTGGAAATCGCCGACAAATGCCCCGTTCACAGAACGCTGGAAGGGTCAGCCCAGATCACGACGGAATTGCTGGCCTGACCCGGACACGCTATCGGCGCGGGCGCCCGGCTGGGCGGTGAATCGGCGGTCTGGCCACGGGCGGACGCGCCACAGGTGGGCTGGGCCGCGCCGGAGGTTTGGCGATCGGCGGTGTTGGCCGTACCGGAGGCCTTCCGTTCGGCGGGTTCGGACGCACCGGTCTGTCGACATCAATATCCACATCGACATCGTGGTAATAGTCGTTCCACAGCATCGAGTCATAAAACGGGTCATAGCCATACCCAACCCCAACCGTGACTCCATCACAGGCCGACAGTGAAAAACTCGCAGCCCCAAGGCCCAGCGCAAGAATCAGACGTTTGATCGGATTGGTGGTCATCGGCGCCTCTCCTTACTGCAGGGCCCGGAACGACGCGAAAACGTCGTTCAGAACGTCGACATAGGCCCGGTCGGCCCCGTCGCGCAGGATCGCGACAATCACGGCCACGCGGTCTCTTGGCAGGTCGATCACGGTAGCGGTGAAGTTGATACCCCGCCCGTCGCGGGTGCCGGTGCCCCGGATCACACGCGCCGGCAACCCGCCGATCCGGGTGTCGGTAGTGCTGGCAACCGTCGGCTCCTTGACCAGAAACTTGTCGATATCCTCCAGATACCGCAGGCCACCCTCAATCGACGCGACCCCCGCCGGTGAGACAAACCCCATCCAGACATTGTCATCGGTCACGGGCCGAAGCCCCATGACGCGCGCAACAGCACGTGAATCGCCCAATTCGGTGTCCTCAATCTCGCGCGGGCCGCCGGTGCGCACGACCCAGAAGTCGGGTACGGCAAAGCTGAACAACGCGCGCCCTGCATCGGTATAGGTAACCGGAGTGTCCGCCGAAGCCGGAGCCACCGCCCCAAGCCACAGGGCGGCGCAGGCAGCCAGGGTCGAGCCAGATAAAATACGCATATCTCAATAACCTGATGATTTCTGTGGCATCAGATTGCCCGCTACGGGCGGGATTTGTCCAGCCTCTCAAAAACGGCCTGAAGCTCACGGTGCCCTGGCGAAAGAGGCGGATGTTCACGCGCCACTGACCCGATCAAAACGCCTGAATAACATCTCCGGTCAGATAACGGACCTTTTTGGCGGCCAAAACGTGGGGTCAGAGGGTTAGAATCAGGGCAAACCGTCTCATCTGCACACTCGCATCTTGTTCCTTTGACGGCTCGGGTTTAAACCCCGCGGCATCGCCTCCTGCCAAATCACGATAAGGTGCAGCTGCCAATGATCCCACGTTATTCCCGCCCCGACATGGTCGCCATCTGGTCACCCGAGTCCAAGTTCCGCATCTGGTACGAGATCGAGGCCCATGCCTGCGACGCCATGGCCGATCTGGGCGTGATCCCGCGCGAAAATGCCGAGGCCGTGTGGAAAGCCAAGGACGTGGAATTCGACGTGGCCCGCATTGACGAGATCGAGGCCGTCACCAAACACGACGTCATCGCCTTCCTGACCCACCTGGCCGAACATGTCGGCAGCGAAGAAGCGCGTTTCGTCCATCAGGGCATGACCAGCTCGGACGTGCTGGACACCTGTTTCAACGTGCAGCTCACCCGTGCCGCCGACCTTCTGATCGCCGATCTCGAAGGCCTGCTGGCTGCCCTCAAGCGTCGCGCGATTGAACACAAGGACACCGTCCGCATTGGCCGCAGCCATGGCATCCACGCCGAGCCAACCACCATGGGCCTGACCTTCGCCCGTTTCTATGCCGAGATGGACCGCAACCTGTCCCGCATGCGCGACGCTCGCGCGGAAGTCGCCACCGGCGCGATCAGTGGAGCGGTTGGGACCTTCGCCAACATTGACCCGCAGGTCGAGGAACATGTCTGCGACAAGCTGGGTCTGGTGCCCGAGCCGATCAGCACGCAGGTCATTCCCCGCGACCGCCACGCCGCGTTCTTTGCCACGCTGGGCGTCATCGCCAGCAGCATCGAAAACGTCGCCGTCGAAATCCGCCACATGCAGCGGACCGAAGTGTTGGAAGGGGCCGAGTTCTTCTCGATGGGTCAAAAAGGCTCCTCGGCCATGCCGCACAAGAAAAATCCGGTTCTAACCGAGAACCTGACCGGACTGGCACGCATAGTCCGCGCAGCGGTGATCCCGGCGATGGAAAACGTGGCGTTGTGGCACGAGCGTGACATATCGCATTCCTCGGTCGAACGGATGATCGGGCCGGATGCCACGATCACGCTGGATTTTGCGCTGACCCGTTTGACCGGCGTGATCGACAAGATGCTGATCTTCCCCGAAAACATGCTCGAGAACATGAACAAGTTCCCCGGTCTGGTGATGAGCCAACGGGTTCTGCTGGCGCTGACCCAAGCCGGTGTCAGCCGCGAAGATGCCTATGCCATGGTTCAGCGCAACGCGCTGAAGGTTTGGGAACACCGCACCGATTTCAAAGAGGAACTGCTGGCAGATGCCGACGTCACCGCCGCGCTGAGCCCCGAAGAGATCGAAGAAAAATTCGACCTCGGCTATCACACCAAGCATGTCGACACGATCTTCGCCCGCGTCTTTGGCGAATAAGTCCTGACCGATCAAACGGTTCAAAAGGGCCCGGGTTGCGCAACGCGATCCGGGCCCTGTTTTTTTGCCAAACCGGGCAATATCGGCTATGGTGCGCGCGTATTTCCGAACGGGAGAAACAGCATGATCCGCACTCTTCTCTGCGCGTTGGCCCTTGCGTGTTCCGCATCCGTGGCTGTGGCCTGCAGCGGGCACTCCAAACAAACCCAGTCCTGCGCACCGGGTACATATTGGGACGCTGAAAGCCAAACCTGCGCGAAAAGCGCCAATAGTTGAAAAACTTCTTTCCTACCTGTGAATAAAAGCGAGCAGCCGATTGTTAGCTTTTTATCAGATCGCGCTATGCTTGATCAGAGCAGCCCAAAGAACGGAGTAGGAAAATGCGCCTCGTATTAATTTCAGCTATTGCCCTTCAGGCCTTTGCCTTCGCTCCGGCCCTATATGCGGCCGGCGGTGGCGGTGCCACCACCCCACCGAAACCCACCAACACGACAAGGAAATGCTTGTTCGGACGTGTCTACGACAAAGATGCGGGCCGCTGTGTCAAACCGAACAAAACCAACTTTACTCAGGATGAGCTGTACGACGCCGTTCGCGAGCTGGCCTATGATGGACAGTTCGAGAACGCGCAGAACATCCTGCGCATCATGGATCAGAACGATGATCGCGTGCTGACCTATTGGGGCTTCACCTACCGCAAAATGGGTGAGCTTGAGCTGGCGAACCTTTTCTACACCAACGCCATCGAGGCCAATCCCGACAACATCCTGGCCCGCAGCTATATGGGTCAGGGCTTTGTGACCGAAGGTAAAACCGATTTGGCGATCGAACAGTGGCGCGAAATCAAGGCGCGTGGCGGAGAAGGCACCTGGGCCGAGGCGTCCTTGCGCGAAGCAATCCGCACCGGGCTGACCTATAACTACTGAGCTTCAGTCTTTCTTTACCCGACTCTCCTTAATCTGCCTGTGGAACAGTACTTTGGCACCGCAGGCAGATGCAGGACACAAACACATTGGTACAGGTGGCACCGGGGGCGGCTCCGGTAGCCGATCAGAAGGACGACGCCCCCCGCGTCGTTCCCCGCGTCCTCAGCAATCGACAGAAGGCCGCAGTCGTTGTGCGGCTTTTGCTGAATGAAGGCGCTGACATTCCACTCGAAGAGCTTCCCGATGATCTGCAGGAAAAACTGACTCATCAACTGGGGCAGATGGGCCTTGTCGATCGCATTACGCTGGACGCCGTGGCACAGGAATTTGCCGAGGCGCTGGACAGCGTCGGCCTGTCCTTCCCACATGGATTGGCGGGCGCTCTGGACGCGGTGGATGGCAAGATTGGTTCGGCCACAGCGGCGCGGCTGCGCAAGGTCGCCGGGGTCCGCCAGATCGGTGACCCCTGGCAGCGTCTGCGTGAAATCCCGACCGAGGATCTCGCCACGATGGCTCAGGCGGAAAGCACCGAGATTGCCGCAGTGATGCTGTCCAAGCTGGAAACCGCGAAGGCTGCGCAACTGCTGGGCCACCTGCCCGGCCCAGTTGCGCGGCGGATCACCTATGCAATCTCGAAAACCGCCAATGTCACCCCCGAGGCGGTCGAGCGGATCGGCTGGTCGCTGGCGGCGCAATTGGATCAGCGCCCGTCTCAGGCCTTTGCCGATGGCCCCGGAGCGCGGGTTGGTGCAATCCTGAACCAATCTGCAGCATCCACCCGCGACGGGCTGCTGACCGCGCTGGACGAAGAGGATTCGGATTTCGCCGGCGTCGTGCGCCGCTCGATCTTTACCTTCGCGCATATCCCGACGCGCATTTTGCCTCGCGACGTTCCCGCTATTCTGCGCGGTGTGGACCAGGCTGATCTGGTCACGGCGTTGGCGGGCGCTGCAACCGAAGACGACAAAACTGCCGCCGAATTCATGTTGTCAAATATGTCCACGCGGATGGCAGACAACCTGAGGGAAGAGGTCGGAGAGCGGGGAAAGGTCAAACAATCTGACGCCGAAGAGGCGATGACTCAGATCGTGGGCGCCATCCGTATCCTTGTGGATGAAGGGGCGATAACGCTGATCGAAGAAGAAAGTGAAGACTAGCCATATGGCCCAATCCATTGGAACGCTTGTGGTCGGGGAATGTGCCTTGTATGTCTGGCCGGCAAATCGCAACAGCCGGTGAGACCAGATTATGCCCGTCGAAAAGTCGGAACTAAGCCGCGGGGCGCTTCGAAAATACTATATCACCGGCCTGTTGATGAAGGGCGTGATCGGCGCGATGCGACTGCTGCCGTATGAGAGGCGCATTGCAGCTATGGGGGCTATCGTGCGGGGCCTAGCCCCTCTGGTCGGGTTTACCGAGCGGGTGCGCCGGAACCTGAAACTGACCTGCCCCGATCTGCCGGATACCGAGGTGAAGCGTATCTGTCGGGCTGTCCCCGACAATGCGGGCCGCGCGATCATGGAGCATTTCTCTCCCGAAGGATTCACCGATCGCCAAAGCTCGGCCCAGATTTCCGGCCCCGGCATTGCAGCCTTTGACAGCGCCGTGGCCGAAGGGCGCCCGGTGATGATGATCACTGCGCATTTCGGCCACTATCTGGCCGCACGGATTGCTCTTCAGGCCCGCAGTGGACAGCCAATCGGTTGCCTGTATCGCCGCATGGCAAACCCGTATTTCAACGACGCCTACGTGGAAGCGTTCTACAAAACCGGCGCACCCATGTTCGAACAGGGTCGCCGCGGTATGGTAGAAATGGTGCGCTCGCTCAAGAAGGGTGGCATCATTGCTATCGTCTCGGACCTTCACGCCCATGGCGGAGAAGAGCTGACTTTCTTCGGCAAACCGGCGGTCACGTCGGTTCTGAACGCCGAACTGGCAATTAAATACAAGGCCGAGCTGATCCCCTGCTATGCCATTCGCCAGCCAAACGGCATTGATTTTGAGATCGTGCTGCACGATCCGGTACCCCATACCGATCCCAATACCATGACCCAGTTCACCAATGATGATCTTGAGGCCGTGGTCCGGCAGCATATGGGTCAATGGTTCTGGATTCACCGGCGCTGGAAGGCCTGGAACGGGCTGGGTGTGCAGCCCGAGGACATGCCCTGATCACTTGATCCTGTCGGCGGCAACGATCGGGCCGTGCCCGGCCCTCTGTACCAGAACAACCGCCGGCAGGTCTGAGGTCAGCCTGGTAGAAAACCGTTGCGGCGCGACCCCGTCCCACTGTCCGGCCAACTGCCAGGATTCGACAACATTCGCATAATCCAATTCATGCCCCGCCAGCTCTCCCCTCCGGATCGAGGCGTGGCGCATCGGTGAGTACTGCACTACGCGCACATCAAAGGTCTGCCCCTCTGGCAATTCGATCGGGGTCACATCGACAGTCACGTCATTACCCGACCGGGTTGCCACAACTTCAGCCTCGGGCGCGGCTGTCAGATGCGCGTTGATCAGGCGCTCCAACTCGCGCGATTGCGCGCCAACAACGTCATGCTGACCGTTTATCACCATCTGAGGTGTGTAGATCATCGACCGCCCGCCCTGACGTGCATAGGCGCGCTGCCGTAGGGTATGGTCCGGATTGGCGTATTCGTCTTCCCATCCGATGTAGTCCCAATAATCCACATGCAGGGCCAGACCGATCACATCATCGCGCTTGGCCAGATTATGCATCAGCCGGTCGGCCGGCGGACAGGACGAACAGCCCTGCGACGTAAACAACTCGACCACCACAGGATCGTTTTCAGCCGCTGCCGGCGCGGCAAGAGCAAGAGAAAGCGCAGTGGCAATGACGGCGGTTCTGAGCATGTTTGACCTCGGGCTGATAACTTTTCTGTCTGTGACCGATAGGATACCTGAATGGTTTAAACCCTTTGGACCTCACCCTCCAATCAAGGTTTCTTGAAACCGGCATGCGCCCGAGACATTGCGAAACGACTGAACCAGATCGCCTTTGCGTCTCTTGGTCCTTGAACCCCGACGAAACGTGATAAAGATTGCTGTTAGCAAACCCCGTTTTCCAAGCCATTTGAGAGGGAGCCAACACATGCCCATTAAAGTCGGACAGGATACCGCCAAGACACGCCGCAGCCTGAACGTGAATGGCAAATCCATTTCCTACTATTCGATTCCCGCCGCGCAAGAGGCCGGTCTGGGCGATTTTTCGAAACTCCCTGCCGCATTGAAAGTGGTGTTGGAAAACATGCTGCGGTTCGAGGATGACGGCTTTTCCGTCTCGGTCGATGACATCAAGGCGTTTGGGGAATGGGCTGCCAATGGCGGCAAGAACCCGCGCGAGATCGCCTACCGTCCAGCCCGTGTGCTGATGCAGGACTTTACCGGCGTGCCCGCCGTGGTGGATCTGGCCGCAATGCGGGACGGGATCAAGGGGCTGGGCGGTGACGCGCAAAAGATCAACCCGCTGAACCCGGTGGATCTGGTCATCGACCACTCGGTCATGATCGACGAATTCGGCAACCCGCGCGCGTTCCAGATGAACGTAGACCGCGAATATGAACGCAACATGGAGCGCTACCAGTTCCTGAAATGGGGTCAGTCGGCCTTTAACAATTTCCGCGTTGTGCCCCCCGGCACCGGCATCTGCCATCAGGTGAACCTGGAATACCTGGCGCAGACCGTCTGGACCGACACCGACCAGAATGGGGATGAGGTTGCCTATCCCGACACGCTGGTCGGCACCGACAGCCACACCACCATGGTCAACGGCATGGCCGTTCTGGGCTGGGGCGTCGGCGGGATCGAGGCCGAGGCGGCAATGCTGGGTCAGCCGATCTCGATGCTGATCCCCGAGGTCGTGGGTTTTGAACTCACCGGCGCAATGGTCGAAGGCACCACCGGCACGGACCTTGTGCTGAAAGTCGTCGAGATGCTGCGCGAAAAGGGCGTGGTTGGCAAATTTGTCGAATTCTACGGCGAAGGTCTCGACCGCCTGCCGCTGGCTGACCGTGCGACCATCGCCAACATGGCGCCGGAATACGGCGCGACCTGTGGCTTCTTCCCCATCGACGGCGAGACCCTGCGGTATATGCGCAATACCGGACGCGACGAGGACCGTCTAGCACTGGTCGAAGCCTATGCCAAGGAGAACGGTTTCTGGCGCGACGAGAATTACGCGCCGATCTACACCGACACTTTGACGCTGGACATGGGCACAATCGTTCCCGCGATCTCGGGCCCGAAACGCCCACAGGATTATGTGGCGCTGACCGATGCCAAGGCGGCTTTCCTGAATGAGATGGAGAAGACGTTCAAACGCCCAATGGGCAAAGAAGTCTTGGTCAAAGGTGAAAACTACGCGATGGAGTCGGGCAAGGTCGTGATCGCCTCGATCACTTCCTGCACCAATACGTCGAACCCTTACGTGATGATCGGCGCCGGTCTGGTGGCGAAAAAGGCGCATGAGCTGGGGTTGGACCGCCAGCCATGGGTCAAGACCTCGCTGGCCCCCGGATCGCAGGTTGTGTCGGAATATCTTGAGGCCGCTGGTCTGCAGCAGCATCTGGATGCCATCGGCTTCAACCTTGTGGGCTATGGCTGCACCACCTGCATCGGTAACTCGGGCCCGCTTCAGAAGGAAATCAGCGAAGCGATTGCCGAGGGCGATCTGGTTGCGACCTCGGTCCTGTCGGGCAACCGCAACTTTGAGGGCCGGATTTCGCCCGACGTGCGCGCCAATTACCTGGCCTCACCGCCGCTGGTGGTCGTTTATGCGCTGGCGGGCACCATGGATATCGACCTGACATCGGAACCGATCGGGCAGGACAAGGATGGCAACGATGTCTTCATGAAGGATATCTGGCCGACCCAAAGCGAAATCGCCGATCTGGTCCAGCAGACCGTTACCCGCGACGCCTTCCAGTCGAAATATGCCGACGTGTTCAAAGGCGACGAGAAATGGCAAGCGGTCGAGACCACCGACGCCGAGACCTATGACTGGCCGCCGAACTCGACCTATATCCAGAACCCGCCCTATTTTCAGGGCATGGGGCCGCAGCCGGGTACGATCACGAATATCGAAGGCGCCAAGGTTCTGGCCATTCTGGGCGACATGGTCACCACCGACCACATCTCGCCCGCCGGGTCCTTCGCGACCACCACGCCTGCGGGCAAGTACCTGATGGACCGTCAGGTTCAGCCGCGTGAGTTCAACTCGTACGGCTCGCGCCGGGGCAATCACGAGGTCATGATGCGCGGCACCTTCGCCAATATCCGCATCAGGAACGAGATGCTGGATGGTGTCGAAGGCGGCTATACCAAGGGGCCGGATGGCGAGCAGACCTCGATATACGATGCGTCGATGGCCTATCAGGCGCAGGGCACTCCGCTGGTGGTGTTTGGTGGCGAGCAATACGGTGCAGGCTCGTCCCGTGACTGGGCGGCCAAGGGCACCGCGCTGCTGGGTGTCAAGGCCGTGATCGCCGAGAGCTTTGAGCGTATCCACCGTTCGAACCTTGTTGGCATGGGCGTGATCCCGTTCGAATTCACCGGCAACGACAACCGCAAGACGCTGGGGCTGAACGGCGATGAGACCGTCTCGATCCACGGGCTGGACTCGATTGAGCCACTGCAAGAGGTGCCCTGTACGATCACCTATGCCGACGGTGCCGAGAGAACCATCCTCCTCAAGTGCCGCATCGATACCGCGCCCGAGATCGAATACATCGAAAATGGCGGCGTGTTGCAATATGTGCTGCGGAATCTGGCCAAGACCAACTGATAAAATAAGCACCCACCAGTCGAGTCGAAGCAAACCCTGTCAATAGCGGGGTTTGCTACTTTACGATGCTCATCCTATGGGCGATACATGCCAAATAAAACAATTATATAGGGTATGTGAAATGACACTTTCCACAGAGCAGCAGATGTTGGTTGAGCAACGCCTGACCAACGAAAAGAAATCGACTGCGGTCGCTTATTTGCTGTGGTTCTTTCTTGGCGGATTTGGCGCGCACCGGTTTTACCTCGGGCGCACGGGCACTGCGATTACGATGTTGATCCTTTTCATTGTCGGCTGGGCGACAGCCGCGTTTTTGGTTGGAATTGCATTGCTGATTCCGTTGGCAATCTGGATGATTGTCGATGCGTTCCTGATCCCGGGAATGATCGCTCAAGACGCCAGCAGCAAACGCACAGCCATTGCCAACGAAGTATCCGTGATGTCGGGCGGCAACTAATCCATCAGGGCGGCGGGGTCAGTTCCCTGCCGCTTTTTCCAGTGCGGGCCGGATGGTGCTTTCGATCACACGTTCGGTGATCGGCCCGGCAAACCGCAGGATGATCGTGCCCTCGCCATCGATCACATAGGTTTCGGGCACACCATACAGACCCCAGTCCAGCGCCATGCGTCCTTGTTCATCCCGTCCGATGGCTTTGTACGGATCACCCAGATCAGTCAGGAACGCTTCGGCGTTGTCCAGCTTGTCTTTATAGTTGATGCCGTAAACCGGGATGCCCTCCTCGGACAGCGTCTCGAGGTTCGGATGTTCGGCACGGCAGGGCGCGCACCAGCTGGCCCAGTAGTTGACCAGCTTGACTTCGCCGTCGCGCAGGGTCGCATCGTCAAACATCGTCTTGCCCGGAAACTCGGTCAGAACAACCGGCGGTGCGGGCTGGCCCTGACGGGCCGACGGCAGCGTGTCGTCCGAGCCATCCTGCAATTGCACCAAGGCCGCGACGGCGAACGCGCCAAAGATCAGCGGCGGCGCAAGCATCAGGGGCGAGATCTTAGCCATTACGCGTCATCCTTTGTTCGACCTTTTCCATCTCGGCCCGGACCTTGCGCCCGCGCGCGATACTGAACACAACCAGCACCACCAGCAGCGCAATCGAGGCCGCATAGGACCACAGCACCGTATCGGCATATTTTCCAAGATCAGGGATCATCCGTTTACCCTTTCCCGTGCCTGCAGCGCCTTGATCCGCCGCGCCCGGATTTCCGTGCCGGTGCGATACAGAACCAACGCGATGAACAGCAGCACAAACCCGATGATGCACAGCAGCAGCGGATAGAAGTAGATGTTGCTGACTTTCTCTTCGGTATCCGCCCCGGTTACGGCCGCCGCACGCATCACCGATGCGCCCTGATGCAGGCCCTGGTTCCAGAAGTTCACCGCATAGCGGCTGAGCAGCGCAAAGACCGAGCCCACAAGGCATAGGACCGAGGTCAGATCAGCCGCCGTATCCGGGTCTTCGATCGCTTCCCAAAGGGCGACGTAGCCCAGGTAGAACAAAAACAGGATCAGGAACGAGGTCAGGCGCGGGTCCCAGGCCCACCAGGTACCCCACATCGGCTGCCCCCAGATCGCCCCGGTCGCCAGCGCGATCAGCGTCATCACGATGCCAATCGGTGCCGCTGCACGGGCGGCCAGTGCGCTGACATGGTGACGCCGCACCAGCCAGACCAGCGAGGTCGCCAGCATCATCAGCCAGCAATTGATCGCCATCAGCGCCGCGGGCACATGGAGGTAGATGATCTTGACAGTAGACCCCTGCTTGTAATCGTCCGGCGTGAAGAAGAACCCCCAGACCAGTCCGACGACGATACACGCAAGCGAGGTCACCCAGAAAAACGGCATCACCCGTTCGCTGGTGGCAAGGAACTTGCGCGGGTTGGCGTATTCCCAGAGGGCGTTGGCTTTGGCTGCGATAGACATGGGCCTTATCTAGTCCGAGTCGGGTGCGTTCTCAATTGACATTGGTCAAAGTTTGAACGCGTCACCGAAGGTTGATGCGCAGAACGGCTGCGCTGGCAAAGGGCAGCAGCGCAATCGTGGCCGCCGTGATCCCCGCCAGCATCAGCAGCGGCGTTTGTGTTTCCATCCCCGTAGCGCCACGACGCGCAACTTCGGCGCCGAAGATCAGGGTCGGCACGTAAAGCGGTAGGACCAGCAGCGACAGCAGCAAGCCGCCGCGCTTCAAACCCACCGTCAGGGCCGCTCCGAAAGTGCCGATGACGCTCATGGCCGGGGTGCCGATCAGCAGCGAAATCACCAGCCAGAAGAACCCCGGCACCGGCAGGTTCAGCAACACCCCCAGAAACGGCGCGGCCAGCACCAGCGGCAGACCGGTGGTCAGCCAATGCGCCAGCGCCTTGATCGAGACCACCGATTCCAGCGGCAGCGGCGCAGTGGCCAGCAGGTCCAGCGAGCCGTCTTCCCAATCCAGCGCCAGCAGGCGATCCAGCGACAGCAAACAGGCCAGCAGTGCGCCAAGCCAAAGAACACCCGGAGCGATGGTCGACAGCAGCGACGATTGCGGACCCACGGAAAACGGTACCAGAACGGTCACGATCAGAAAGAATGCCAGACCAAGGCCAAAGCCCCCTCCGGCGCGGAAGGCCAGTTTCAGGTCACGCAGCAACAGGGCGATCACAGGAAGCCTCCGTCGAAATCGTCGATGGGTTTGGGTTTTGCCTTGTTGGGGCCGACGTCCAGAACCTCACCATCCAGACCAAGGTCGATATGGGTGGCGATCAGGGCCGAGCCGCCCTGCCCCAGATGCGCCCGCACGGCGTCAGCGAACATCTGCACCGCGTTTTTGTCCAAGGACACGGTGGGTTCATCCAGCATCCAGATCGGCCGCCCGGTGACCAGCATCCGCGCCAGGCCCAGCCGCCGTTTCTGCCCCGCGGACAGGTTGCCCGCGTGGCGATCCGACAGCTCATTGAGCGCAAAGGCGTCCAGTGCGGACTGAATGCCATTCGTCCCGAAAACAGACGCCCAAAAGGTCAGGTTCTCGACCACCGTCAGCGTCGGCTTCAACCCGTCGGAATGCGAGGCATAGGCGATCTGGTCCTCGGCCCCTTCGATCTGTCCGGTCAGAGGTGGCTGCAATCCCGCCAAAGTACGCAACAGCGTCGTCTTGCCGATGCCGTTCGGCCCGCGCAGGATCAGCGCCTTGCCCGGATGCAGCGCAAAACTCAGCCCCTCAAGGACGGGAACGCCACCACGGGCGATGGCCAGATCGGTCACAGTCAGTGTCATGAGTTCCGCTTATCTGATTGCTGACAGAGGCAAAAGGCAAGATTTGCCGCAGGCCCTGCGACCGGGTCAGACCGGCAATAACGCCAGCGCAACGCGACGGCCTTCGGACAACAGCACATTGTAAGTGCGGCACGCCGCAGGGGAGTTCATGATCTCTACCCCCAACCCCGCATCCTCTAGCGCGGTACGCAGATCGGATGGGATATGCGTCAGCGCCTCTCCAGTGCCGATGAACAGAACGTCCACCGCCTCGGACAGCGCCAACAGCGATGCGTAATCGGCGTAGCCGCCCCAGTCTGCGGTGCCGGCGGGACCTGTCAAAACAGCCCCGTGGTAAACCTGCCCGCCAATCCGAAAGAAGCCAGGGCCGTAGCCATCGATCGGAACTGCGTTGTTATAGGTGATCTCATTCAGGCGCATGGGCACCTTCTAGCCCCAAAGCGGCAGCCCCGACAAGGCCGCAACCGCAATCGCCAAATAGGCAGCGGCGCGGTAAAGCCGTTCGAATTCGGGCCGAAACAGCCAGCCCCCCAGCCAGTTGCCCAGCAGGTTCGGTACCGACAGCATCAGCCCCAAGGCCACAGCGGGCCAAGTGACCCGTCCCATGCCGGTCAGGTACCCAAGGATGAGGAAATCGAACACGAACAGGAACAGCAGGATCGTCGCGCGGATCACCTCAACCGGTAAGGGCCGCGACATGTAGAACAGGATCACCGCCGGACCGGGCAAGCCTGCCACGCCGCCCAGAAATCCGGCAGCGCCACCGATACCAGTAACCATCGCCCGCCCTACCCGCCCATGATACCGCAGCCCGAGAATCAATACGGCCAGCATGAAGAGCGCCAGAAAGCTGACCGCATAGCGGAACACTTCGGGTTCAACCCGAGTCAGCACCCACAACCCCACCGGCAACAACAGCGCGCATCCGGCCGCCAGTCGCACCAGATCACCCCGGTCCACAACACGCCAGGCATGACGCAGGTTCGGCAGCGGCCCGAAAATGTCCATGATGGTCAGGCCGATCAGGGCTCCGAACGGGCCAAGGAAGGGCGTGGAGATTGGAAGGAAGATCAGTGCGGTTCCGAACCCGGAAAACCCGCGCACAATGCCGCCAAGAAAAGCCGCAAAAAGGATAACGGCCAGCCCCGTTGGGGACTGGCCGAATATCTCAGGCGTCGATGTTGGCAAACTGATTGCCCGACGTGTTCGACGGTTTGGACCAATCGCGTTTGACCCCCAGCCACAGCAGGATGGTCGAGGCCACGAAGACCGACGAATAAGTCCCCACGATCACGCCCCAGATCATCGCGAAGACAAAGCCGCGGATTACGTCGCCACCCAGCACATAAAGCGAGATCAGCGCCAGCAGCGTGGTAACCGAGGTCATCACCGTCCGGCTGAGCGTTTCGTTGATCGAGATGTTCAGGACCTCTTTCAGGTCTTTCTTCTTGTACTTCCGCAGGTTCTCACGCACCCGGTCGAACACGACCACGGTGTCGTTCAGCGAGTAACCCACGATGGTCAGAAGCGCCGCGATGATGGCCAGATCGAACCGGATCTGCAGCTCCGAGAAGATGCCGATGGTCAGGATCACGTCATGCACTAGCGCCGCCACGGCCCCCAGCGCGAACTGCCATTCGAAGCGCAGCCAGATGTAGACCAGCACCGCCCCGATGGCGAGCATCACCGCAATCACGGCGGTCTGGATCAACTCGCCCGAGACCTTGGGACCGACGGATTCGACCGAGACGAACTCGATATCCGGTACGGCAACCTTCAGTGCTTCTTCCACCGAGGTGACCGTAGCTGCCGAGACCGCCTCGGCATCGGCCTGCGCCTGAATTCGGATCATGGCGACATTTTCGTCCGCCCCGAAGGTGGGATCGAAAATCTCGGTGATCGTGACATCGCCCAGCTCCAGCGGCGCGATGGCGTCGCGATAGGCGCCGATGTCGATCTCTTGCGTGGACTGGGTCCGGATCGTGGTTCCGCCGCGGAAGTCGATACCAAAGTTCAGCCCCTGCAGCATGAAGGACGTAAACGCCACAACCATCATCAGGGCCGAGATGCCCAGCCACACCTTCCAGCGGCTGAAGAAATCGAACGAGGTGTTCTGGGGTACGAGTTTCAGTCTCATGTCAAACCTCGATCATTTTCGGACGACGGCGTTCGAACCACATCACCACCATCAGACGGGTCACGAAGATCGCGGTGAAGGCCGAGGTCAGAATACCAAGACCCAGCGTAATCGCGAAACCGCGTACCGGGCCGCTGCCCATGGCAAACAGGATCACGGCGGTGATGAAGGTGGTCACGTTGGCGTCAACAATGGCCGACAGCGCCTTTTCATAGCCCAATTCGATGGCGCGCGCCGGGCCTTTTGCGGATTTCAGTTCCTCGCGGATGCGTTCAAAAATCAGCACGTTGGCGTCCACCGCCATACCCACCGTCAGAACGATGCCTGCAATACCCGGCAGGGTCAGCGTCGCCCCGATCAGCGACAGCAAGCCAAAGATCAGGCCGACGTTGATGATCAGCGCGATATTGGCGAACACGCCGAACAGACCGTAGCTGAGAGCCATGAAGCTGAGAACCGCGACAAAGGCCACGATGGTCGCGGTCTTGCCCGCATCGATACTGTCCTGCCCCAACTCGGGGCCGATGGTGCGTTCTTCAAGGAACTCCAGCCCGGCAGGCAGCGCACCGGCGCGCAGAAGGACGGCAAGATTGGTGCTTTCCTCGACGGTGAAATTGCCTGTGATGATACCGGACCCACCGGCAATATGCGCCTGTATCACGGGTGCCGAGATCACCTCGTCGTCTAGCACGATGGCGAAGGGTGCGCCGATGTTGTCGCGGGTGTAGTCCCCGAATTTGCGCGCTCCGGACGTGTTGAAGCGGAAACTGACCGCCGGGCGGCCGTTCTGGTCAAACGCAGGTTGTGCATCAACCAGTTCCTCGCCGGTCACGACCGGGGCGGATTCGATGGTGTAAAACCGTCCCCCTTCTTCAACCGAAGGAACCACTTTTTGCCCTGGCCCCACAGGATCACCCAAACTGTTCGCAGGCCCAACAACAGGGTTGAAGGTCAGTTGCGCCGTGGTGCCGATGATGTCTTTCAACTCACCCGCACTGCCGATGCCCGGAACCTGGATCAGGATACGATCCGCGCCCTGGCGCTGAATGGTGGGCTCGCGGGTGCCGACCTCGTCAATCCGGCGGCGGATGATTTCCAGCGCCTGACGCACGGTGCGGTCGTCCGAGGCCAGCTTCTCGGCCTCTGACAGTTGCACGACGATGGTGTCGCCCTCGGCACGGGCCTCGATATCGGTGGCACCGACACCGGTCAGCGTCTGCACCTGACGGGCCAGACCGCGCACAACCTCCAGCGCGCGGGACATGCCCTCGGGCTGACTGATGCGAACGCGAATCCCATCAGGGGCCGATTCCTGTTTGCGGATCGTGCCCACCGTTGCGCGCTCATCCCGCAGGGCGTCACGCACCTCGGGCCACATCGCCTCCATCCGGGATTCGTAGACATCTTCGACCTTCACTTCGGCCAGCAGATGCGCCCCGCCGCGCAGGTCGAGGCCAAGATTGACCAGCGACGACGGCAGCCAGTTCGGCCACTGCGCCGCCTGCGCCTGCATTTCGGGGGTGTCGATGCCAAGCTCGATCGCGGCCTTGGCATCGTTGGATTGCTCGACACGCGTGTAGAACGCATTCGGCAGGGCCATCAGCAGGCCGGTCACGCAGACCAGCCAGATCAGAACCCGCTTCCAGGTATCAATTTGCAGCATTACCCTGCCTTTTCAAGGAATTGTCGCGCGAAGTTACTTCGCCGGTTCGGTTTTATTCAGAACCTGGGCGATGGTCGACTTGACCACGCGGACCTTGACGTTCTCGGCCAGCTCGACTTCGATCTCGTTCTCGCCTTCCTTGACCTTCGACACCTTGCCGATCAGACCACCCTGGGTGACCACCTGATCGCCCCGGCGCACGGCCTCGACCATGGCCTGATGTTCCTTCATCTTCTTCTGCTGCGGACGGATAAGCAGGAAATACATGATCGCAAAGATCAGGATCAGCGGGAGAAACTGGGCGATTGCGCCACCTTCCATGGGATATTCCTTTTGGTTTGGAGATGCGAAAGGGCTTCGCAAATTTGGCGAGAACCTATGCCTTGAACCCGCCGTTTGCAAGCAAAGGCGGCACCGGAAAGTTTCGGTTCGGCACAGCCGGCGCAAAGGATGTTCTCAAGCGTTGCAGATATGTCCTAGGAACGCCGGTCGACATGGATATAGTCAAGGGTAAGGAGGCCGAATGACAAGAAACTTCAAACCCTTCCAGTTGTTGCTGCATCTGTTGCTTGCGACTGTTGTCATTGTCCTTTTGTCCACACCCATCGCGGCACAGGACGCACCGGCTGAACCACTGGAACCCGAGAAAAGCGACACCGAGGTTTTCAAGGCCCCGGTCATCGTCGATGGCGACACCCTGTTCTTTTTGCGGGGCTCCAGCGCCCTTCCGGCCTCGGAACGGGCAGAGCGCGTGCAAAGCAGCATCATCGAGGTTGCCGAGGCATCCGAGTCTCCGGACGTCGAAATCATCTTTGAACAAACCGACCTGGGAACGCGTATCCGGGCCGACGGCAGCATCGTTTCGATCGTTACAGTGGCCGACGCCGAATTGGACCAGATGGAACTGGACGTGCTCACCTTGCTGCACGGCGATGCCATCAAAGAGGCCATCATTGCCTACCGCGCCAATCGAACCGAACAGGCGCGCGTGTCCGGCGCCATCGAAGCTGCGGCCTGGACGGTTGGATTTGTCGTCTTCATCGTGGTGATCCTGTGGCTGCACCGCCGGATCAGGCGGCGCACACTGAAATTCGTCAAACGCCACCTCAAGGACGTGGAAACCGCCACCGCCAAAAGCGTTCAGGCCGAGGCGATTGCCGCACTGGTCCGGTACGGCCTGAATTTCATCCTGCTGGTGATCTTCTTTCTGGGCTTTTACTACTATCTGTCCTTCGTCCTGCTGGCCTTTGCCGAAACCCGCTATTTCGCGCAGCTTCTGCTGACCTACCTGACCGAACCGGTCCTGGTGATTTTCAAGGGGATCATCAGCTATATCCCCAATTTGATTATGCTGGCCCTGATCACATGGGTGGCGATGTATATCATCAAAGGGATGCGGGTGTTCTTTGACGCGGTCGAAGCGGGCTCGTTCGATCTGGGGGATTTTGAGAAACACTGGATCAACCCCACCTTCAATATCGCCCGCGTCGTCGTCATCCTGATCGCACTGGTCTTTGCGGTGCCCTACATTCCTGGATCGGATTCGGCCGCGTTTCAGGGGCTGACCATTCTGGTGGGCGCGATGCTGTCGCTGGGCGCGAACTCGGTCGTGTCGAACATGCTGGCAGGACTGTTCGTGATCTATCGCCGCTCAACCTCGATCGGGGATCGTATTCAGATTGGAGATCATATTGGCGATGTGGTGCAGATCAAGCTGATGGAGACGCATCTGAAGTCGATCAAGAACGAGCTGATCTCGATCCCCAACGCGCAACTGATGAACTCGGATGTGGTGAATTTTTCGAAGAAGACGGATGGCAGCGGGCTGCTGCTGCACACCACCGTTGGCATCGGTTATGAGGAACCGCCCGAGAAGGTCGAAGCGATGCTGATCGAGGCCGCCCACCGCACCAAGGGGATCAAGGCCAAGCCGGAACCCTTCGTTCTGTGGACAGCGCTGGCCGACTACGCGATCAACTATCAGATCAACGGCTACACCACGCGCGGCAGCAGCATCCCGAAAATCCGCTCGGACCTGCACCGCAACATCGTGGCCGTGTTCAATGAGAACAATGTGCAGATCATGACACCCTCTTACATGGCCGATCCGCCCGAGCCGAAAATCCCGGCAGAGGAATGGGATGGCCATCTGGCGCATGAATCGCACGAGGGCGCGGATAAGTCGTAACCGGTGCTACACCCTGCCTTTCAGATGGTGCATAAGCGGTTTCAGTGATTCACGCATTTAAGGATCTGAACCATGCACGACATCCGCGCCATTCGCGAAAACCCAGCCGCCTTCGACGCCGCTCTTGCGCGCCGTGGGGACGCGCCGGTGTCGTCAGATTTGCTGAGGCTGGACGAAAGCCGCCGCGCCAAGATTCTGGCCGCAGAAACCGCGCAGGCCGAACAGAACAAGGCCAGCAAAGAGGTCGGCGCTGCCAAGGCGCGCGGCGATGAGGCCGAGTTCGAACGCCTGCGCGCGCTGGTGGCCCAGAAAAAGGCCGAGATCGCCCGGATGCAGACCGAGGCCAAGGATCTGGACGCGCTATTGACCGATCAGTTGGCGCGCATCGCCAATACTCCTGCGGATGACGTGCCCAACGGCGCCGATGAGGATGACAACGTCGAGGTGAACCGGTGGGGTACGCCAAAGGACCTGGGATTTACCCCTAAGGAACACTATGAAATCCCTGCCGTTGCGGCGGCTATGGATTTTGAAACCGCCGCCAAAACCAGCGGCAGCCGGTTTGTGAACCTGTCGAAAGGCGTGGCGCGCATTCACCGTGCGTTGGCCCAGTTCATGCTGGACACGCATATCGACAAGAACGGTCTGACCGAGACGCAGACCCCGGTTCTGGTCCGGGATGAGGCGATGTATGGCACCGACAAGCTGCCGAAATTCGGCGAGGACAGCTATCAGACCACCAATGGCTGGTGGCTGATCCCGACATCCGAAGTCACGCTGACCTATTCGGTGGCGGGCGATATTCTGGAAGAAGCCGCCCTGCCCATCCGCATGACCGCGCATACCGTCTGTTTCCGGTCCGAGGCCGGCAGCGCAGGCAAGGACACTGCCGGCATGCTTCGCCAGCACCAGTTCGAAAAGGTCGAGATGGTGTCGGTCACCCATCCTGACGCTTCGGACGAGGAACAAAAACGCATGCTGCGCTGTGCCGAGGATCTGCTGGAACAGCTGGGCATTCCCTATCGCACCGTGGTTCTGTGCACCGGCGACATGGGCTTTGGCGCGCGCCGCACGTTTGACATCGAAGCATGGCTGCCCGGTCAGGACACCTATCGCGAGATCAGCTCGGTCTCGACCACCGGTGATTTTCAGGCCCGCCGGATGAACGCGCGGTTCCGTCCCGAGGGCGGCGGCAAGCCGGAATACGTGCACACGCTGAACGGCTCGGGCCTTGCGGTCGGGCGCTGCCTGATTGCCGTGCTGGAAAACGGCCAGAACGCCGACGGCACAGTGACTCTGCCCGAGGTTCTGGCCCCCTATCTGGGCGGCAAGTTGACCCTGCAACTGGACGGTTCGCTGGCCTAAAAAACCGTCGCCGAAACGGCACCGGTTCGACAATCCAAAAGGCGGAGAGGGCTTACTTCTTCGCCTTTTTCTTATCCTTCTTCTTGTCTTTGCTTTTGCTCTTATCTTTCTTTTTGTCGTCTTTTTTCTTCTGATCTTTTTTCTTGTCGCCCTTCTTGGACTTTTTGCCCTTTTTCGACTTGGCCTTCACCTTGTCCTTGGCCTTCGAGAACACGGCTTCCATCTCTTGCAGCTTTTTTGCGGCCTTTTCGGCCTTAGCCTTTGCTTTGGCCTTTTTGCGGGCTTTTGCTTCGGCGGCCTTGGCTGCGGCTTTTTCCTCGGCCGCCTTGCGCGCGGCTTCCTCGGCGCGCTTTTCGGCCGCTGCGGCGGCGACGGTTTTGCGGGCCGCGGGCTTGCGCGTGGCAGGTTTGCGGGCCGGGGCGCGTCGGGTTGCGGGCTTTGCCGCAGCCGGTTTTCTGGCCGCAGGCTTCGCCGCCGGTTTGGCCGCAGCAGGATTGGCCACAATCGCCTGTTTCGCTGCGGCAATCAGTACCGGTGCGCGGGCGGCACCAATTCCGGACACTTTGACCAGATCTTCGGGTTTTGCTTTTGCGATGGCTTCGGCGGTTTTGAAGCCCTTGGCGACCAGCGCTTGTCCCAGCGCCTCACCTACACCCTTAACGTCGGTCACTGCTGTCATCACGTTTCCTTCCCTTCTCCCTGTGCGAACCATATGTACACTGCATGTACACAACAGCAGGCCTATGGACGGTCAATGCCGTCTCAAGGTATCAACTGCTGTGTGCCAGCGTACCGGTCGTGTCCTTTTTCGGAAATGGCACGAGGCGTTTGGCGTCCTCGTCCCAGAGTTTGAGGTTCAGCGCCGCCACCGCCTCGGGGAATTTGATCCGGCGCGGCGTGTATTCGGACGGCAGGTTATAGTGACACGCCCGCAACCGGTAAGACGGAATGCGCGCGTTGAAGTGATGGATGTCGTGCAAGGTAATGCACGCGACCGCATTGTCGAACCACCAGCCAAAGTCCAACGCGGACGAGCCCCGCAACGCCGCCAGTTGCGGGTCAAGGTCCGGGCGGCGGTCCCAATAGGTGTCCTCGAAATTGTGCTGCAGGTAGACAAGGAAAACACCCAGCATCCCGCCCAGCAGAGAGAACACCACCCAGACCAGAATGCCCGTCGTGCCCGCAATCAGATAGAGCAGGCCCAGAAACACCAAGATGGACAGGTTGTGCAGCACGACGCCCGTGACCCCGAACCGCATCGTGTTTTTGGGCCAGCGGTAGCGGATGAAATAAGTAAACAGCGCGCCAGCCGGAACCAGGATGAACGGGTTGCGGTAAAGCCGATAGAACATGCGGGTTTTCCAATCCGCCGCATTCCATTCGCGCAGGGTCATGGTGTGGATCTCACCGGTCTCACGGTGTTCCAGATTGCCGATGCCCGCATGGTGCAGGTTGTGGTTCTGCTTCATCACCTCGAACGGCGCGAAGGTGAAAGGCGAAAGCCCATGTCCGGCCCATTCATTCTGTTCACGCGTTTCAAACAGGGAATGGTGGCCGCAATCATGCTGCAACACGTAAAGGCGCACGGCGGAAAAGGCGAAGACGATCCCGGCGGGGATCATGATGTACCAACGGTCGACATATGCGATGGCCAGTGCCAGCGACGTGAAATAGACCGCGAATGTTCCAAAATAGCTCAGCGCAGCCAGCCGATTGTCCTGCACCGCATATTGTCGTGTATATTCCCGCAAATTCATTCAGCCTGTCCCCACGATTGGCCAAGTTAATTTCACAACGAAACTATTTGTATCTTTCTGTTATTCAAGCGGCGCACACAGTAACACATGCGCGCAGGCGAATGTTAACCTGCGGCAGGCGGGCTGTCACGCCCCTCGGCCAAAAATGCTGAAAATTGGCGCAGTTACGCGCGACCTTTGAGATGTTTGGCCAGTGCGCCCGCGTTTTTCTTGCGCCGCCCTTTATAGGGATTCTTGTCGCCCTGCCCGCGCAGCGTCAGTCGGATCGGCGTTCCCGGCATGTCGAAATCTTCGCGCAATCCGTTGACCAGATAGCGTGTATAGCTGTCCGGCATCTTGTCGGGATGCGAGCACATGACCACGAACCCGGGGGGGCGGGTCTTGGCCTGAGTCATATAGCGCAGCTTGATCCGGCGTCCTTGCGGGGCTGGCGGCGGGTGCTGTTCCAGCATCGCGGTCAGCCAGCGGTTCAGCGCCGCGGTGGGGACGCGACGGTTCCAGACGTCATGGGCGCGCAGGATTGCGGCGCGCAGGCGTTCCAGCCCGCGGCCGGTCTTGGCCGACACAGTGATCAGAGGTGCGCCACGCAGTTGGGGCAGCAGACCTTCAAAGGACTCTTTCAGATCGCGCAGCTTTTCCTGCTTGTCCTCTTCGATGTCCCATTTGTTGACGGCAACAACAACGGCGCGGCCTTCGCGCTCGGCCAGATCGGCAATGCGCAGATCTTGCTGTTCGAACGGAATGGCGGCGTCCAGCAGAACCACCACGACCTCGGCGAATTTCACCGCCCGCAGACCATCAGACACCGAGAGCTTTTCCAGCTTCTCCTGCACCTTGGCCTTCTTGCGCATCCCCGCCGTGTCGAAAATCCGCATCGGAGTGCTGTCGCCATCCGGATCGGCCCAGTCGATCCGCAAGCTGATCGCATCACGGGTGATCCCAGCCTCGGGGCCGGTCAGCAGGCGATCTTCACCGATGATCTTGTTGATCAGAGTGGATTTTCCCGCATTCGGACGCCCAACAACGGCCACCTGAAGCGGTTTGGCCGCGGTGATCAGGGGGCTTTCACCCTCTCCGTCCTCATTCAAATCGACATCGGTTTGAGGGGTATCATCCACTGCCTGCTCTTCGGCGGCGTCGGCCAGGGGCATCAATTGCGCATAAAGGTCCGTCATCCCTTCGCCATGCTCACCCGAGAGGCGGACGGGCTCACCCAGCCCCAGACTATAAGCCTCAAGCACACCCGCATCTGCGGCGTTGCCTTCGGCCTTGTTGGCGGCAAGGATCACGTGCTTGGACCGTTTGCGTAAAATCTCGGCGAACATCTCGTCGGTCGGGGTCAGGCCCACCCGCGCGTCGATCATGAACAGGCAGACATCGGCCATGTCCACAGCGCGCTCGGTCAGGCGGCGCATACGGCCCTGCAGGCTGTCATCGGTTGCGTCCTCAAGACCCGCCGTATCGATCACGGTAAAACGCAGATCGCCCAGACGTCCTTCGCCCTCGCGCAGGTCACGCGTCACGCCGGGCTGGTCGTCGACCAAGGCCAGACGTTTGCCCACAAGGCGGTTAAACAGAGTGGATTTGCCCACATTCGGGCGCCCCACGATGGCGAGGGTCAGCGACATGATACTCAACTTTCAAGACTCAGACGCGCCCTTTAACGCATCTTGTCGTCAACGGAAAGCGTGTAGATCACCTTTGGTCGACACGACATACAGCGTTTGCCCCGCCACAACCGGGGCCGTAGTGGCGCCACCGGGTACTTCGACCCTGTTGACCAACGTTCCGTCCACCGGATTGAAGAACCGCAGATAACCGTCATTCGAGGCGACCACGATGCGTCCACCCGCCATGATCGGACCATAATGGGCAACGATCGGGCCACGACGTTTCGGCTTGTCTTTGACGAAGCCCGGAAGATCCTGCGCCCAGACGATCGAGCCGTCAGTAATGTTCAAACGGACCAACTGGCTGCGGTCGCTGATCAGGAACAGGCTGTTGCCGGCTGGCCAAACCGTGTCAACCGCGCCTTCGTCCGCAGTCCAGACCCGCTCGCCCGAATTCGTGTCAAACGCCACGGTCCGGCCTGAATGGTTGCCGATGTAAATCTTGTCGCCGGCGACCATGGGTCCGCCAGTCACGTCGACGATCTGCGCTGCGGCACGCCCCCGGCGCCCACCCGCGACCGAGGCATTCCAACGCCGGATACCACCCTTGCGGAAGGTTGCTGCAACGTCACCCGAGCCAAAGGCAAACACCGCAAACTCGGACGCAATGACCGGAGCGGGGGCGCCAAGCACGTTGCCGACGCTCGGCGTGCCCTGAATCTGCCACGCGATGCGGCCATCCTTGGTGTTCACCGCCCATCCGGTTTCGTCACCCGCAACCAGATACAGCAGACCGTCATTGACCAGCGGTGCACCGCTGCCGGTGGCATTCAGGCGATTCTGCCATTTGATCGCGCCGGATTTCGCATCCAGCGCCGTCAGCCGCCCAAACCCGGACGACACGTAGAGCACGCCATTGGCATAGGCCAGCCCGCCACCCGTCGCATCCGAATCCCCGTCGGTAGCGGGGATCAGGTTCGTGTTCCACGCCACCTGCCCCTGCGGGGTCACCGCAGAAACGGTCGCGCGGGAATCCAGCGTATAGATCAGGCCGCCAGCGACCACCGGTTCGGCAGTGATGCGCAACTTGCGCGAATCCCCGTCACCGATCGAGGTGGACCAGATGCGCTGTGGCGTAGCGCGCAGGGCAGCATTGGTGGTGCGGTAGGCCGGCGTTCCGGCGCTTTGCGACCAGTTAGCATTCGCCTTTTGCGCCGGCAGGCTGATCGGCTTCGCGCCGCGGGTCTCGACCTTTTCGGTATCCGAGGCCGGGCGGATATCCTCGCGCTCGCCAGGCAGGATGATCTCTGGTTCCTCACAGGCAGCAAGCACCGTCAGCGATAGCGCCGCAACCGTCAATCCAACGCGGGAGAAAAGACTTGTCACCATAGTACTCCGAACTCGCCTGTCATAATTTCCGCCGCCTGATCAGCCCTGCTGGGCGACCAACGGTTCCGGTTCGCCGCCAAGCGCGACAATCAATTGTGCAGCACGCTGCTGAAGGTCAACGCCGATCTCTGCGTCCTGACGCATCGCCTGCAGCCGTTCAATCGCCGCGTCGGTGTTGCCCTCGGAAATGTCGATCAGAGCCAGCTGTTCCTCGGCCAGCAACCGCAGGGGGGCACCCGGCGCGGCAAGGGCTTCGAATTGCTGGCGGCGGTCGGCAACCGGCAGGGTGTCGCTTTGCAGCAGCAGCGCCTTGAAGGCGGCGATGGTGCGGTAAATCTCGGGCAGATCGCCCTGAACGGCAACGGCGTTCAGGCTGTTCACAGCCTCCTCGCGTGACCCTGCCTCGATCTGCGACGAGGACAGCAGCAGGTTCAGAACCGCATCGCCACCGGGCGTGGCCGCGTCGATGCTGGCCAGGCTGGCGGCACGTTCGGCCGAGTCATTCTGCGTCAGCGCGCTCAGAATCTGATCCCCCAGCTTTTCCGCAGCGCCGGTGGTCCGGGCCTTGCGTATCTCGTTGAAGGCGGCACCGCCCACGATCAGGATGACGGCCAGAACGCCAATCCAGCCCCAGCGGCGCAACAGCAGGAACAGGCGATCGCGGCGGACCTCTTCGGTCACCTCATCAATAAAACTGTCGGTGTCGCTCATCCCTGCTCCCTGGGCTGTAACCTGTTCATATGGCGCCATGTCATACCCCGGCGTCTTTGCCAAGCCAAGGGCCGGAATTCGCGCATTTTCACCGCACCGCGCCACCCTTGCGCAAAAAAACGAACCGAACTATTCAGTTTAGTGTAGAAATGGTACGTGCCTGACCCCATTTTCAGGCATACACGTCGAAGGACAATCGGCGACGAATTCTGGGAGAGTCCTTGTATGCGTTTGATTTCATTCGTGAATGCGTTTTTGGTGATTGCAGCACTGTTCTTTCTGGTCTTCGAACGGGACACGCTGTTTGCTTTTGCCGGTCGTGGCGACTCTGATGCTGATGCGGCATCCAGCACGGAATCCGAAGGCGACGTGACGTCAGGCCAGAACGCGATTGGCGTTGTTGTTCTGCGGTCCGCCGCTCGGGAAATCGACAGTGCCGTGCTGGTGCGCGGGCAGACCAAGGCCAACCGTCAGGTCGAAGTTCTGGCCGAAACGACCTCGACCGTGATTTCGGAACCCAAGCGTAAGGGCACCTTTGTCGAGGCAGGTGACCTGTTGTGCGAGCTGGACCCCGGCACCCGCCCCGCCAGTCTGGCCGAAGCCGAAGCCGCCCGGCTTGAGGCCGAAAGCCGCATCCCCGAGGCCGAGGCCCGTCTGGAAGAGGCGCACGCGCTGGTTGCCGAAGCACAGATCAACCTGACGGCCGCGCAGAAACTTTCGGAAACCGGATTCGGATCGGAAACCCGCCGGATTTCCAGCGAGGCCGCGATGCGCTCGGCCGAGGCCGGTGTGAAAACCGCCGAGGCCGGTCTGGAAGCCACCCGCGCCGGCATCGAAGCCGCCATCGCCGAAGTCAAGGCCGCCCAGCGCGAGATCGACCGTCAGACCATCGAAGCCCCGTTCAAAGGGCTGCTGGAAAGTGACACCGCGGAATTGGGCAGCCTGATGCAACCCGGCTCGTTGTGTGCCACCGTCATTCAGCTGGACCCGATCAAGCTGGTCGGTTTTGTGCCCGAGGTCGATGTGAACAAAATCCTTGTCGGCTCGGAAGCATCGGCGCGGCTGGTGACCGGCCTTCAGGTCGCAGGCCGTGTCACATTCCTGAGCCGGTCTGCCGATGAAACGACCCGTACCTTCGAGGTTGAGATCACCGTCCCCAACCCTGACCTGACCATCCGCGATGGTCAGACCGCAGATATCCGCATTTCGGCCGAAGGGGCCAAGGCGCATCTGCTGCCACAGTCTGCCCTGACACTGAATAACGAAGGTCAGGTTGGCGTCCGCACCGTAGGCGCTGAGAATTTGGTCGGTTTCATGCCGATCCGCTTGCTGCGCGACACGGCCGAGGGCGTCTGGGTCGACGGGCTGCCGGAAACCGCGGATGTCATCGTTGTGGGGCAGGAATTCGTGACACAGGGCGTCACCGTCAAGCCCACCTATCGGGAAGCTGAACAATGACCGGATTGGTAGGATGGGCCGCCGACAGGGCCCGCATGGTTCTGGCCTTCATCGCGATCTCGCTGATTGTCGGCGGGTTTGCCTATGTCAGCCTGCCCAAGGAAGGCGAGCCGGATATCGAAATCCCGGCCCTGTTCGTCTCGGTCCAGTTTCCTGGCATCTCTGCCGAGGATTCCGAAAACCTGCTGATCAAGCCGATGGAAACCGAGTTGGCGGATCTGGACGGTCTGAAAGAGATGACCGCCACCGCCGCCGAGGGTTACGCCGGTATCGCGCTCGAATTTGACTTCGGCTGGGACAAGACCGCGATCATGGCGGATGTGCGTGATGCGATGAACAGCGCGCAGGCCGATTTCCCGGACGGGGCCGAGCAGTATTCGTTGTTCGAAATCAATTTCTCCGAATTCCCCATCGTCATCGTCAACCTGACCGGTGCCGTACCCGAACGCACGATGGCGCGCATTGCCAAAGACCTGCAGGACGATCTGGAAGCGCTGGATTCGGTGCTTGAGGCCGGGATAGCGGGCAATCGCGACGAACTGCTTGAGGTCATCATCGACCCGCTGCGGCTTGAGGCGTACGACGTATCGGCGGATGAGTTGATCAGCGTCGTACAAAACAACAACCAGCTGATCGCCGCAGGCGAGGTTGATACCGCGCAAGGCACATTCTCGGTCAAGATCCCGTCGTCGTTCAAAACCGCCGAGGATGTCTACAGCCTGCCCGTCAAGGTCAATGGCGACCGCGTGGTGACAATGGGTGAGCTGGCGCAGATCAACTATACTTTTGAAGACCGCGAAGGCACCGCCCGGTTCGACGGGGAATCCACCGTGGCGCTTCAGGTGGTCAAACGCAAGGGCTTCAACCTGATCGACACTGTGGCGCAAGTGAAAGAAACTCTTGCCGTCGCGCAGGAAAAATGGCCTGCCGAGCTGCGCGCCGCCGTCGATGTCGGAACCTCGAACGACCAGAGCCGTATCGTCGACTCGATGGTGCGCCAGCTTGAGGGCTCGGTCCTGACCGCCATCGCGCTGGTGATGATCGTGGTTCTGGCCTCGCTGGGCACCCGCGCGGCGCTGCTGGTGGGCTTTGCCATCCCGACCTCGTTCCTGCTGAGCTTTGCGTTTCTCGCCATCATGGGGGTCAGCATCTCGAACATGGTGATGTTCGGGCTGATCCTGGCCGTGGGGATGCTGGTCGACGGGGCCATCGTGGTGGTGGAATACGCCGACAAACGCATCAAGGAAGGCATCGGCCCGATGCACGCCTATGTCGAGGCGGCACAGCGGATGTTCTGGCCCATCGTATCGTCCACCGCGACAACGTTGTGTGCCTTCCTGCCGATGCTGTTCTGGCCGGGTGTTCCGGGCGAGTTCATGAAGATGCTGCCGATCACGCTGATTTTCGTGCTGTCCTCGTCGCTGATCGTCGCGCTGATCTACCTGCCCGTCGTGGGTGGTGTCTCGGGCCGCCTCAGCCGGACTTTCGATCACACTTCAAACTGGCTGCGCGGTGTCGCTCCGTGGTGGGTGCGGGCCGTGCTGGTGCCGCCATCGCTGTATATGATCTTCCTTGGCGCGATGCAGATGCTGAACCCGGATTACCTGTTGCCCGGCGGAGTGGTGTCGGGTGCGCTGTTGTTCATCGCAGGCGGCTTTGCCGGTTCCGTGACCCTGAGCGCCGCCAAGATCGAGCGCCACCACGAAGAACGAGTCCACACCGCGCGTGAGCATACCCCGTTCGGTTACGTGGTCAAATTCCTCGTCGGCAATCCGATCATGCCTGTGGTTTCCATTGCTGTCGTCGCCCTCGGTGTCATGGGGGTGATGACCTACTTCATGAACAACAACCGTGGTGTCGAGTTCTTCGTCGAAACCGAACCGGAACAGGCCACCGCCTATGTCCGCGCGCGGGGCAACCTGTCACTGCAGGAAAAAGACGCGATGGTGCTGGCCGCCGAAGAGGTGATCAGCGCGCACCCGGCCGTGACCAACGTGTTCGCCTTTGCCGGCGAAGGAGGTCTGAACCAGAACAACGGTGGCGCGCAGGCACCTGCCGATACCGTGGGCCGTGTGCAGTTCGAAATCACCCCATGGGAAGACCGACCCAAGCAGACCGAACCCGCCCTGTTCGGGCTATTCGACCGCGAAACCATCGCCCCGGAATACGATGGTGATTTCGTTCTGGACGAGTTGAACGTGGAACTCGCCAAGCTGCCCGGCTTCATCGTGGAAATCCTGCCGCTGGAACAGGGTCCGGCCGGGGCCAAGCCCGTGCATCTGCGCATCAAGGGCGACGGGTGGGAAGACCTGACCGAAGCCGCCCAATCGGCGCGCGCCGTGTTCGACGAAACGCCCGGCCTGATCAAGGTCGAAGACACCATGCCCCTGCCCGGCATCGACTGGCAGATCGACGTGGACGTGGCCAAGGCTGGCCGGTTCGGCGCCGATGTCGCCACCGTCGGCGCGATGGTGCAACTGGTCACGCGCGGCATCCTGCTGGGTGAAATGCGCCCCGACAGCACCGATGAAGAGGTTGAGATTCGCGTTCGCCTGCCCGAAGACGACCGGGTACTGTCGACGCTCGACTCGCTTAAGGTACGCACGCCCGACGGGCTGGTGCCGCTGTCCAACTTCGTCACCCGCCAGCCAGTGGCCAAACTGGCCGAGATCAACCGGATCGACCAGCAGCGGTATTACGACGTGAAGGCGGATGTCGAACCGGGCCTGTACAAAGTGGTCGTCGATGCTCCTGACGGAACCGAGCAACGTCTGGCCGTTGTCCGCGCGGTCGAAGAAGGTGCCGAACCCGTCGGGACAACCATCACCAGCCCGGACGGCACGGTGTACGAACTGTTCCAATTGACCGGCGCCAACAGCACCGACGACCTGCGCGCTGCAGTCGAAGTCGGCGAGGCCCGGTTTGCTCTGGTCAATCCGAATGAGCGAATTGCGGTGCTGACCGAATGGCTGAACACCGACCCATTCTCGCCCGCGATCAGCTGGGAATGGACTGGCGATCAGGAGGATCAGGAGGAATCCGGAGCCTTCCTGCAAAGCGCCTTCCTGGGCGCGCTGGGTCTGATGTTCGTGATCCTGCTGGCGCAGTTCAACTCGCTTTATAACTCGGTGCTGGTGCTGCTGGCGGTTGTGCTGTCGACCACCGGGGTTCTGATCGGGATGATCGTGATGCAACAGCCGTTCTCGATCATCATGACCGGCACCGGCATCGTGGCGCTGGCGGGGATCGTGGTGAACAACAACATCGTTCTGATCGACACCTATCAGGAATACAGCCGCTACATGCCCCGGATCGAGGCGATCGTCCGCACCGCCGAGGCGCGTATCCGTCCGGTTCTGCTGACCACCCTGACCACAATGGCCGGTCTGACGCCAATGATGTTCGGCCTGTCGCTGGACTTCATCAATGGCGGCTATTCGATCAACAGCCCGACGGCGCTGTGGTGGAAACAGCTGGCCACTGCGGTGGTGTTCGGGCTGGGTATCGCGACGGTACTGACGCTGATCGTGACGCCTTCGCTGCTGGCGCTGCGGGTGTGGGTGACGACCTATACGCTATGGCTTGGCCGGGTGCTTGCCCGCGCGACATCCGGAAAGTCCAGCCAGATCGCGCAGGATATGGCGATTGGCAAAGCCGTCCGTCAGGCACAGGCGACCGAAGTTGTTTGGGAGGACGAAACACCCCCTGCAACCAAGGATGCTCAGAAAAACGAGCACCCGCCGGGTCCGCCCCTGAAAGCGGCAGAATAGTAGATTTGGCGAGCCCGACAGCTCGCCAAATTTGGTTTCAAACCGGCTTAGTCAGTAAAGACGTATTCACCCAGATCGCACAGGTCCACGCCGTACTCTTCGGCGGTGGACCCATCTGAGAACGCCCCACGAATGTCGTAAACACAGGTGGTCAGACCGTCAGCAATCAGCACGTCCGCCTCATATCCCGGCGCAACATAATCGCCCTGCAACAAGTTGGATTCCCAATTGTCCGACGCATTTGACGAGACGTTGAATTCGACCAGATCAACGCTGCTTTCATTGCCTAGCAAAAATACCAGATCCTCGGCGGATGCAGTCGACGCGAAAACTGACGTCACAATGATCGACGCAGCAAAAAACTTCTTCATTAGGTGTTTCCCTGATTTATTGTCCAACACCACATGGTTGGTACCGCGCGTCATACCGAAGCAACGCCGGTAATCAAACGACAATGACCCACGATCAGACTGGTGACAGAAATGTTGTACATTCGTGCAACAGACCCCTGCCGGAACAAGTGAATCACTTGGACAAACGGGTCCACTTCTGATGCCCGCAGACGACATGCTCGCATCCACGCACGGTCAAAGTGTCGCCACTCAGCGTCATTTGCGGCACGACGTCCACATTGACCATGGGGATCCAGAAATCCCCGCCGCCGTATTTGCCGCCGCCTTCACTGGCCACATCCCAGAAAAGCTTCTTGCCGATGTTGGGGGTCTGCACCTCTTTGCCGGATGTGTCATAGGCCGACTGAATCTGGCCGCAGAACTTGTCGCCGCAGGCCGAAATCTTGATATGAGAGATCAGCTTCTTCCGGTCCGGCTCGGTTTTCCATACCCCTACGATGGGATCTGCGGTCGCAAATGCCGGAGCCAACAGGGCGAGCGCGGCTGCAACAGCCGCAAGTCGAACGAATTTTCGCATCACACCACCTCCTCCTATACCCGGCTATCATAGCACATCCCCGCGCAGCGTATGTCAGGCGGCCTGTGCATCCGATTGCTGGCGGCTCCACAGCTGCGCATAGCGGCCTTCGCGTTGCAGCAGTTCATCATGGGTGCCCTGCTCAAGGATTTCGCCCTGTTCCAGCACGACGATGCGGTCAGCCTCGGCGATGGTGCTGAGACGGTGCGCAATGGTCAGCACGGTGCGCCCTTCCCCGGCCCGCGCCAGCGCGTCCTTGATGTCCTGTTCGGTATCGGTATCCAGCGCCGAGGTCGCCTCGTCCAGCAACAGGATCGGCGGATTCTTGAGTAGCGTTCGAGCGATGCCGACCCGCTGCTTTTCACCACCGGACAGTTTCAGCCCACGTTCGCCGACCTTGGTTTCATACCCTTCGGGCAGAGTGACGATAAAGTCATGAATCTGGGCGGCTTTCGCGGCGGCCTCGACCTCTTCCTGCGAGGCGCCGTCGCGGCCATAGGCGATGTTATAGCGAATGGTGTCGTTGAACAGCACCGTGTCCTGCGGCACCACGCCGATGGCCGAATGCAGGCTGTTCTGCGACACGTCGCGCACGTCCTGCCCGTCGATCTTCAACGCCCCGCCGGTCACGTCATAGAACCGAAACAGCAGCCGCCCGATGGTGGACTTGCCCGAACCCGTCGCCCCAACGATGGCCACGGTCTGTCCCGCCGGTACCGTCAGCGACACGCCCTTGAGGATTTCCCGGTCCACGTCATAGCCGAAATGGACCTTGTCCAGCGTGACCTCTCCGCCATTGACCACAAGGCCCGGCGCGTTGGGTTTGTCAGTGACCTCGGCGGGCTGTTCCAGCAGGTCGAACATCTGCCCCATATCCACCAGCGACTGGCGGATTTCCCGGTACACCGTGCCCAGAAAGTTCAGCGGCACGGTGATCTGGATCATGTAGGCGTTGACCATGACGAAATCGCCAACAGTCAACGAGCGGTTCTGCACCCCGATAGCAGCCAGAACCATCACCCCGATCAGCCCGCAGGTGATCAGGAAAGACTGGCCGAAATTCAGGAAAGCCAGCGAGTATGCCGTTTTCAGCGCCGCCCCAGCATAGGCCTTCATCGACACGTCATAGCGCGCAGCTTCACGCTGTTCGGCGTTGAAATACTTGACGGTTTCAAAGTTCAGCAAGCTGTCGATAGCCCGTTGGTTGGCCTCGGTATCCTGATCGTTCATCTCGCGCCGCAGCTTCACGCGCCATTCAGTGACGGCGAAAGTGAACCAGATATAAAAGCCGATGGTCACGGCCACGACGACCAGATACCAAACATCGAACAGCCACATCAGGATGATCGCGACCAACAGCAGTTCCAGGATCAGCGGCCCGATCGAGAACAGCAGGAAGCGCAGCAGGAACTCTACACCTTTGACGCCGCGTTCGATGATCCGGCTGAGCCCCCCGGTGCGGCGCGTCACATGATAGCGCATGGACAGTTGATGAATGTGCTGAAAGGTCTCAAGCGCCAAGGCCCGCAGGGCGCGCTGCCCCACCGGCGCAAAGGCTGCATCGCGCAGCTGTTGAAAACCAACGGTCATCATCCGCGCCACGCCATAGGCCACGGTCAGCCCCACGGCCCCCAAGGCCAGCGGCGGTACGCCCTCTCCGGCCAAAGCGTCAACCGCGCCCTTGTATAGGATCGGCGTGTAGACCGCGATCAACTTGGCCAGCACCAACATCCCAAGCGCCAGAACAACCCGGCGTTTGACCCACGGCTCATCCTCGGGCCAGAGATACGGCGCTACCTTGCGGATCGTGCGCCAGCCGGAGCGGCGCTCGTCAGTTTTGGGCATGTCATCGGAATGCATCGGGGCTGTTCGTCTCATCACGTACCTGATCTGCGGTCAGAGATAGCCCCTGCCCCGGAAAGGGCCAGAGGCAAAAGGTTTATTCAGGGATCGTGAAGATCTGACCGGGATAAATCAGGTCAGGGTCACGGATCGCATCCCGGTTGGCTTCGAACAGCCTGACATACAGAACACCGTCGCCGAACCGTTCGCGCGAAATGGCCCAGAGCGTGTCGCCCTCCTGCACGGTCACGGACCGGATCGATGGTGTGTCGGGAGCAAGATCCGCTTCATCGGTTGCCTCGGCCGCGCGCAGAACCTCTTGCGGTTCGCGCTTGAACGGGGTTTCCAGGCGGCTGACCACCGTGCCATCCGCACCGACCTCATCCACGCGCAGGGTATAGACGCCGGGTTCGACCCCATCCAGTTCACTGCGCCATTTGCCGTCTTCGGCTGGGGTCAAATCATCCACCAGCCGGTTGTCCAGATACAGACGTACAACCGATCCGTCCGGCACCCGGCCCGTCAGCTCGACATCGCCGGTATCGGAATAACCAATCGTGTCCAAGGCAACCTGATCCGGCGCCTGCGGTTGCGCTGTGGGTGCCTGCACCAGTTCAACGCCGTCCTCACCGGACCGCAGCACGGCAACCCCCTGGGGCTGCGCATCTTCTGCTGTGGCTTGCGCCGTCTGCTCTGCCTCAGTTTCCGGCGCGGGTGTGTCGGCTGTTTCGGTTGCTGCGACAGCTTCCTTTTCCGTGCTCTCCGGCTCAGCATTTGCGGTCTCAGCCGTTTCGGCTGGCGCTGCGGGTTCGTCCAACGGTTCCGGCTCTGGCAGGGCCGCGATGACATAGTCATCCGAACGCACCGACAGATCACCCTGAGTTTCCAGCGTCAGGCCGCGCGCGGTGTCGGAAAACGGGATCGACACGAATTCGGCGAACTGACCACTGGGGTCGACCGTAAAACTGTGGACCGACTCTCCGTCCAGCAGCACATTTATCTCGGCGCCCGGCGCGGCCGAACCCGACAGGACCGCATTGCCGTCCGGCGCGACATATATCTGATCCAGAGAGGGTGCGACCTCTGCCGTGTCGTCTTCGTCGCCGCTGGGCCCATCGGCCTCGGGCGCTTGTTCGACTGGTTCATCTGGGGTGCTGTCTTCGGCGCTTTGAACCGCAACCTCGACCTGCGGTGCGGGCTCTTCGGGCGCGTCACCGCGCATACCGGACAGCAGCAATCCGCCTGCTCCTACCGCAACCACGATACCGGCGATCACCCCCCAGACGACATTGCCAGAGCTTGTCTCTCCCGACTCGGCGTTCATGTTTTTCCTTTCACTCCGCAGCGCAAGTGCTTTGACTATAACACATTCTGCCTGACGGTTGAGCCAATCTATCAATCCCGCTATCAGGGGTCAAAACCTCAGGTACAACCCCGGAGAGCGTTCACGATGACTCAGAAATCTGTTTGTGTGTATTGCGGGTCACGCAACGGCGCCAATTCCGCCTATTCGGACGCCGCCAAAACCTTTGGCACCCTACTGGCGCAGGAAGGCTGGCGTCTGGTCTATGGCGCCGGGGATGTTGGCCTGATGGGAGAGGTCGCCCGCGCCGCCCAATCCGCCGGAGGCGACACGTTCGGCGTGATCCCGGTCCACCTGCTGCGGCGCGAGGTCGGCAAGACCGACCTGACCCGTTTCGTGATCACCGAGACGATGCACGAACGGAAAAAGGTGATGATCATGAATGCGGATGCGGTGGTTGTCCTGCCCGGCGGTCCGGGATCCCTGGACGAGTTGTTCGAAGCCCTGACATGGCGCCAACTGGGCCTGCACGAAAAGCCCATTCTGGTAATGAATGTGGACGGCTACTGGAATGCGCTGCACGACCTGTTGCAGCAGGTCATCGGCCAAGGGTTCGCCGACGGCTCGCTGGCGAATTTCATCACCTGGGTCAATGACCCGGCAGACGCAATGTCCACCCTGCGCGATTACCTAACCTGACGGGGAACGGGCGGTTCCGGACCGCCCGTTGTGGTGACATCGCTTAAGTGGTCGGGCTCAGGCGGCTGGTCAGCAGCTTTTCAACCTTGTGAATGGGGTGGTTGGTCAGGGTCTTGTCGACCTCAGCCACGACCTTGGCCAGCACCTCGCTGTGCAGACGGCGGCGCAGCAGGCCCAGAACATGCGGGCTGGCGACCAGAACCAGACGGTTGAACGCGCCCTTCAGCCCCTTGCGGTTCAGTAGATTGGCAACATCCTGAACAAACAGGGATTTCGCATGGGTTTTCCAGTTCGGCTCTTCAACCGCCGATTTCTGGTTCGGCCCGGAATCGAAACGCCGCCCTGCTCGATCGGTCGGGCCTGCAGTTGCATCCTGCTCCTCGACTGAGACAACAACCAGATTGGGGTCTTCGGCATCGGTGATGTTTTCGACAAACAACGCCTTTTCCCCATCCGCAATGACAACCCAGGTTCCCTGCTCAAGTGCGACCATCGTGCTCTCCTTGTAGTGGCTGTTACGGCCATCCTCATCCATCAGGCAAAGGTTTACCGTGACGCGACCAGAGCGATCCGACGCGTTGCCTGACTGTGTTTCAGTTGATTGGCGGTCTCTCCCTCCGCCTCACCTAAGGTAAACACTGCGGAGCTGGGTGCAATCCCGTCTCAGGATGAAACTTTATTAATCGGCGGATTCTCTCCTGTCAGACTGGCGTGCATCCCGAGGTTTCGGCCTGCGATCAGAAATACCCGTACCCAGAAGCAAAAAGGCCTGCCAGCGTTACCGCCAGCAGGCCCTTGCTGAACCCTGATCGGGTCAAAGACTTACATCCGCGATGCAACGTTTTCCCAGTTCACCAGGTTGTCGAGGAAGTTCGACAGGTATGCCGGGCGCTTGTTGCGGAAATCGATGTAGTACGAGTGTTCCCACACGTCGCAACCCAGTAGCGCGGTCTGGTTGAAGCACAGCGGGTTCACACCGTTCTCGGTCTTGGTCACCGCCAGCGAACCGTCGGCATTCTTGACCAGCCACGCCCAGCCCGAACCGAACTGACCGGCACCAGCGGCGCTGAACTGCGATTTGAATTCGTCAACCGAGCCGAAGCTTTCGGTCAGAGCCTTTTCCAACTCACCGGGCATGGCGTTGTCGCCGGGGCCCATCATTTCCCAGAACTGATTGTGGTTCCACAGCTGGCTGATGTTGTTGAAGATGCCGTTCTGCGCAACAGCGGACTTGTCGTAGGTGCCAACGATGATCTCTTCCAGCGACTTGCCGTCCCACTCGGTGCCGGCAATCAGCTTGTTGCCGTTGTCGACATAGGCCTTGTGGTGCAGGTCGTGGTGATATTCCAGCGTTTCCGCGGACATACCCTTGGCTGCCAGCGCGTCATGTGCATAAGGAAGATCAGGAAGTTCAAAAGCCATGTCGGCCCCCTGTTAAATATAAGTTGCGGTTCCTAAGCGTTAAATGCTTTGGCAAGCGCCGCAGGTCAAGGGGCGAGGCAAGAAAACCCGGAGGCCCGCGATGCTGACACAGGCGCGCAAGATGTTCTACCGCGCCCGCGGATACTATGCGGGAAACCTGAACGGAGAGCCGTTTCGGCTGGACCCCTATCATTCGAAATTCTGGCGCAAGGCTTCTGTCGGTGCGTGGGAGCCGGAAACTTTCGCCGTGCTCGACAAATACCTGGCACCAGACAGCGATTATCTGGATATCGGCGCCTGGATCGGCCCCACGGTTCTGTATGGTGCCCGCAGGGCCCGCCATGTCTGGTGTTTCGAACCCGACCCGACCGCGTTCCGGCATCTGGCGTGGAATCTGGACCTGAACGACATCCGCAACGTCTCGGCCTTTGGCGTGGCCCTGTCGGATCAGTTCGGCGTGGCCCGCATGGCCTCGGTCCGCGGAGAGCCGGGCGATTCCACCAGTTCCCTGCTGCATGACGGCGCGCATGGATCCGATGCTTTGACAGTTGCCTGGGATCAGTTCGAAGCTGTGAATAATCTGTCCGGAGTGTCTCTGGTCAAGATGGATATCGAGGGGGCGGAGTTTTTTGTGTTGCCAACACTATTGCCCTTTTTGCAAAAACATCGACCGGCCTTGCTTCTTTCCTTGCATTCACCCTTGTTGACTGAAGCCGATCGGCTTCAGAAGACAGAAAAACTCATCAAGCAGCTCGGGTTCTATTCAAATATTCTGGATGAAAGGGCGCAGCCGGTAGAGACAACCCATCTTTTAAGCCAGAATGGATTAATGAAGTACCAAACTCTGTTGCTAGTTTGAAATCACAGCGTTTCCTTTTTCGTCTATTGCGCGAACTTCCCATTGCAAATAGCAAAGCGATCTGCTGAGTGATCGAAAAACAATTGGAATAGATAGGAACCATGAAACGTACTATTTTTGCTCTTTTTCTGGCTATGGGTGCACAGTCTGCATTTGCAGAAACAATTACCTATGATTGTGCAGTGAGGGATCGCGATGGAAGCGGTTGGGTCGCTCCACGGTATGTGTTTGTTGTAGATCCGGACCACGGAGTTGCCGAAACAGCAAGCAATCACAACGACTTCCAAAAGGCAAAGCTCAAGGTCGACAGAAAGAAACGGTACCGATTGGACTGGCGGGTCGAATTGAGGGAATTCAGCGGCCAACAAGTTCGTATCAATTATACGGCACGAATTGATCCGACAAACAACACCGTGAAATTGCGAGGCAATTGGGTAAACGCCAACTTCATCAACAAGCCGAGCGGGCAAGGCTCCTGCACAGTGATAAAAAAATGAAACGTAAAAAAACCCGTCTTGGACGGGTTTTTTTATCTGAATAAGGGTCAGTAAACCCCGACCTCACTGCCCGGCTGCGCCGCAACCTTCAGCAGTTTGAACGCGTAGTCTGCAGCTGATCGGAAACAGACCACGCGGAAGGTTTCGGCATCGTCCATCCAGAACGCACCCGCCACCTGCGCCAGACGTGAGCGGCGGATCTGGCCGGGCTGGAACGCCTCGGCCGACAGGTCAACCGGCGACACCTTGCCCATCACCTCACGCGCGCTTGCGCCTGAGATGCGGAACACGGCCCGCGCGTCCGAAACATTGACGACCAGCGCGTGTGTGCCGCTGAGCGCGTTGGTCATCGCGGCCAGCTTGGCCTCGACCTCGGCGTAAGGCACAAGCACCAGAAGCTCATCGGTGGACATCCAGCAGACGCCAGTATCACCGTTGACCAGAGCTTCGCGCTGACCGGGCACGTTCTGCCCGGTGGCGTCTTTGACGGCCTTGGCCAGCACTTTGTCGGACAGGTCGCCGCGCAGGGTGATCATACCCTGCAGGCCGCATTCCTCGACCTTGGCGATGCCGTCATAGCTGGCGTGGTTCAGTGCGCTGATGGGTTCAGACATTCTGCTTCTCCCCGTCTTTATCGAAGAAGATCGGGTCCACGATCTTGGCTTTGAAGATTTTACCGTCGGTGCCCGGGAACTCGACGATCTCGCCCATGCGGTCGGGACCGTGTTTGATCAGGCCCATTGCGATGCCTTTGCCCAGGTTGGCCGAATAGTAGGTTGAGGTCACCCGCCCGATCATGTTGCGCTGACCGTTGGCGTTGACGCCCTCGCCCACTGCGTAGGCGCCGTCGGGAATGACGGAACCATCCACAGTCTCGAGACCCACCAGTTTCCAACGTTCCGGATCGGCCATATGGGTGCGCGTGTGGGCGCGTTTGCCGAGGTAGTCCTCTTTCTTTTTCGAGAGCGCCCAGTGCAGCCCCAGATCCTGCGGGATCACGGTGCCGTCGGTCTCGTCCCCGATCATGATAAAGCCCTTCTCGGCCCGCAGGATGTGCAGACATTCGGTGCCGTATGGCATCACGCCGAACTCCTGCCCCGCCGCGATCAGCGCATCCCAGAAGGCCTGACCCTGAGATGCGGGAACCGCGATCTCATAGGACAACTCACCCGAGAACGAGATGCGGTAAGCCCGCGCATCGAACTCACCGATCTTGCCGTCGCGCCATTCCATGAAGGGCAGCGCCTCTTTCGACAGATCCATGCCGCCGCCAGCCTGCGCGTTCAGCTTCTCCAGCACCTTGCGAGCGTTGGGACCGACCACGGCGACCTGAGCGTATTGCTCGGTCACATTGGCGACATAGACTTTCCAGTCCCACCACTCGGTCTGCAGCCACTCTTCCATATGGGCGTGGATGCGTTCTGCTCCGCCGGTGGTTGTATGGCACAGCCAGGTGTCCTCGTCGATGCGGGCAACAACGCCGTCGTCGATCAGGAAGCCGTTTTCCGAACACATCAGGCCATAGCGGCATTTGCCGACCTTCAGCGTGGACATCATGTTGGTGTACAGCATGTCCAGGAACTTACCGGCATCCGGGCCTTTGACGATCAGCTTGCCCAGCGTCGAAGCGTCCAGCAGGCCGAGGTTTTCACGGGTGTTCTTCACCTCGCGGTTCACGGCGTCATGCACGGATTCACCGGGACGGACATAGGCATAGGTCCGGCGCCAGTGGCCGACCGGCTCCCAATCGGCGCCGTTCTTGTCGTGCCAATCGTGCATCGGCGTCTGGCGGATCGGCTGGAACACCTCACCACGCGCCTCACCACCGATCGACGCCAGGGAAATGGGTGTATAGGGCGGGCGGAACGTGGTGGTGCCGACCTTGGGAATTTCCGCGTCCAGCGCATCAGCAAGGATAGCCAAGCCGTTGATGTTGCTCAGTTTACCCTGATCAGTCGCCATCCCCAGCGTGGTATAACGCTTGGTGTGTTCGACGCTTTCATAGCCTTCGCGCGCAGCCAGTTGGACGTCGGAAACTTTGACGTCGTTCTGGAAGTCCAGCCAGGACTTCATACGCAGGCTGACCTCGGCATTGGACGGCATCAGCCAGACCGGCTCCATCGCCGCCTCGGTCGTGGTTTCGCCTTTCGGAGCCTCAGCCGTTTTGGGTTTGAAACCCGCGCCGTTGGCGGCAGCTTCACCCGCGGTCTGCGCGTCGGCCAGCACATCGCCCAGCGCCAGCGGACCGTTGGCTGAACCGGCGGCGACCACAAAGCCTTCGCCATTCGCGCCCAGCGGCGGACGTTCGGGGTCGGGACGGAAATGGGCGTTCGCCTCATCCCAGATCAGCTTGCCGCCGCAATGCGACCACATGTGCACGACCGGAGACCAGCCACCCGACATGGCAACCGCATCGCATTCAACTTCTTCGCGAGCGCCGCCAATGCCTTCCTGATTGCACAGCGCGACCTTCTTGACGCGCTTGCCACCCTTGACCTTGGCGATGGCTTTGCCCGGATCGACCTGGATGCCAAGCTGACGCGCCTCTTCGGCCAGAGGGCCAGCCGCGGCCCGTGCGTCAACGATACGCAGAACGTCTACACCGGCCTGTTTCAGGATGATCGCGGTGCGGTAGGCGTCGTCGTTGTTGGTGGCGACGATCACGCGCTCGCCCGGGGTCACGCCCCAGTTCACCACGTAATCACGCATGGCCGAGGCCAGCATCACGCCGGGCACATCGTTGCCTGCGAAGGACAGCGGACGTTCGATCGCACCTGTGGCGGTCACAACCTGTTTCGCGCGGATGCGCCACAGGCGGTGACGTGGTCCTTGCACGCCCGGAGTGTGGTCGGTCAGGCGCTCATACCCCAGCACATAGCCGTGATCATAGACGCCTGCACCCATGCAGCGGATGCGCAGGGTGACGTTGTCCATTGCTTCAAGCTCGGAAACCAATTGTTCCACGAACTTATCCACAGGCCCGCCATCAACGGTTCCGCCATCAACCGGCGCGCGGCCGCCCAAATGCGCGGTCTGCTCGATCAGCATGACCTTGGCACCGGATTGCGCGGCAACTTTCGCGGCCTGCAAGCCAGCGACACCGCCGCCGATCACCAGCACATCGGTGAAGGCATAGAAGTGTTCGTAGGTGTCCGCGTCACGGCTGTCCTTGTCGGGCGCTTTACCCAGACCGGCGGACTGACGGATGAACGGCTCGTAGACGTGTTTCCAGAACGGTTTCGGATGGATGAACGTCTTGTAGTAGAAACCGGCCGGCAGGAAGCGCGCAAACGCAGTGTTCACCGCGCCGATGTCGAATTCGAGGTTCGGCCAGTGGTTCTGCGAGATCGCGGTCAGGCCGTTGAACAGCTCGGTCGTGGTGGTGCGCTGGTTCGGCTCGAACCGGTTGCCCTGCCCCAGACCGACCAGAGCGTTCGGCTCTTCGGCGCCGCTGGCGACAACGCCGCGCGGACGGTGATATTTGAACGACCGGCCCACCATCATCTGATCGTTGGCCAGCAGGGCCGAGGCGAGCGTGTCGCCCTCGTACCCCTGCATCGAGGTGCCGTTGAAGGTAAAGGTGACCTGTTTCGACCGGTTAATCAGCCGGCCCTGTTTTGCGAGACGGGTGCTCATGTTGCGGACCTTTCGCAGGTGGAGACGTCGGAGCCTCCGGCGGGAGTATTTTTGAAAAGATGAAGCATCAGGAGAACTCTCTCCATGTCCATCCCGGACGTTTGGCGGTGATGGCGTCCTTGATCTCTTGTGGCGGCTCAGAGGTTTGGGCCGAATACGTGCCGAACACTTCCAGCGTGTTCGTGCAGCGGGCGGCGTGGAACCACTTGCCGCAGCCATTCACATGGCGCCAGCGTTCAAGGTGAACACCTTTGGGGTTTTCACGCATGAACAGATAGTCGTGGAAATCGTCATCCGACGAGCCCGGACCGAAACGCTTCAGATGCGCTTCGCCACCAGCGGCCAGTTCGGTTTCCTCGGCGTCGACGCCGCAATAGGGGCAATTCAGGATCAGCATATGGTCATCCTTTTTGGCGGTCGGTCGGCGCGGTGGCCGACCAGAATTCTGTTAGCGGGCGACTTCGGGCAGAGCCCTTAGTGCGCCACCCCGGCGGCAACGCTTTCGTCGATGAAGCGGCCCTCTTTGAACCGGTCCATCGTGAAGGCCTCGGTCAGCGGTGAATGGCCTGTGGCCATCAGCTGCGCCATGCCCCAGCCGGACCCCGGGATCGCCTTGAAGCCACCGGTGCCCCATCCGCAGTTGATGAAGCAGTTGCCCAGAGGCGTCGTCGACAGGATGGGCGAGCGGTCGCCGGTCATGTCCACGATACCGCCCCACTGGCGCAGCATCTTCAGGCGCGAGATCATCGGGAAGGTCTCGACCAGTGCACGCACCGTTTCCTCGATATGGTGGAACGAGCCGCGCTGGGTGAAGTTGTTGTAGGCGTCCGTACCGCCGCCGATCACCATCTCGCCCTTGTCGGACTGAGACATGTAACCGTGCACGGTGTTGGCCATGACGACCACGTCCATGCAGGGTTTGATCGGCTCGGAAACCAGCGCCTGCAGGGCCACGGCCTCAAGCGGCAGACGGAAGCCCGCCATCTCGGCAAGTTGACCGGAGTGGCCCGCGACGACGATGCCCAGCTTGTCACAGTCGATGGCACCTTTGGTGGTGTCTACACCGACAACGCGACCGTTTTCCGAGCGTACGCCGGTGACTTCGCACTGCTGGATGATATCCATACCCATGGCCGAACACGCGCGCGCATACCCCCAGGCCACGGCGTCGTGACGCGCAGTGCCACCACGTTCCTGCCAGAGACCGCCCAGAACCGGATAGCGCGGGCCATCCAGATTGATGATAGGCACCAGCTGTTTTACGCGCTCAGGGCCGATCCATTCGGTTTTCACGCCCTGCAAAGCGTTGGCATGCGCCGTGCGCTGATAGCCGCGGATTTCGTGCTGGGTCTGCGCCAGCATGATCACACCGCGCGGGCTGAACATGACGTTGTAGTTCAGGTCCTGGCTCAGATCTTCATAAAGGCCACGTGCCTTTTCATAGATCGCCGCCGACGGGTCCTGCAGGTAATTCGACCGGATGATGGTCGTGTTCCGACCGGTGTTACCACCACCCAGCCAGCCTTTTTCGATGACAGCGACGTTTTGGATGCCATAGTTCTTGCCAAGGTAATAGGCGGTCGCCAGACCATGTCCGCCAGCGCCGATGATGATGACGTCATAGCGTTTCTTGGGTTCGGGCGAGCGCCACGCGCGCTCCCACCCGGTGTGATAGCGCAGGGCCTCCCGCGCCACAGCAAAGGCTGAGTAGTGTTTCATGAGCGAATCCATCCGGTTCGGTGATTGGCGCAGGTATGCCGCGTGCAGACAGTTTAGCCCTGCCACGCAACGCCACAATATAGAACTATTGCGACATCCGCCCGATTATTGCGACAAGACGTCCTCGCGCGGCCATTTGCCCCTTTTTTCGCCCTGCCGAGAGGTCTAAGTCAGGGCAGCCATATCGGAGATACCATGTCGTTCCTGGTCGTCACTATCCTAACCGCGCTGCTGACGGCGCTGATCCTGGGCCTTTCGTTGTTGCGTGGTCGCAAAACGCGCGAGCCTGCCGCAGCCTATGATCTGCGCGTCTATCGCGAGCAGTTGGCCGGCGTCGACAAGGATCTGGCGCGCGGAGTGATCGGCGAGGCCGACGCTGAGCGGGTCCGCACAGAGATATCACGCCGCATTCTGGCCGCCGACGCGCAGATTCAGGCCGGGACCAAACAGGCCGGGGCGCCGATGTGGGCCACTATTGCCGCTTTTGTCGTAATCGCTGCGATCGTGGTTGGCGGCGGGGCTCAATTGTACCGTCAGATGGGGGCCGCCGGGCTTCCGGATCAACCCCTGTCGCTGCGCAAGGAGCAGGCCGAAGCCCTGCGTGCCGAGCGCCCCAGTCAGACCGAAGCCGAAGCCGCGGCGCAGCCCGCCGAGGCACCGCAATTGGATGAGAGTTACGCCAATCTTTTGGCGCAGTTGCGCGATACTGTTGCAGAACGTCCGGACGATCTGCAAGGCCACATCCTGCTGGCGCAGCACGAGGCAAACGCGGGCAATTTCAAGGCCGCCTACAAAGCGCAGCAGCGCGTCATAGAACTGTCAGGCGATGCGGCCCCTGCCGATGCCTATTCGCATCTGGCCGAGATGATGATCCTGTCCGCAGGTGGCTATGTCTCACCCGAGGCAGAAGAGGCCTTGAAGCAGGCGCTTCAGCACGACCCGCGCCATGGCCCGGCGCAGTATTACCTGGGGCAGATGATGGTTCAAATCGGACGCCCCGACGTTGGATACCGAATCTGGGTCGATGCCCTGCGCGACGCCCCGGCCGGTGCGCCGTGGGCGGGTGCCATCCGCGCGCAACTGGACGAGCTGGCATTCCGGGCGGGCGTTTTCAACGCGCCGGACATCCCCGCCCCCGCGGCCACCGGACCCAGTCAGGATGACGTCGATGCCGCCGCCGCGCTGACCCCCGAAGAGCGGCAAGAGATGATCAGGGGTATGGTCGACCAACTGTCTGAACGCCTTGCCAGCGAAGGTGGCTCGCCCGAGGAATGGGCCCGCCTGATCGCAGCCCTTGGCGTATTGGGCGAGGGTCAACGCGCCATCAATATCAAAAACGAGGCGATGGAAGTCTTTGCAGGTAACGCCGAGGCTATTGAACTGATCGACGCCGCCGCAATGCAGGCCGGGATCGCACAATGATCCACGACGCGTTCGAGGATTTCGCAACCGCGCTGCCACCGATGACCGCGCTGATGGGGCTGGATCTGGGGGAAAAAACCATTGGCGTGGCGGTCTCGGACCGAATGCGCGGCGTGGCCAGCCCTCTGGAAACCGTACGGCGCAAGAAATTCACGCTGGATTCCACCCGCCTGCTTGAAATCATCGCCAACCGCGAGATCGGCGGCGTCATCCTCGGCCTGCCGAAAAACATGGACGGAACCGAAGGCCCCCGCTGCCAATCGACCCGCGCCTTTGCCCGCAACCTGTCCCGCCTGACCGAGGTTTCCATCGGCTATTGGGATGAACGACTCAGCACCGTTGCCGCCGAAAAGGCGCTTTTAGAGGCGGATACGACACGAAAACGTCGCGGAGAGGTTATCGATCACGTCGCCGCAGGCTATATTCTACAAGGAGCGCTGGACAGGCTGCGGTTTCTGTAACGGACGGAGTGGGCCGATGACAAACGTGGTTTGGAAAAGGAACGAGGTCGAAAGCCCGTGCGTCCAGATCTGTGTCGTGCACCCGACCGAGCGTATCTGCACCGGTTGTTTTCGCACAATCGACGAGATTTCGCGCTGGTCCAAAATGGACAGCGCCGAACGTGCAGAAATCATGGACGAACTGCCCTCGCGCAAGCCCCGTCTGGCCAAGCGCCGCGGTGGTCGATCCGCGCGGATGAACAACACGTAACCCATTTCCCGAAAATCAGCCTGAACTGAACCTGCGCCGCTGCAGGCTGGTGTGAACTTCGAGGGGGCCAAGTTCGAACACGTGTGGTGAGTGAGTGGCAGTCCACAGCGGCGCGCTTCAGAAATTGCGTTCCTCCGAAGTGGTACGGCGGAAGAACGGGTCCTTCTTAACCCTTTCTTGAACGATCAATCAAGAATAACCCAACCTACCCTCACGTCAGCTTAAGCCGCCCACTAGAGCCCTACCCGGCGGCCAGCCAGGATTTGGCGTTATCGATCTCTTCCGAGGGAAAGAACTGAGTGCGGGTTCCCAGAATATGGCTGGCCGCTTTCTGCGCGATGTGCTGCCAGGTTTTGTCCCCAACGATGGCCGCACGGTTCAGCAGCCCGACATGTTTGCGCACCAGTTGGAAATGCGACGCCAGCGCCGTAAGCCCCTGCCAGCCATCAAATTCGCGCAGATCAACCAACAAACGAAATCCGCTTTTGCCCACCAGCAGGTTGTCCAGATCCAGTTCGGCCCGCGCATATTCTTCGGGGTCCAGCTTGCCCAACAGGCTGACCTGAACACAGGGACTGCCCAGATCGATCACGTGGATGGCGCCCAGAGATTCACGCATCCAGCGGCGCGCGGCCTCAAGTTCGGACAGTTCGAAAACCTGCACCGGGCATGGCAGGATCGGAGAGGCCAGGCGGATACCGGTCTGCACCCAGCCCTGATCCGCCGCCACGGCAATCCGGTCGAACCCGCGCCAATGGCTGAGGCCCAGCTTGGTATCCGCCCAGGCCGCGCCCAGATCATAGCCTTTGAACTCTGGCTGAACGACCGCAAGCAGGCGTACCGTTTCATGTTCAGCCAGCGCGGCCTCAATCGCTGGGACTAGGATGTCGCTGTAATCGCTGCTGGTCACCTCGCCGGACAGCTCAACTTCGAGCAGCGCGCCGTCGGAATTCCTGTGAACCATAATCATCGGGCAAAACCTCCAAACCTTAACAATGGCAGGACGTTAGGCGGTTTCGATCCATTCGGCTACTCCCCCGGCGCATTCGGGGCGGAAATAGGCGATCATCCGTCCATCCGGACCGGCCGAGGCCCCCTTACCCCATGGTGCAACCCCGTGCAGGCAATGACGGTGCAGCAGATAGGCCTCGCCCGGTTTGGCAGGCAGCTCGATGCGCGGACAGGTTTCAAACACCTCGCGGCGGGCGGCCTGATAGATATCGGTTACGTCTACCAGATGCAGGGCGTCGCGAGGATGACCGCCCAGCGCGCGCTCGAACGCGGCGCGCAGGATCTTGTGACTGCCTTCCCACAGCACCATCGGGGCGGCATCCGCGCTGGCTTCGGTCAGCGGAATACCCAGTATCCAGGCATGAGGTTCATCCACCCGCCGCCGACGGTCCGGCCCCATCGGCCGCAACCCGTCCACATGTGCGGCATCCCGTTTCAGTCGATACCGCGCAGCACTGTCGCCTTCGCCTTGCCGAGGCTTCGGATAGCCGGGATAGATGACCGAGACCTGCCCCTTGTGCAGTGGCAGTTCTCCGTACTGTTGGATGACGAAATCCATGGCCTCACCGGACAGCGCGCCTGACTGCCCGACCCGGCCTTGCGGGTCGTTGTCCAGGGCGTCCACACCGATGAACCACGTGCCTTCGCAATCCAACCATTCGGCATGGGCCGGGTCGGTGACCGACGCCCGTGCCGCGGGCAAGGCGTGCCTCACCCAATCCGCCAGCACCGGATCGTAGGGGAATCTGATCCAACCCTTATCGTCAAAGTCGCTCACAGTCCCAGCGCCTTTCGTAGCATGTTCAGGGCGACCAGTGTCAGGAACACCGCAAAAACGCGTTTGAGCGGTTTAGGGTCCATGGCATGGGCCAGCTTCACCCCCCAAGGCGCGGTGATCATCGTCATGGCGACGACGATCGCAAAGGCGACCAGATTGACCGCACCGATGGTTAGCGGTGGGCGGTGTTCGGGTGCGATATCCAGAAACAGAAAGCCCAGCACCGACGGGACCGCGATGATCACGCCGAACCCGGCTGCGGTGGCGACGGCCCGGTGAATGGGCGTGTTGAACAGGCTCATCAGCGGCACCCCGAAACTGCCGCCTCCGATCCCCATCAGCACCGACAGAAACCCCACCGAGGGCGACAGCACAGCGCGGCGCACACCCTTGGGCATGGCATCGCCCAGCCGCCATTCGGATTTGCCCAGCCCAAGATAGGCTCCGATGACCATTCCCAGCAGGCCGAACAGCGCCTGCAGCGCCTCGGTCCGCAGCGCCGAGGCGACCAGCACTCCGACAATTGCCCCCAACGCAATCCCCGGCCCCCAGCCGCGCAGGATATCCCAATCCACTGCGCCCCTCTTGTTATGCGCCAGCACGGATCTGATCGAGGTCACAATGATCGTCGCCAGAGAAGTCGCCAGACATAGCTGCATCAGCTGCGGGCCACCATAGCCAAGCGTCTGGAACGCATAGAAAAACGCGGGCACCAGCACGATACCACCGCCCACGCCCAGCAATCCGGCCAGCACCCCGGCCAGCGCCCCGATCACAAGCAAAAGGCCCAGCATCTGGGCCAGCAACATCGTCTCGGGCATCGTTCCCCCTTACCGATCTTCGTTCGTTCAGGCCTCGGCCAGAGGCGCCACGCGCTCCAGTGCCTGCAGCATCACCTCGGGGCCAGCGCCCTCATGCACCGCGCCTTCCGACAGGGCCCGCCGCCACGCCCGCGCACCTGGGCGCCCGGCAAACAGGCCCAGCATATGACGGGTGATCTGGTGCAAGCGTCCCCCATCGACAAGGTGACGTTCGACATAGGGCACCATTTTTTGAACAACTTCAATCGGGTCGGTCGCGTGCCCGGTTCCAAAAATCACCGGGTCAGCCGCGGCCAGAATATCGGTCGGTTGGTGATAGGCAGCTCGTCCGATCATGACGCCGTCCAGCCCCGCATCGAGATGCGTTCGCGCCTCATCCAGCGAGGCAATACCACCATTGATCGAGATGTGCATATCTGGAAATGCCGCCTTCATCCGGTGCACCAGATCATAGTCCAAGGGCGGAATATCGCGATTCTCTTTCGGGCTGAGCCCCTGCAGCCAGGCCTTGCGCGCGTGGATCGTCACCCGTTGGCACCCCGCGGCACGGATCTGTTCCAGAAACGCGGGCAGCACCTCTTTGGGATTTTGTTCATCCACGCCGATGCGGCATTTCACGGTGACCTCGACATCCACCGCCGCACGCATGGCAGCAACGCATTCGGCCACCCGGCCCGGATCTTTCATCAACACCGCCCCGAACGTGCCGGATTGCACCCGGTCCGACGGGCAGCCGCAGTTCAGGTTGATCTCATCATAGCCCGAATCCGCCCCGAACCGCGCCGCCTGCGCAAGCTCTTCCGGATCAGAGCCGCCAAGCTGCAGCGCAAGCGGGTGCTCTTGCGGGCTGTAATCGAGCAGATGCATCGCCCCACCGCGCACCAACGCCGGAGCCGTAACCATTTCGGTATAGAGCAACGCCTGCCCACTCAGCAGCCTGTGCACGTAGCGGCAGTGCCGATCGGTCCAGTCCATCATGGGTGCCACGCTTAAACGCGCCGCATATTGTGCGTTATTTTTCAAAGCGTTAACTCCATTCACATCTAAATGTCGTCTAGCACGATTTCATCCGATTTCGCGGTGTTTCCGAGGATTTCCGGGGGTTTTCGATTCGAGCGTGCTACGGTGTAGCACATCCGAAGAACACAAACAGCGGCCCGAATGCTGTTGGTTCCTGATCCGTCGCATTACCCCTCTGCCTGCCGCGTTCAAGACGAGTGTCATCACTGCCAAAGCAGGCTACTTGATCAAGGCTGGTATACGCCAACCAAGCGAAATCCTCCTACTTGCTTTTGCGCGAGATGCTGCGGCAGAAATGTCAGAGCGTATCGAAGCACGCAGCGGAGAGCCTGTGGAAACTCGCACGTTCCATGCATTGGCCTTTGACATAATCAGCCAAGTCGAAGGCGGAAAGCCCGCTCTCGCTGCTCACGCGACCGACAACACAGCGTTCCTCGATTTGATAAAACGCATCCTTATCGAGGTTGTTGGTCAAGCCTCATTGGTCTCAATGATAATTTTCCATTGGTTCATGTCTGCGCGTCTGGAAGGGAAGTCTGAATGGGACTTCAAACGTAGACACGACTTCTACAACAATCTTGAGAAAGAGGACTTACGCACGCTTCAACGACGGGTCATCATTGGCGATCGCAAGAGGCTTGAGCGTGCCAAAGGCGAACTCGGGATATTAGCAGAACATGAAAAATGGGGCTGGGAAATCAAGGAAAAAGAACATGAGCATTCGCTGCTCAGCACCGGGGTGGACGGGTAGATTTCATCAAATAGCCGCGGCAAGTTTACGTGCGCTCTGGCGTTGACTATTATCGGTTCGGCGACATGAAAGGTCTGGACCGACAACCCGGCACTTAATCTGAAACCTGTGCGCCGTAGCGGCTGAGGATCAGGTTGACGCTGCTTTCGATGGTGGTGGTCATGTCCTGCTTGCTCAGTATTCCACCCGAGAACATCATTGGCCAGAAAGCCTTGGCTTTGATCAGACCGATGAACTCCTGCCCGGCCCGTTCCGGATCGTCGATCTGCAATTGCCCGTCATCTGCGGCGTCTTTCAGCATGGAGACAAAGGCCGGTGTCTTGTCCAGCTTGCCCTGCGCTGCCGCCGCCATCTCGGGGTTGCGCAAAGTTTCGCTGATTACCATTCGCGCCATGGCAATGACCTCGGGCATCATCAGAACCCGCCCCTCGGCCCAGGCCAGTTCGGTCAGTTGTTCGCGGATATCACGGCCCGGTTGGTATCTGATATCGTGCACGGCGGCGAACCGGTTGGACAGCTTGATCACAATCGAGCGAAACAGGTTTTCCTTGCTTTCGAAATACTTATACAGCGTACGCTTGGAAACTTCGGCGCGGGCGGAAATGCGGTCCATGCTGGCGGCGGCGAATCCCTTTTCCTGGAATTCAGCTACGGCAGCTTCGATGATCTGGGCCTGTTTGGACGCCTTCGGCGCGCAGTAATCGCTCATGTTTCAAAGCTATAGACTCATTGACAGAGCAAGGTCAAACACTGGGTAAACCCACGGGTTTACACGGGCGAAAACGTCGCATACCGTAAACCCGCCAGTTTACCGACTCAGGTAACCAGCCCAACATGGAGAGTCCCCTCATGGCCTTGACCTTGAAACTGAACGGCGAGACCCACACGGTTGACGCCGAACCCGGCACCCCCCTGCTGTGGGTGATCCGGGATGAGCTTAAGCTGACCGGAACCAAATTCGGCTGCGGTGTTGCATCCTGCGGCGCCTGCACGGTGCATCTGAATGGTGAGCCCGTACGCTCGTGCCAGACCTTTATCGAAGACGTCGAAGATGCCGAGGTCACCACGATCGAAGCGGTCGGAGACGAAAAGATCGGCGCGGCCGTCCAACAGGCCTGGGTCGAGCTGGACGTGGTCCAGTGCGGCTACTGCCAGTCGGGTCAGGTGATGTCGGCCGTTGGCCTGCTGTCCGAAAACCCGAAGCCGAGCGTCGAGGAAATTGACAGCTATATGTCCGGCAACGCCTGCCGTTGCGCCACTTATCAACGCATTCGCGCCGGTATCCAGCGCGCGTCCGAGATTCTGGAGGCCTGATCCATGACCATCAACACCTCTCGCCGTGGGTTTCTGAAAGGTGCCACTGCTGCCGGTGCCGTTCTGCTGATTGGCGCACGCCCCGATGGCGTGCTGGCTGCCGGATCGACCGAGACCGCTCAGTTCAACCCGTTCGTAAAGATTGATGCTGATGGCACGGTCACCGCCATCGTCAAGCATTTCGAAAAGGGTCAGGGCCCTGCAACCGGTCTGCCGACACTGATCGCCGAGGAAATCGGCCTGACCATGGATCAGATCGACTACGAATTCGCGCCCTCTGATCCGAATGTCTATAACAACCTGCTGTTTGGTCCCTTCCAGGGCACCGGCGGGTCAACCGCGATGGCAAACTCGTGGCTGCAATACCGTCAGGCCGGGGCCGCTGCGCGCGAGATGCTGATCAACGCCGCCGCCCAAAGCTGGGGCGTGGATGCATCCGGCATCACCATCGAGGAAGGCATCGTCAAGGCGGGCAACCAGTCGGCCCCGATTGCCGACTTCGTGGCCGCTGCGTCTCAGATGCAAGCCCCGGCCGAGCCGCGCCTGAAGGACCCGTCCGAATTCCGCTTGATCGGCAATGAGGCCGTGCGCCGCAAGGACTCGGCGATCAAAGGCAACGGTCAGGCGATGTACGCTATGGACGTTCACCTGCCGAACCAGATGGTTGCCATGATCAAGCGCCCGGAATCGAAGGGTGGCATTGCGAAAGGCTTTGATGACAGCGCGTCAAAAGAGGTCAAAGGCTATATCAACGCCGCCGTTCTGCCCAATCAGGCGGGCGTGGCGGTCTATGCCGAAAACACCTGGGCCGCGATCCAGGCGCGCGACGCGCTTGAGGTTGAATGGGACATGTCCGGTTCTGAAACCCGCGATTCGGACCAGATCAAGGCCGAGATCATGGCCGCGCTGGACGCAGAACCCGCGTATAACGTGAACAAGGCGGATGTGGCGGCGGTGTCGGCGGCTATCGACGGGGCGGACAAGGTTGTTGAAAAGACCTTCTACTTCCCTCTGCTGGCCCACGCGCCGATGGAGCCGCTGAACTGCACCATCGAACAGACAGCCGAAGGTGATATCGTGTTGCATGATGGCGCGCAGATGCCGACCGGGCCGCATATGGCGTATCAGCAGATATTCCAGCTGCCGCCCGAGAAAATCCACATCAGGACCATGCTTGCCGGAGGCTCGTTCGGTCGCCGCGCAACCCCCGATGCGGATTATCAGGTCGAGGCCGCGCTGGCCTTTGTCGCCACTGATCGTTCGCGCCCGGTCAAGCTGGTCTGGACGCGCGAGGATGACATCCGCAGCGGATACTACCGACCAGCCTTCGGTCACAAAGTGCGTGTCGGTCTGGATGCGGATGGCAACATCGTTGGGTGGAACCATCAGATCGCCGGCCAACCGGTCACCAAGGGCACGGCGTTCGAGGCATTCACCGTGCATGACGGCGTCGACCATACCTCGGTCGAAGGTGTTGCAGACAGCCCCTATGCCATCCCCGGCATGGCGGTTGGTTTGACCGACACGCCCAAGGCAACCACCGTTCTGTGGTGGCGGTCGGTTGGGCATACCCACACGGCCTATGCGATGGAGACCATGATGGACTTGGTGGCCGAGGCCGCAAATCGCGATCCGGTAGAGTTCCGACTGGCGCATCTGGCCGACACCAGCGACGCGGATCAGCAACGCAAAGCAGGCGTGCTGAAACTGGCCGCTGAAAAAGCCGGCTGGGGCAGCGTACCTGAAGGTCGGGCGCAGGGTATCGCGGTGCACAAATCCTTTGGGTCATACGTCGCAGAGGTTGTCGAGGTTTCGGGTGATCCGGAAAACGGCATCAAGATCGAAAAGGTCACCTGCGCTGTGGATTGCGGCATTGCCGTGAACCCCGACGTGGTGCGGGCGCAGATGGAGGGCGGTATCGGCTATGGTATCGGCCACGTCATGCGCAATCAGATCACGCTGACCGGAGGGGCCGTGGACCAGTTCAACTTCCCGGATTACGAGCCCCTGCGCATCGGTGATATCGCAGAGATCGACGTCCATATCGCACCATCCGCCGAAGCGCCGACCGGGGTCGGCGAGCCCGGCACGCCGCCCTCGGCCCCGGCCCTTGCCAATGCGATCCGGGCGCTATCGGGCGTCAAGGTGACCGCGCTGCCGATGGCGGATAACGGCGTCAATTTCGCCTGACGCCCTCTCGCTCCGCGCCATCCCCCTCTGGCGCGGAGCCCTTCGCCTGCATTCTGCAGTCAATTAATTTGATCAAATTTCGTGACAAGACGCTCAGTCTCGATTACATCTCGGACATCCCGAGTGATGGAGACCCCGATGGACCTGAGCGCCCTGCACAGTTTTCGCGTCGCCGCCTGTGACCTGAACGGTCAGATGCGGGGCAAGCGTGTGCCGCCCTCTTATGCCGACAAGCTGAGCAAAGGGGCGGTGCGGATGCCGTTCTCTGCGCTGAACGTGGACCTGTGGGGCGCCGATATCGACGGCAGCCCTCTGGTTTTTGAATCCGGCGATGCGGATGGGATGTTGCTGCCGACGGATCGCGGACCTGTGCCGATGCCGTGGCTCGCTGCGGATACGGCGCTGGTTCCGATGTGCCTGTACGATGACGCGGGCGCGCCGTTTGCAGGCGACCCCCGGCACGCTCTGGCCGCAGTGTTGCAGCGCTACGCACAGCGCGGCTGGTCCGTCATTGCGGCGACCGAGCTGGAGTTCACCTTACTGGATGCGTCGGGCGCGCAACCGCAGCCTCCTATCAACCCGGTGACCGGGCGAAGGCTGGCGGATGAATCCGTTCTGTCCATGGCGGAAATGGACGCGTTCGATGCCTTCTTCACCGAGCTTTATGACGGTTGCGCCGCGATGGGCATCCCTGCGCAAACTGCGATCTCGGAAAGCGGCATCGGCCAGTTCGAGATCAACCTGAACCATCAGGATGCAATGCGCTGCGCCGATGATACGTGGCTTTTCAAGACCTTGACGCGCGGTCTTGCCCGCAAGCACGGGTTCACGGCCACCTTCATGTCAAAACCTTACCAGGATGATGCAGGCAACGGGATGCATGTGCATTTCTCGGTCGTGGACGATCAGGGCCGGAACGTGTTCGACAATGGCGGACCCGAGGGCACCGAACTGCTGCGCCACGCCGTCGCCGGATGTTTGGCGGCGATGCCGGGCTGCACGCTGATCTTTGCGCCACATGGCAACTCCTACACGCGGCTCGTCCCCGGCGCCCACGCCCCGACCGGTGCAAGCTGGGCCTATGAAAACCGCACCGCTGCCATACGCATTCCCGGCGGAGCGCCCGCAGCGCGCCGGATTGAGCATCGCGTGGCGGGTGGCGATATCAACCCCTACCTGATGCTAGCCGCCGTGCTGGGCGCTGCGATGAACGGGATCGAGGACGAGACCGAACCGCCCGCCCCGATCTCGGGCAACGCTTATGAAATCGACGGCCTGCCTCAACTGGCGAGTGACTGGGCCTCGGCGATCGCCGCCTTTGAAATCGACCCGCTGGTTGCACGCATCTTTCCTGCCGACCTGATCCGCTTTTTAGCCCTGACAAAGCGGCAGGAAATCCGGCGCTTTGGTGAACGTCCGCCGGACGAGCACTGGCTCAGCTACCTCGAAGCGGTTTGACCCCCCTTGCCCGACCGAATTCGGTGGGCTAGAATAAATTTGATCAAATTTGGTGACCTATGAAAATCGGCATCCTTGTGACCGGCCACCCGCCCGACGAATTGCACAACCAGTTCGGTGCCTATGACGCGATGTTTCGCACGCTTCTGGACGGCAACGGTTTTGAATTCGAAAGCTTTGCAGTTGTCGACAACCAGTTCCCCGACAGCGCCGATCAGGCTGATGGTTGGATCATCACCGGCTCGCGCCACGGGGCGTATGAGGACCACGCGTGGATTCCTCCGCTGGAGGACCTCATTCGCGAGATCGGGAAGAGCGGCCAGCCTCTGATCGGCGTCTGTTTCGGCCACCAGATCGTTGCGCAGGCACTTGGTGGCAAAGTCGAAAAGTTCTCGGGCGGCTGGGCCGTCGGGCGGACGGATTATGACTATGGCGGGCAGACGGTGACCCTGAATGCATGGCATCAGGATCAGGTTGTCGAATTGCCCGAAGGGGCGAAGGTGACCGGTTCGAACGCGTTCTGCCGCAACGCCATGGTGGCTTATGGCGACACGATCTGGACCGTTCAGGCGCACCCGGAATATGGTGACGGTTTTATCAAGGGCCTGATGGAAACCCGCGGTAAAGGCGTCGTGCCCGATGACCTGATGCAGGCCGCCGCCAACCGCCTGCCCACCAAAGATGACAATCCGAAGATCGCGCAGCACATGGCAAAATTTTTGAAGAAAGAGAGGACCTGATGGCCGACTGGAAAGATCAGCTGCCGCAGGCAGCCCGGACCTATATCGATGGCCAGCGACTGGACGAGGTCGAATGCATCATCTCGGACCTGCCCGGCATTGCGCGGGGCAAGGCGGTGCCTGCGTCGAAATTTGCCAAACAGTCCTATTTCCACCTGCCCGACAGCATCTTTTACCAGACCATCACCGGTGATTGGGGCGAGGCCGCGGGCGAGGACGGGTTCATCGAACGGGACATGATCCTCAAGCCCGATTTCACAACCGCTTCGGCTGCGCCGTGGACAGGTGACTGGACGCTGCAGGTGATCCACGACGCCTATGACCGGGACGACAAACCGATCCCATTCAGCCCGCGCAACGTGCTGAAGCGTGTGGTGCAGTTGTATCACGACAAGGGGTGGAAGCCTGTCGTCGCACCCGAGATGGAGTTCTTTCTGGTCGCCCCAAACGTCGACCCGGCGCAAGGGATCAAACCGATGATGGGCCGTTCGGGCCGTCCGGCAGCAGCGCGTCAGGCCTATTCGATGACCGCGGTGGACGAGTTCGGCCCGGTGATCGACGACATCTATGATTTCGCCGAGCATCAGGGGTTCGAGATCGACGGTATCACCCAGGAAGGCGGCGCCGGTCAGTTGGAGATCAACCTGCGCCACGGCAACCCGGTCAAACTGGCCGATGAGGTGTTCTACTTCAAACGCCTGATCCGCGAGGCCGCCCTGCGTCACAACTGTTTTGCCACCTTCATGGCGAAACCGATCGAGGATGAGCCGGGCTCGGCCATGCACATCCATCACTCGATCATCGATATCGAGACGGGGCAAAACATCTTCTCCGGCCCTCAAGGCGGTGAGACGGACGCGTTCTATCACTTCATCGCCGGGCTACAGAACCACCTGCCCGCCGGGCTGGCGGTGATGGCGCCCTACGTGAATTCATACCGGCGCTATGTGAAAGACCACGCCGCGCCGATCAATCTGGAATGGGCGCGGGACAACCGTACCACCGGCATCCGTGTGCCCCTGTCAGGCCCCGAGGCGCGCCGGGTCGAAAACCGCATCGCCGGGATGGACTGCAACCCCTATCTGGGCATCGCCTTGTCACTGGCCTGCGGATACCTCGGCCTGATCCAGCAGGAACGCCCGCGCCGCCAGTTCTATGGCGACGCCTATGAGGGCGACGGCGATATTCCGCAGGTCATGGGCAACGCGCTGGACCTGTTCGACGAGGCCACCGCCCTGCACGAAGTCCTCGGCCCCGAATTCGCCCGCGTCTACGGCATCGTCAAACGCGCCGAGTACGAGGAGTTTCTGCAGGTCATCTCTCCGTGGGAGCGTGAGCATCTGCTTATTAACGTCTGAGGCCTGCGATGAACCTGCTCTATGCCAATGATCGCAAGGCCCAGTATCCGGCCAGTTGGTACGCTGCGACGGCCAATTCTCTGGATCGGTTCCCCGCGCTGACAGGCGACGTGAAGGCAGACGTCTGCGTGGTGGGCGGCGGCTATACCGGCCTGTCCGCCGCGCTGCATCTGGCCGAGGCTGGGTTCGGCGTGGTTTTGCTTGAAGCGCACCGGGTCGGGTTCGGCGCATCGGGCCGCAATGGTGGCCAACTGGGCAGCGCGCAGCGGATGGATCAGGAAGACCTCGAGCGGCTGGTCGGGGATGACGACGCGGCAAAGCTTTGGGAATTGGCCGAGGATGCCAAGGATCTGGTCAAATCCCTGATCGCCAAACACCAGATCGATTGCGACCTGAAACCCGGCGTGGCGGTTCTGGGTCTGAGCAATGGCGAGCAACAAGAACTGCATGACCACGCGGCGCATCTGGCTGACCGTTACGGCTATGACCAGATGGAGCTGCTGGACGAAGGCGAAGGCCACGCTCTGTGCCCGTCGCCCGCCTATCGTGGTGGCTATCTGGACATGGGGGCCGCGCATCTGCACCCGCTGAATTTCGCGCTGGGGTTGGCACAAGCTGCGGTGAAAGCCGGTGTGCGCATCCATGAAATCACCGAGGTCACCGGAATTGAGGAAGGCACCCCTGCCACCGTGCATACCGCACAAGGACGGGTGACCGCCAGCCACGTCATTCTGGCCTGCAACGGGTATCTTGGTGATCTGAACGGCAAAGTCGCCTCACGGGTCATGCCCATCAACAACTTCATCGCAGCGACCGAGCCGCTGGAGGCAGATACCGCCCGTGTCCTGACCCGCGATGTTGCGGTCGCCGACACCAAGTTCGTGGTGAACTATTTCCGCCTCAGCTCTGACAACCGGCTGCTGTTCGGCGGCGGCGAAAGCTATGGCTATCGCTTTCCCACTGATATCGCCGCCAAGGTCCGCAAACCGATGACCGAAATTTTCCCGCATCTGCGGGACGTGAAGATCGACTATGCCTGGGGTGGTACGCTGGCCATCACCATGCGGCGGATGCCTTATCTGGCGCGGGTTGCGCCCAATATCCTGTCGGCCTCGGGCTATTCCGGCCACGGGGTCGGCACCGCGACCCATGCCGGGCAACTTATGGCACGGACCATTCAGGGGCAGGCCGAGGGGTTCGACACCATGGCCCGCGTTCCCGCCCTGCCCTTTCCCGGCGGACCGGCCCTGCGCAGCCCGCTGCTGGTGCTGGCAATGACATGGTTTGCCCTGCGGGATCGCCTCGGGGTCTGACCTTAAGGAATCGCATCAGATTGGTGAATTTTCGCCCACAAGGCGATTGGGGGGTTTAATTGCCCAATAATTAGCTTTATCTTTCCCAAAGATAGAATTTGGGAAAATCAAATATGACGCTTCCTCCAAACGTTCATGACGCCGAACCCATCCCCGCAGCCGCCCGCGAAGCCATCGACACCCTAATGCAATCAGGCGACCTGTTCCGCTATACCGCGCCGCAGGATGCTCCGGTGGCGCTGCTTGAAAGCGAATTCGCCGCATTGCTGGGCTCGAAATACGCGCTGGCGGTTTCGTCCTGTTCGGCCGCTTTGTTCCTGTCGCTCAAGGCGTTGGGCCTGCCGCGGGACGCACGGGTGCTGATCCCCGGCTTTACCTTCGCCGCCGTGCCGTCGTCGGTCTTGCACGCAGATTGCATTCCGGTGCTGTGCGAAGTGGCTGAGAACTATCGCATCAACATGGACGACTTCGCCGCCAAGCTGGACGACGTGCAGGCAGTGATCATCAGCCACATGCGCGGGCATACGTCCGACATGGACGCGATCATGGCCCTGTGCAACGCGCGTGACATCCCGGTAATCGAGGACGCGGCGCACTCGCTGGGCACCACCTGGCACGGTCAGAACATCGGCACCATCGGCAAGGTCGGCTGCTTTTCGTTCCAGTCCTACAAGATGATCAACGCCGGTGAAGGTGGCATCCTGATCACTGACGATGCCGATCTGGTGGCCCGCGCCGTGATTATGTCGGGCGCCTATGAGCACAACTGGAAAAAACACAAAGGCCCGCACGGCGACAACTCGCCCGAGCTGGAACAGGCCTTTGCCCGATGGCAGAACCAGTTGCCTCTTTATAACCTGCGGATGAGCAACCTGAGCGCCGCTGTGATCCGCCCTCAGATCCCGGAGCTGGCACGCCGCGTGCGTGACGGGCTGGCGAACCACGATTATGTGGCGGAACGTCTGAACACCTCGGATTACATCGACGTCCCTGCGCCTTTGACACCGGAACGTCGCGCGCCGGATTCGATCCAGTTCAATCTGGTCGGAATGGATGAGGCCGAAATCCGCGCCTTTGCCGCCGCCTCTGAAGCGCGCGGTGTGAAGGTTCAGGTCTTTGGCCAGAGCGAAGATAACGCCCGCGCCTTCTGGAACTGGCAGTTTCTGCCCGAGAAGTTCGAGCTGCCGCAGACGCGCGACATGCTGATGAAGGCCTGTGACGTCCGCCTGCCCGTTCGCCTGACACGCGAAGAACTGGATATCATCGCCGACATCCTGCTGGCCTCGGTCGGCGAAGTGACCGGCCCGGTCCCGGTCTACGGCACCTGACCGCTATTGCGGAAGGTCGAACAGCTCGGTCGATAGAAACAGCGCCGTGACCCCTTCGGGGGTTGCGGCCACTTTGGACAGGATTGCAGCCACCTGCGGACCGGTTGGCGTATCCACCAATAGCGGCGCACCGGAATCCCCCATCATCACAGGGCAAACCGCCAACAGAATCCCGCCCTGATACCGGCGCGGCGGACAGGCCCCGGTTCGGCTGAGCACATGAGGTCGCACCCCGGGATACCCCGCGACAAAGGCCGACGGATCATCAGCGCTTGCAAGCGGCAGATACCCGACATCCTGACCAATCGGCTCGCTCAGTTCCAGAACCGCCCAATCCAGATCAGCACGATCATCAAACGCCCCTTCGACGTCTTGTTCAGGATGCACCCGATACCCTGCTACGTCCGACACTGCGGCGGCTGATCCACGCTGATACCCGGCGGCAAACCGGATGCTGGAGGGCGGGATCCACCGTTGCCGAGGCGCGTTATAGAGGCAATGCGCAGCGGTTAGCACCAACCTTTCCGCCACCAAAACGCCAGTGCAATGGGACCTCTGATCGCGGCTGGCAAAGTTGATCCGACCAACGGCACGCCACGGGGGCTGGCCCGCATCCAAAATCTCGCGGCTGCGGATAGCGTCACACCCGGCCCCGGACTGGGTCCCCAGCCTGCAGACCAGAGACCAGTTTTCCGAATAAACGCCCTGCGACAGCGCGGGCTGCATCCAAAGCAATGCCATACTCAGAACCAGCCAGCGCATCCTAGACGCGGTCAGTTCAGTTTGGAGAGTTTCTTCTGCAGCTCGGCAAGCTGCTTCTTGATGTCGTCCAGGTCTTCTTTGGAGTCCGGCTTGCCTTCGCCATCCTTGTCCGGCCCGGACCAGTTGCCCGACAGACCACCCGTCATCGCCTTCAGAAACGCCTGTTGCTGCGCCTGCATCGCCTCGAACCCAGGCATCTGCGACATCGGGTTCATGGCGTTCATGTTTTCCATCATCTTGCTTTGGCTTTCGCGCAGCATCTCGAACGAGCTTTGCAGGAATTGCGGCATCATCCCACCACCCGGGATCATGTAGCTGCGAACCAGATCGTTAAGCACATTTACCGGCAGCACGTTTTCGCCCCGGCTTTCGTGTTCGGCAATGATCTGCAGCAGGTATTGCCGGGTCAGATCGTCCCCGGTTTTCAGATCGATGATCTGCACCTCACGCCCGTCGCGGATGAAGGCCGCGATATCCTCCAGCGTGACATAGTCGCTGGTCTCGGTGTTATACAGCCGGCGGCTTGCATAGCGTTTGATCAACAGCGGTTTTTCTTGTTCCGACACCGTTTGCCCTCCCCAAGGATGATGCGTTGCAGCAGAGATTATGCGACCGCAGCACAAAAAGAAAGGGCAGGTCAAAAGACCTGCCCGACGCGATTGCACCAGATGGGAGGAACGGGTGCGCCTCGCGGCCTTACTTATTTTGCAGTTGCGGCTTTCTTGGCAGCAGCTGTCACGTCGTTGGTTGCTTTCTGGACGGCAGCAGTTGCGTCTTCAGCAGCTTCTTTGCCTGCAGCCATCAGCAGCTCGACGGTTTCGGTCTGCAGTTTTTTCGCGATTTCAGCGAAAGCAGCCATGTTTTCAGCAGCAACTTCGGCCGAAGCGCTTGCGAAATCGGTTGCCGCTTTTGCGTAGTCAGCCGGCTCGGCCTTTGCTTTCGACATCTCGGTCAGCTTGGACAGGGTGTCCTTGGTCCATTTGTTCGAGATTTCAGCCGACTTTTCGGCAGCTTCCAGAGCAACGCCCGAAAGCTTTTCGTTCAGCGAAGCGGTCGATTTGAAGGCACCTTCCAGAGCGGTGGTGTCAACGGGGAACGCGCCCATCATTTCTTTCATGGTCGCGGTAAAGTCTTGGGTCTTTGCCATTGTCTCAATCCTTTTTGCCGAACCGGGCCCACCCCGGTTTTCCTCAGCTTGAGGACAATATGAATGCTGCGTCGCAGCATTTCAAGTTTTTTCTTGCTGCGCCGCAGAATTTTTTAGTTTCAAAATGAAATCAGCCGTTTGGGTTGGCCACGACATATGTGCCAGGTGCCGGGGTCAAACGAGGATGATCCGAATCACCGGTATCGCGGGCGGGCACCTGCTTGCCTGAACGTTTCTTCAGCCATGCCTCCCACAGGGGCCACCACGAGCCTTCGTGGAATTCAGCCTCTTTCAACCAGGTGTCGGCATCCGCCTTCATATCCGGGTTGGTGTAGTGACCGTATTTCTTCTTGCTGGGCGGATTGATGATGCCCGCGATATGGCCGGACTCGGAGACCACGAAAGTCTTGTTCCGCGACCCCATCTTCTGAACGCCGCGATAGCAGTCTTTCCAAGCCGCAATATGATCCGTCTCGCAGGTGATTGCCATCAGCGGCACGTCCACGTCGCTGAGTTTCAGCTTGTGACCCAACAGCTCAAACCCGTCAGCGGCGAATTCGTTGCGCTGGCACAGGCCACGCAGATATTCGACCGTCATCTTGGCCGGCAGGTTAGCCCCGTCACCATTCCAGTACAGCAGATCAAAGGCGGGTGGCACTTCACCCAGCATATAGCTGCGGATCGCCGGGCCATAAACCAGATCGCGTGAACGCAGGAAGGACATGGTGCGCGCCATGATCCATGACCGCAGCACGCCCTCTTTGTTCACCTCTTCCTCGATCCCGTCGATGAAGTCGTTCTGCAGGAAAGGTGTGAACTCGCCCTGTTCAGAGAAATCCGTCAGTGCAGTGAACAGTGTTGCCGACTTGACCGATTTGTCGCCACGTTGCTTCAGCAGCGCCAGCGTCAGGCTCAATGTGGTGCCCGCAATGCAATAGCCGATCGCGTTCACCTGCTTGACCTCGCAGATCTTCTTGACCTCTTCGATCGCGGTCAGGAACCCGTCCTGAATATAGTCCTCCATCCCGGTGTCCGCGTAACTTTCATCGGGGTTGACCCAGCTGACGACGAACAGGGTATAGCCCCGCTCGGTCACCCATTTGATCAGGCTGTTCTGCGCCTTCAGGTCGAGAATGTAAAATTTGTTGATCCAGGGCGGGAACAGGACAATCGGTGTTTCATGGACCGTTTCGGTCGCCGGCTTGTACTGGATCAGTTCCATCATGCGGTTGCGAAAAACCACGTCACCGGGCGTCGTCGCCAGGTTGCCACCGACTTCGAATGCATTCTCGTCGGCCAGTTTCACCACCAACTCGCCATCATTGGCCTCAAGGTCCGAAACGAGGTTCTCAAGCCCCTTGATCAGCGACTGGCCTTCGGTTTCGACAGCCTTTTGCAGCGCGTCCGGGTTGGTCGCCAGAAAATTCGTGGGGGCCATCATGTCGATGATCTGCTGCGAGAAGTAGCCAAGACGCTGTCTGTCCTTGGCATCCAGATCTTCGACCGAGGCGACGGCCTGGGCGATGGCTTCGGAATTGGTCTGGTATTGCTGGCGGATCAGGCGGAAATAGGGGTTGGTTTCCCAAAGTGGGTTGGAAAATCGTTTGTCGCCGGGTTTCGCTTCCTCGTCATCGACCTCGCCCTTGGTCAGCGCCTGCTGCGCTTCGGCAAAGTTCAGAACCGATTTTCCCCAGAATTCTATCTGCCGCTCCAGCAACTTTGCGGGATTTTGCCATGCGTCGGCCCAATATGCCGTTGCTGCCTTTGCAAAAAGCTCCTGATTCGGGCCGTCCAATGCGGCGGTATGCGGCTTTTTCACAGCCATCACTTCGATCAAGCGCTTCGACAATTGCTCGACCTTTTCCATATTTTCCTTAAGGCGTTCAATGTTTTCTTCGGTCACTTCAGGCATCTGGCCGTCACTTGTTGTCATTTTAACAATTCCCGCTTAATCTCGCTGCTATGCAGAATAACGTCGTAAGTCTCAGGGGGCAAAGCGGCGAATGGTCCGAACACCCAGGCTGACACGCAGGAGGCCCCTTTTTCATGCGCTACATGATGACTTACGACTTGATGGAAACGATGCGCAACACCAACCAGTGGATGGGCGCAACTGCCAGCGCCGTTGCATCTTACCCCGTCTTCTCGATGGTTCCCAACCCCGCTTTCAGCATGATGGCAGCTTGGGGTGAAGTGACCGAACGGACATTCCAGCGAATGATCGTCAAACCTGATTGGGGTATCCGCACCTTTACCTGCGAGGACGGCAAGGACCATCTGGTCGATGTGACCACCGTTGTCGAACGCCCCTTTGGCGATCTGGTCCATTTCCGGGTGAACGGCCGCGAGGAACAGCCCCGCAAGGTTCTGCTGGTTGCGCCGATGTCGGGGCACTATGCGACGCTGCTGCGGTCGACTGTGAAAAGCCTGCTGGTCAATTGCGAGGTTTACATCACCGACTGGCATAACGCGCGCGACATCCCCGTGTCCGAAGGCAAGTTCGATGTTGAGGACTACACCCTCTACCTTGTCGATTTTATGAAAGAGCTTGGCCCGGACACTCATGTTGTGGCCGTCTGCCAACCGGTTCCGCTGACGCTGGCCGCGACCGCCTATCTGGCCGAGGTCGAGCCCAAGGCGCAGCCCAGCACCCTGACCCTGATTGGTGGCCCGGTCGATCCCGATGCCACCCCGACCGACGTGACCGATTTTGGCCGCCGTGTCACCATGGGCCAGCTGGAAGAAACCATGATCCAGCGCGTCGGCTTCAAGTACAAGGGCGTAGGCCGCATGGTCTATCCCGGCCTGCTTCAGCTGGCATCGTTCATGTCGATGAATGCGAATCGCCACTCAAAGGCGTTCTCGGACCAGATCCAGCGCGTGATGCGCGATGAAGCGTCGGACCATGATGCCCATAATCGGTTCTACGACGAATATCTGGCCGTCATGGACATGACCGCCGAGTTCTATCTGTCCACGGTCGAACGTATCTTTAAAAACCGTGAAATAGCGAAGAATGAATTCGTGGTCGCCGGCCACAAGGTCGATATCGGCAAGATTACCGATGTGGCGGTCAAGACAGTCGAAGGCGCTAATGATGACATCTCGGCCCCGGGCCAGTGCATCGCGGCACTGAACCTGTGCACCGGCCTGCCGGACGCAAAAAAGGCCAGCCATGTTGAGCCCGGTGCCGGTCACTATGGCATCTTTGCCGGGCGCAGCTGGCGCGACAATATCCGGCCGCTGGTGATCGACTTCATGAACGCCAATTCGCGCAAATCCTCGCGCCGCGCCGCCAACAGCAACAAGGTGGCCTGACCATCATGCGCAGGAGGGCGGCAAAGGGAATGCCCTTCTCCTGCACTTGCGGCACCCTGACCGGGCACATCACCGTTGCTGGTGTCCAATCCGGTACCCATGTCGCCTGCTATTGCCATGACTGCCGCGCGGCTCAGCTGTATTTCGGACAGCCGGACCCTGCCCCCGGCCCGGTCGACATCCTGCAAATGAGCCCGGAAGACATCCGCATCGACAGCGGCGCAGAACGTCTTGCGCTGATGCAGCTCAGCCCCAAGGGGATGCTGCGATGGTACGCGGAATGCTGCAATGCCCCGATTGCGACGACATCACGGACGGCCAAGTTCCCTTTCGCCGGTTTCATCGTCAATCGCATCGCCGATCCCAACCTGCTTGGTCCGGTCACCACCCGTGGTTTTGTTCCACAGCCGGATGGCAAGCAGTCACACGAAAAACTGCGCTATGCAGCGGTGGGGCTGCTGACGCGCCTGACGAAATCCTGGGTGGCGGGCAGTTGGCGAAACACGCCTTTCTTCAACACCGACAGCGGTGAACCCGTGGTACCGCCAACGATCCTCAGCAAGGCCGAGCGCATGGAGCTCTACACATAGGCCGCCCGTGCGGGCGCGGTAAGCCATTCGGTCAACGCGTCATTCACAAATCGGGGTGCTTCCAGCGTCGGCAGATGCCCCGCCCCATCGACAACTTTCAATTCCGCGCCGGGGATCATATCCGCCATGAACGCGTGTTTTCGCTGCGGTATCAACGTGTCATGTGCACCGCACAGCACCAGAGTCGGCACCCGGATGCGCCGCAGCTCGCCCTGTTGATCCGGGCGCCGTTGCAGGGCGCGTATCTGTCGTTCGAATACCGCAGGCCCCAAATCCAGCGCCATTTCAATCAACCCGTTCAAAATGGGAATGCGTTTTGGCCCTGGGGCCAGCGTGTCAGACCCGATGATCCGCCGCATCACGTCCTCAAGCCGCCCCGCCTTTGCGCCGACCAAATGCTCCTCACGCGCGACAGCCAACTGCGGCGTATCGGCCTGCGCATCCGTCGCCATCAGGCACAGGCGTGACACCCGGTCCGGCGCGCGGCGGATAAGCTCCAGCGCCACTACACCGCCCATCCCCAGCCCGCCCAGCGCAAAGCGATGCGGCAACTGGTCCAGCAGGACCGAGGCGATTTCTTCGATCCGCTCCCCCAGTGAAACCGGAGCAACCATCACGGCGCGCTGACGCGACAGACAGTTGATCTGGGGTTCAAAAATCCGTGCGTCACACATCATTTCGGGCAATAAAACCAGCGGCTCGATCACGCGGGGCCTCGTAAAATTCGACCTTTTCGGCCTGTACTCATTGATAGCAGGATGAGACGTTTTGCTGCTTCGGGCAAGTTAAACTTCAGGGATATTTGATGCCCCGGAAGGTCGGGAAATCCGCGTATCTCCGGCGTCGCGCCGACAAATCCTCGTTTGGCTCAGCCCCAGGACGCAGCAGACAGCCGCGCGGCACAATATAGCCGTCTATGCGACGGAGCGGTTTAGGTCTCCAGACAAGGTTGAAGGCGCAGAGTTTGGGAAAGAACCATATCTCGGAAAATGCCAGATGGTCGTGCATCCACCACGCCAGATCGCGCCAGTCCCGCCCGGCCTCGAACTGATCGGCAAACCACGGAATGACGATCGACGCACCCGCAATCCGCGCATCACCCTCTCCCCTGTCCCAGATATGGCATTCCAGAGGGTTGTCGTTCCGGGCGCAGTTCAAACGGTTTTCATTCCCGAACCGGTTCAGCGAAGGCGAGCGATACCCGGACCGAACCGCGACGCGCCCAAAGGTTTCCTCAAGCGGGTCCAGCAGGGACTGACAAAAGGCCCGGCCGGTTTCGATGGCCAGATCGGGGTTGTCGGGAAGGTTCTGTTTTTCATGGAAATTCCCGATCTCGGAATACAGGAAATCGCGCATAAAGAAATGCCGGGACAGACGCACGCGGCCAAGCGTTTCAAGGCTCCACATGCTGCCAGGCTTGCGCATCGCTACTCGACCCCTATCCCTTTTAGCCAGTCCAGAATGCCAGTCACCGTTGCATCCGTCTGCCCCGGAGACATCAACCGCCCCGCAATAACATGCGACGCGGGATCATCCCCCGGCCCCATCGTCACCAGATTGACGGTTGAGGTACCACCCCAGCTTTCGGCCACCTTATGCGTCCGGTCGGGCCGCACCACCTGATCGTCATCCGAGAACCAGAACAGCGCCGGCACCTGCGCGCCCGAGAAGTCCAGCGCATAGACGGTTTCAACCAGCACAGTCATCGGCACGACGGCCTCCCACGGATAGACCGACGTCCAATAGGTGTCCTGTTCGGGGTTCGGGCCCGAGACATCCCGCTCCTCGCCCATCACCAACGGCAACCATTCGCGCGCCCAAGGCAGACCGGGCAGCCACGCGCCGGGCGTGTTCACTCCGAAGTTGGGCGAGACAAAGACCATCGCCGCAACGTCCTGGCTGAGTTCCGCATCCAACGCGGCGGCCGCAGCCAGTGTTCCACCGGTCGATGTGGATATGACCACAACCTTGTCGCCGACCGCCCGCGCCGCAGCCAGCCCTTCGGCCATGTCCTGCATCCAGCCTGTCGCGGTCGCCGCGCCCATCGCGCTGCCGTCCCGCCCATGACCCTGCAACCGGGTGTAGACCAGATTGGCCCCCAGCGCATCGGCCACGCTATCCGGCACAGGGCGAATTTCTTCGGACGATGCCGAAAAGCCGTGCACATAAAGAACCGAGATTGGCGTGCGTTGTTCCTTGAAACCGTCCTGCCAGATGACCCGTTTCTCAACTCCGGGAACGATGTCGTCAAATGCGGATTCCGTGCTTTCAAAATAGACCTGAACCCCCTCGCCGAATTTGCCGGGATCAAAGCGCGGATGCAGATCAACCTCGTCACGCGGCCCGAGCCAGTAGATCAGCCCACCAAGGACAATCAGCACCAACAGCAGGCGACCAAGGACCCGTCCAAAGCGCTGCATCAGGATGGCTCCATAACCTCAAGCACCGCATTTTCGATCAGTCCCAGACAGGGACCGTCCGAGAAACGGTGATCAGCATCCTTGACCAGCAACAAGCGCATATCATCCCCGCTGGCATGATCCAGCAACCGCACAGCCGTTTCGGTGGTCACCGCCGTATCTGCCGTGCCCTGCAGGCACCGGACCGGAAAAGGCAGGTCCAGCGCATCGCGCAATACCAACTGTTGCCGCCCATCTTCGATCATCCGCTTGGAGATGATGTAGGGCTCCATGTAATCCGAGGGCAGTTCGACATGACCGACGGTGTCCAGTGCCGCCTTTTGTTCATCGCTAAATGAGGCCCAATAGCCGTCTTCGGTAAAATCCGGCGCAGCCGCGATGGTGACCATACCCGCAATCCGCTCGGGCATCGCCTTGGCCAGCAACAGCGCCTGCCACCCACCCATCGACGATCCGACAACAATCAACGGTCCCTCGGTCAATTCTGATAAGGCCACCACCGTGTCCTGATGCCAATCACCGATGCACCCTTCCTCGAACGTCCCCGAGCTTTCGCCATGACCGGAATAGTCAAACCGCAAAAACGCCTGCCCGCGCGCCTGCGCCCAGGCCTCTAGATGCACCGCCTTGGTGCCCTCCATGTCCGATTTGAGGCCACCCAGGAAAACAATGGTCGGGCCAGTGCCTTCGCTCTTGTGATAGGCCAACCGCCGCCCCTGCGGTGTTTCCAGAAAGTCCGTCGCCGCCATGAAATCCTCTTTCCTTTTCCAGCATCATGCACGCCGCACCCCCAAGTGCAATTCCGCGACCTTCATCTTTTCCGAAATACTCCGGGGAGCGCGAGGGGCAGCGCCCCTCGCTCCGACCCTTGACACGCGCACCACCACCTGCCAAAGCAGCCCGACATATATAACCCGCAACCGGGCGTTCAGTGGGCGCCAAACCGACGAGGAGAGCCGATATGGCCCTGGATTCAAAATCCGTCTCTCTCACTTTTCCCGATGGCAATGCACGTTCTTATGACGCAGGCGTCACGCCCGCGCAGGTGGCTGCCGATATCTCAACCTCGCTGGCAAAAAAGGCCATATCGGCCACGGTAAACGGCAAGCACTGGGACCTGCAATGGCCCATCGAAGCCGATGCCGACATCGCCATCCACACCATGAAGGATGAAGAGCAGGCCAATGAGCTGATCCGTCACGACCTGGCCCATGTCATGGCACGCGCGGTGCAGGAAATCTGGCCCGCCACCAAGGTCACTATCGGCCCCGTCATCGAGAACGGCTGGTATTACGACTTTGACCGCGAAGAGCCATTCACGCCCGAAGATCTCGGCCTCATCGAGAAAAAGATGAAAGAGATCATCAACAAGCGCGACCCCGTCACCACCGAGGTCTGGGATCGTCAGCGCGCGATCGAGTTCTACAAGGCCAACAACGAGCCCTACAAGGTCGAGCTGATCGAAGCCATTCCGGGTGACGAGCCACTGCGCATGTACTGGCACGGCCACTGGCAGGACCTGTGCCGCGGGCCGCACCTGCAACACACCGGCCAGCTGCCCGGCGACGCGTTCAAACTGATGTCCATCGCGGGCGCCTATTGGCGCGGCGACAGCGACCGCGCCATGTTGCAGCGCATCTACGGCGTTGCTTTCACTGGCAAGGAAAAGCTGAAAGCCCACCTGCACATGCTGGAAGAGGCCGCCAAACGCGACCACCGCAAGCTGGGCCGTGAGATGAACCTGTTCCACATGCAAGAAGAAGCCCCGGGCCAGATCTTCTGGCACCCGAATGGCTGGAAAATCTACACCACCCTGCAGGACTATATGCGCCGGATGCAGGAGCGTGACGGCTATGTCGAGGTGAACACGCCCCAAGTCGTCGACCGCAAATTGTGGGAGGCCTCGGGCCATTGGGACAAATATCAGGAAAACATGTTCATCGTCGAAGTCGACGAAGATCATGCCCGCGAAAAGGCGATCAACGCCCTGAAACCGATGAACTGCCCCTGCCACGTGCAGGTGTTCAATCAGGGTCTGAAATCCTATCGCGACTTGCCCCTGCGCATGGCCGAGTTCGGATCCTGCGCGCGCTATGAACCGTCGGGCGCGCTGCACGGGATCATGCGCGTGCGCGGGTTCACGCAGGACGATGGCCACATCTTCTGCGCCGAGGATCAGATCGAATCCGAGACCGCCAAGTTCATTGCCTTCCTGTCCAAGGTCTATGCGGATCTGGGTTTCCACGACTGGACGATCAAACTGTCCACCCGCCCCGAAAAGCGGATCGGCTCGGATGAAAGTTGGGATCTGGTCGAAAGGGCCCTTGGCGATGCCTGTAAGGCGGCCGGGTACGACTATGAAGTCCTTGAAGGCGAAGGCGCGTTCTACGGCCCCAAGCTTGAGTTCACTCTGACCGACGCCATCGGTCGGACATGGCAGTGCGGCACCTTGCAGGTTGACCCCAACCTGCCCGAACGTCTGGATGCCAGCTTTATCGGGGCCGATGGTGCCAAACACCGCCCGTTCATGCTGCACCGCGCGACACTGGGTTCGTTCGAACGCTTTATTGGCATCCTCATCGAAGAGCACGCGGGCAAGCTGCCATTCTGGCTGGCGCCGCGTCAGGTTGTTGTCGCCTCGATCACTTCCGAGGCGGATGAGTATGTGTTGGAAGTCGTTGAAACCCTCAAGGCGGCAGGTGTCCGCGCCGAGGCGGATACCCGCAACGAGAAGATCAACTACAAGGTCCGTGAACACTCGGTCGGCAAGGTGCCGGTCATTCTGGCCGTCGGCCACCGCGAGGTGGAAGAACGCACCGTCAGCGTTCGGCGTTTGGGCGAAAAACAGACGCAGGTTCAGTCGCTTGAGGCTGTAACAAATGAGCTGTCGCAGGCGGCAACCCCGCCCGACCTGCTGTAACATTCGGCAGCAAATTGTCGGAAATCCGGCCCCGATATCGGGGCCGGATTGAAATAATTATCATTTTTCAATTCAAAAACAATTTGTTACCCTGCAAGGGGGCATAACATGTCCTGACGGGGTTGTGAGACACGGGCTCGTGAATTCAACTGCAGCCCTGCAAGCACTACCTTTGTCATTGTCACAAGCAGACATACGCAGTCATCAAAAGGGATTACCGAGATGTCGAACACCGCAAAAACCCTGGTTATCGCAAGCGCAGTCGCAGCCGCCGTTTCCGGCGCCGCAACCACTGCCACCGCACAAGCCAAAGAGAAATGCTATGGCGTATCGCTGGCCGGTCAGAATGACTGTGCCGCTGGACCCGGCACCACCTGCGCGGGCACCTCGACCGTGGACTATCAGGGCAACGCATGGACTCTGGTCGACGCGGGCACCTGCGCCGATATCGAACTGCCGGACAACCGCAAGGGCTCGCTGGAACCGCTGGACCGCGACCTGCCGGCATAAGCCCAGGCTTTCAAAAACCGAAGGGGCGGGCCATATCGCCCGCCTCTTTTCGTGATCGGAGGGCACGCACATGTTGGACAATTCGACCAGATCGAACAGGCTGCCAGCCGCGCCCGGCGTTGGCTACAAACCCCAGCACTTTGCGCAGATTCTGGATCACGCGAATCCCGTCGCCTGGCTTGAGATTCACGCCGAAAACTACATGGGCGACGGCGGGCGACCGCTGGCCCAGCTGCGCCACCTGTCCGAACAGTTCCCAATTTCCGTCCACGGCGTCGGTCTGTCAATCGGCGGCGAAGGCCCGTTGGACCCCGACCATCTGGCCCGTCTGAAACATCTGGTCGGCTGGCTGAACCCCGCCAGTTTCTCGGAACATCTGGCCTGGTCGACACATGACAGCCATTTCCTGAACGACCTGCTGCCCCTGCCCTATACCGACGCCACGCTGCACCGCGTCTGTGACCATATCGACAAGGTGCAGGACACCGTTGGGCGGCAAATGCTGCTCGAAAACCCCTCCAGCTATCTAGCGTTCGAGGAAAGCACGTGGTCCGAACCGGACTTTCTGCACGAGATTGCACGCCGCACCGGCTGCGGCCTGCTGCTGGATGTGAACAACGTCTTTGTCTCGGGGACCAATCTGGATTTCTCGCCGCAGGGTTATATCGACGCCTATCCGCTGGACAGGGTGGGCGAGATTCACCTGGGCGGCCATGATGAGGATCAGGACGACCACGGCCACCCGCTGTTGATCGACAGCCATGGGCGCGAAGTGGTCGATCCGGTCTGGGCCTTGCTGGATTACGTTCTGGAGCGCTTGGGCCCGAAGCCGGTGCTGATCGAGTGGGATACGGACATCCCCGACTGGCCCATTCTGCAGGCCGAGGCAGCGCGCGCACAGGCGGCCCTGGACCGCATCCCGGCATGAGAGTCTCGCAAACAACCTTCAGCGCCGCGCTGCTGGACCCGTCCGCAGCGATACCCAAGGGGCTGCTGGACGCCGCCGCGAAACCCGCCGGGCGCCGGTTCAGTGTATACCGCAACAACGTGGCCGTATCCCTGACCGAGGCGATGCATCAGGCCTTTCCGGTAATCACCAAGCTATTGGGGCCGCAAAACATGGATGGGTTGGCGGGAATATTCCTGCGTAAACATCCCCCCTCGTCGCCACTGATGATGTTCTATGGCGACGCGTTTCCGGATTTCCTGACCGGAATGGAGCAGCTTTCCCATCTGGGTTACCTGCCCGACGTTGCGCGGCTGGAACTGGCGCTGCGCCGGTCATACCACGCAGCCGACAACACACCCGCCCCGGCCGAGGCTCTGGCCGTGCCGCCGGAAGACATCATGCGGGCCCGGCTTGGGTTTGCCCCGTCGATGCAGGTTCTGGCCTCGGACTGGCCGATCTTTTCAGTCTGGCGCTTCAACACTGAAGAGGATGCGCCCAAACCCGCGCCCGGCCCCGAGGCCGTTTTGATCACCCGACCTGATTACGACCCGGTCCCGCACCTGCTGCCCGACGGCGGCGCGCATTGGATCGCGGGCCTGCAGGCCGGACACACCATTGGTGACGCGTTTGAAGAAACCGCGGCCAAATTCCCCGATTTTGACCTTGGGGCCACTCTGGCGCTGCTTTTGCAGGGCGGCGCAATAACCTCTGTGACTATCGAAAGGCTGGCGACATGACTGCCCTGATCTCATTGCACAACAACACCCTGGGCCGGTTGGAAATGACCGCCGGCTGGTTGACGCCGACATTGGCGCGCGTTGTTTTTATCGCGGTCCTGCTGTTTTATTTCTGGAATTCGGCGATGACAAAAATCGACGGCTCGATTTTTTCACCTTCGGCAGGCGCATTTGGACAGATTTTTCCAAAAGCCGCCGAAGCGGTTTTGTATGACGTATCACAAATGACCTTGTTCCAGCGCATCGTAATTTTCTTTGGCACCGTTGCCGAATTTGTACTGCCTGCGCTGCTGCTTGCAGGTCTGTTCACACGACTGGCCGCTGTCGGGATGATCGGATTCATCTGGGTGCAGACAGCCACTGACGTCACCGGCCATGGTGTAAAGCTGGGCAGTTTGTTCGACAATGCAATCACGCTAATGGACCAGCGCGTGATGTGGACTTTCCTGTTCTTGGTCATCTTGATCAACGGTGCAGGACCGCTGTCGCTGGACCGTATTCTGCGCATCAAGTGATCTAGAAATGTGCCTTGGGCTCGTCCGGTTTACCCGCGGCCAGCCCAAGTATGCCGGCCACGGCCGCAAACGCCACCGGGAACATGGTGAATACGTTGAAGCCAAAGGCGTAATACATTCCGGCGGCTGAGATCAGCAGCAACGCGCCTCCGACCAAGGCCCGTGCATGGGCCATCGCACCACCGGCAATGGCCAGCAGAGGCGCGATGATCGAGGCCATTTGTATGACCTGCGCGTTGTCCACTTGCTCGGCCAAGCCCTCAATCTCACCATAGGTGTCGATCAGTTCGACATAGCCATAGCCGACAAAGCCCACGATCATCCCGATCAGACCGGCAATGACGCCCAGAATCATAGCTGCGTTGCGCATTCAAAACCCTCTAACTTGCGTCAATTCACATAGTTACCCGGTCACGCAACGCCAAGCCCCTGTTTCGTTTCTGCGGTCCAGCCCAGATACAGCGTGCCGTTATGCTCGATCAGAGGGCGCTTCATCAGGGTCGGGTGATCCGCCAGCAGTTCCAACACAGGTCGCGCGCGTTCCGCATCGTCCAATCCTCGCCAGGTTGTGGAACGGGTGTTGAGCAAAGCCTCGCCGAAGGCGTCAAAAGCCCGCGCAAGCACCGATTCCGGCACGCCGTCGGACCGAACATCGGCAAATTCAGCATCTGGCAGTGACTTCAAGGCCTTACGGCACGCATCACAAGTCTTCAGGCCAAAAAGGCGCATCTGCGGGGGTCTCCTGTATCTGGTTCAAATTTTGGCAATTTTGCCTGATCGTTTCGGTAATTCTTGATTTTTTACTTCACCGTGCAATGTTGAAAAAGACGAAACACGCAATCCGGGCTGTATCGTGTGGGCGATACGGTGACGTGTTGCGGTGGCGTCAACCACCACCCCCACCAATTTTGTGGGACAACGTGAAAGTAGAAGGAGACACGGGAAATGCCAACTGGCACCGTGAAATGGTTTAATACCACGAAAGGCTACGGGTTTATTGCCCCCGATGAAGGCGGCAAGGACGTATTTGTTCATATCTCGGCCGTTGAACGGTCCGGTCTGACCGGGCTCGCTGACAATCAGAAAGTCTCGTACGAGCTGCAAGACGGACGTGACGGCCGCCAAATGGCTTCTGATTTGAAGCCACTGTAAAACAACCGCATTCTGCGGGTTATCAAAACAGACCAACGGCCAATTACCGGCCGTTGGCCGACTTTCAAAGGTGAGCGAACCTTACCCTCGTGCCGGATCAACCTTGGCATGAGTGAATCAGCTTTCGCCCATCGCCACGATGCAGGATGCCCCGGTCGCATAGGTGACCACCATCGTCCAGTCACCGGATTTGCTGGTTCAGACCTCCATCACTTGCTCAGGCCCGCGAATACCGGTCGCCGCACGTACCGCGCCAAACTGGCGTTCAATCTTTTTGTGCATCCGGTCCGTCGGCTCGCACATCACCTCGGCAATCGGAGATTTGGCCTGCTCAAGGCACAGGCAAGTGGCTCGGATAATCCGAAAAGAGCCAAGAAGTGAATGGAACCGCTTGATGGCGCCTTGAGCCTGCAGGCGATTGCGGGGTCAACCTTCGCGGATGACGGCCTCGAACTCACGCCATTCTCGTGCGGTCATGCCCGAGTTCTCTTGCGTGACCGTCTCACCCGCCAGCATCCGACGCAGGCTGTCGACCATCTGCGCCGAGAGGTTGACCGCGCCCAGGCGGTAATCCTCGAATGCTCTGTAGGCGAAGGGCACCCAATCAGCGACGATCTTGCACATGGTCTCGGCATAGACGCGGATTTCGTATTGAGCATGCGGGTCAGCACGCAGGCGCAGGAAATGGAACAGGTTGTGCAGGTCTACCTTCCAGTACCACTGCGTATAGATATTCGCGGGCAGGTTCATTCGCGCCAGTTCACGCGCCAGCCCCTGCTGGCCATCCTGGCTGATCATCGCCTCATAGTTGTCGTAGCACCGCGCGCTGTCGGCCTTTAGCATTTCAAGAACGCGCGCAGCCTCTTCCCCTTGCAACGCGTCGCCACGGCCCTGATTGTTCACCTCGGACTGCGCGGCAACATGGTCGGGTGCGGGGATATAGAATTCCCGGTCCAGGATCGAATAGCGGGCGGAGTATTCGTTCACATTTGCCGTTCGGTGGCGAATCCATTGCCGAGCCACAAAGACGGGTAGTTTGACGTGCAGCTTGATTTCGCACATCTCGAACGGGGTCGAGTGCCAGTGACGCATCAAATAGCGGATCAGGCCCTCGTCGTTCTGCACCGATTTGGTGCCTTTGCCATATGATACCCGCGCCGCCTGACAGATCGCCGCGTCATCGCCCATATAGTCGATCACACGCACAAAACCGTGGTCCAGCACCTGATGCGCGGTGTACAGATGCTCTTCCATACCCGCAGCCACAACGCGGCGTGTTTGATGCGATTGCGCCCTTTGCGCTTCGATCTCGGCCAGTTGGTCAGAGGACAGCGGCATGAAATTTCCTTTCCAGCAATGAGTCGTGCACCACTATATCTCGGCAATTCCCGGACCGGAACCGCGATATATGCGCTCATTCCCGCAAATTTCAAAATGTGTCCGTGCTGCCCCTCGACTTGCATAACCTGCGCGCTAAGCTGCTGCGCATCACCTGAACAGAAAGGAAGCCACACATGGGGCTGAGATATCTTCACACCATGGTCCGCGTGAAGGATCTGGAGAAGTCGATTGCGTTTTATGAGTTGCTGGGCCTGAAGGAAACCCGCCGCTACGACAGCGAGCCCGGACGGTTTTCGCTGATATTCATGGCGCCTCCGGGGCAAGAGGATCGGCCGATCGAGCTGACCCATAACTGGGACGGCGACGATACCCTGCCCAGTGACAGCCGCCATTTCGGGCACCTGGCCTACGGTGTCGATAACATCTACGAGATCTGTCAGCACCTGCAGGACAATGGCGTCGTGATCAACCGCCCGCCGCGCGATGGCCGCATGGCCTTTGTGCGGTCCCCCGACAATATCTCGGTCGAGCTGCTGCAGAATGGCGACGCGCTGGAACCTGCTGAGCCCTGGGCCAGCATGGACAGCACCGGGCACTGGTGATCCGCTGGCTGACAGCATTGGGGCTGGCCGCCTTGGCCAACCCGCTTCGGGCCGAAACCTGCCGTCTGGCCCTGGCTTTGGCCATGGATATCTCGACCTCGGTGGATGCAAACGAAGACGCCCTGCAGCGGCAAGGGCTCGCCGCCGCCCTGGTTGCGCCCGAGGTGACCGAGGCCTTCTTTTCCTCGCCCATGCCGGTGGCGCTGGCCGTGTATGAATGGAGCGGTCGATCCACGCAGCGCGTCATTCTGAACTGGACGATGATCAACACGCAGGCCGACCTGCTGGCGGCGGCAACAACCGTGCAGCAATCGATTCGGTCCGACAGCAGCTCGGCTACGGCGATGGGATATGCGCTGGCCTTCGGTGCGACCCTGATGCAGCAAGCCCCACCTTGTCTGTTCCAGACCATCGATCTGTCGGGGGACGGGTCAAACAATGACGGCTATGGCCCGGACTCGGCCTATCGGCACTTTCCCTTTCAGGACACCGTGGTCAACGGGCTGGTCATCAATGCCGCCGATTTCGAGGGCGAACTGTACCTGATCCCCTTTTTCGAAAACAACGTCTTGCACGGGTCCGGAGCCTTTCTGGAAATCGCGCAGGGGTTCGAGGATTTCGAACGCGCGATGCGGCGCAAGCTTGAGCGGGAACTGACGGGGTTGCAAATCGGCGCGCTGCAGGAAGGGACGCGGGGGCAGGCCCCTCGCAAGTCCACCAAGCACCCCTGATCAGTAGATATACCGGATCTGGTCCGTCCAGTAGCGTTCGACCCGGCGCAGAGAGGTCGTGATATCGTCGATCCCTTCCAGCCCCAGCACGCCGCGGGTCTGCAATCCTTCGGCGTGGCGCGAGAACAGCTTGGAGACGATATCGCGGATTTCCCGCCCGCGCGGGGTCAACCGCACCCGGACCGAGCGCCTGTCAATCTCGCATCGCTGGTGATGCATATAGCCCATTTCCACCAGCTTTTTGAGGTTGTAGCTGACATTGCTACCCTGATAGTAACCGCGGCTTTTCAATTCACCCGCGGTCACCTCATGATCGCCGATGTTGAACAGCAGCAGGGCCTGAACGGCATTGATCTCCAACACCCCGACACGCTCGAACTCATCCTTGATGACGTCCAGCAGCAGCCGGTGCAGACGTTCGACCAAAGCGAGCGCCTCGAGATAGCTGGTCATAAACCCCTTGGTTTCCGGCGCGGAGACCTGCAATTCCATACTCATCCGATCCTCCGATTCAGTCGCGCTGTTTCAGGCAGCATGAATCGAAATCCCGAAAAATCGGTTAAGCCGGATTTTCTTTATTTTTGAAAGGTCTGCGCAATGTCCGCGATTAGGTCGGCAAAAACTCCGGGCGGGTGCACCTGTCCCGTGACCCATTGATAGAGGTCCTGATCGTTTTCACGCAGCATGGCGTCGTACAGATCCAGACCGGCCGTATCCATCTGTTCTAGGTTGCGCGCGGCATAGGCCGAAAGGATCAGGTCCATCTCTTTGATCCCACGCCGCATCGACCGCATCTGCATACGCTTGATCCGGACCTCTCTTGTTTCGGTCACTGGGCCTGCTCCAACATCAACCGCAGCCGCTTTTCCAGCCGCGCGGCGCGTTCGGCGCTGGCGCGCATCTCGCCGCGGATGGCGCGCAGTTCCGCAACCGCGTCCACCAGTTCCAGATCGCCCTCGCCCTCTTCAACCGGGGCTTCCATACCTTCGCCTTCACCGGTCAGCAGCCACATGATTGAGACGTTGATCATGCCCGCCATCATCGACAACCGGTTGGCGCGCGGCTCGGACAGATCGTTTTCCCAGGCCGCGATCGTCGCCTTTTTGACCCCCAGGCGCCGGGCCAGTTGGGACTGTGACATACCGGCGGCCTCACGCGCGCCTGCCAGCCTGTCCCCGAATGTCGCTGCGTCTGCTCCGTACCAGTCGTTTTCTTCGTTCATCGGGGTCTCCTAATTCTGTTTTTCATACGGCTTGATCGTCATTCAGGCGCACCCTATGACAGTCAGGTTGAACATACAAACCGAGGCCGACCATGAGTTTCCTGTCTGCGACACTGTCACGCGTAAAACCCTCTCCGACCATTGCGATGACAGCAAAAGCGGCTGAGCTGAAAGCCGCCGGTCGCGACGTGATCGGCCTGAGCGCAGGTGAGCCCGACTTCGACACACCGCAGAACATCAAGGACGCAGCGGTGGCCGCCATCGCAGCGGGCAAGACCAAATACACAGCGCCCGACGGCATCCCCGAGCTGAAACAGGCTGCCTGCGCCAAGATGAAACGCGACCACGGGCTGGATTACACGCCTGCGCAAATCTCGGTCGGAACCGGTGGTAAGCAGACGCTGTACAACGCACTGATGGCCACCATGAACGACGGCGATGAGGTCATCATCCCCGCGCCCTATTGGGTCAGCTATCCGGATATGGTGCTGCTGGCCGGGGGAACTCCGGTTGTGGTCGAAACGACGCTGGAGAACAGTTTCAAGCTGACCCCAGATCAGCTTGAGGCAGCGATCACGCCAAAGACCAAGTGGTTCATCTTCAACTCTCCGTCGAACCCGACCGGCGCCGGGTACAGCCGCGCGGAATTGAAAGCCCTGACCGATGTGCTGATGCGCCATCCGCATGTCTGGATCATGTCCGACGACATGTATGAACACCTCGCCTATGACGGGTTCGAATTCTGCACCCCCGCCGAGGTCGAGCCCGGCCTCTATGGCCGCACACTGACCTGCAACGGTGTGTCCAAAGCCTATGCCATGACCGGATGGCGCATCGGCTATGCGGCCGGCCCGGTCGAGATCATTGCGGCGATGCGCAAGATCCAGTCGCAGTCGACCTCGAACCCCTGCTCGGTCAGCCAATGGGCGGCGGTCGAGGCGCTGAACGGCACACAGGCGTTTCTGGCCCCGAACAACGAGACCTTCAAACGCCGCCGCGATCTGGTGGTACGGATGCTGAATGAGATCGACGGCGTCACCTGCCCCACCCCCGAAGGCGCGTTCTATGTCTACCCCTCGATCGCCGGTCTGATCGGCAAGATCACTCCGGCTGGCACCGTGATCGACTCGGATGAGGCCTTCGCCACCGCCCTGCTGGAAGAGGCAGACGTGGCCGTCGTGTTCGGCGCCGCCTTCGGCTTGTCGCCGAACTTTCGCGTCAGCTATGCAACCTCGGACGAGGCCCTGTCCGAAGCCTGCACCCGCATCCAGCGCTTCTGCGCGTCCCTGACCTGAGCCGGAGAAACCGATGACCGCAGAACTTCCAGAATACTATTTCCGTATCCGCGAGAACGGCGCGGTGGTTTTCAGGATTGACACCGAAAACCGCCAGCGGCGGATCGAAATGGATCAGATCGCGGTCATCAACATTCGTAACGGCGAGGTGAAACCGCAAGGCCAACGCACCCTGACCGAGGCAGATCAGGCGGAAATCGCGCGCTGGATGGAGGACCGCAAAGCTCTGCTGACGCAGCGCGATATCGACGATATTCATCGCGCCGTCGACTACATGAACCTGACAACACAATGGGCGCAGTCCAAGGCGACGGACGAGCAGCTAGAGGATGTCACCGACCGATTGCTGCTGGCGATGCACGATCTGCGCAGTGTTCTGGTGCGCAAAAAGGCGGATCGGCTGACCAAGGGCTGAGTGGGCGCTATTCGGCCGGAACGCCAACAGCGCGGACCGAACGCATCCAGAATCGCGCCATCAACAGAACGGCGGCACAGGCAAGGCCCAGCACGAGGCCCAGCCAAATGCCGATCCCGTCCATGCCCTGCACGAAGCCAAAGTAATACGACGCCGGAATCCCCACGACCCAATAGCTGAGCCCCGCCATCACCATCGGTATCTTGGCATCCTGCAACCCGCGCAACAGGCCCAGCGCAATCACCTGCGCCCCGTCCACCAGTTGGAACAGCGCAGCCATGGCCAGCAGCCCGGTGCCGATCGCCAGAATCTGAGGACGCTGCGGATCGTCAGGTTCCACAAAAATGGAAATCAGCGGCTCGGCGCAGGTCACGAACAGTGTGATCGTCAGGACAGACACCAACAGAGACATTACAGTCACCGCTTTCGCGCCTTTTTCAAGATGTGGTCGATCTTTGCGTCCCAAGGCGTTCCCTGCGCGGATCGTGGCGACATTGGACAGGCCAAGATGAACCATGAACGTGGCCGAAGCCAGATTTAGTGCAATCCCGTGCGCCGCCAGCGGCACCTGCCCTATCCACCCCATCATGAAGGCCGACATGGCGAACAACGACACCTCGGCAAGAAGTGTAAACCCAATGGGGATACCAAGGCGCAGCACACTGAACAGCATTTCCCAGTCCGGGCGCCAGAATCTTTGGAAAAGACTGTGTTCGGGCAATACGCGCACAGCGTAGACCACTACCGCAACTAGCGACACCATCTGCGTCACCACCGAGGCAATCGCCGCCCCCATCACGCCCAGTTCGGGCGCGCCCCAGTTTCCGAAGATCAGCGCATAGTTGGTCAGCGCGTTGACGACAGCGGCCGTCACAGTGATCCACAATACGATCTGGGTCCGCTCCAACGCTGCCAGATAGGATTTCAGCACCATGACCACCAGCGCGGGGAACAGACCCCAGCCTGCAACACGCAAGTATTGTGACGCTATTTCAGCCACTTGCGGATCTTGTCCTGCGGCGGTCAAAATCGGATGGGACCACCACAGCAAAGGCATAACAAGCACCGCATACAGCAAGGAAAGCCACACCCCCATGCGGGTCGAGCGGCGAATGCTGGTCTCATCCTCTTCGGCCGCCGCGGTTGCCACCATGGGCATCACCGCCAGTCCAAAACCGCCGCCAAACAGGAACAGCACAAAATAAAAGCTACTGGCCAGAGTCACCGAGGCCAGCGCCTCGACCCCGTACCAACCCAGCATGATCGTGTCGGTCAGGCCAATCGCAAACTGTGCCAGATGCCCGCCGATCAGCGGCAGGCCCAGCACAGCGATGGCCTGGAAATGGCCGCGATATGTCATCACCTTGTTCATCCCATCAGCCTTATGCCCGGCCAGAGGCCGGGACAAGAGGTGATAAAGGAAATTTCAGGTTGAGACTATCCGAGCGCGGCCAGGTGGCTTAGCCGGTCATTACGTTTCCGGGTGCAGGGTATTGCCCAGAATATGCTCGGATCTGTGGATCACGTGATGCGCCTGCCCCACGATCAGAGGATCGGGTTGCCCCACGATACCGTGATCCTTGTCCGGGTAATCCAGCGTCGACAAGAAGTGGCGCATACAGTTCAGACGGGCGCGTTTCTTGTCGTTCGACTTGACGATGGTCCAGGGCGCATCGGCGGTGTCAGTGTAGAAGAACATCGCCTCCTTGGCCTCGGTATAATCGTCCCATTTGTTGAGGCTGGCCTTGTCGATCGGCGACAGTTTCCACTGTTTCAGCGGGTCGGTCTCACGGCTTTTGAACCGGCGCTGCTGTTCGGACTGCGTCACGGAGAACCAATATTTGTAAAGCTGTATACCCGACCGGACCAGCATCCGTTCAAGATCCGGTGTCTGACGCATGAATTCGAGGTATTCATTGGGCGAACAGAACCCCATGACCCTCTCAACGCCCGCGCGGTTATACCAGGACCGGTCGTAAAATACCATTTCGCCAACCGTCGGAAGCTCTTGAACATAGCGCTGGTAATACCACTGACCCTTCTCCTCCCAGGTCGGTTTGTTCAGCGCCACAACGCGCGCCTGACGCGGGTTCAGGTGCTCCATGAACCGTTTTATCGTGCCGCCCTTGCCCGCCGCGTCACGGCCTTCGAACAGCAGAACGAACCGCTGACCGGTTTCCTGCGCCCACAATTGAACCTTCAGCAATTCGGCCTGCAATTGGGCCTTTTGCGCCTCATAGGTTTTGCGAGCCATCTTGCGGCCATAGGGGTATCTGCCGCTTTCAAACGCCTGCCGGATTTTTTCGGGGCTGGGTTGAGCGGGTTCGAGATTTTGCGTCGGAGAGGATTTAACAGGGGATTGGTTTTCTTCGATTCTTGCCACTGCGTCCATTCAGTTTTTCCTTTTCTCACCATCCGCAAACACGGCTAGCAGAAGACGCAGTTTTTCGCTTTGATTGGTGTCAAATTGATGCCTGAAATACCCATCATTTCGAGGATCAGAAGGAGGGTCACAATGAAAACGGATGTCATCGAGTTGAACGGCCAGTCCTTCTTTCTGCGGCGCTGGGGCAATCCTGACCTGCCGCCCCTTCTGATGTTGCACGGCTTTCCTGAATATGGCGGAGCCTGGAGCGAATTGGCCTCGCATCTGGCAGATCATTTTCATTGCATCGCGCCGGACCAGCGCGGCTATGGGCAAAGCTGGTGCCCAGAGGGTGCGGGGAATTACAAATTGTCTCAGTTGGTGTCGGACATGGCGGCGCTGATTGCCCAGCTTGAAGGCCCGATTTGCATTCTGGGGCACGACTGGGGTGCGTCGGTGGCGTATGGGTTGGCCATGTTCCACCCCGAACTGGTCAGCCGCCTGATCATCGCAAACGGCGTTCACCCGGTGCCGTTTCAACGCGCCATGGCCGCCGGAGGGGCGCAATCCGAGGCATCACAATATATCAACGCCCTGCGCGCGCCGGATGCCGCATCGCACTTCTCGGCCAAAAACTTTGCAAGGCTCGAACAGTTCTTTCGGTTCGGCATGGGCGTCGACTGGCTGTCGGAACGGCGATTGCAGGAATTTCGCACCGAATGGGCCCGCTCCGGTCGGCTTGAGGCGATGTTGAACTGGTATCGCGCCTCCCCTCTGGTTGTCGCCAAGCCCGGAGAGCCACGCACCGATCTGCCCCAATTGCCACTGGATCGTCTGATGGTCCGTTGTCCGCACCTGCTGTTGTGGGGGCCGGATGACAAAGCCCTGCTGCCCGAGGCCACTGCGGGGCTGGAAGAGTTCGCACCCGACCTGACCCGCGTCGTGATCCCCGGCACTGACCACTGGCTGCATCACCAGAAGCCGAAAGCCGTCGCACAGGCCATTCAGGACTGGATCGCGGACTGACCGCTTAGGTATGCCCCCAATCCGCGGGGTCGTCCGAGTTGTTGGGCGACAGGCCCAGTATGTCGCCCTCGGTCGAGCACCCCAACCCAAGAACCGTCCGGTTCGCGTAAGCAAAGTAAGCGCAGACCTGATTGATTTCGAGGATTTCACCATCGTCCCAGCCTGCATCCCGCAGGGCCTGAATATCCGCCTTAACCATTTCAGCCGGTGCTTCGGTAAGCTTGCGCGCATAGTTCATCGCCGCGATCTGCGCCCCATCCAACGGGGCCGCGCCTGGCGTTTCCGCCTCAATCGCGCTGCGGATAGCCCGACCCCGATCCGGGTCTTTCAACAACCGTTGCAGGCCGTTGAAATGATGCTCGATACAATACCCGCACTGATTCAGCGAACTGACCCAGACGCCCAGAACCTCGAGAAACCACTTGGGCACCTTGTTGGCCGAATGATGCAGCACGTTCTTGTACAGCGCCATATGGCCTTCCATCGAATGCGGCCGCAGGGAATGCGCCATCATGATGTTGTCCACGTTGTTGCCCGGCCCCGTGACCCGTTCGTACAGCTTCCGCAGCTTGCCGCTGGCCAGGTCGAATGGAACAGTCTTGATCCAGCTCATGCGGTTCCCCTTCTTGTTGTCGCACCGTCACCACTCCGGCTTCGCGCCGACCATCGACAAGACGAAACTGGATTGACCAACCATGTCAGGCTAAGCTGACGTAAGGCAAGGGGGGAGTATCCGATGGAAATGGCGGAACAAACTGTCGCGGACTGGTATGCCAATCACCCCATCTCTGCGCCGCATATTCTGACAAAGCTGAAGCACATCCGCGGTTCGCTGGAGGGGGTGACGCCGCAGGACCTCTACCCCTATGATCAGGATCACTATGACGGGCTCAAGGCGAATACCCGATTGGCCGACAAGGCCCGGATGAACGCCGGTGACAGCGTTCTGGATGTCTGCGCCGGGTTGTGCGGCCCTGCGCGCTGGTACGCGTCCGAGCGCGGCGTTCAGGTGACTGGTGTCGACATCAGCCCCAACCGTGTCGACGGTGCGCAAGAGCTGAACGCGCTGGTCGGGCTGCAGGACCGGATTCACCCGGTTCTGGCCAGTGCAATGGAAATGCCCTTTGACGATGCGCAGTTCGACGCCGCAGTCAGTCAGGAATCCTTCCTCCATATCCCCGACAAACCAAAGGTCCTGCACGAAGTGTTTCGTGTCCTGCGCCCCGGCGGTCGCTTTGCCTTTACCGACTGGGTGATGCATACGCCTTTGCCGGAAGATGAGATGGAACAATACCGTCAGCGTTTTGCCTGCCAGTCCCTGCTGAGCATTCCCGAATACGAATCCCAGCTTGGGCAAGCCGGATTCGAGGTCGTCTCGGCCGATGATATCACCGGACCCTGGGGCGATATTCTGGCGCGGCGTCTGAGTATGTATCAGACCCTGGACGCCGAGGCCGAACGCGCAGGCAACCCCTCGAAAGGGGATGAATTCCTGAAGATGTACGCGAAATTTGTCGGCGACGTGCAGCAACGGCGCATCGGCGGCGTGCGCCTGACCGCTGAAAAACCTCAATAACCCCGCAAAGATCGGTGCCATTGCCTCTGTGACCGCAGGCGCCGGGCAGTGTGTTTTGTGCGTTCCATACGGCCAAATGCCCACAACACCTCGCGCCCCTCTTCCCCCGGACCACATCACCTGCCATAATGGCCCCCAACCCAAAAACAAGAGCAGCACCGATGCCCGACGATCTGTTGACGCCCAGCGCGACCGCCACCTACGACGCCTCCTCGATTGAGGTGCTTGAAGGGCTGGAACCGGTCCGAAAACGCCCCGGTATGTATATCGGCGGTACGGATGAGCGCGCGCTGCACCATATGGTGGCCGAAATCCTCGACAACTCGATGGACGAAGCGGTCGCCGGTCACGCCAACCGGATCGAGGTTGAGCTGCACGCCGACTACGCCCTGACCGTGCGCGACAACGGGCGCGGTATTCCGATCGACCCGCACCCAAAGTTTCCGGACAAATCGGCGCTGGAAGTGATCCTGTGCACCCTGCACGCGGGCGGCAAATTCTCGGGCAAGGCCTATCAGACCTCGGGCGGTCTGCATGGTGTGGGCGCGTCCGTTGTGAACGCCCTGTCGGATTCGATGGTCGTGCAGGTGGCACGCGACAAGACGCTGTTCGAACAACGCTTCTCGCGCGGTGTTCCTTTGGGTCCGGTCGAAAAGGTCGGCGCAGCCCCGAACCGGCGCGGCACCACGGTCACGTTCCACGCGGACGAAGAAATCTTTGGCCATCATCGGTTCAAACCGGCGCGGCTTTTCAAATCGATCCGCTCCAAGGCGTACCTGTTCTCGGGCGTCGAAATCCGCTGGAAATCCCACATTGACGACGGCGAGACCCCGACCGAGGCCAGCTTTCACTTCCCCGGCGGCCTGTCGGATTACCTGAAAGAGACAATGAACGGCTCCTCGACCTATGCCGAGCAGCCCTTTGCAGGCACCGTGGACTTTAATGAGAAATTCGGGACCCCCGGCAAGGTCGAATGGGCGATCAACTGGACGCCCTCACGCGACGGGTTCATCCAGTCCTACTGTAACACCGTCCCCACCCCCGAAGGCGGCACCCATGTGGCCGGGTTCTGGGCGGCGGTTCTCAAAGGCATCAAGGCCTATGGCGAACTGATCAACAACAAAAAGGCCGGTCAGATCACCCGTGACGACCTGATCACCGGCGGTTGCGCACTGGTCAGCTGTTTCATCAGCGAACCCGAATTCGTCGGCCAGACCAAAGACCGCCTCGCCACGGTCGAGGCGCAGCGGCTGGTCGAAAACTCGGTCCGCGACCATTTCGATAACTGGCTGGCCGCGGACACGAAATCTGCTGGCGCCATTCTGGACTTCCTCATCCTGCGGGCCGAGGAGCGCCTGCGCCGTAGGGCCGAGAAGGAAACACAACGCAAGTCCGCCACTAAGAAACTTCGTCTTCCCGGCAAGCTGGTGGACTGTAGTAGTTCAACACGCGACGGCACGGAGTTATTCATCGTCGAGGGCGACTCGGCGGGCGGCTCGGCCAAAATGGGTCGGGATCGCAAAACTCAGGCCCTGCTGCCCCTGCGCGGTAAAATCCTGAACGTGCTGGGTGCGGCCAGTTCGAAACTGGGCACCAATGCCGAAATCAACGATCTGACGCAGGCGCTGGGTGTCGGCCTTGGCACCAAATTCAACGTCGATGACCTGCGTTATGACAAGGTCATCATCATGACCGACGCGGATGTGGACGGGGCGCATATCGCCTCGCTGCTGATGACGTTCTTCTTCACCCAGATGCGCCCGATGATCGACGCGGGCCACCTGTACCTCGCCTGCCCGCCTTTGTATCGCCTGACCCAAGGCGCGAAACGGGTTTACTGTCTGGACGAGGCCGAGCGCGACGAGTGGTTGGAGAAAGGTCTGGGCGGCAAGGGCAAGATCGACGTCTCCCGCTTCAAAGGTCTGGGTGAAATGGACGCTAAGGACCTGAAAGAGACCACGATGGACCCGGCCTCGCGCAAACTGATCCGCGTCACCATAGACGAGGACGAACCCGGCGAGACAGGCGATCTGGTCGAGCGGCTGATGGGCAAAAAACCCGAACTGCGGTTCCAGTACATTCAGGAGAACGCGCGGTTTGTGGAGGAGTTGGATGTTTAAGGAAAATAGCATTGAAGTCTGACGAAGTTAAAAAGATCTACCAACAAAACGAAAGTAAATTTGAGCAGCTAAGAACAACGGTATTTGGAATAATTCAAAATGCCTTAAAAAGCGGCAATCTAGAACACCTGCCAATAGAAAGCAGAGTGAAAAAAGTGGATAGCTGCCTAGAGAAAATTGCTAAGAAAAAATACAGTAATCCGATCGAAGAAATGACCGATTGGGTTGCGTTTCGTGTGATTGTTTATCTAGAATCGGACATCAAGAAGGCTTCCGAAACATTATCAGACCTCTTTGAAATTGACGTCAAAAATAGCATCGACAAATTAACGCCAGATAAGGTTAACGAAGTGGGGTATCGTTCTTACCACCTCGTATGCTCCTTAGGTAGCGGAAGGGCACAGTTACCGGAGTATGATGGCTTATCTGAGTTAAAGTTTGAAGTACAAATCCGAACAGTTTTGCAACATGCTTGGGCGGAAATTGAACACAAGCGAAACTACAAGGGAAAATCGACACTCCCTCAAGAATTGCAACGGAGGTTAATGACAGCTGCTGGTACACTGGAGATTCTGGACAAAGTGTTTTCCGACATTGCCAAAGACGCTGAACTATATGCCGCTGAAGTTGAGCAAGAAAATGAAAATGTAGCAAGTGACCCAATAAATGCAATTGCTCTAATCGCTACCTACAACAAAACCTTGAAAAAGAACGGGTACCATTTCAAGAACATCAATTTTGGCGACGAAAAGCTAGCAGATAAAGTAGTATCAGAATTGTCTAGATTTGGCGTAAACTCAATTACCGAACTGCAAGAACTGATCAACAACAATGATGCAGAAGCACTACTGCGCATACACGCTTCTTTAGGCAAGTTACCTTCCGCGGCAGGTTTTTTTCGCCACGCAATGATAATTAGTGACCCTGAACGATACTTCAGAGAGGCTTTTGACAACAATTTCCAACGCATGAAAGCAGAGACAATTGATTTCCTCAACGCACTTTCGAAAAGGGACGACATAGAACAATTGGCTACCAATGCTGGGGTCGAAATTAGGGACAATCGAGAGAACTAAAATGAATGTAGGTAGCAAGTATAGCATTGCGTTTGCGCATAAGACCGCAATGAAAATGCCAGAAAGCAATTGCCTAACCTGTTGATCTCCTTCACACTTACCCTCGAACCGTCATTCAAGAACGACATTTGAGGCACCGAGCTTCCAAGGCCGAATAAGACCAACAAATATTCGAACGGGAGGACGACATGAAAACATTAACCCTCGGGCTGGCCTTTGCCCTGCTGGCCACGCAAGCTTCTGCACAGCAGACGCTCAGCACTGCATCGCCGATACCTGACGGGGCCGAGTCTCGGTTCTGTTACTACAAGGGCCTGACCTATTCCGAGGACGCCTTTGTTCTGCTGGTCGGCGACAACACTGTCACCAGTACGGTCAGCACGGTGCAAGAGCGACTTCTGCGCTGTCATCGCGACGGTGACGGCACCCTGAAATGGAAACCGCAAAGCACGTTTTCGACCAACAACTGATCGCTTGGGGTGGGCGCGCTAGCCCACCTTATCCTCCAGCCAGTCCGCGATCTGCGCGGCGGGCTTTTCCCAGCCGGGCTCCATGAACAGAAAATGCGCGTGGTTTTCGACGGGCATGAATGTCGCACGGTCTTTGTACAGATCGGCCAACGCGCGGCAGGTGTTGGGGTTCACGGCACGGTCCTCAGTGCCCGAGACGACCAGAACCGGGCAGTCGACCTTGTCGATGTCGACCTTCATCGCGTGGTGGTCGTCGAACATCCAGAAGAACATCTCAAACATCACCCGCCCGCTTTCGGCCCCAAGGCGGTCGAAAACTGCGTGCTGTTGCGCCTCGGGCATTTTGTTCAGCGCAAAGGGGGCCATCAGGTCGAACTCGACCCGCATGGGCTGTTTCCAGAACGCCCCGCCCTCCATCAGTGCGCGCGGAATGGCACGTTCGTCGTCGGTTTCGGGTAAGGTGCCCCACGGGGCGTTCGGGTTGATCAGGACGATGGCGCTGGCCAGCCCACGAGCCGCCACCTGCTGCGCCACAACCCCCGCGATGGCGTGGCCCAGCAGCACGGGCTTGCTGTCCAGCCCCTGCACGAATTCGGCGATATCATTGGCATAGTCCATGACGCTGGTATCGGTCAGGCCGGGGTCGGGAGCCGCCTTGGGGTCGCCGCCATGGTAGCGCAACGCCGGGGTGTGCACCGTCCAGCCGCGGTCGCGAAAGAAGCCCGCGTAATCCTCCATACACCACGGCCCGGCAAAGGCCCCGTGGATCAGAACAATCTCGTTGGTCATGAAAATCTCCCTCACCTCTGATTAGTATGAGAGCTGTGGGGCGGGTTCGGCAAGCCCGTTACAGCGCGGCATTGAACAGGGTGGTCAGGTTGGCTTCGGTCAGTTCGGTCCGGTTACCGCCGCAGGATGGGTCGGTGATCGCACCATGCTGTTCAGGAAATTCGGCCAAAGCTCTGGCTCTTAACTACAACTGCCCGTGAGGGGTGTTGCCAGCGCGCCAGCAGGTGGTCACTTTGATGACATGACATTTGTGACCGAAAACCAGTTGCCGCTGCTGATCCTGTTCTTTCTGGTCGGGTCGACTGGCACCGCGTTCCTGTTTCGCAAACCGGCGAGGCACCGGGCGTGGAAACTGGCGGATTTGGTCTGGGTCGTGCTGGGTGGCATCGGTGCATTGGTGGCGGTTCTGGCCGGGCTTTATACTTCGGACAGTTCCCGGTTGGATCGCCAGATCGACGTGGCCTATGCGGCAACGCTGGCCTTCGACCGCGACGCCGCACGGTTCCGGTTGCGGTTCTGCGATCCCGCCTATGATCCGGACACCGCCGTGTTGTGCGACCGGGTCGAGTTCCTGTCCGCCTCAACCGCCAGCAATGCCGATCTGCCCCTGTTTATCGCCGTGACCAATGAGGTCGCCCCGTTGCAAGGTCTGCATTTCCTGTTCGGGCGGCAGGAAAAGGACGAGATGGAGCAGATGGCAGCCAAGGCGGATGCGTTCAATATCGACCAGTTTCTGGTCTTCACCACGCTGGACGACAAAACTCAGGCCGCGATAAACAATATGCGCCGCAAGGTGCCCGCGATTGCCGGCGACTATATGATCCTGGCGCAAAGCTATGATGATCTGGTCGACCAGGTCGGCAAGCTGAAAGACGAATGGGAATACCTGCAGGCCAACGCGCATATTCTGGTGTTGCAGATCATCGCGCTGTGTCTGGTCAGCTTTGCCGCGCCCTTCCGCCTGGGCAAATCCATTGTCGAGCTTCGCACAACCCTTACCGCCGATACGCCTGCGCCAGTTGCTCTGGATCGGCCCCAAGAAAATACCGGGTCAGAGTCCACAGATTCCGCGTCCCCCGACGCAGCCACCCCACACGCGCATAGCGGTCCGCACTCGTAACCGCGCGGGCGTTCAGCAAGGTGACGCGGGGCAAGGCGCGGACCAGTGCCACGTCTTCCATCAGCGGTTGATCGGAGTAACCTCCGGCCTTCTCATACATGCGGCGCGGCACCAGAAGGCCCTGATCCCCATAGGGCAGACCAAACACCCGGCTGCGCAGATTGGCCCATCCCGCGACCCACGTGGGCCAGAACCCTTTTGCCCCAAAAGCCAGACGAAATGCCGCCGGTTTGCCAGTGGCAAGGTGTTCGCCTACCTCCTGGCCCCACCCCGCCTGCAGCACGGTATCGGCGTGCAGGATCAACAACCACTCGGCCCGGGCCACCGCGCAGCCCCGCCGCAATTGCCCCCCGCGTGAGGGCGCGCCGGTCATGATCTGGGCCCCGGCCTCAACCGCGATTTCAAGTGTCGGGTCGGTTGATCCGCCATCGGTCACAATCAGTTCGCGGATCAGCCCGGTATGCAGCCCCTCCATCAGGGCAGGCAGGGATTCAGACAGGGCCTCGCCCGCGTTCAGGGTCGGGATGACGATGCTGATCGGTGCTGGCAAGGCGGATACCCTCTGGTCATGGCGGCGGGAACTCCTATATCACGGGGCCGAGGGAAATGACGAGGACCACCCAATGCCCAATCGCCGTATTCTGCGCCTTAGCGGTTCGGACACTGACAGCTTTCTTCAGGGGCTGGTGACCAATGACATTTCCGGGCTGGACACAGGGCTGGTCTATGCGGCCTTGCTGACCCCTCAGGGCAAGTATCTGGCGGATTTCTTTCTGAAACGCGACGGAGATGCGGTGCTGCTGGATGTCTCTGAGGATATCGCCGACAGCTTTGTCAAACGGCTGGGCATGTACAAACTGCGCGCTGATGTTGTGATCGAGGACAGCGGTCTGAACCTGCAACGCGGCACGGGTCAGGCACCTGAAGGCGCCCTGCCCGACCCGCGCCACCCGGATATGGGCTGGCGGGCCTATACCCCCAAGCCCGAAGCGGATGACGGCACCGACTGGGATGCCATCCGTGTGCGGCACTGCATCCCAGAAACCGGCATCGAGCTGACGCCCGACAGCTATATACTCGAATCCGGGTTCGAAGCGCTGAACGGCGTCGATTTCAAAAAGGGCTGCTATGTCGGGCAGGAAGTCACCGCACGGATGAAGCACAAGACCGAATTGCGCAAAGGGCTGCGCAGCGTCCGCGTTGAAGGCTCGGCCCCGGTCGGAACCGAGATCCTTTCCGGCGGTAAATCGGCGGGCACATTGTTCACCCAGGCGAATGGCCAGGGCATCGCCTATCTGCGCCTTGACCGCGCGACCGGCGACATGCAGGCGAATGGGGCTGCGGTCAGCCTGACCACCTAACATGTTGCCATTCCGGCACGGCTGAGACGCGAACGGGTCCACCACCGTTTGAACAAGACTCATGGCGCTGCCACACTGGCGCCAGTTCAAAGACCCGGGTGGCATATGTTCAAGTTGTACCGAGCGATCTGGCGCGCCAGCGCCGGGCGGCAGATCGTCCTTATTATCCTGTCCATCGCCATCGCGGGTCTGGCCGCGGTCCCGCTGGAGTTTCAGCGCGACATCATCAATCACCTCACGACAGACGATATCGCCACCGAGCGGCTGATCTATCTGGGCGCGGGCATGATGTCGGTCATCCTGCTGAGCCTCGCCCTGAAATGGTTGCTGGGCTATCGCGCGGGCACACTGGGAGAGGACATGATCCGCATGATCCGGCAGCGGCTGCTGGTCCGCGCATCGGACATCCGTGAAACGGGCGAAACCGTCCGCAAGGGCACCATGACCACTGCCATCTCGGCCGAGGCGGAAGAGTTGGGCAAGTTTGCCGGGGGCGCGTTCTCGGACCCGGTGGTGCAGATCGGCACGCTGATCAGCGTGATCGGCTATATCTCATCAACCCAGCCCGGCCTGGGCATGATCGCCTTTTCCATGATCGTGCCGCAGATCGTCATCGTGCTGTTCTCACAGCGCAAGGTGAACATCTTCGTGGCCGAGCGCGTTCGCATTCTGCGCAACGCCACCGACAAGCTGACGATCGAAGATATCAACGATGTGGTGCGCGATATCGACGCCCATTTCGACGATATCTTTGAAACCCGTCGCCGCATGTTCCTGTGGAAACTGTCGGCCAAATTCCTGCTAAGCGTCATCAATGGCGCAGGCACGGTCGGCGTCCTGATGCTGGGGGGCTATTTGGTGCTGCAGGGACGAACGGATGTCGGCACCGTGGTTGCGGCCACCAGCGGTCTCAGCCGCATTCAAGGGCCTACCGCCTTTCTGATCGCCTTTTACCGGCAGGTCAGCGCCAACCGCATCAAATATGAGCTGATGATGGAACTGTTCGGCCCCCACCCGGAACGCTACCGGTATATAAAAGACCGGCATTAAAAAGACCGCGCGGCCGGTGCCTGCGCGGTCTTTCCCTGTTCCGAACAGACGCGAGGTTACGCGCGCTCGGAATATTCCATGGTCTCGGTGTTCACCACGATCATCTCATCCTGGCCGATGAACGGCGGCACCATGACCTTGACACCGTTGTCCAGAATGGCCGGTTTGAACGAGTTTGCAGCAGTCTGGCCTTTGACGACCGGCTCGGTCTCGACAATCTTGCAGGTCACTTTTTGCGGCAGCGTGGCGTTCAGCGCCTCGGATTCGTAAAATTCTACGACAATGGTCATGCCGTCCTGCAGAAACGGGCGGCGCTCGCCCAGCAGTTCGGCGGGCAGTTCAATCTGCTCGTAGGTTTCGGAATCCATGAACACCAGCATCCCGTCGGATTCGTACAGGAACTGCTGATCCTTCTGCTCAAGGCGTACACGCTCGACCTTGTCCGCCGAGCGGAAGCGTTCGTTCAGCTTCGAGCCATTGCGCAGGTTGCGCAGTTCGACCTGCGCAAAAGCACCGCCTTTACCGGGCTTTACGTGGTCAACTTTAACTGCGGCCCACAGCCCGTCGTTATGCTCAAGCACATTGCCGGGGCGAATTTCGTTCCCATTTATCTTGGGCATTACATAAATCCTTCACAAACGGTTGATGCGTCAGTTCCCGTCCCTATATCTGGCAGGACACCACCTGACAAGACAACGAGACCTAGTGCTGCACTTGCAGCGAGCCATGCACATGACGCAACGCAACTATGCATTTTAGCTGTATCCGAATCACGTCGAATAGGTCATAAGAACCGTCACGCCGAAAATGCAAGAGCAAGAACAACAAGGAAGACGAGATGAGAGATTTCGTTGACGGCACTGCCTTTAACAACGAGCAAGGCAATCGTGCACGCAAACTTTTCGCGGCCGTTGTTTTGGCTGCACTTGATGACGCTATCGCCGATGACAAGAAATACGGCAATGGCCCGGAACAAATTGCCCGCTGGGCGCGCTCGCGCGATGGTCGCGAAGTGCTGTCCTGCGCGGGTATTGACCCGAACGAGCGGGTTGTCAGCGGACTGATGGAGTTCGTTGGTCGTGGCGTGCGGACCTCGGTCGCGCTGTCGCGTGAAGAAAGCGAGCGCCGCAATGCCGCTCAGCAGGCAGAAGCCGCATAAATCAGGCGACTTCTGAGGGAAAAAACGCGCTTCCGGACTTCCGGGGCGCGTTTTTCTTTTACCCTGTCAAAAGAACAGCAGCCATTGGCGGATGACCCAGATTTCGGCCCCTAACAGGGCAGCAAAGAACAGTTTCGCGGGCACGGACAGCCCCCTGTTCCACAGCACAACATAGCCCCCTGCACAAACCGCAACGGAAACCGGTGCCACCCAAAGCGCGTGATGAGCGCTGTCCCAATAGCTGACCGGGCTGTGAAAGACCCAATCGCTCAGCGGCCAGAATTGCGGCCGTCCGTCCCCTGCGTGCAGCAGGAAATCCATCGCCAGATGTAATAGCCCTGCCGAAGCGGCGACAATCAGGACCCGCCACTTGCGCCAAAGACCGATCGCCAGTGCAAACGCCCACAGAAAGAACGAGTTGTCGATGGCGAAGACCGTCTGCCACGCGGGCGAAAAGTAAAGTTGATCGAACACCACCTGCTCGGGAATACCCAGAATGAACAAGGATACCCCCGCCATCACATAAAGCGACAGGTCAGGCAGCAGCGACCCCAGCACAGCCGCCGCTAAGATTCGCCCGCGCGCAGGACGCGCAAAAGCAGCGGCACCGATCAAAAGATGCGCGGGCGTGTTCATCCGCTCTTTCCCTTTGAGCTCAAATCAGGTCATTTGCGCGTCAACGTATAGGAGACGGCTATGGTTCGCGCCATCATGATTCAGGGCACCGGCAGCAATGTCGGAAAATCGGTTTTGGTCGCCGGGCTGGCGCGCGCCTATACGCGGCGGGGACTGAAGGTGGCTCCGTTCAAGCCGCAGAACATGTCGAACAACGCCGCCGTGACCGAAAACGGGGGCGAGATTGGTCGCGCACAGGCCCTGCAGGCGCGCGCCGCCATGCGTCCCACCCACACTGACATGAACCCGATCCTGCTGAAGCCGGAAACCGATACCGGTGCGCAAATCATCGTTCAGGGCCAGCGTGCGGGCACCATGAAGGCGGGCGATTACCGCAAGGACAAATCCAAACTGCTGGGCGCTGCGTTGGAGAGCTTTGACCGGCTGTGCAGCGACGCCGATCTGGTGCTGATCGAAGGCGCAGGCAGCCCGGCTGAAACCAACCTGCGCAAGGGCGACATCGCTAATATGGGCTTTGCCTGCGCCGCAGACGTGCCGGTCGTTCTGGTCGGCGATATCCACCGCGGTGGCGTGATCGCTCAGATCGTGGGCACGCAGGCGGTTCTGGAAGCCGGCGACCTGGAGATGATCCGCGGCTTTGCCGTCAACCGTTTCAAAGGCGATGTCTCGTTGTTCGACGAAGGGCGCGATGACATTGCCGCGCGCACCGGCTGGCCTTGCATGGGCGTTGTGCCGTGGTTTCACGACGCCTGGAAACTGCCCGCCGAGGACATGATGGACATACGGTCCCACAGCGGCGGTTCCTGCAAGGTTGTGGTGCCGCAACTGGAACGGATGGCCAATTTCGACGATCTCGATCCGCTGTCCGCCGAACCCGGCGTCACGGTCGAGATCATCCCCGCCGGACGCCCGCTGCCCGGCGATGCCGACCTTGTATTGCTGCCGGGCAGCAAGTCCACCATCGGCGATCTGACCTATTTCCGGGCGCAAGGCTGGGACATCGACCTTTATGCCCACGTTCGCCGGGGCGGCCATGTGCTGGGCCTGTGCGGAGGCTACCAGATGCTGGGCAAAACCATTGCCGATCCCGATGGCGTAGACGGCCGCCCAGGCACGGTTGAGGGGTTAGGGCTGTTGGATGTGACCACCATGATGGCCGGCGAAAAGCAGGTCACTCTGCGCAAGGCCAGCACTGTTCCCGAGAAGGAACCGGTCACCGGATACGAGATACACATGGGCCGGACCGAAGGCCCCGATTGCGATCGTGCATGGCTTGAGATCGAAAACCGTCCCGAAGGCGCTGCCGACCAGACTGCCCGTATTCGGGGCAGCTATCTGCACGGTATTTTCTCGTCCGATACGTTCCGCGCCCGCTATCTGCAACAGCTGGGCGCGACCTCGGACCTGTCATACGAAGACGGGGTTGAGGAAACACTGGACGCGCTGGCGGACCATCTGGAACGGCATATGGATCTGGACCGCCTGCTGGATCTGGCCCGGCCGCCAAAACAGCCCTGAGGCTTAATCCAGTTCCCGCTCGGCCAGTGCCCGGTAAATCTCGCGCCGCACCATTTTGCGGACATTGCGGGTGATGCGCTGGCCCAGAACGCCTTGCAGTTCCTCCCGTACGACCTGAGCGATCAGGCCACGCAGCGCATCCGCGTCCATGGTCAGAGTGTCGGGTTGCGTCTCGGGGGCCTGCGGCTTGGCAGAGGCCGCAGCGTCTGGATCACGGATAAAGGTTGCCGTGGTCTCGGCCTCTTCGGCCTTGGCACCTTCGTCCCCGGCCTCTTTGGTTTCAGCTCGGGCGCTCCAGGCAAGCGGTCTGTTTGGCGTGCCTGAATAGGCGTCGTCGCTTTCACCGTCCGGTTCCCACTGATCTTCAGTCCGCGCAATCGCGGCTTCCAGCGCTTCGATCTTGGCGCTCAGGCTGCCGGCAAGACCGTCTTCGGACTCGGCCTTTTCTTGCTGTTCGATGGCGGGTTCGGCATGTTTGACAATATCGCAAGCCCGCAGAAGCATCGGCTTGACGGAATCCTCGGCCTTGTAGGCCGATTCCTTATTTCCTGGCTGAGGCCGTTCGTACACCGCCGGTTCATTGACTCGAAGCGCGTCGGTCAGAACCAGCCTGCCAGGCTTTTTTGAAAGGGACGTCGCCAGTATTCCCGGCGCTTTTCGGTCGTCTTCGGTGACCAGACGTTTAATCGAGGACAGGACGTCCTCGATTCCCGCTTTTACGACTTTATCCGTCATTGTTCTCTACCGCTCTATCCTCAGGATCGAGTGTAGCCAAACAAACCGGACCTCACAACAGGTAGTATTGGCCCTTAGTCGCGACGCAACGCTTTGAGGACCCGATCCAGATCCCTGCTTTGCCGGCTGATCTGCGCCGGAGCCTTCTTCACCAGGTTGTAGTAGAGGGTCGGATCATAAATCTGCACTGCCAGACCCAGACGTTCCGCCGTCAACAGGCCCTGCGCCTGCAGCAGCTGATACGCAGCACGGGACCGTTCGGTGCGCGATGCGACCTCGGCCAGTTGTGCGTCCAGCAGGTCTTGCTGAGCGTTCAGCACGTCCAGAGTTGTCCGCGCGCCCAGCGTTGCCTCTTCCCGGATACCGTCAAACGCAACCTGCGAGGCGCGGACCCGTTCGGTCGACGCTCTCAGGCTGGCAGTCGCGGCCTGGAATGCGGCGTATGCGTCGGCGACACCCTGAGTGATGTCTTTCTGCACGTTCAGCAGGTTGGCGCGCGACGCATCCCGCGTTGCCATTGCCCGGCGGACCGTGGCAGCCAGTCGGCCACCAGCATAGATCGGCTGTTCGAGGCGCAGTGCGATGGTTGCATCTTCGAGGCTGTCATCGTTGTCATAGCTTTCGCGGATACCCGCATCAGCGTTCAGCCTGACATTCGGACCAAGATTGGCACGCTGCTGCTGCACGAACAGGTCAAGCGCGCGCACCTGGTGCTGAGCTGCCTGAATGGCCGGGTGGTTGCGTTGCGCGAGGCTAACAGCTTCACCCTCGGATCGCGGCAGATTCGGCAGGCTCGGCTGACCCGCTGTGCGTCCGGGGGCTTTACCGACCGCATTGACATATTCCGCCTGCGCAATGCTGAGGCTACCACGCGCAACCGCAAGGTCCGCTTGCGAGCTGGCCAGCTGCGCCTCGGACAGCGCGACGTCCGTACGGGTTACCTCGCCCACATCAAAGCGGTCCTGCGAGGCCCGTAGTTCTTCGGCCGACACATCAACGTTGTTCAGGCGAATCTGTACGGTTTCTTCCTGCAGCAATACACCCAAATAGGCGTTCAGACCGCGGAACAGGACCTGCTGTTCAACGTCCAGCAGGGTTTGCCGTGTTGCCAGAACCGTTTCCTGCGCCGATTGCTTGCCCAACACCGAGAAGCCACCATCATAGATCAGCTGGCTCAGCGTGAGTCCGGTAAAAAAGTTGGATGGTTCATTCCTGACCACGCCAGTGTCCGTTGAGGACCGCGTGTAGTCTTGGCTGACTTCGACCGCCCAGTTGATGATCGGGCGAAGTGCAGAAAGCGCGATCGCAACGTCTTCATCAGCCGCACGCAACAGCGCCCGGTTCTGTTCCAGCAAACCGCTTGTGTTATAAGCCCCGATAAACGCGTCGGTCAGGTTATCAGCCCAAACCGCTCGCCCCGGCACGACACTTAACGCGATACCCGCAGTCAGTGCCAATGCCTTTACAAACTTCCCCCCCGTCCATGAACGCATAACGAAATCCTTCTCAAACCAAAATTACGCTGCCCTGAGCGCAGTTTGCGCGTTTGTTTTCAACTAATCAAGGCAACAGAATAATATGAGAGAGAATTATAGCGAAAATGCACACTCTGCGCAAAAGGCCTGTAAAACCGGGGCGTTGGCGTTGAAGGCACGACGCCAGGTCACCCGGCCACCGGATTTATGCCCGATCCGGACGGTCCCAAGCTCTCCTTCCACGAACAGACAGGCGATGCGCCCATGGTCCTTGAGTTGAGCGATCAGCGCCTCGGGCACCTGCTCAACGCCGCCCTGAATCATGATGACGTCATAGGGGCCATGCTCGGTCGCGCCCTGCTCCAGCGGGCCGACATGCACGATCGCGTTGTCGGCGTCCGCCTCCATCAGAATCGTCTGCGCCTCGGCCGCGAGGGCTTCGTCCTCTTCCACGGCCACGACCAATTGCGCCATGCGCGCCGCGACGGCGGTGGAATACCCCATCGCTGGGGCGATATCCAAAACAACCTCGTCGTTCGAGATGTTCAGCACGTCCAGCATCTTGGCCAGCGTCCGCGGCTCCAGCAGGCAGCGTCCGTTCCCCAGTTCGATCACGCCCTCGGCATAGGCGGCCTCGCGCTGAGAATCCGGCACAAAGTTCTCTCTCTGGACGGTCAACATGGCATCAATGATGGGGAATTTCGTGACATCCGAGGGTCGGACCTGCGTGTCAACCATCGTGCGGCGCCGAGTTGCGAAATCTGTCATTGGATCGCTCATGTTAGTCCCAAGTATGTCCGGCTTGTGCCATATCCAGACGAAACCGGCAACGGCTTGGCGTCGAAAGTTTCGCCAGATCGCAGGAACTTGGTGTCGCACTGTGTAATATGGCGGCAGATGGGAACGGATTTTTCCAATCAACCCACTGGACGCCCCTGACGAAAGGTGTTAAAACGCCTGCCACACCACGGCAAGTATTTGATTTTATTTGAAAAGGCGAGTTGGCGGAGTGGTGACGCAGCGGATTGCAAATCCGTGTACACCGGTTCGATTCCGGTACTCGCCTCCACTCCTCTACGTCGGCAACTGGTTGAAATGGGACGCTGGGTGCGTCATTCCGCCCGTCGGCCCTGCGCGATCACTTCGTAACCCGGTTCTTCCGGCTCGTCGTCCAGCATCTGAGGCGGGAAACCGGGGGCCGTGATGTTCAGGCCGGTGGCCTCCTCTAACCGCTTGATAATGTTTGGTGACAGTTCGCGTTCGCCAAAACGGGCGATGCCGTCATCGATGATTTCGATCATCACAGGGTTGATCTCAAGCGGCACTCCGGCGCGGTCGGCGACATCCTGGAACAGGCCGATATCCTTTTTCACCAGGTCCATCGTGAACGAGATATCGCGCGATCCGTTCAGAATGACCTGGCTTTCGGTTTCATGCACAAACGAGGTGCCGGACGAGATCTTGATCGCCTCGTAAGTGGTGTTGAGGTCCATTCCGGCGGCCTTGGCGGTCACCAGTGCCTCGGCGCAGGTGATCAGGTTGGCGGTGGCCAGATAGTTTGTCAGAACCTTGAGGACCGAGGCCGTGCCCAGGTCTCCGGTATGCAGAACGCGGCGGCCCATCGTGGTTAGAAACGGCAGAATCCGCTCGAAGGTTGCGCGGTCGCAGCCTGCAAAGATCGAGATATTGCCGGTCGCAGCCCGATGGCAGCCGCCGGACACGGGGCAATCGACGGCTGCGCCTCCGCGTTCGATCACCATCGCACCCAGACGTTTGACCTCGGCCTCGTCGGTGGTCGACATCTCCATCCAGATTTTGCCCGGTCCGACCTCTGGCAGCATCTGCTGCATGACGGCATCCGAAGCGGCAGGGGAAGGCAGGCAGGTGATAACCGCATCGCAATCCCGCATCATCTGCGTTGGGCTTTCGGCCGCTTTGGCGCCTTGGGCCACGAATTCGGCCACCAGATCGGGATTGAGGTCATGGACCGTCAGATCAATTCCGTTTCGCAGCAGCGAGCCCGATAGTTTGCCGCCGACATTTCCCAGACCGATAAATCCGACTTTCATTTCACCCTCCCGAAGGTCGCTGTTTGCGCCAAGTATCCCTGTTGCTTGCCTACAGTGAAAATGAATAATAACACGCATTATGGGCAAAATTTTTTGGTGATAGATGGACCGCCTTCCTAATCCCGCTTGGCTACGCAGTTTCGAATCCGCTGCGCGTCATCTGAATTTCACCACCACCGCGCGAGAACTTGGCCTGACGCAGACGGCGGTTTCGTTGCACATTCGGTCCCTCGAGGCCGAGTTGGGGCAAAAACTGTTCACCCGGAATGCGCGGCGGCTGGAACTGACTGAGTTGGGACAATCCTATTCGCTGACGGTGCGGCGGGCGTTGACCGATATCGCGCTGTCCACCAACAGCTTGTTTGGCCCGGCCTCACGGCAGACCCTGACCATCCGTGCGGCCATATCCGCCGCCACCTATTGGATAGCCGCCGAACTGCCGGACTTCTCCACCCGGCATCCGGATATTCCGGTCCGTCTGGTCTCGCACATCTGGAACGACAGCGGGACGCCCGGCGATGTGGATGTGGAAATCCGGCTGGGGTATGGCGACTGGCCGGGGGTGCGGTCCGAGAAGCTTACCGATGAAAAGCTGGTCCCGGTCTGCCGGGCCGGGCACGGTTCGCCGAAACTGAATAACGGGCCACTGATTCACATCCTTGGGTACGAGGACAACTGGGCGCAGTATTTTCAAGCCATCGGCACTGCGCCACCCGGCCAACCGTCTCGATATTCGGTGGATACGACGGTGGCGGCGCTGCAACTTGTGATGGCCGGTGCGGGATATGCAACGATCCTGGAACGGTTCGCCAGAAACGCGATCCGCCAGGGTGCACCGATTGCGATTGCGGGTCCGGCGATTCCCTTTGCCCAGTCGCATTATCTGGTCAGCGCCCAACGGGCTGCCCGGCCCACAGCGGCGGCGGGTTTGTTCTGCGCGTGGTTGCGGGATCGGCTGGCAGCAGATGCCGCGGATTGACACAAGCTGGTCGCTTTTTCGTCCCAAGGGTTTCCCACCTCGGTCTGGCGCTTGACAAGGCCCCTGCCCGTGCCGCATGTCGCTTGCGTTGGTGTCCATCCCCGGATGGATGAAAAGGGAATGCGTCAGCGGTCATCCGTCAAACGCAGCCGCCCCCGCGACCGTGACCGGAGAGGGTGCCCACAGCCACTGGCCCAAAAGGCCGGGAAGGCGGGACATCCGACAGAGGCCCGCCTCTGACATCCTCAAGCCGGGAGACCTGCCAGCACCCGAAGATGAAACCGGGCGGGGTGTTCCGGTGTCGGGTCCATGTCGCAACACGTGGCCCGCATGAAACCCCGTCCCCCGCAATGAGGATTTGGGGGGATGAGAGACATGACCGAGACCGCACCCGTCGAGCTGCTGGTCTGTACCACGTGCCGCCGCGGCCTGCCCGTCGAGGACGACGCGCAACGGCCCGGCACCTTGCTTCACAAAGCGCTGGAACAGGCGGATCTGCCCGAGGGCATCACTCTGAAAGCCGTGGAATGCCTGTCAAACTGTGATGAAGGCTGTTCCATCGTGCTGCGCGGTGGGCCGGATCGCTGGACCTTTGTTTACGAACACCTCAACGAAAACGACCATGTCGAAACCATCGTCGAAGGTGCCACTAAGTATCTCGCCACCGAAGACGGTTTGGTCAAATGGCGCGAGCGCCCCGAACATTTCCGCAAAAACTGTGCGGCCCGCATTCCCCCGATTGGAGCCCTGAAATGAGCAATCTCGAGAAACTCCCCGTCACTGTGATCACCGGCTTTCTGGGTTCGGGCAAGACCACTCTGGTCAAGCACCTGATGCAAAACCCGCAAGGCAAGCGTCTGGCCGTAGTGGTCAACGAATTTGGCGATGTGGGCGTAGACGGCGACATCCTGAAATCCTGCGCCATCCCGGGTTGCCCGGCGGAAAACATCATGGAGCTGGCGAACGGCTGCATCTGCTGCACCGTGGCCGATGATTTCATTCCGACCATCGAAGCACTGATGGCGCTGGAACCGCGCCCCGATCACATCCTGATCGAAACCTCCGGCCTCGCCCTGCCCAAGCCGCTGCTGAAAGCGTTCGACTGGCCCGATATCCGCTCGAAAATCACCGTGGATGGCGTGATCGCACTGGCCGATGCCGAGGCCGTCGCCGCAGGTCGTTTCGCCCCGAATGTCGAGGCTGTGGACGCCCAGCGCCTGGCCGATGACTCGATCGATCACGAAACACCCCTTTCTGAGGTGTTCGAGGATCAGATCTCGTGCGCCGACATCATCCTGCTGACCAAGCCCGATCTGGCCGGTCCCGAGGGTGTGGCCAAGGCCAAAGAGATCATCGCCGCCGAAGCCCCGCGCCCCCTGCCCGTCGTCGAAGTGGCCGAAGGCGCCGTGGACGTGCGCGTCGTTCTGGGCCTGGAAGCTGCAGCCGAGGATGACATGGATGCGCGCCCCTCGCATCACGACGGCCACCACGATCACGAGCATGACGATTTCGAAAGCATCATCGTCGAACTGCCGGAACAGACCGATCCCGCTGATCTGGTCGCCAAGATCGAACGACTGGCCAATGAGCTGAACATCCTGCGCGTCAAAGGCTATGCCGCTGTTCAGGGAAAACCGATGCGTTTGCTGGTGCAGGCTGTTGGCGCCCGTGTCCGTCACCAATACGACCGCCCGTGGGAACCGGGTGAAGAGCGCCGCTCGCGTCTGGTGGTCATCGCCGAACACGACGACATCAAGGAAACCGCGATCCGCGACATCCTTGTTGGTGTGACCGAGGCCGCCGAGTAAGCCATGCACGTCGTCTTCCGCGAAAGCCACGGGTTAGAAGAAACCGAGACCCCAACCGATCTGGGCCAGAGCCCGGCGGATCTGGTGGTGCTGTCTTTTTCCGACAGCGACCTTGGCGCTTTCGCGGCAGGCTGGCATCGCGGTGGCGGTGTCGAGGGGCGGATGCCGACGATGCGGCTGGCCAACCTGACGGCGCTGAAACATCCTCTGTCCGTCGACACCTATGTCGAGCAGACGCTGGCGGGCGCCAAAGGCATTCTGATCCGCCTGATTGGCGGCGTGCCTTACTGGTCTTACGGGTTGCAGCAGGTTCTGGCACTGGCGCAGGCGAAGGGCATTGCGCTGGCCGTCCTGCCTGCGGATGGGCGCGAGGACACGCGGCTGGATGACTACTCCACCCTGCCCGTTTCGACCCTGCGTCGACTGGCGCATCTGTGCGACACCGGCGGAGAGGTTGCGGCACAGGCGGCACTGGCGCAGATGGCGCTGGCAGCGGGTCTCTATGCCGGTCCGGTGATGGGGGCGAAGACCCTGCCGGATTGCGGCGCATGGTGCCCGGATCGTGGCGTGATCCCGGCAGACGCAGCGTTCAGCGGTAAAGGCAAACGAATTCTCGTCACTTTCTACCGCGCCTATCTGACCTCGGCCGACACCGCTCCGGTCGCCACCCTGATCCGCAGCTTGCGGGACCGTGGGCTGGACGCGGTCGGGCTTTTCGCGCCCTCGTTGAAAGCCCCGGCAGCCGCCGAGTGGCTGCGTGAACAAGTCGTGGCGCTGAATCCGTCGGCGATTATCAACGCCACCTCTTTCTCGGGCAGGGGCGCGTCAGGCACATCGCCTTTGGACGCGGCGAATGTGCCGGTGTTTCAGGTCGCGTTGGCCACCTCGCGCCGCAAAGTCTGGGCCGAGGCGGAACGGGGCCTGTCGCCTGCCGACCTTGCCATGCATGTGGTATTGCCCGAGGTGGACGGCCGGATTTCAGCAGGCATTGCCTCGTTCAAGGAACCCGGCACGCGCGACCCGCATCTGGAATATTCTCGTTTCGCCCACAGGGCCGAACCGGATCGGATCGAGGCCATCATCGACCGGGTCAGCGGCTGGCTGAACCTGAACGACAAGCCCAGGTCAGAGCAGGTACCCGCACTGGTGCTGTCCACCTACCCCGGCAAGGATTGGCAGATGGCCCATGCGGTTGGCCTCGACGCGTTGGCCTCGGCCGAGGCAATGCTGTCTGATCTTCAGGGCGAAGGTTATGACACTACGCCTGCGGAACCGATTGCCCGGACCCTGTTGGACGCCCGCATTTCTTGGTCACTGGAAGACTATCGCGCCGCGTTGACGGACCTGCCGGAACAACTGCGTGCGGACCTGCAAACAGTGTGGGCCGCCCCTGAAGGCGACCCGGCCTTCGCGGATGGCGCGTTCCACTTTACCGCCCTGCGCCGTGGCAAGGCACTGATTGCGCTGCAACCGGAGCGCGGCACGCCCGAACTGCGCGATGACGATTATCACGACCTGTCACGCACTCCGCGCCACGGCTATGTGGCCTTCTATCTCTGGCTTCGCAAAGGATTGGGCGCGGATGCTCTGATCCATATCGGTGCGCATGGAACACTGGAATGGCTTCCGGGCAAATCGGTCGCCTTGTCCGCCGATTGCTGGCCCGAGGCGCTGGTCCGCGATCTGCCGGTGATCTACCCCTTTATCGTCAACGACCCCGGCGAGGCCGCACAGGCGAAACGCCGAATCGGCGCGGTCACGCTGGGCCATATCCCGCCTGCGCTGAAGGAAAGCGGCACGCCGGATCGTATGGTGCGACTGGAATCGCTGCTGGACGAGTTCTCGAATGCCGACGGGCTGGACCCCAAGCGCCGCGACCGCCTGCAGGAAGATATCCGCGACGAGGCGCAGGCGATCGGACTGGAAAGCGATCTGGGTCTGGATCAGGCCACCTGTACCGCCGAGGCGATCACCCGCATCGACCGCTTTGTCTGCGACATCAAGGAAAGCCAGTTTGGCGACGGCCTGCACATCTTTGGCCGGGTGCCGGACGTGACCGGCAATTTCGACCCCGCACCCTCGGCCCATGCCGAACGCCGCGCCCTGATCGATGCGCTGGCCGGTAAAAGGATCGAGGCCGGTCCGTCCGGCTCCCCCTATCGTGGCCGGTCCGATGTGCTGCCGACCGGGCGGAACCTCTATACCACCGATCCGCGGTCGGTTCCGACCCGCGCCGCCTACACGCAGGGCGTGAATTTGGCCGAGGAACTGGTGCGGCGTCACCTGCAGGAAGAGGGCGACTACCCCAAAGGCCTGATCGTCGACCTGTGGGGTTCGGCCACCATGCGCACGGCGGGCGAGGAATTTGCAATGGCCCTGCACCTGCTGGGAGTGAAACCGGTTTGGGATAAAGGGTCCGAGCGGGTCTCGGGCATCGAAGTGCTGCCTATCACCGACCTCAGCCGCCCGCGTCTGGACGTGACGCTGCGGGTCTCGGGCCTGTTTCGGGACGTGTTCCCGACGCTCTCGGCGCTGTTCGGTCAGGCCGTCCGGGCGCTGTCCGAACGCGATGAAGCACCCGACTGGAACCCTTACGCTGGTCAGGCCCCTTCCGCCCGCGTCTATGGTCCGGCCCCCGGCAGTTACGGCCTGAACATGACCCACCTGTCCGAAACCTATACGGATGAGGCTCGCATGCAGGCCGGTGAGGCGTGGCTGGATGCCAGTTCCTTCGCGCTGGAGGGCGAGCATATCGCGCAGGACAAAGACGGTATCACCCAGCGCGTCGCCAATGCAGACAGTTTTGTCCACCTGCAGGACCTCACCGAGACCGATCTACTGCTGGCCAATGACTATGCCACACATGAGGCCGGGTTCGCAGCGGCCAAGAAGATCACCGGCGGCAGTGCGCAGCTGTATCATCTGGACAATACCAACCCGAAAAACCCACGCGCCCGCACCCTGCCCGAAGAGATCAGCCGCGTCGTCCACGCGCGCGCTGCCAATCCCGGCTGGATCGCAGGGATGCAGCGGCACGGCTTCCGGGGGGCTGCCGAGATCGCGGCGACGCTGGATCACATGGCCTCGTTTGCGCATCTGTCGGGTACCGTCGCACCGCACCTTTTCGACCTCTACCACGATGCCACACTCGGCGACGCCGAGGTCGATGCCTTTTTGCAAGAAGCAAACCCGCAGGCGTATCGGGCCATGAAGGACAGGTTCCTGGCGCTGTTGGAGGCCGGGCTTTGGAACACGCGTCGAAACTCGATCCGCGCCGATCTGGAGGGCCTGAGATGAGCGCGCCTGTTGTCCAGGGCTGGTGCCCCGGAGCACACCGTCCGATGATGTCAGGCGACGGGCTGGTGGTGCGGGTGCGTCCTCGACTGGCCCGGCTGAGCGCCGCGCAGACGCTAGGGTTGTGCGAGCTGTCGGAACGGTTCGGCAACGGCACCATCGACCTGACCAACCGCGCCAACCTGCAACTGCGAGGCGTGAAAGAGGCCGATCATCAGCCCCTGCTTGCGGAACTGGCGGCGCTGGACCTGGTGGATGCCGAGCCCGGCATAGAAGTGCGGCGCAATATCCTTGTGTCACCTTTGTACGAAACAGGCGACCTGACCGCGCGGTTGACGCAACAGCTGATCAACCGGCTGGGCGAACTGCCTGCCCTGCCTGCGAAATTCGGCTTTGCCATAGATACGGGCTCTACCCGCCTGCTGGCGGCGGATTCTGCGGATATTCGGCTTGAAACAGGTACAGACGGCCTGATCCTGCGTGCAGACGGGTGTGAAACCGGATGCCGCGTGTCGGAAGCGGACGCCATCGACCGGGTGATCGCTCTGGCTGAGTGGTTCGCCGAGCATTTCACGCCTGAAACACGCCGCATGGCGCGGGTGGTTGCGGCGCAGGCCTTGCCGCAGGATTGGCAGGGCAGCGCCCCGGCAACTGTCGGCGCGCCTTTGCAACCCGGCGCCTGTGCGCTGGGCGGGCTTTACGGCGCGACCTTCGGCCAATTGCCTGCGCGGCGTCTATTCGGCCTGATCGAAGACACCGGCGCCTCGGCCCTGCGGGTCACCCCGTGGCGGCTGATCCTGCTGGAAGGCGGGGCGGCCATCCCTGCTTCGGCCTTTGTCACCGACGGCACCGACCCGCTGATGACCACCGACGCCTGCCCCGGCGCGCCGTTTTGCCCGCAGGCGCAGGCTGAAACCCGCGACATCGCCCGCGCATTGGCGCCGCGTGTCAGCGGCAGCCTGCACGTCTCGGGATGCGCCAAGGGCTGCGCCCGGATGGGCACTGCAGATGTCACTTTAGTCGGCCACAACGGACGATTTGATCTTGTCAAACAGGGTCGTGCGGGGGATGAGCCCTGCCAGCACGGCCTGACCGAAGAAACACTTATGACCATGGACTTCACCTGATGCCCTATGAATACGAAACCGACGGCGCCGCGATCTATAAAGAAAGCTTTGCCACCATCCGGTCCGAGGCCGATCTGGCCCGGTTCGACGCCGACGAAGAGCAGGTCGCCGTCCGCATGATCCACGCCGCCGGGATGGTCGGGCTGGAAGAGTTCGTGCATTTCTCGCCGGGTTTCGTGGCAACCGCCCGCACTGCACTGGAAAACGGCGCGCCGATCCTGTGCGACGCGCGCATGGTCAGCGAAGGCGTGACCCGTTTCCGTCTGCCTGCCGATAACGAGGTGATCTGCACACTGCATGACGAACGCGTGCGCCCTCTTGCCGCCGAGATGAGCAACACCCGCTCTGCCGCTGCGCTGGAGCTGTGGCGCCCGCATCTGCAAGGCGCGCTGGTCGCCATCGGCAACGCGCCGACCGCCCTGTTCCACCTGCTGAACATGCTGGAAGACCCCGATTGCCCGCGCCCAGCCGCCATCATCGGCTGCCCGGTGGGCTTTGTCGGCGCGGTTGAATCCAAAGACGCCCTGTGGGAGGCGCAGCCGGTGCCGTCCTGTATCGTCAAGGGCCGTCTGGGTGGCAGCGCCATCACCGTGGCCGCCGTCAACGCCATCGCGAGCCGCGCCGAATGAGCGCGGGTAAGATATACGGCGTGGGCCTTGGCCCCGGTGACCCGGACTTGATGAGCGTCCGGGCCGACCGCCTGTTGCGAAACGCCCGCCACGTGGCGTTCTTTCGCAAGCCCGGCCGCAGCGGTCAGGCGCGCAAAATCGTCAACGGCATGATCCCCGGTGACGCGGTTGAATTCCCGATGGAATACCCCGTCACCACAGAAATCCCAGTAACCGATCCGCGCTATAACGAGCTGCTCTCAGCCTTTTACAAGGACTGCGCCGCGCATCTGAAAACCCTGTCGGATCAGGGTGAGGACGTGGTGGTCCTGTGCGAAGGCGACCCGTTCTTCTATGGCTCTTTCATGCATATTTACAGCCGCTTGCGCGACGAAGCTGATATCGAGGTCGTACCCGCCATCACCGGCATGTCCGGTGCTTGGACAGCGACCGGCGACCCGATCACCTGGGGCGACGACGTGCTGACCGTGCTGGTCGGTACCCTGCCCGAAGACGATCTGGCGCAGCGCATGGCACAGACCGACGCTCTGGTCGTGATGAAGATCGGCCGCAATATCGACAAGGTGAAACGGGCGCTGAAAACGGCCGGACTGTATGACCGGGCGTGGATCGTGGAATTTGCCCAGATGCCGAACCAGACGGTGACGAAACTGTCCGAAGCGTGCGAAAAGGTCACCCCCTATTTCTCGATCATCATCGTGCACGGTCAGGGGCGGCGGCCATGAGCGGCTGGGTCAAGATCGCGGGCCTTGGACCGGGTAACGAAGACTTGGTGACGCCCGAGGTTTCCGCCGCGCTGGCCGAGGCCACGGATATCGTTGGCTATATCCCCTATGTCGCACGCGTGGCCGAGCGCCCCGGCCTGACGCTGCACGCCAGTGACAACCGGGTCGAGATCGACCGCTCGCAGCACGCGCTGCAGATGGCGGCCGAAGGGAAACGCGTGGTTGTGGTCTCTTCGGGTGATCCGGGCGTGTTCGCGATGGCCGCGGCGGTGTTTGAGGCGCTGGAGAACGGCCCCTCCGAGTGGCGCAATATCCCCATCGACGTACTGCCCGGCATCACCGCGATGCTGGCGGCGTCAGCACGGGCGGGCGCACCTCTGGGGCATGATTTCTGCGCCATCAACCTCAGCGACAATCTGAAGCCCTGGTCGCTGATCGAAAAACGCCTGCGCCTTGCCGCGCAGGGTGATTTCGCGATGGCGTTCTACAACCCGCGCTCAAAATCCCGCCCCGAGGGATTTGTGAAGACGCTGGAAATCCTGCGCGAGGAATGCGAGCCCGAGCGCCTGATCCTGTTCGCCCGCGCCGTATCCCGCGCCGATGAAGCGATCCGGATTTCAACGCTGGCCGAAGCCACGCCGGATATGGCCGACATGCAGACCGTGGTCATCGTCGGCTCATCCCTGACCCGCGTGATTGAAAGGGACAGCACCCCGATCGTCTACACCCCGAGGTTTACGCCCGAATGAGCCAGCCAGTCCAGAACCTGCGCGACATTCGACAGTTCGGTCCGCTGCGGCAGGGCCGGACGGTCGATCATCAGCACCGGCACGCCAAGCGCCCGCGCTGCGTCCAGCTTGGCGCGCGCGCCGGTGCCGCCTGCGTTCTTGGACACCACCAGTTCAATGCCATGCTGCTGCAACAACGCCTGATCCTCCGCAACGGTGAACGGCCCGCGCGAAACAACGACGTCACAGCTTGGCAATGGCAGGCCGTCCGGCTCATCCACCAGCCGCAGCAAATAGTGATGCTGGGGCTGGGCAGCAAAGTCCTCAAGATGCATTCGTCCAACGGCCAGAAAGACGCGCTGCGGCGCACCGGACAACGCGTCCACCGCGCCGTTGATATCCGCGACGTGGTGCCACCGGTCACCGTCCTGCGCATCCCATGCCGGGCGGGTCAGTGCGGCATGGGGCACGCCAGTTTCATGACACGCTGCAACAGCGTTTCCGCTCATCTGCGCGGCAAAGGGGTGGGTGGCATCAACCACATGGGTCACCGCGTGGTCGCGAAGATAGCTCGCCAACCCCTTGGCACCGCCGAATCCTCCGACGCGCACCGGCAAGGGCTGCGGACGCGGATTTTCCACGCGCCCGGCGTAGGAATAGGTGGCCGGAATGCCCTGTTCGGCCACAGTTTGGGCCAAGGCATTGGCCTCGGTAGTACCGCCAAGGATCAGGAGATGTGTCATGCATAAAGCTCCGTGGCTGACCGTTCTGGGTTTGGGCGAAGATGGACTGGATGGCCTGCCACCCGCAAGCCGTCAAATACTGGAACGCGCTGAAATCATCATGGGTCCACCGCGCCACCTGTCGTTGGTGCCCGAGACCGGCGCACAACGCGTGGAATGGCCCGTCCCGTTCGCGGATGGCCTGCCGATCCTGACCGAATTTCGGGGGCGACCCACCGTAGTTCTGGCGTCCGGCGACCCGTTCTGGTTCGGCGCAGGCTCGGTCATCGCGCGCAATTTCGAGGCCGGGGAATGGGCTGCCCTGCCCGGTCAGTCAACCTTTTCTCTGGCCGCCGCTCGGCTGGGCTGGCCGCTGGAAAGCACGTTGACCTTTGGCCTGCACGCCGCGCCTTTGACCCGGCTGCGGCCACATCTGTCACCCGGCCTGCGTGCCATCCTGTTATTACGCAACGGCGCAGCGGTGGCGGAACTGGCGACTTATCTGACCGAGACAGGATTTGCAGACAGCGCCCTGCACGTGATGGAGGCCCTTGGCGGCCCCCGCGAAAGATCGCGTTCTGTGTCTCTTACCGAAGCGCTTTTGGGTGGCTTTGACCACCCTGTTTGTGTCGGACTTGAGGTTGCGGGCGAAGGGCGCTCATTCCCGAAGGCCTCAGGCAAACCGGACGAGATTTTCGAGACCGACGGCCAGATTACCAAACGCCCGGTGCGGGCGCTGACGCTGTCGGCGTTGGCGCCGCAACGGGGTGAGCATCTGTGGGATATCGGCGGCGGCACGGGCTCGATCAGCATAGAATGGCTGATGTGCGACCCGACACTGACGGCCACCACGATCGAACCCCGTGCGGATCGTGCTGAGCGTATCCGCCGCAACGCCGATGCGTTGGGACAGGACCGGCTGAACGTGGTCCATGGTACCGCGCCGGATGCGCTGGATGGTTTGGCCCTCCCGGATGTTGTCTTCATCGGTGGCGGCCTCAGCTACACGTTGCTTGAATGGCTGTACGACATGCTGCCCACAAGTACGCGATTGGTCGCCAACGCAGTGACTTTGGAAAGCGAAATCCTTCTCGCACAATGGCAAGAGGAAATTGGCGGCGAACTTCTGCGGATCGAGCTGGCGCAAGCCGCTCCGCTGGGTCCTCGACGAGGTTGGAAATCCGCCTACCCGGTCGTGCAATGGAGCGTCACACTATGATCGTCGCGGGTTTGGGGTTTTCATCGGCGGCCACAGTGGACAGCCTGCGCGCAGCCTTCGATCGGGCCAGCGCGGGTCAGGCCATCGACGCGCTGGCCACTGTCGCCGACAAAGACGGTCACGCCGCGCTAACCGAATTCGCGGCGTCCACCGCCCTGCCCCTGCATTTCATCGCACCCGCCGATCTGGCCGGGCAGCGCACCCTCACCTGCTCGAACCGCAGCCGCGCCAGCTATGGCACCGGCAGTGTGGCCGAAGCATCCGCCCTTGCCGCCGCCGGCCCCGGCGCGCGGCTGACCTCACCCAGACATATTTCGGACGACCGGCTAGTAACCTGCGCCATCGCCATCGGAGGACAATCATGACCGTTCATTTCATCGGTGCCGGACCGGGCGCTGCCGACCTGCTGACCCTGCGTGGGCGCGATATCATCGCGTCGTGCCCCGTGTGCCTCTATGCCGGGTCGCTGGTGCCCGAGGAAATTCTGGGCCACTGCCCCGAGGGTGCAAAGATCATCAACACAGCGCCGATGGATCTGGATCAGATCATGGCCGAGATCGAGATGGCCCATAAGGCCGGTCAGGACGTGGCGCGGTTGCATTCCGGAGACCTGTCGGTCTGGTCGGCGATGGGCGAGCAACTTCGCCGTCTGAAACAGATGGGCATCCCGGTCAGCGTGACCCCCGGTGTGCCATCCTTTGCCGCTGCGGCGGCCACTCTTGGCACCGAGCTGACCCTGCCCGGATTGGCGCAGTCGGTGGTTTTGACCCGAACGCCCGGACGTGCGTCGTCGATGCCCGAGGGCGAGTCGCTGGAGAACTTCGCCCGCACCGGTGCGACACTGGCGATCCACTTATCGATCGGCAATCTGGACAAGGTGATCGCCGACCTGACCCCGGCCTACGGCGCGGATTGCCCGGTCGCTGTCGTCTACCGTGCCAGCTGGCCGGATGAGCGGATCATCCGCGCCACGCTGGCCACGCTGAAAAAATCGCTGGACGAGAGCATCTCGCGCACTGCTCTGATCATGGTCGGGCCAGCGCTGGCCGGTGAAGGCTTTGACGAAAGCTGCCTGTATTCCAAGGACTACGACCGCCGTTACCGCCCACAGAGCGCCGACAGCCCGTGGTCGAGCTGGAGCCACGGTGATGACTAACCCTCCGGGTCTTCTGATTTCCGCGCCCTCTTCGGGCACGGGTAAAACCACTGTCATGCTGGGCCTGTTGCGGGCGCTGGCCGAGGACGGATTGACCGTTCAGCCGTTCAAGAGCGGCCCGGACTATATCGACCCGGCCTTCCATCAGGCGGCGGCAGGACGAGCCTCGTTCAACCTGGACAGCTGGGCAATGGGTGACCCGCTGCTGAGCGCCATTTCGGCGCAGGCCGAAGGGGCGGATATCGTGGTCGCCGAGGGCTCGATGGGGCTGTTTGACGGCGTCGCCAAACCCGGTGAGCTGGGACATGGGTCCAGCGCCGAGACCGCGTTGCGGATGGGATGGCCCGTAGTTCTGGTGCTGGATGTTGGTGGTCAGGCGCAATCGGCTGCGGCCACGGCGCTGGGGTTCCGGATGTATAACTCGGATCTGCCGTTCGCAGGTGTGATCCTGAACCGCTGCGCCAGCCCCCGGCATGAACGCCTGACGCGGCTGGGGATGGAGCGTGCGGGCCTGCCGGTTCTGGGCGTCTTGCCCCGTCGCGGTGACCTGACCCTGCCAGAACGCCATCTGGGCCTGATTCAGGCGATCGAGCACCCCGATCTGGAAAGCGCGATTGCCGGTTATGCGGCGTTTCTTCGTGAACATGTGGATCTGGAGGCGATCAAGGCGGCGGCTTCCTCAGGCCCGAAGGGGCCATCGTCAGCCGCGCTGCCGCGCCCTCCGGCGCAACGGATCGCGCTGGCCCGGGATGCCGCGTTTTCCTTTACCTATCCTCATTTGCTGGAAGGCTGGCGCGCGGCGGGGGCAGAAATTCTGCCGTTTTCGCCGCTGGCGAATGAAGCCCCGGCAGCGGATGCCGATCTGGTCTGGCTGCCCGGTGGATACCCCGAGTTGCACGCCGGGACACTGGCTGCAGCCGAAGCCTTTCTGACCGGGTTGCGCGAGCACGCTGAAACCAAGCCGGTGCACGGGGAGTGCGGCGGGTATATGGCTCTGGGTCAGGCTCTGATCGACAAGGAAGGTGTACAGCACCAGATGGCTGGCCTGTTGGGGTTGGTGACCTCGTATGAAAAGCGCAAGTTCAACCTTGGTTATCGCAAGGCGGAACTGTTGGCGCCGATACCCGGCTATGCGTCCGGTGCGGCTCTGCGCGGGCATGAGTTCCACTACTCCTCGATTGTCGAGCAACCTGATGCGCCGCTGGCGCGGGTCTTTGATGCCGAAGGGGCCGAAGGCCCGCAAACCGGCTCGGTGCGCGGCAGCGTCACCGGCACTTTCTTTCACCTGATTGCGGAGGCCACTGCATGAGCGGCTTCGTTTCCTTTATCGGTTCTGGTCCCGGCGACCCGGAACTTCTGACGCTGAAAGCCGTCGACCGGATGCAAAAGGCCGATGCAGTTCTTTTTGACGACCTGAGCAGCGGCCCAATTCTGGAGCACGCACGCGAAGACACCGATCTGGTTGGCGTGGGCAAACGCGCCGGGCGGCCCTCGCCCAAGCAGGACCATGTCAGCCGCCTTTTGGTGGACTATGCCAGGACTGGCGCGCGCGTCGTGCGGCTGAAATCCGGCGATGGCGGGCTGTTCGGTCGGCTTGAAGAAGAACTGGTCGCCCTGCGCGAAGCCGGGATTGACTATGAGATCATCCCGGGCATCCCGTCAGCCGTGGCCGCAGCGGCAGCGGCAGGAATTCCCCTGACGCGACGCCTGACTGCCCGCCGGGTGCAATTCGTCACGGGTCATGATGTCAGCGGCCAACTGCCCGAAGACCTGAACCTGCCCGCGTTGGCCGATCCGGATGCGACAACCGTGGTGTTCATGGGCAAGCGGACGTTCCCCCTGTTGGTAAAGACCTTGCACGGGCATGGCCTGCCATTGGACACGCCCGCGCTGATGGCTGAATCTGTTTCGACCCCTGACCAGAAGCTGCATCGTGCGACCATCGGCGCATTGTCGGAAAAACTGGCAATCGAGGTCGGCAACGCCCCGGCGCTGATCCTTTATGGCCCGCTGGCAGAGTTTGAAGATGTTTGACCTGACCCTGATCGGCATTGGCACCGGCAACCCGGATCACGTGACCTTTCAGGGCGCGCAGGCGATCCGTGATGCGGACCTGATCCTGATCCCCCGCAAAGGTGAGAACAAGGCCGATCTTGCCGGGCTGCGCGAAGAGATCATCGGGGCCGTGACCGACACGCCGCCCCGGATTGCATACTTTGACATTCCCAAGCGCCGTTCGGACGATGGTTACCTGCGTGGCGTGGACGAATGGCACGACGCGATTGCCCTGCGCTGGCACGAGGCGATCCAAGCCCACCCAGAGGCGCAACATGTGGCCTTGCTGATCTGGGGCGACCCGTCGCTATACGACAGCTCGCTGCGGATCGCCTCGCGGTTGGACCCGCAGCCGGAAACCCGAGTGATTCCGGGAATCACCGCCCTGCAGGCACTGACGGCGGCTCATGCTATTCCGATCAATGATCTGGGCGCGCCTTATGTTGTCACCACTGGTCGGCGTATCCGGGATGAGGGTTGGCCGGTAAACGCCTCGAAAGTGGCGGTTATGCTGGACGGTGAATGCTCGTTCCAAAGCCTTGAGATGCAGGACTATGACATCTGGTGGGGCGCTTATGTGGGCATGAAAGAGGAACTGCTGATCAAGGGGCCTCTGGCCGACGTGGCGCAGCAGATTCTGGACACCCGCACCAGCGCGCGTGCCGATCATGGCTGGATCATGGATATCTATCTGCTGCAAAAACGCACAGGATTGTGAATGCGCCACACCCGGTTCTCTGTCATCAATAAAGCCAATCGTGGTGTTGGAGGTGTCAAGAATGCGCGTTCTATGGGCTTTGCTTTGCTGTTTGGTCGTGCCTGCCTGGGCCGACGAACCCCTGTCCGGTTGGGCGATTTATCCGACGGACAAAAGCTATGAAGACCTCGTGGCCGATACCAAATCTGCGGTGAAGGAAAACGGGCTGATCGTGGTCACTCAGGCCGGGCCGACCAAGGCCGCGGCTGCGCGGGGCATCATCATTCCCGGAAATCTGGTGATCGGCGCCTTTAACAACGACTACGCCGTGCGCGTGCTGGAAACCTCGGTCCGGGCGATGATCGAAGCCCCAATCCGGCTTTACGTCACTGAAAACGAGGACGGCACCGCGACCCTGTCCTACAAAACGCCCAGCTTTGTGTTTGCGCCTTACGTCTATGAAGGAGGCGAGCCGCTGAGCGATATTGCCGCCGAACTGGACACAAAGTTTCAGGCGGTGGCGGAAACCGCAGTCAAATAGTCACACTGGCGTGAACCCGCTTGCGTCCGGGCGCGTCCTCCGCATTCTCCTGTGAAACACGATTTCGGAGCTTGACTGATGCAGGACCTGTCCCCCCGTGCGGCTGACCTTTTGGCCCAACGTCTCTACGAGGCCGGATGTCGCCACGCCTTTGGGATGCCGGGCGGCGAGGTTTTGACGCTGGTAGATGCTTTGGAACAGGCCGGGATCACCTTTCACTTGGCCAAACACGAAAACGCCGCCGGGTTCATGGCTGAAGCCGTGCATCACCGCGACGGTGCACCTGCGATCCTGGTGGCCACCCTTGGCCCCGGCGCGATGAATGGGATCAACGTGGTGGCCAACGCGCTGCAGGACCGGGTGCCGATGATCGTACTGACCGGCTGCGTCGATGCGGATGAGGCGCTGACCTATACCCATCAGGTCATGGATCATGCGCAAGTCTATCGCTCGATCACCAAGGGGACGTTCACCCTGACCCCGCAAGGGGCGGATATTGTGGCCGACAAGGCGGTGTCGCTGGCCAACCAGCCGCGTCCCGGTCCGGTGCATATCGACGTGCCGATCTCGGTCGCGGATACGCGCGTATCCGGTGTCAAACGCCGCCGCCTCACCAAACCCGCCGCCGTTGCGCCCGAGGGGAATTGCGTTGAAAAAGCCCGCCGCTGGGTGGCCGAGGCCGAGCGTCCCATCGCGATTGTGGGTCTGGACGTGCTCTATGACAACTCGCGCAATGTGGTGCAGGCGTTTCTGGAACATTTCAGCATTCCCTTCGTGACCACCTACAAGGCCAAGGGTGTGGTGCCCGAGGATCACCCTCTGAGCCTCGGCGGTGCGGGTCTGTCACCGCTGGCAGACAAGCATCTGGTGCCGCTGGTCGAACAATCCGATCTGGTGCTGTGTCTGGGCTATGACCCCATTGAAATGCGCCCCGGCTGGCGTGAGATCTGGGATCCCGAGGACAAGCGCGTCATCGATATTTCTGCCGTGGTCAATGATCATTTCATGCATCAGGCCGGGCTGCATCTGGTCGCCCATACAGGCGCCACGCTGGAATCCATCGCCAAAGGCAACCCCGCGCGCGCAACATGGCCGGGTGGTGAGCCCGCGCAGGTCAAGGCCGCCTTGGCGCAGGCCTTCCCCACCGATGACGACTGGGGCCCTGCCGCCGTGATCGCCGAGACCCGCGCCACCCTGCCCGCTGAAACACTGGCCACTGCCGACAGCGGCGCGCATCGCATCCTGCTAAGCCAGATGTGGGATTGCCATGAAGAACGCGGGCTGATCCAATCCTCGGCGCTGTGCACCATGGGCTGCGCGGTGCCGATGGCAATTGGCCTGAAACTGGCCGAGCCGGACCGCCCGGTGATCAGCTTTTCAGGCGATGCCGGGTTCCTGATGGTCGCCGGAGAGTTGTCGACCGCCGCCGAGATGGGCGGCAACCCGATCTTTCTGGTCTTTGTCGATGCCAGCCTTGCGTTGATCGAGTTGAAACAGCGCCAGCGCCAGATGGGCAACACAGGCGTCGATTTCGACCGCCACGACTTTGCCGCTATGGGTCGGGCCTTTGGCGGCAACGGCCACACCGTCCGCAACCGGGAAGAATTGCGCGCCGCGCTGAATGCAGCCGTAAAGGCCGACACATTCACCGTGATCGCCGCCGAGATTGACCGTGGAGGATATGATGGCCGCATCTGAAGGACCGCTGAAGGGCGTCAAGGTTTTGGACCTCAGCCGCATTCTGGCTGGGCCGACCTGCACGCAATTGCTGGGCGATCTGGGCGCCAGCGTCATCAAGATCGAAAATCCGGCCACGGGCGGGGACGACACGCGGCAATGGGGTCCTCCTTATGTTGAGGACGCAGACGGCAACCGTTCGGACCTGAGCGCTTATTTCATGTCGACCAACCGAAACAAGAAATCCGTGGCCATCGACATCACCACGCCCGAGGGTCAGGCGCAGATCAAGCGGCTGGCCTCGCACGCGGATATCTTAATCGAAAATTTCAAACCCGGTGGTTTGGCAAAATACGGGCTGGACTACGCAACCCTGTCGCCAGAGTTTCCCAGCCTCGTCTATTGCTCGATCTCGGGCTACGGCCAGACCGGGCCGAACGCGTCCAAACCCGGATATGACCTGATGGCGCAGGGCTATGGCGGGATCATGTCGTTGACCGGTGACGCTGACGGGGCCCCGATGAAGGTGGGCGTCGGCATCTCTGACGTGATGTGCGGGATGTACGCGACCGTCGGCATTCTGGCCGCGCTGCGCCACCGCGACCAGACCGGGGAAGGCCAGCAGATTGATCTGGCGCTGGTCGATGCGCAGGTGTCGTGGCTGATCAACGAGGGCGTGAACTATCTGACCTCGGGCGAGGTGCCCCAACGGCGCGGCAACGGGCATCCCAATATCGTGCCTTATGACGTCTACGAAACCGTCGATGGCCACGTCATTCTGGCCGTGGGTAATGACGGCCAGTTCCACCGCTTTTGCGATTTCATCGGTCAACCGGAGCTTGCGGACGACCCGCGCTTTGCCACCAACCCGGCGCGGCTGGAAAACCGGGACGCCCTAAACGCGGTGCTGCGTCCGGCTGTGCAGACCTATACCACCGCCACCGTGATCGCCGAACTTGAAACGCGCAAAGTGCCGGTCGGCCCGGTGCAGGCGCTGGATCAGGTTTTTGCCACGAAACAGGTCGCCGCGCGGCAGATGCAGATCGCCATGCAGGCCGCCCCGGGCGAAGTGAAATTGATCGGGAATCCGCTGAAACTGTCCCGCACACCTGTAACATATCGCAGTGCTCCGCCGGTGTTCGGGGCGGACACTCAGGCTGTTCTGAACGCTGAAAATCCATTCGAAGATTGAAACACGGCGCCTGTTTCGGCGGCAAGTTGCTGAAACATGCCGTTGAATCGGCGGTTTTTTTCACGTTTTCCACACACGGCATTTCACCAATTCGAGAGCAGCGGCGATACTGATACGACGCCGCCGTTGTCTCTGCTAAATCAGATATTGTACAAATTCATAATTGGATCGGATCGCTCCCATGAAACAAGATGTTTTCGGACAGATGAACACCCTGAGCCAGCCCGCAAGCGTCGAGGCGTGGAATGGTGTTCTGCTTGGCTTCATGGCGCATTCGGCCAGCACGCCGCAGCATCTGGGCAAAGTGCTTGAGCTTGAGCCCGACTTTGCCCTGGGTCACGCGATCAAAGGCCTGTTCATGGTTCTGCTGGGCCGGCGTGAGATGACGGCAGTCGCGGTTGAGGCATTTGCAGACGCAAATGCAGCGGCGGAGCGGCAGCCGGTTTCCGCGCGCGAGCAGCTGTATATCGACGCGCTGGGTCTGTATCTGGCCGACCTGCCCTCACAGGCCATCCAGAAATTCGAAGAGATACTGCGCGCCCATCCGCAGGACACACTGGCGATGAAGCTCAGCCACGCGACCCGGTTCGTTCTGGGCGACCCAACCGGAATGCGCCGCTCTATCGAACGGGTGATGCCCGCCTATGCGCCCGATCATCCCGGACGTGGCTATCTGCTGGGCTGCCATTCCTTCGCGCTGGAGGAAACCGGCGCCTATGAAAAGGCCGAGATTGCCGGGCGTCAGGCGCTGTGGATGGTATCGGATGACGCCTGGGGCCTGCACGCGGTGGCCCATGTGCATGAGATGACGGGCAACGCGCAGCTGGGTCTGGACTGGCTGGCTGGGCGCGAGGACGCTTGGACCCATTGCAACAACTTCCGCTATCACGTCTGGTGGCACAAGGCGCTGATGCACCTGGACCTGGGTCAGGTCGATCAGGTGATGGAGCTGTATGACAACTACATCCGTCAGGACAAAACCGACGATTACCGCGATATTTCGAACGCAACCTCGTTGCTGTCACGGCTGGAGCTTGAGGGCATAGATGTCGGCAATCGTTGGGAAGAGCTGGCCGATCTCAGCGCCGCCCGGACCGAGGATGGCTGTCTGATCTTTGCCGATCTGCACTATCTTCTGGCTCTGACCGGCGACAACCGCACCAACGCGACCAACAAGATGTTGCAGCGCATCCAGAAGGACGCACAGCGCAATCAGGGGGACACCCCGGTCCGCATGTCCGATCCGGGCATTGCAGCCGCCAAGGGGCTTGAGGCTTTTGGCGAAGGCCTCTACGGTGCCGCATTCGACTTTTTATCGAACGCGCGCAGTGGTATGCAATTGGCAGGGGGCAGCCACGCCCAACGTGATGTATTCGAGCGCATCACAATTGATTCCGGCCTGCGCGCGGGTCGTCTGGATGCTGTCGAGCGCATTCTGGACGATCGCCGCACCAAACGCGCCGGAGGCGAGGATAATTACGCTCTGGCGCGCCGCGCATTAATCGATGCGGCCCGCGATGACCGAGACGCACAAAGCGTACCGGCTGAATAACAAAACAAAAAAAGACCAAGAAGGACAGAATACGTATGGCGACAGCTTCGCCCGCTTCTGATTTTGCGCCTGTGGTGGCCTCGACGGCTGCCCCTGCGCGCACGCGCGACCCGCGGCTGGATTTCTATCGCGGCATCGCGATGTTCATCATCCTGATCGCGCATATCCCAAACGACCCGTGGGCCAAGTGGATTCCCGCCCGGTTCGGGTTCTCGGATGCGACCGAGATTTTCGTATTCTGCTCGGGCATGGCCTCGGCCATCGCATTCGGCGGCGCGTTTCTGCGCAAAGGCTGGTGGATGGGCACGTGCCGCGTCGCCTTCCGCATCTGGCAGGTCTACTGGGCGCATATTGCGCTGTTCTTCTTTGTTGCCATGACCATGGCGGCGCTGGATCAGAGTGGGTTATTCGAAAAAAGCTATATCGCGTCGCTGAACCTTCAGCATTTCTTCAACGACCCGGCGCCGCAGATCGTCGGGATGTTCACGCTGACTTATGTGCCGAACTATTTCGACATCCTGCCGATGTATCTGGTGGTTCTGGCGATGATGCCGCTGGTCATGGGCCTGTCGCGGATCGGGTTCTGGGCGGTTGCCCTGGCCTCTGTCGCGCTGTGGCTGGTGGCGCAGACTGACGTGCTGGACCTGCCTGCCGAGCCGTGGTCGGACCGTCAGTGGTTCTTCAACCCGTTCGGCTGGCAGCTGCTGTTCTTCACCGGATTTGCCTTTATGCGCGGCTGGATACCGGCGCCTCCGGTGTCGAAGACGCTGATCTGGGCGGCGGCACTGTTTGTGGTCCTGTCCGCACCATTCGGGTCGTGGAAGGTGTTCCTGTGGGTTCAGGCCGTCGCTCCGGATTTGGCGGCGGAAATTAAAAGGGTCTGGCCGCTGACCGGAGAGTTGCGCGACAAAACGGATTTCGGCCTGTTCCGTTACCTGCACTTCCTGTCTCTGGCCTATCTGGGCTGGGTTGTCGCAGGCGAGCACGGCCACCGCCTGATCGCCACCGGACACGGCGCTGCGGCCAAAGTCTGGCAATTCCTGCTGACCGTGATCACCAAGGTCGGGCAGCAATCGCTGGCAGTGTTCGTATTTTCCATGGCAGCAGCACGGCTTATCGGCGTCGGACTGGATCTGAGTGGGCGGGATGTTGCCAGTGTGTTCATCGCAAACATGATTGGCTTTGCCATGATCATCGGCGTTGCTTACATGGCCGCTTGGTTCAAGTCACAACCCTGGAAGTCGAAAAAATGAATTTTACACGTCGCGCATTTCTGGCCTCGACTTCGGCGCTTGCCTTTGCGCCTGCCACCTTTGCCACGGGCGGGGAAACCCCGTTTGACCGCAACGACGTCATCGCGATGGCCCGGGAATTGGCCAGCCAGCCTTATGCCGAACGCGAGATGGTGCCGCAGGAATGGCAGGATCTGACGTACCAGCAATACCGCTCGATCCGGTTCCGTCTGGACCGCGCGCTTTGGTATGAGACCGAGACGCCCTTCAACGTCGATTTCTTTACGCCCGGCCTGTACTTCCCGCGCACGGTTAAAGTGATGACGGTCGAAAACGGCATGGCCGCGCCGGTCGCCTTTGACCTTTCCATGTTCGATAAATCCGAGGATGTGCCCGAACTGCCGGTCGACGACACTCTGGGCTTTTCCGGCCTGCGCCTGCGCACCGAGATGCACCGCCCCGGCAAAACCGACGAATTCTGCGTCTGGCAAGGCGCCAGCTATTTCCGCGCCATCGGCCTGCACGAGGTCTACGGTCTTTCGGCCCGCGGGCTCGCCCTGAAAACCGGCGACCCGGATGGTGAGGAATTCCCCGAATTCATCCGCTTCTGGCTGGAACGCCCGAAACCCGGCCAGCGCGACATGGTTGTCCACGCGCTGATGGACAGCCCCAGCGTAACCGGTGCCTATCGGTTCAACGTCACCGCTGGCGCGGACTGTGTGATGGATATCGAAGCGACCCTGTTCCCGCGCGAGGAACTGCCGCATGTGGGCATCGCGCCCGGCACCTCGATGTTCCTGTTCGATCAGACCAACCACAGCCGGTTCGACGATTTCCGCCCCGCCGTGCATGACAGCGACGGGTTGCTGATCCGCAATGGTGCCGGAGAAGTGCTGTGGCGGCCGCTGGCCAACCCCACGCGGCTGCAGTTTTCATCCTTTGTCGACATGAACCCGCGCGGGTTTGGTCTGATGCAGCGCAAACGCGCGTTCTCGGACTATGCGGATCTTGAGGCGAATTACCACAAGCGCCCGGGCCTGTGGGTCGAACCCAATGGCGATTGGGGCAAAGGCGCTGTGACGCTGGTCGAGATTCCGGCCGATCAGGAAATCTATGACAACATCGTTGCCTACTGGCGGCCTGCCGAACCCTACGCGGCAGGTAGCCAGGTCGATCTGTCTTATCGCCTGATCTGGGGTGAGGAACCCCAGCGTACCCCGATGCCGCGCGTGATCAACACGGCGATGGGTGAGAACACCTTTGGCGAAGGGCGTCTGGCGGTTATCGACTTTGAGGAAAGCGAACTGTTTGACGACCCCGAGGCGATGACGATCTTTGTCGACTCGCCCCATGCGGAAACCTCCGAAGGTGTGCTGCAGCGCAATCCGGATACCGGTGGCCTGCGGCTGGCATTTTCATTCCAGCCGGGCGAGCGCAACCACGTGGAGTTGCGCGCGCAGTTGCTGAAAGACAAACAACCGGCCTCTGAGGTCTGGCTTTATCGTTGGACCGCATGACCCAGGATTTGCACATCATGCCCCCCGAGGCGCCTTTGGCCATGCCTGCGCAGGATTTCAGCGCGGATTTTCGGGATGCACAGGTACCGGCGGGTCGGCGCCCCTCAGCCGGGTTCTGGCGCGCGCTGGCGTTCTCTCCGGCCATGGCGGCTACGCTGGGCCTGTTGTGGATCATGGGCGATTGGTTTGGGGCCGAAGGGATCAATCTGATCGAAGGCATCCTGCTGGCGCTGATCTCGTTCAACTTCTTCTGGATCTCTTTCACGGTTTGCACCGTTTTGCTGGGCATGGTGTCCCTGTCGCGGCAGGAGCAGCCGAAACGCGAAACCCGCCCGCAGCCGCTGCGCGTGGCGCTGCTGACTCCGGTCTACAACGAGGTGCCGTGGAACGTGCTGGGCAACGCCCGCACAATGCTGGAGGACCTGCGCGCCCGAGGCGGTCAGCACCACTATGCTATGTTCATCCTGTCCGACACCCGCGACCCCGAGATCGCAGCGCAGGAACAGGCCAGTGTCGAAGCGCTGCGCACCACCCTCGCCCCCGGTCTGGAGCTGTATTACCGTCGGCGTGAGGAAAACACCGACCGCAAGGTCGGCAACATCGCCGATTGGGTCAGCCGCTGGGGCGCCGATTGGGACGCGATGCTGGTGCTGGATGCCGACAGCCTGATGACCGGGCGGGCGATCACGCGCCTGACGGATTCGCTGGCGCGTGATCCGGGTGCCGGTCTGATTCAAAGCTACCCGCAACTGATCGGCGCACAGTCGGTCTTTGCCCGGATGCAGCAATTCGCCAACGGCGTCTACGGCATTGCCTTTGCCGAGGGTCTGGCGCGCTGGTGTGGACAGGAAGGAAACTACTGGGGCCACAACGCAATCATCCGCACCCGGGCCTTTGCCACAAGCGCAGGCCTGCCAAAGCTGCGGGCCTTCAACGGTCAGGAAAAGCTGATCATGAGCCACGATTTCGTCGAGGCCGGCCTGCTGCGCCGCGCCGGTTGGGGCGTGCGCTTCCTGCCGCGCATTCGCGGTTCGTATGAGGAAACCCCGCCCACGCTGATCGACCATGCTCTGCGCGACCGCCGTTGGTGTCAGGGCAACCTGCAGCACCTGAAACTGCTGGGCTCGACGGGTTTCCGGGCCGTGTCGCGCTTTCACATGTTCCACGGCGCGGTCGGATATCTGATGTCGCCGCTGTGGTTTGCGCTGCTGGTGATGTGGGCACTGATTGGTCAGGGTGAGGACGCCTCGGTCCTGCATTATTTCAGCCCCGACAACCCGATGTTCCCGCAATGGCCCGAGATGTCGGAAACCCGCCACGTGCTGATCATCCTGGTGATGTACGCGATGCTGCTGGCCCCCAAGGTGCTGGGCGTTCTGGCCCTGCCCCTGAGCGGGGTGCGCTATGCCGAGTTCGGCGGCGGGTCCAAGTTCCTGACCTCTTTCCTGGCCGAGGTGATCCTGTCGATCCTGTATGCCCCGATCCTGATGGTGCAGCAGATGATTGCGGTGTTCCGCACGGCGCTCGGTATACAAAAGGGCTGGTCCCCGCAGGCGCGCGACGGCGGCACCTACAGCCTGCGCACCCTGGTTCTGTGCCACACGTTGGAAACCATCAGCGGCGTCGCGCTGAGTGTTGGCATCCTGTCCGGTCTTGTCTCGGTCTGGCTGGCACCAATTGCGATCAGCCTTGCGCTGGCGATCCCACTTTCCGCGCTCAGCGGTGTCTCGGCTGGCGCGGCGCGGCGTATGGTCGGGATGAGAGAGGATTTCCGCGAACCCGCGATCACCCGTTCGGCCCGGCGCCACCGGAAAGAACTGAAGCGCTTGATCGAGGGAAACGGCGCAATGACGCCGGCAGAGTAAAGCGCTTTGCGTTTCATTTGAGTTTCGTATCGAAATGCGCGTTCGACCGCAGGGAGAGGCAGCGTATTTCGATACAAGTCATACGCAAAGCGCTTGAATCAACCGCCGGGCAGGCCTTCGTACCAATCCACCATCATGTCCGCCCATCCCTTGGGCACACCATGACCGCCGGGGAACAGCGCAAATTCCAGCGCACTGCCCTCGGCGCATCCGGTCCAATAGCGGCGCATGAATTGGCCAGTGGTGGAAAAGCCGCTGGGTTTGGTGTCAGCGCATTCGTTGGCAACACGCCAAATCTCAAGACCGGCAAAGATGTCGCCCTGATGGAACCGGCCGCCGCCCAGCAGACGCCCCTCAAGCGGCACCACGTTGTCGGTCCAGCCATGGGTGTGAAACAACCGCACCGGGCCGTCGCAAGCCTCGGGGTGTGGACGCCAGAACCCTCCCGAGACAGGCACATAAGCTGAAAACGTATCCGGCGCGGCGCAGGCGAGGTAATAGACCATGAACGCGCCCGCCGAAAACCCGCCCAGCACCACCCGGTCCGTATCCACCCCGAACGTGTTCGAGGCGTCCTGAACAACCTCGGTCAGAAAAGCCGCTTCATCGCGCCCCTCCCATCCCGGAAAGAAATTCCAACTTTGGCGGCCATTGCGCTCAGCCCCTTCCGGCGCCATCACAGCGTAACCCCGCGCCAACAAGGGCTCGACCATGCTGCGGTTTTTCATCGTACCGGTGGCCGTGCCGCCATAGCCGTGCAGAAACACCACCAGCGGCGGGTTGTCCGCCTCGGGCAGTTCGATGTGATAGCCGCCCGAAGCGGTTTCGCACATACCGTCCTGATCGGCACACGCGGCAAGGCCAGCTTGCGCCGCGAGCGTCAACCTGGTTGCCAGCGTCATTTCACGGATCATCCAGTCTCTCCTGTTTTGCGTTGAACCGGCAATCCGGCGCGTACCCACCCCGGCCCTGCGGCAGAACCCAGCATACCCTCGGGTACGTCCAGGACATTGGTGAACCCGGCCTCGGTCAATCGGTTGCTCAGACGAGCCGACCGCACCCCACGGGCGCAGATCAACGCGACCGGGGCGCTGCGATCTCCGCCGGTCAGATGCGCCAGAGCTTGTTCGAAATCATCGCGGCGCATATCCAAAGGGTACGCCCCTTCACCAACACCAGTGGCCTGCCATTCCTGCGGAGTACGGATGTCCACCAGCAGGATATCGCCTGACAGTGCCTGCGCGTGCGCGTCCGCAACATTCAGCTGGCCGCCCGCATAATCCGGAGGAATCAAGCGATATTCACGAATGGCGAAACCGGTGGCAAGGGCTGCACCCCCGCCCAGCAAAACCCACCTTCGGGTCCGGTTTACCGTCTCTGCCATACAGTGCCCTCCTGCGCAGACAGGCCGTTTTTACCATACTCGCCAAGCCGGCGCTGTGGTGAAATTCGGCCCGCAGATCAAGTTCGCGTCATTAATTCGCACTTGACCAGCCGCCTGTTTCGTCCCCCAAGAATGCAGCGAAATACTTGCAATAGCTGGACAGTCAGAAAATTATCCTTACAAAATCAGGACTACTTTTGACCGCCCAGACCGGAGTATCGCACTTGTCCCTATTCCTCATCGCGGCCCTTCCCTTCCTCGGAGCTGTATTCCCAGCCCTTCTGATCCGGGCAGGACGAAACGCAGCAGCTTCGGCGGCGGGCTTGACCACCTTTCTGGCGCTTATGGGGCTGTTGATCCACATCCCTGCGGTCATGCGCGGAGAGGTTGTGGCCGCCCGGTTTGAATGGATACCCGCTCTGGGTTTGAATGCGAATTTCATGCTGGACGGTCTGGGGTTCCTGTTTGCTCTGCTGATCCTGGGTATCGGATTGCTGATCATCCTTTACGCGCGGTTCTACCTGTCGCGCGAGGACCCGATGGGGCAGTTCTACACCTATCTGCTGCTGTTTCAGGGCGCGATGGTCGGGATCGTTCTGTCTGACAATATCCTGCTTCTGCTTATATTCTGGGAGCTTACGTCGCTCAGCTCATTCCTGCTGATCGGGTATTGGAAGCACCTGCCCGAGGGCCGTCAGGGCGCCCGTATGGCTCTGGCCGTGACCGGTTCCGGCGGGCTGGCGATGATCGCAGGGATGCTGATCCTGGGCAATATCGTGGGGTCGTATGACCTGAGCGTGATCCTGCAGAACAAAGAGCTGATCCAGGCTTCACCCTATTACATGCCCGCGCTGATCCTGATTCTGCTGGGCTGTTTCACCAAATCGGCGCAGTTCCCGTTCCACTTCTGGCTGCCGCACGCGATGGCCGCACCGACGCCGGTTTCGGCCTATCTGCACTCGGCCACGATGGTGAAGGCCGGGCTGTTCCTGATGGCGCGGATGTGGCCGGTTCTGGCCGGGACCGATGCCTGGTTCTATATCGTCGCGACCACAGGTCTGGTCACCATGCTGATCGGCGCCTGCATCGCGCTGTTCAAGGATGACCTCAAGGCGCTGCTGGCGTTTTCAACGGTATCGCATCTGGGTCTGGTGACGATGCTGCTGGGCTTTGGCACCAAGATTGCCGCCGTGGCCGCCATTTTCCACATCATCAACCACGCGACCTTCAAGGCTGCGCTGTTCATGACCGCCGGGATCGTAGATCACGAGGCCGGAACCCGCGATATCAAACGTCTGGGCGGGTTGCGGCAACTGATGCCGATCACCTTTACCATCGGCACGATTGCCGCCCTGTCCATGGCAGGCCTGCCGCCGTTGAACGGCTTCCTGTCCAAAGAAATGATGCTGGAGGAAACGGTCCACACCACGTGGTTGCATTCGCACTATCTGGTACCGGGGCTGGCGTTGTTGGCCGCACTGTTCTCAGCCGCCTATTCCTTCCGTTTCGTCAGCCATGTTTTCCTTGGCCCGCAACGCACCGACTATCCGCATCACCCGCATGACCCACCTGTTGGGCTGTGGCTGGCCCCGGCCTTCCTAGTGGTGCTGGTGGTGCTGATCGGGTTGCAATCAGCAGCTATCGTCGGACCTTTGGTTGCGGTTGTGTCCAGTGCCGTGATCGGTGGTGAGAAACTGCCCTACTACTCGCTGAAACTGTGGCATGGATTCACGCCCGCGCTGTATATGTCGGCTGTGGCAACGCTGGGCGGTTTGTTCCTGCTGGCGCTGCACCGGCGGGGAGAGGCGCTGTGGAACGCCCTGCCCCGCCCCGAGGCCAAGACGATCTTTGACGCCGTTATCGGAGCCCTGACGGCGCTCAGCCGCTGGGTCACCGACACGCTGCACAACGGCGTGGTCAGCCGCTATGCGATCATCCTGATCGCGTTCACCGTCGGGCTTGGCTATTACGCCTATACGACCGGCACGATTGGTCCGGAAACGCGCGAGCCCCTGCCGATACAGATCATTCCGTTCGTCGGCTGGATTTGTCTGGTTGGCGCGACGCTGGCGATTATGTGGTTCCACCGCAACCGCCTGTTGTCACTGGTGCTGATCGGTGTGGTTGGCCTGATCGTCTCAATGGCGTTCAACTATCTCTCGGCCCCGGATCTGGCGCTGACGCAGATCTCGGTCGAGGTGGTGACGATGATCCTGTTGCTGCTGTCGCTGAACTTCCTGCCCACGGATACACCGTGGGACAGCAGCGCCGCGCGGCGCTGGCGCGATGCAGCGATCTCGGTTGTGGCAGGTCTTGGTTCTGGCGGGCTGATCTACGCGCTGATGCTGCGGGATTTTGCCTTCCCGACGATCTCCGAGTTTCATCTGGCGAATTCGTACAAAGGCGGTGGCGGCACCAATGTGGTCAACGTGATCCTGGTGGACTTCCGGGGCTTTGATACCTTCGGCGAGATCATCGTTCTGGGCATCGCCGCCCTGATCATCTTTGCCCTGACCGAGGCTGTTCTGGGCTCGAACGTCCGCGCCTATCTGCTGAACCGTAAACCGCACTGGCCGCAATCGGGAGACTCGCACCCGCTGATGATGGTGGTCGCGACCCGCGTGATGATGCCCATTGCGCTGATGGTTGGTGCCTACATCTTTTTCCGCGGACACAACCAGCCGGGGGGCGGTTTCATCGCCGGGCTGATCGTGGCCATTGCCTATCTGATGCAATACATGGCCAGCGGCTATACTTGGGCTATCGAGCGACAGCGCTTCTATTATCACGGTACAATCGGCTGGGGTGTTCTGATCGCCGCCGCGACCGGTCTGGGCGCGTGGTTCAACGAACGCCCGTTCCTTACCAGCGACTTCGGCTATCTCCACTGGCCACCATTGGAAGAGTTCGAATGGGCCACTGCCATCCTGTTTGACACTGGCGTGTTCCTTGCGGTTCTGGGCGCGGTGATGCTGGCACTGGACAGCCTGTCGCGATTCGCGTGGCAGCCGGGTATGGCGCAGGAATTCCCAATGGATATCAACCCGCTGCGGGATGACCTGAAAGACGACGAAGAGAAGGAGCAGGCCTGATGGAAGCGCTCGTAGCCTCAGCCGTAGGCATTCTGACCGCTGCCGGGATTTTCCTGATCCTGCGCCGCCGGACATTCCCCGTGATCCTGGGCCTGTCACTGATCACCTATGCGGTGAACGTGTTCCTGTTCGCCACCGGGCGGCTGGCGCTGGATGCGCCCGCCGTTCTGAACAAATACGAAGACGTCCCCTATACCGACCCGCTGCCTCAGGCGCTGGTGCTGACGGCCATCGTTATCTCGTTCGGGATGACGGCGGTGATCGTGATGATCGCACTTTCGGCCTATCTGTCCTCGAAGGATGACCATATCGACATGACCGCGCAGGACAGCGTGGACGCGCCGGGAGAAGACGCATGAACCACTGGATCGTAGCGCCGATCGTCCTGCCCGCGATCCTGGCCCCGTTCATCATCATGGTCCTGCGATACCACCTGGACCTGCAGCGCATCTTCTCGGTCGCCGGAGTTGTGGGTTTGTTGGGGATTGCCCTGACCATCACCGCGCAGGCCTCTGGTGGCGACATTCAGGTTTACGAGCTGGGCAACTGGCCCGCGCCCTTCGGCATCGTGATGGTGCTGGACCGTCTGTCGGCCATGATGGTGCTGCTGACCGCCCTACTGGCACTTCCCATTGTGCTTTATGCCATTGCGTCAGGCTGGGACGACCGGGGCAAACACTTCCACGCATTGTTCCATTTTCAGCTCATGGGGGTGTGCGGCGCCTTCCTGACCGGCGACGCGTTCAACCTGTTCGTGTTCTTCGAGGTCCTGCTGATCGCATCTTACGGCCTGATGACACATGGCGGTGGGGCGGTTCGCCTGAAGGCAGGCGTTCAGTATGTGGCCTATAACCTGATTGGATCGACCCTGTTCCTGTTTGCGCTGGGGACGCTCTATGCGGTGACCGGGACGCTGAACATGGCCGACATGGCAATGCGCGTGGCAGAACTGCCCGCCGACGATACGGCGCTGCTGCGCGTCGGTGCGGTGCTGTTGCTGTTGGTGTTCTGCATTAAGGCCGCCGTACTGCCGCTGCATTTCTGGCTGCCCGCCAGCTATGCCAACGCACCCCTGCCGGTGGCCGCGCTGTTTGCCATCATGACAAAGGTCGGGGCCTACTCGATCCTGCGGATGTACACGCTGGGCTTCGGCCCGGATGTCGAGGCAACGCAGGGGCTTGTGGGGGCATGGCTGCAACCGGCGGCGCTGGTCACGCTGGCCATTGGGGTCGTCGGTATTCTGGGTGCACAGCACATCGCGCGGATGGTCGCTTTTTGCGCCATCGCCTCGATGGGGACGCTGCTGATTGCGATCTCGCTGTTCACGGAAACCGCCACCGCTGCGGCGCTGTATTACATCTATCATTCGACCCTTGCGACGGCACTGCTGTTCCTGGTGGCCGATCTGGTGATGGAGCGCCAGGGCGGTTCCATCGAACCCAAGGCACCGATGCCGCAGAGCGGGTTGATCTCGGCCCTGTTCTTTGTCGGCGCCATCGCGCTGGCGGGGATGCCCCCATTGTCGGGCTTTGTCGGCAAGCTGCTGGTGCTGGACGCATCCCGCGACGCGCCGGATGCAAACGCGATCTGGGCGGTTGTCCTGATCGGGTCGTTTGTCACCATCGTCGGGCTGGCACGCGCGGGTTCGCTGATCTTCTGGAAAAGCCACGATGCCCAACACAATCCTACACCCGAAACAGAAGAAGAGGCCCCCGCCCAACCCGCGCCCGAACCAAATGCAGGGTTGGCCTTCACCTCCGTCTTCGGGCTGGTGCTGGGCCTTGTCATGCTAACCCTGTTCGCGGGTCCGGCCCTGACCTATGCTGGCAAAACAGCCGAGCAGCTGTTCACACCTGAACACTACATCTCGGCCGTTCTGGGAGGAGAGGAATGATGAGACTTCTGCACCGAATTTTCCCACACCCTCACCTGACCATCCTGCTGACGATTGTGTGGGTTCTGCTGGCCAACAAAGCCTCGCTGAACTCGCTGGTCTTTGGCCTGATCCTTGGGATCATCATCCCGTTCATCACCCAGCCCTACTGGCCCGACCGCCCAAAGCTGCGGAACTGGCCGATGGTGGTGGAATACATGCTGGTGGTGCTGTGGGACATCGTGATTGCCAATATCACTGTAGCAAAGATCATCCTGTTCAAACGCGATGCCGACCGGCAGCCCAACTGGATCTGCATCCCGCTGGAACTGCGCACGCCCGAGGCGATCACCGTACTGGCCGGAACCATCACCATGACCCCCGGCACCGTCAGCTCGGACCTGTCGGCGCAGGGGCACAACCTGCTGGTTCACTGCCTGGACGCGCCCGACCCCGACGCGGTGCGGGATCAGATCAAACAGCGCTATGAACGTCGCCTGAAGGAGATTTTCGAATGATCGAGGTTGCGATCTGGTTTGCCTTCGCATGTTTTGGAACGGCCATCATGATGTGCCTTTACCGGATCATCTCGGCCGAGGGCGTCGGTACCCGTGTTCTGGCGTTGGATACGATGGTGATCAACACCATCGCGCTGATGATCCTTTACGGGCTTCACTTGGGAACCGAGATTTTCTTCGAAGCCGCCATGATCATTGCCATGCTCGGCTTTGTCTCAACCGTGGCCTATGCGCGTTTCATGCTGCGCGGCAATATCATCGAGTGAGGGCGTCATGAGTTTCATCTTCGAGTTTCTTGTCGCCTTCTTTCTGGTCGTCTCAGGCATTTTTGGCTTTGTCGGGTCCTACGGGATGATCAAGCTGAAGGACCCGATGTCCCGCTTGCACGCTCCCACCAAGGCGACGACATTGGGGGTTGGCGGCGTTCTGATTGCATCAATCATCCATTCGCTTCTGATCGAAGACCACCTGTCGCTGCATGAACTGCTGATCACCCTTTTCCTGTTTCTGACCGCACCGATCACGGCCCTGTTCATTGCCAAATGGCACATTCACCGCCATGAACAGCCTGGTGATCTGCCGGACGCGGGCGAGGATGAGCTTTGGGCCACCCACGCGGTCGAGCAGGTCGAAGACGTCCCTGACCACAGCAAGATCTGAGTTTCATGCACCAACCACCGCTGCCCCTGACCCGTGATCTGGTTCTAATTGGCGGCGGCCACACCCATGCGCTGGTGCTGCGCAAATGGGGCATGAATCCGCTGCCCGGTGCCCGTGTGACGGTGATCAACCCCGGCCCTACAGCGCCCTATTCCGGAATGCTGCCCGGCTATGTCGCGGGGCATTATCAGCGCCAGGAATTGGACATCGATCTGGTGCGTTTGGCCCGGTTCGCCGGAGCACGCGTGATCCTCGGCCCGGTCGAAGGGATCGACAATGATCAACGTCAGGTCCATGTGCCCGGTCGTCCTCCGCTGGGGTTCGATGTGGCCTCGGTCAATGTCGGGATCACCTCGGATATGCCTGCGCTGCCCGGATTTGCCGACCATGCTATCCCGGCCAAGCCTCTGGGGCCATTCGCGGCGCGGTGGGCGGAATATCTGCAGGGCACCGGCCCGGCCTCGGTCGCGGTGATCGGTGGTGGCGTGGCGGGGGTTGAGCTGGTGATGGCCATGGCCCACGCCCAGCGCGCCAAAGGTCGCTCGGCACAGGTGACATTGATCGACAATGCCCAAGCCCTGACCGCGACAGGACCAAAGGCGGGCGCGACCATTCGCAAGGCTATGGCTAATCTGGGTGTTGATCTTATCGAAAACACGCCCATTTCCCGCATCGAGGCCGATCACATTGTTCTGGAGGATGGCCGTGAAATTCCGGCCGCCTTCGTGACTGGCGCCGCCGGGGCCCGCCCCTATGACTGGATCTCCCAAACGGGTCTTGATTTGCAGGACGGCTTCATTCGCGTGAACGGGTTCCTGCAATCCAGCGACCCAGTGATCTTTGCCGCCGGAGATTGTGCCCATCTGTCGGAAAACCCGCGCCCCAAGGCCGGTGTCTATGCGGTTCGAGAGGCCCCAGTCCTGTTTGACAACTTGCGCTCCGCGTTGGGGGCAGGACGGATGCGGCGGTACAAGCCGCAGAAGGATTACCTGAAACTGATCTCGCTGGGCGGCAAGTCCGCATTGGCCGAGCGGTTGGGCACTTCCTTCAGCGGGCCATTGATGTGGCGCTGGAAGAACCATATCGACCAGAGTTTCATGAACAAATTCCGCGACCTGCCCGAAATGGCGCGCCCTTCAATGCCGCGCCTTCGCGCAGCCGGGCTGCAAGAAGCACTCGGCGACAAGCCCATGTGCGGCGGCTGCGGTGCAAAGGTTGGGCGCGGCGCGCTGCGGGCTGCGCTGAACGACCTGCCCGTACCAGCGCGCACCGACATCACCCCCCTGCCCGGAGACGACGCTGCCCTGCTGACAATAGGTGGGGCGCGGCAGGTGATGACCTCGGACCATCTGCGCGGCTTCACCAATGACCCGGCGCTAATGACCCGCATCGCCGCCGTTCACGCGCTGGGGGATATCTGGGCCATGGGCGCCAGCCCGCAAGCGGCAACTGCGACGATCATCCTGCCCCGCATGTCGCCGGACTTGCAGCACCGGACCATGGCCGAGATCATGGCCACCGCAACCGAGGTCATGCGCGATGCCGGGGCCGAGATTGTGGGCGGTCACAGCTCGATGGGCGATGAGATGACCATCGGCTTCACCCTGACCGGCCTGTGCGAGGATGACCCGATAACCCTGTCTGGTGCCCATCCGGGTGACGCGCTGATCCTGACCAAACCGCTGGGCAGCGGCGTATTGATGGCTGCCGAAATGGCTGGCAAGGCTCGGGGCGAATGGGTTGTCGATGCCCTCCGGCAAATGGTCCAGCCGCAGGGCGTAGCCTCGCGCATTCTGGCAGGCGCCCATGCGATGACTGACGTGACGGGCTTTGGTCTGGCCGGGCATCTGCTGGGCATGTGCGAGGCTTCGGACTGCGGCGCGGTGCTGGATCTGGACGCAATTCCGTTGATGACCGGCGCGCTGGAATTAAGCGCACAAGGCGTCCGGTCAACGATTTTCAACGAAAATCGGTCCATCGCTCTGGATCTGCCGTTCGGCGGCAAGGCCGACCTGTTGTTCGACCCGCAGACCGCCGGAGGGCTGTTGGCCGCCGTCACGGCCAATCAGGCGCAGGGGCTGTGCGAAAAGCTGAGGCACGCGGGCTATCCGGCGGTCATCATCGGGCGCATGTCCGACACGCCGGGCCTGCGGCTTCAAAGTTGATCCAGAATCCGTTCGATGCGCGCGGCCATTTCGTTCAGGCCCGCGTCGTCCAAAGTGGCCGCATCGACCCGCGCCACAACCTCGGCAGTGCGGGCGCGGCTGGATTTGGCATAGGACGGGTCATAATGCTGCTCCATCAACGCCCGCGTCAGCGCCTGCTTGTCACCAGCGTCGATCAGGGAAAGCCAGCCATCCACAACTTCATGGCCCCGATGGAACCGCAGCGGAGAAAGTCGGTCGCGCAACCGGTCCCCATCCGACAGAATGTCGTCATAGGTATTGACCAGATAGGCGGTGCGAGCCCTGATCGAGGCCCGAACCTGAATTCGCGGCGCATTGCGCAAAGCAGTCCACAGGCTTGGCGGGAGGATCATGGTTCCGATCTTGGAGGACTCTGCCTCGACCACAACCGGGCACGCCGGATCAAGCCCGCACAGTGCTGCAGCCAGGGCGGACTCAAACGCCTTCTGGCTGGGTTGCCCGCCAGGCATCTCACCCAGCAATGAGCCGCGGTGGTTGGCCAGACCTTCAAGGTCCAGAACCTGAACGCCGCGTGATTTCAGATGCGCCAGTAGTTCGGTCTTGGCGGTGCCCGTGTAGCCGTCCAACGCGATCAGGCGATGCGGCAAGGGGTCCTGATACAGAAACTGGTTCACCAGACGGCGATAGGTGCGATACCCGCCTTCGACCACCTCGGCCCGCCAGCCGATCTGCTGCAGCATCCAGGCGAACGACCCCGACCGCTGCCCGCCCCGCCAGCAATAGACCAGAGGTTTCCAGCCCCCTTCGTGCAACGACAGGCTGTGTTCGATGTGATTTGCAGCGTTGCGGAACACCAGCGCCGCACCCAGCTTGCGGGCCAGAAACGGGCTTTCCTGCACATAGATCGTGCCCACCCGGGCGCGTTCTTCGTTGTCCAGAACCGGCAGGTTGATGGCACCGGGCAGATGGTCCTCGGCAAACTCGGCCGGGCTGCGCACATCGATCACCGTATCGAAGTCATGCGCGTAAAGGCTGGGCAGGTCGGTGAAGTTCAAAGCCATATCAAGGGTCTATCCTGCAAAGCCCGCATTGAAAAGGTACACCGTCAGGCCGGGATCGGTTCGATCAGGTCGGACCCGCTTGCCCGGTTCGAGTTTACCGCCGGGTCTACGCGGTAAAAGTCCAGTACATCCTCGGCGCCGGGCCGCATCAGGCGCGCGGCCCCCTTCCCGGCCTCACCCAGCCAGAGCGGCCAGTCGTCAGGTTCAAGGATCAGCGGCATCCGGTGGTGAATTTTGCTCAGATGGTCGTTGGCGGGCGTCGTCACGATGGCACAGGTGCCTTGCCGGGCTTCATCTGCGCCCCAGTCCTGCCAGACCCCCGCAAAAGCGATCGGCGCGCCATCGTTGCGATGAATATACCAAGGCAGGCGTGCGCCCTGTTCGGTCTTGGTCCACTCGTAGAACCCGGTCGCCACGATCAGGCATCGCCGTTCGCGGCAAGCCGCACGAAACGCGGGTTTTTCAGCCAACGTCTCGGCCCGCGCATTGATCAGCAAAGGACCGGCGGTTTCGGTCTTGTACCAATGTGGCAGAAATCCCCAGCGCAGCGGGTCCAGCCTGCGCCCGCTCTCTCCAGCGCGGACCACGTGTACCTGATTTGTCGGACAGACGTTGAAATTCGGCACCGCTGGAAGCGTGTTCGCCGGGCGTGCAGAAAACAGCTGCGCCATCGCGTCATTGGGAAGGGTTACTGCAAACCGTCCGCACATGGGAAAGGAACCATCAATAGTCGTTTCAAACAGGCACAGGGTGTCACGGGGTCACATGCAAAATCAAACAGCGAAAATCCTCAAAGGCAAGGTGGCGGCTGCTTTGGATGCAGGCAAGCTCTGACAGGAGCGGAAAAAGGCACAGTTGGGCGTCAAGAATCTCCCTAAGGATTCAGACTTTCACGCCATCTCGGGTTTTGTGCTGACCGAGATGAAGCAGTACAGGAATCCATACCCAATTTCGTCGAAGCGTCCCGGATGAAGTCCGAATATCCGCAATTCGTGGAAAACCTGTCCAATGCCCTGATGCAGATCGGTCAGATCGAAAAAGCCTTGGAATACACGGAGCAGAATCTTGAGAAGCACCCCAACAACAAGGAACTGAACCGGGTTCTGGACGAAATCTACCTTAAAGGCAATGACTGGCGCGTGATTGTCGAACATGCTAGCAAAAGACTGGAAACCGACCCTGATAACGTCAGCCTTTTGACAAGACGGGCGCGCGCGCACTCAATAATCGGCTTTGTCGAAGGTAACTCGAAAGATGTCGCCCGTGCATATGAGCTTGCTCGTGGCGACAAGAAGATCGCCTTTATGAAGTCATTGAACTTGCATCAGCAAGGCGACAAAAAGGCGCCCACGGAGATCTTTCAGCGTATTTTTGCGGAAGACCCCGGCCACGCAGCGTCTTTGCTGCAGATGTCGACCATGGCCGGGTCCGAAGACGCTACACATCTGCTAGACAGCGTCGAGGCGGTCATATCAAACAGTGAAAACGAAATTTCGGAGCTTGAGTTCGCCAAGGCGCATCTGATCTCGAAATCACAAGGTATGGATGTGGCCATGCCGCAGTTTGCACGCGGCAACGCGCTACAGCATGACACCAATCCATACAACTTTGAAGAAGCCGAAAAGCGTTGTCACACGATAACCGAGCTTTTCCCGGACGGAATAGATGCCCCGCAGGCCGGTCCGAGCGAAATACCCGCTCCCATTTTGTCGTGGGCCAACCCCGCTCGGGTACCACGCTGATGGAGATGATGCTGAGCGCAGCCCCCCCACCTTGCAGGTTGCGGAGAGCTGACCCTTGGGCCAGATTTGTCGCTGGTCTATGAGACGGGTGACCGGAGTTTCACTGAAAAAGAGGCTGCCGAGTTTGGGCGCGCGTACCGCAAGCTGATGCCGCCAATTCCCGAAGGATCGGTCGCTTTTGTTGACAAGATACCTCACAATTTTCAACGCGTCGGATTTCTGCTGTCCGCCTTCCCGAATGCAAAAATCATCAACATGCTGCGCGACCCGCGCGATGCAGGATTGTCCAAATGGAAGGTCAGGTTCCTTGCGGGCGGTATGCATTATGCATCGAACCAGGAATCCATCGCACATACCGCCAACCTTTACCGCCGCTACATGGCCCATTGGGATGCCGTGTCCCGAGATCGTATTCTGACCGTGCCTTACGAAAAACTTGTGGCCGACCCGCAAACCTACAGCCAGCAGGTCGCCGCGTTCTGCGGTATCGAGTGGAACGAAACAATGATGCGCCCCGAGGAAAACACCACGCAGGTCAGAACGGCCAGTATCGACCAGGTCCGCAACAAGATCTCGACCATATCGGTTGGGGGTTGGCAAAGCGTGGCCGAGCATCTGCGCCCGATGCAGGACGGCTTCGATCCGGCGCATTGGCCGGAACAAGATCTCGGCTGAACAAGCCGGAAAACCAAAGGCCGCATCAGGTGGTGCGGCCTTTTTTGTTACTGGGTCGCAGGGTTACTTCTGCTTGATACGACCATCCAGATAAGGCTGATAAGGCGCGTTTTCAGCCAGGTATTCCGCCGTCACGTCGGCCAGGTCAGGCCCATAGTCGTAGGCGTTCTTGTCGTCGCCTTCGAACATGGAATAGCCATCACCGCCGTTGCGAACATAGTTGTTGGTGACGACCAGATATGTGGCAGACGGATCGATGGGTACGAACCCGTCCCCTGCGGCAACCATCACCTCGGTGATTCGGCCTTCGTTCGGTGCAACCGACGGGTCCCAGGTAAAGGACAGGCCGGCAACCTGCGGGAAGCGGCCCTTGACCTCTTCGACTTGGCTGACACCGTTTTCCAACGCCTCGATGACGGTCTGACCACTGATCTCAAAGGTTGAAAGCGTGTTCTGGAAGGGCAGCACGGTCAGTACCTCGCCCATTGTCACCTCGCCCGGATCGATCGAGGCTCGCAGTCCGCCCGAGTTGGCAATCGCGATCTGTGCGCCCTGATCGGCAACCCGCGCCAGCATGGCGTCAGCGACCAGATTGCCCATCTCGCATTCCTGCACGCGGCAGACAGCGCGGTCACCTTCGATCGAATCTGCGGCATTCGCCACCACCTTGTTGCGGATTTCGTCCAGCGGCACAGCCAGTTCCGCGATGCGGTCCAGCGCGGCCTGATCCTCGGTCACGGTGTTGTCCATGATCAGAGGTTCGCCCACAGCTTCGACCACGTTGCCATCATCATCGAAGGTCACGTTCAACTCACCCAGGAACTTGCCATAGGCATAGGCCTGCACGATCTGCACGCCATTGACGAGGGTTGGATACGGACCAGCCGCCTTGTCGGACACGTTCGACAGGTAGGTGTTCGAATGACCACCCACGATGACGTCCACGCCCGTGGTTTCCTGCGCCACGCGTTGATCGACACCATAGCCCGAGTGGCTGAGCACGATAATCTTGTTCACCCCCTCACCGGTCAGTTTGTCAACCTCGGCCTGCACCGCAGGAACCGGGTCCGAGAAGGTGATGTTGGGTCCTGGCGAGGCAAGATCATGGGTGTCTTCCGGGGTCAGACCGATCAGACCGATCTTTTCACCACCTACTTCGATGACGGTGGATTTCTTGATCTTGTCGGTCAGCAGTTCTTCGTCACGGATATCCGCGTTCGACATCAGCACCGGGAAATCCACCGAGTCGATGAACCCCCGCAGCACTTCGGGGCCGTCGTCGAATTCGTGGTTACCCACGGTCATCGCATCATAGCCCAGCTTGTTCATGAACTCGGCCGCAACCTTGCCCTTGTAGTAGGTGTAGAACAACGAGCCCTGAAACTGGTCTCCGCCATCGACGAGGATCGAGTTGCCAGCCCGCTCGCGTGCCTCGTTAACGGCCGTTACCAGGCGGGCGGATCCGCCGAAACACTTGCCTTCTGCGTTGTCTTCCGCATCGCATCCGCTGTCATATTTGTTGATCGGCTCAAAGCGCGCGTGGAAATCGTTGGTATGCAGAATCGTCAGCTTGTATTCTGCCGCGGCCATGCCCGCGGACAGGCCCAGAACAGCTACTGACGCCAGAAAACGGGTGAACATATTGATACTCCCTGTAATTGATTGACGCGATGGTGCGCCCAGCGGCAGGAAGAGTCAAAGGGGGAAATCCGGCTTGATTCTGCCCGTCGCGCGGGGCATCACCACCTCATGCTGATTTACAAGATTTTCCGGGCCGACGAGTGGGCCGTTTTGCAGGATCAGGGTGCCTCGGACGGGGCGCCGATCGATGTATCCGACGGCTTTGTCCATTTCTCGACCGCCGAACAGGCCGCCGAAACCGCAGCCAAGCATTTCGCCGGGGTTGAGGGGCTGACCCTGCTGGCCTGCGACGCTGAGGCGATGGGCGAGGACCTGAAATGGGAAGTGTCGCGCGGCGGCGCCCTGTTCCCACATCTTTATCGCCAGATCCGCATGACCGATATTGTGTGGTCGCGCCCCCTGCCCTTTGACGGGCAAGCGCACCAGTTCCCGGCAGAGATGGTATGACACCATTCACCGCCCACCATGCGGCTGAAACTGGAAAGGGTTTCGGATGAAACTGACCGAGAAACTGGGGCTTGCCGTCCTGCACCAGATGGACCCCGAAACTGCCCATGGCATGTCGATCAAGGCGCTGAAGGCCGGGCTGGCGCCAATGCCGGGTCCGGTGACCTCGTCCCGGTTGAAAACCCAGGTGGCGGGTCTGGACCTGCCCAACCCGGTCGGGCTGGCCGCTGGCTTCGACAAGAACGGAGAGGCTCTGACCCCTCTGTCCCGCACCGGGTTCGGCTTTATAGAAGTCGGCGCAGTCACCCCGCGCCCGCAACCCGGCAACCCAAAGCCCCGCCTGTTCCGCCTGTCCGAAGACAAGGCCGCCATTAACCGCTTTGGCTTTAACAACGAAGGCATGGAGGTGATGGAAAACCGCCTCGCCAATCGCCCCAAAGACGCGGTCATCGGCCTGAACCTTGGCGCAAACAAGGACAGTGACGACCGCCCCGGCGACTTTGCCAAAGTGCTGGCCCATTGCGCGGCACATCTGGATTTCGCGACGGTCAATGTCTCGTCCCCCAACACCGAAAAACTACGGGATTTGCAGGGCAAGGCGGCGCTTGGGGCGTTGCTGGGCGGCGTGATCGAAACACGCAACACGCTGCCGCGTCCGGTCCCGATTTTCCTGAAGATCGCGCCTGACCTGACCGAGGCGGAATTGCAGGACATCGCAGAAGTCGCGGTTGAGACGGGCGTGGATGCGGTGATCGCCACCAACACCACTCTGTCGCGCGACGGGTTGCGCAGCGCTCATAAGCGCGAGACCGGCGGGTTGTCCGGTGCCCCGCTGTTCGAGAAATCGACGCGGATTCTGGCCCGACTCAGCCAGTTGATCGACGGGAAAATCCCCTTGATCGGCGTGGGCGGCATCAGCAATGCGGAACAGGCTTATGCCAAGATTTGCGCCGGGGCGTCCGCCGTCCAGTTTTATACGGCCCTGGTCTATGGCGGGATTTCTCTGGCCGCTGATATCGCGCAAGGCTTGGATGAATTGCTGGCGCGGGACGGGTTCAACTCTGTCGCGCAAGCTGTTGGAAGTAAACGAGAGGACTGGCTGTGATCGCATATTGGCATAACCCGCGCTGTTCGAAATCCCGCGCCGGGCTGGCGCTGCTGGAAGAGAACGGCGCGCAGGTCGAAGTGCGCAAATACCTTGAGGATGCGCCCTCGGCGGATGAGATTCGTGCGGTGCTGGATCGGCTGGGTATCGATGCCATCGATATGATGCGGACCGGAGAAAAGCGATTCAAGGAACTGGGCCTGACAAAGGACACGTCCGCGGATGACCTGATCGCCGCCATGGCCGAGAATCCGATCCTGATCGAGCGCCCTCTGGCCATTGCCGGCGACAAGGCCGCCATCGGACGCCCGCCCGAGAACCTGCTGGCGCTGCTTTAAGCCACCTGCGCCTCAAGCCGGGGGTAACGCCAGCCCAGCGTGATGCCGCGCGCGATGTTCAGCACCATCAGCGCGGCCCATAGCCCGTGGTTGCCCAGCGTCGGCACCAGGATAAACAGCGCAACAACATAGATCGCAACCGACTGGATCATCGCGTTGCGCATCGCGCGGGTCCATGTGGCCCCGATGTAGATGCCGTCGAACATCCAGCTTGCCACCCCGATTGCAGGGGCCAGAGCGGCCCAGATCAGGTATTCCCGCGCGGCCAGCCGCACCTCGGGCGAGGTGGTCATCAGATCGATCAGAGCCGGTCCGGCCAGATAAAACACAGCGCCCAACGCAAACGCCCCGCCCACGCCCCATTGCGATGCCATGATCGACGCGCGGCGGACCTGATACCGGTCGCGCGCACCCACGGCGCTGCCGACCAGAGCCTCGGCAGAGAAAGCAAAACCATCCAGCGCAAAGGCGGTGATTTCAAGGAATTGCAGCAGCACCTGATTGGCTGCAAGGTTCACATCGCCCAGATCGGAACCGACGAACAGAAACGTGGTAAACGCCCCGGTCAGCAGGACGGAACGGATCATGATGTCCGTGTTCACCTGCATCATCCGCCGCAGCCGGGCCGCATCGAAAATCCGGGGCCAGTCGCGCCACTGGTTTCCGGCAAACGCGGCGCGGCACAGCCACAAGCCCAGCGCCAACCCGGTCCATTCGGCGATCAGCGTAGCGATGGCGACACCTTCGACACCCCAGCCAAGACCAAGCACGAACCACAGGTCCAGCAGGATATTCAGTCCGTTCATCCAGACCTGCAGCATGAACACGCCGCGCGTTCGTTCGACCGCGATCAGCCAGCCGGTCACCGCGTAAAGGGCAATCGTTGCCGGTGCGCCCCAGATGCGGATTTGCAGGTAATCCCGCGTCAGCGCCTCGACCTCGGGGCTGGCGGGCGACAGGGCAAACGCGCCCCAGAACACCCAGATTTGTGTCAGGATAAAGAAAAACCCCGCCGCGCCGCCCAGCAGCAGCCCACGCATCAGCAAAGCACCGGTCTCGGCGGTGTCCCCGGCCCCGCGCGCCTGCGCCGCGAGGCCGGTTGTTCCCATGCGCAAAAAGCCGAATATCCAGTAGATCGTCGCGAGAATAACCGCGCCCATGCCCACGGCACCGATGGGGGCCGCCTGGCCCATCTGGCCGACGACACCGGTATCGACGGCCCCCAAAATGGGCACCGTGGCATTAGACAGCACGATCGGAACCGCGATCTTCAGCACCCGTCTATGGGTGAGAGGTGCCGAGGCGGTCTGCACGGTAAGTTACCCCGCTTTGGGTTTGGACTGCGGCATCAGGAAATGCCCGGTCGCCTGTGCTATCGGACGCGCGTGATTGTCCTGCCATGCCTCGACCCGGACCGACGCATAGCGCCGACCGGACCGGCTGACAAAAGCGCGGGCATAGGCATCGCGCGGCAGGCCCGAGCGCAGATAATCCACCGTGAAGTCAACGGTCTTGGGAAAGCGTACCGAGTCGGCCTTGAACAGCTCTTCTGCCTCGATTTCTCCGCTTTCGATCCTGGGAAAGAAATACTCCCAACTCAGTGTGATGACGGCAGTGACCTCAAGGAATGCAGCCGTGACCCCGCCATGCAGCGCGGGCAGCAACGGGTTTCCGATCAGCTTGTCATCGAAATTCAGCACTCCGGTCAGTTCGTCGCCGCGCCGGTCAAACGTGATATTCAGGAACCGGATATACGGCACCCCTTCGACAATTGCGTTCAGGGCCGCGTCGCGGCGTTGCTTGACCACCTGCATTGGTTCGGGACGGGGACGCGCCATCACAGACCCTCCACCGTAAAGGAACCCGCTGCGGTTGCGACCGGCAGATCCTGATTCTCGTCCATCGCCGTGGCCCGGACGAAGGCGACATTGCGGGTGATGTGATAGCAGGTGGCATGAGCGGTGATGTTCTGCCCCGGCGTTGCGGCGCGCATGTAGTCGATCCTTAAATCAATCGTGGCAGTTCCTCCGGGCGCCGACGGGTGGCACATGACGGCCGCACCGCAGCAGGTGTCCAGCGCGGCAAACACGGCACCTCCATGAATAACACCGGTTCTGGGGTCTCCGATCAGATCGGCGTTGTACGGCATCGAAATCGCGGCCTCACCGTCGCTGATTGCGGTCAGCTTGAGCCCCAGCGCCTTGGCGTGCGGGATCGCCTCGATGAATCGGCGCGCAATTTCCACTTTGTCGACCATGTCGTGGTGTCCCCCTTGATTTCTTTCTTTATGAGCCTGTGCCTTGCAAAAGAGCAAGACCGCCTGTTGCGCTTGCCGTGACGACGGCCTAGTTTGCAGCCCAGGAGGCCGAGAATGACCGACAACCGTTTGTCATTAAACGAGATGTGCGAAGAGTTCGACGTAACCAAGCGCACCTTGCGTTACTACGAGTATATCGAGCTGCTTCAGCCTGAACGCGAAGGCCGCAGCCGGTATTATGGCCCACGTGAATGCGCTCGGATGAAGCTGATCATGCGCGGACGTCTGTTTGGATTCTCGTTGGAAGAGATTCGCCAATGGCTGCTGATCTATGAAGATCAGGGAAACCAGGCCCAGATGGCCGAGTTCATAAAGCTGGCTGACCGACAGATGCCGGAACTGCAGAAGCAGCGGCAGCAACTGGATGAGGCGATGGACGAGCTCCAGCGCCTGCGTGACCAGACCGCCAAGTTGCTAGGCTGAACCACCCACTTTTGCTGCGAACTGACACCCGGGCATTGCAGCCCTGGACCGTCCGGTTGTGTCTTCGCACCAAATACCCGCCGCCTTCGGCTGAATTTCCGTCACGTCAATTCCCAAAACCGGGACATCAGACACCTTGACGCGAAAGGATGCTACGTCAACTTTCAATGTGACGTAGCGTTTGCATTACGTGAACGTCATCTACGTGTTGTAACGTGCGCATCGACTGCGCACCTGACTTTGATAGACGCCAGTGACGAGAGTGCTGAAACCATGACCGAAGACCTGATGACCATCCGTGAAATGTGCGAGACCTACGAGGTCACGCCTCGCACCTTGCGTTTTTACGAGGCAAAGGAACTTTTGTTTCCAATCCGCGAGGGCCAAAAACGCCTGTTCACCAAACGCGACCGGGCACGCCTGAAACTGATCCTGCGCGGCAAGCGTTTCGGCTTCAGCCTGGAGGAAATCCGGCAATTGCTGGACCTGTACCATGTGGGTGACCAACAAAAGACCCAGATGGTCCGAACGATTGAAATCGCACGCGAACGTCTGTCGGATATGGAAGCCCGCCGTGAGGAGCTGACGCAAGCCATTGACGATCTGAAAGAGCAGCTGCGCTGGGGCGAAAAAGTCATCGCCTCAATTAACACCGAGAAAAAGGCCGTCGGTTAACCCCTGCGGCTCAACCCCCGGACATCTGAATTTAAGGGAGCTTCAAATGCCCGTCTACAACGCGCCAACCAAAGACACTCAGTTCATTCTGCACGATGTGCTGAAAGTCTCGGAATCCGATATTCCAGGCTATAGCGAACTGGAGGCCGAATTTACCGGCGCGGTTCTGGAAGAAGCAGGCAAGGTTGCCACCAACGTTCTGCATCCGCTGAACGTGGTCGGCGACACCGAAGGATGCCGATTGGAAAATGGTATCGTCTACACCCCTACCGGGTTCAAGGACGCCTTCGAGCAGATGAAGGAAGGCGGCTGGACTGGCCTCGACATGCCGGAAGAGTATGGCGGCCAGAACATGCCCTACGTGATCGGCACCGCCGTGGGCGAGATGTTCTCGGGCGCGAACCAGGCGTTTGTCATGTATCAGGGTCTGACCCACGGCGCGGCCTCGGCCATTCTGGCGCATGGTACGGATGAGCAGAAAGATAAATACCTGCCCAACATGGTCAGCTGCGAATGGACCGGCACCATGAACCTGACGGAACCGCATTGCGGCACCGATCTGGGCCTGATGCGCACCAAGGCGGAACCGCAGGGCGACGGCAGTTACAAGATTTCCGGTCAGAAGATCTTTATCTCGTCCGGCGACCACGACATGGCCGACAACATCATCCACCTGGTGCTGGCCAAAATCCCCGGCGGCCCCGAGGGCATCAAGGGCGTGTCCCTGTTCATCGTACCCAAATTCATCGTCAACGAAGACGGTTCTCTGGGTGAGCGCAACGGCGTGTCGGTCGGCAAGATCGAGGAAAAGATGGGCATCCACGGCAACTCGACCTGCGTCATGAACTATGACGAGGCCACTGGTTGGCTGCTGGGCGAAGAACACAAGGGTATGCGCGCCATGTTCACCATGATGAACGAAGCACGCCTGGGTGTGGGGATGCAGGGCCTGTCTCAGGCCGAAGCCGCGTTCCAGAACGCCTTGGAATATGCCAAGGATCGTCTGCAGGGCCGCGACGTCACCGGCGTGAAGAACCCCGATGGCCCCGCCGATCCGCTGATCGTGCATCCGGATATTCGCCGCAACCTGATGGATCAGAAAAGCTTCACCGAAGGCGCACGCGCGTTCATCCTGTGGGGCGCGACCATGATCGACAAGGCGCACCGTTCGGGTGACAAGGACGCAGACGGGCTGATCTCGCTGCTGACCCCGGTCATCAAGGGCTTCCTGACCGATCAGGGTTACGACATGACCGTTCAGGCGCAGCAGGTCTATGGCGGCCACGGCTACATCGAAGAATGGGGCATGTCGCAATACACCCGCGACGCCCGGATCGCGATGATCTACGAAGGGGCGAACGGCGTTCAGGCGCTGGACCTTGTAGGCCGCAAACTGGCGCAGGATGGCGGCAAGCACGTCATGGCCTTCTTCGACATGGTCAAAACCTTCTGCAAGGAAAACGGCGGCAAAGACGAAGCTTATGACAAGGCCTTCATCGAACCGCTGAAAACCGCCTCCAAGGATCTGCAGGCTGCTGGCATGTATTTTATGCAAGAGGGCATGAAGAACCCGAACAACGCGCTGTCCGGTTCCTATGACTTCATGCACATGTTCGGCCATGTCTGCCTGGGCCTGATGTGGGCGCAGATGGCCAAAGCCGCGCAAGACGCGCTGGACGGGGGCGCCTCGGACAAAGAGTTCTACGAGACCAAGATCAACACCGGCCGATTCTACATGGCCCGCCGCCTGCCAGCCACTGCGCTGCACCTGTCGCGCATCCAAACTGGCGCAGACACGGTGATGGCATTGGAGGCTGCGAACTTCTGATCACTTTCCGGTTCCGGGGCCCTGCCCCGGAGCCGATTCCCGGAGGAGACCCAATGCCAAAACGCTTTCGCCTGACCCGCCGCTTTCCGGTTGCCATGACCGAGGACGGCTATCGCAAGCTCAGGGCTTTTGCCCACGATGCCGGGCTGGACGAAGGTGAAGCGCTGTCGTTTCTTTTCGAGAACTTCAACAGCGTCATAATCGAGGAGAACCTGACCCACCGCCTACGGACCTTCAACTCTGAACTTGAGGCGCGCAAAAGATGACAACTGGCAACAAACGATCATGTGACTGCGCCAAATCGCAATGCCGGAAGCCTCCGGCGGGAGTATTTTTGAAAAGATGAAATGTGATGCGTCCCTGCCACCGGGCGCACTCGCCATCAGGACAGGGACGACTTCACCTTTTGCGGTCATCGGCTCTCCAGCCTGTACCGCACAACCATTGAAAAGGAACATGGTTGATAAAGGGTTACCGTCCGAACTTCATCTTTCAAAAATACTCAATTCCTACGCATCCACGCGCGCCACGGGAGGGGCGATCGCATGACCATCAAACTTCACTGTTTCGGAGAGAGCGGGAGCTCGTACAAAGCCGCGCTGGCGTTAGAGATGTCCGGGCTGGATTGGGAGCCCGTCTTTGTGGATTTCTTCAACGGTGAAACGCGCACGCCCGAATACCGGGCCGAGGTCAATGAGATGGGCGAAGCCCCCGTCATGATCGACGGTGAATTCCGCACGACACAATCCGGTGCAATCCAAGCCTATGTGACCGAGAAATCGGGTAAGTTCGGCGGCAAGAACCGCGATGAGAACTACGAGATTTTTCGCTGGGTGCTGTGGGACAATCACAAGCTCAGTTCGATGGCCGGAATGACGCGGTTTCTGATGAACTTCCTGCCCGAGCAACACCGCAATGCCGACGTTACCGGTTTCAACCAAGGCCGTCTCAAAGCTGCTTATGAAACCCTGAACAGCCACCTTGAGGGCCGCGACTGGATCGTCGGCGACGGCGTGACCAACGCCGACCTCAGCTGCTGCGGCTACCTTTATTACCCTGAACCATTCGGCTTTGACCGTGCCGACTGGCCCCATATCGACGCCTGGCTGACTCGCTTGTCGGAACAGCCCGGCTGGAAACACCCATATGACCTGATGCCCGGCAAACCGTCGGATCGAGCTTAAGGAGAAGACCCATGACCGAAGCTTATATTTATGACGCCCTGCGCACCCCGCGCGGTAAGGGCCGCAAGGATGGCAGCCTGCACGAGGTAACCTCGGTGCGCCTGTCCGCCCTGACCCTGAACGCGATGAAAGAGCGTAACAATCTGGAAGGTCACGCCGTCGAGGACGTGATCTGGGGCAACGTTACGCAGGTGATGGAGCAAGGCGGCTGTCTGGCGCGCTCGGCGGTTCTGGCCTCGGATCTGGATCAATCGATCCCCGGTCTGGCGATCAACCGCTTCTGCGCCTCGGGCATGGAAGCCGTGAACCTGGCGGCAAACCAGGTCAAAGGCGGCGCTGGTGACGCCTATATCGCAGGCGGTGTTGAAATGATGGGCCGTGTGGCGATGGGCAGCGACGGCGCAGCGATTGCCGTTGATCCGACGCTGGCGATGGACACCTATTTCGTGCCGCAGGGTATCTCGGCCGATATCATCGCGACCGAGTATGGGTTCAGCCGTGACGACGCCGACGCGCTGGCGGTGGAATCGCAAAGACGCGCGGCAGAAGCCTGGGAAGACAACCGGTTCGAGAAATCGGTCATCACCATCAAGGATCAGAACGGCCTGACCATTCTGGACCGCGACGAATACATGCGCCCCGGCACTGACATGCAGTCGCTGGGCGCTCTGAACCCGTCCTTCCAGATGATGGGCGAGCAGATGCCCGGCTTCGACAAGGTGGCGATGCTGAAATACCCGCATCTTGAGCGGATCAACCACATCCACCATGCGGGCAACAGCTCGGGCATTGTGGATGGTGCGGCGGCTGTGCTGATCGGCAACAAGGAATTCGGCGAGAAATACGGCCTGAAGCCGCGCGCCCGCATCAAGGCAACCGCCAAGATCGGCACCGACCCGACCATCATGCTGACCGGTCCGGTTCCGGTGACCGAGAAAATCCTCGCCGACAACGGCATGAAGATCAGCGATTTGGACCTGTTCGAAGTAAACGAAGCCTTCGCCTCAGTCGTGCTGCGGTTCCAGCAGGCGTTCGATGTGGACCCCGCGCTGGTAAACGTTAACGGCGGCTCGATCGCGATGGGTCACCCGCTGGGTGCGACCGGTGCGATGATCATCGGCACGCTGCTGGATGAGCTTGAGCGTCAGGACAAGGAAACCGGTCTGGCCACGCTCTGCATCGCATCCGGCATGGGTGCAGCAACCATAATCGAGCGGGTCTGATGCCCAAGCTGGATCTCTCTCAGATCCCGTTCAAGGGTGGCTCGGCCTATCCCGGCAAGCTGGCCGATGCGACTGCAGGTCGTTTCGTGCAGCGCGTTGGCGATGCGGGCGGGCTGAGCCAATACGGGGTGAACATCGTGCGGCTTGAGCCGCAGGGCCTGTCCTCGTTGCGCCACTACCACATGGAGCAGGACGAGTTTGCCATCATGCTGACTGGCACCTGCGTGCTGATCGACGACGATGGTGAGCATGAGATGCTGCCCGGCGATTGCGCCGCATGGCCTGCAGGTGAGGCCAATGGCCATCACCTTGTGAACAAAACCGATGCGCCTGCGACCTTTCTGGTGGTGGGCACTCGGACCCCGACCGAGACCGGCTATTACAGCGACATAGACATGATGGTGAAGGATGATGAGAACGGATTCGCCTTCACCCGCAAAGATGGCAGCCCGCTGACGGCTGACCAGACTGGAGATGACAATGACTGATTTCACTCTGAGCAAAGACGCGGACGGCGTCGCCTTTGTTACCTGGGATGCCCAGGGCAAATCCATGAACGTGCTGACCCGCGAGGCCTTTCAGGAGGTCAGCCAACTGATCGACCAGGCCCTGAACGATGACGAGATCAAAGGTATCGTCATCACCTCGGGCAAAGAAGGCTCATTCGCAGGCGGTATGGACCTGAACACGCTGGCCACCATCCGTCAGGAGGCAGGAGACGAACCGGCACAGGCGTTGTTCGATTTCGTCATGGGCGGCCACCACATCCTGCGCAAGATGGAATTGGCGGGCATGGACCCCAAGACCAAGAAGGGCGGCAAGCCGATCGCCTGTGCCATCAACGGCACCTGTGCCGGTATCGGGACCGAGATCGCGCTGGCCTGTCACCACCGCGTCATGACCTCGAACCCGAAGGCCAAGATCGGTCTGCCGGAAATCATGCTTGGCATCTTCCCCGGCGGCGGCGGCACCATGCGTTTCAGCCGTATGGTAGGCGCAATGGCAGCGGCCCCGGTCCTGCTGGAAGGCAAGATGATGGACCCGGCCAAAGCCAAGGGCGCGCAGTTGATTGACGCTGTGTCGGACGATCCGGTTGCGGCGGCGAAAGAGTGGGTTCTGAACGCCAAGGACGCCGATCTGGTCAAACCGTGGGACGCGAAGGGCTACAAGATGCCCGGCGGTGCGCCCTATCACCCGGCTGGCTTCATGACCTTTGTTGGCGCGAACGCGATGGTGAACGGCAAGACCCAGGGCGCCTTCCCGGCGGCCAAAGCTCTGCTGAGCTCGATCTACGAAGGTGCGTTGGTTGACTTTGACACCGCTTTGAAGATCGAAGCGCGCTGGTTCACCAATGTGCTGATGAACCCGTCCTCGTCGGCCATGATCCGGTCGCTGTTCCTGAACAAGGAAGCGCTGGAGAAAGGCGCGGTGCGTCCCAAGGATGTGCCCGATCAGCGCGTCCAGAAGGTTGGCGTTCTGGGCGCGGGCATGATGGGGGCCGGTATCGCTCTGGTCTCGGCTCAGGCTGGCATGGAGGTTGTTCTGATCGATCGTGATCAAGCAGCCGCCGACAAGGGCAAGGCCTATAGCGAAAGCTTCATGGACAAGGGCATCAAGCGCGGAAAGGCCACGGCCGAAAAGAAAGAGGCGCTGCTGGCCCGCATCACCGCGACTTCGGATCTGGAGCATCTGAAAGGCTGCGACCTGATCATTGAGGCCGTGTTCGAAGACCCGGGCGTCAAGGCCGAGATGACCCAAAAGGTCGAGGCGATCATCCCCGAGGATTGCATCTTTGCCTCGAACACTTCGACCCTGCCGATCACCGATCTGGCCAAAGCCTCGGCTCGGCCCGAGCAGTTCATCGGCATCCACTTCTTCTCACCGGTCGAGAAGATGTTCCTGGTCGAGATCATCAAGGGTAAGGAAACCGGTGATCGCGCGGTGGCCAAAGCGCTGGATTACGTCCGGCAGATCAGGAAAACGCCGATCGTGGTCAACGACGCGCGCTTCTTCTACGCTAACCGTTGCATCATTCCCTACATCAACGAAGGTGTTCGGATGATCGCCGAGGGCGTGAACCCTGTGCTGATCGACAATGCCGCGCGCCAGTTGGGCTTCCCTGTGGGTCCGATCCAACTGACCGACGAAACCTCGATTGATCTGGGTGCCAAGATTGCCCGCGCGACCAAGGCGGCGATGGGTGATGCCTATCCGGAAAGCCCGTCGGACGATTTGATCTTCTGGATGGAGGAACAGGGCCGTCTGGGCCGCAAGGCCAACGCTGGCTTCTTCGACTATGACGACAAGGGCAAGCGCACCGAATACTGGAAAGGCTTGCAGGAGAAATATCCGCACGCCGAAAACCAGCCGGACCTGATCGAAGTGCAGGAACGCCTGATGTTCGCGCAGGTACTGGAAGCGGTCCGCGCGCTGGAAGAAGGCGTTCTGGAAGACATCCGCGAAGGCGATGTCGGCGCGATCCTTGGCTGGGGCTTTGCACCGTGGTCCGGTGGCCCGCTGAGCTGGTTGGACATCATCGGCACGCCTTACGCGGCCGAGCGGTGCGATCAGCTGACCGAGGCTTTTGGCGAGCGCTTCACCTGCCCGCCGCTGCTGCGTGAGATGGCCGAAAAGGGCCAAAGCTTCTACGGACGCTTCGCCCCCGAAGCGAAAGCTGCCTAAACAAAAAAAACGCTGGCGCATGCCCCCCATGCGCCAGCGTCACTTTGTGGGTTCAGATAGTTCCCCCTTCAAATCACCATCACAGGTCGACCCGGCCGCCCGGGCCGCCGCGCGCCCCTGACCGGCCTTACCGGAACAATCGGATGATCAAAGACCGGCGCAGGCAGCGAACCCAGGGAATTGGCCAGAACGCCAATATCGCCGCGCCTTGCCGTCAGATAAATCAGATCCGCAGCGGCCTCACCCACGACCACCTCATACGCTGCCTCACCCGAGAGGCTGCCTGATCCAAAGCGCCCCGCAGGGCAAAAGGCCCGAAACCCGCCTTCAACATAGATTACCTCGTCCTGATCGAAGAATAGGGTGCTGATGTCGAAATAAGACGCAGGCACATCCGAGGTGATCCGGAACATGCCGCTTAGCAGTCTGGCCGAAACAATGGGCAGGTTGACGGGCAGAGCGATCGGATCGTGGCCCAGCTTGGTGTTGTCCAATGCGACGCCCTGCTCGGGCATCAGCCACACCGGACGGCCGTTATAGGCCGCTTGTGCCGGTACCCGGATCGGCATGTTCTCGGCGTTGGTTTCTCCGGGCGGCACCGTGATGCAATCTGTCGCAACACGACTTACCGGCCTGAAACCATTGTCCAAAGTACGAACGAGGTCACCGACCCGCAGATCTTCGACCAGTTTCCACCCACCTTTTGTTGCAACTTTGGTCCCATGTACCAGCCCACCCCGGCGCGCGTTCAGCGCAGCTTGTGGCTCTGCGTTCCCCTGGTATTCAGACCTTTCGGCAAAATCTATGATACTCTCAATCTTCAACAAGAACCCACCCACCTATTACACACAAAAACTAAGGTTAATGAGTATCACAGGATTTGGCGGTGCGACTTATTTTTGACACATTATGGCCCAATTCAGACCATTTCAGGCCCGCAAATCCCGCAAAATATGAACAACAATTCAAATGCTAACGACATTGGGCTCAATCTGGAAACTATACGCCCTGCGGTGAATCAAATGCATATCCGAATCTGGCGATGTCCTCGGCACAGGCTTCGGCAACGGCCGCAGCTGACTGGTCGGAATAGTAACTGCGGTAATCTGCATGCCGCCCGGACGGGTTGAGGTGGGGCAAGGTCACATGGAATCCAAGATGGTCGAACAAGGGGGCCGCGTCCTGTTCGAAATGCTCCAACCGGAGGAAAAACCTGCACTGCTCGACCCCATCGGCGCGGGTCATGTAACGGCGGGCTGGGTGCAGCCGGAAAGATCGCCCTATGTCGGGATGCCGCACAAACCCATCGAAGGGCAGTGACTTTGCCAGCGAGACCGCCATGTGATCAAAGCTCTGCGCGCGTAACCAGTGGTAATAGCTGACGATCCGATTCCACGGGTTGCGCACCAGGGTGAATGCGGTCATGGCCTGTAGTTCCTCAACCGTCAGAACCCCGTCGATATCCGCCAGCGTGGCGTGTTTCCATAACCGCCCCCTGCCCGTCAGCGCCCTGGCCCGCTTGCGGCGCTTCACGGCCTTTGGTGTATCTCCGAACAGAATGTCATCCTTCATCGCCCGCTGCTCTAACGCCTGCGCCAGCGACGTGCCGCCTGTTTTGGGGATGTGAACGAACACATAGCCGCGCCCGCGCGAGATGATCACACCGTCTCTCCCATTGCGCTCGCGCGCCTGGACCGCCAGCCCAGCAGCGCCCCGGCTGCGGCGATCAACCCGATCCCGGTAATCTGCATGACGCCGATCACCTGCCCCAGCGCGACCCAGGCAAACAGCGGACCGAAAATCATAACCGAGTATTCGAACACAGCGACATAAGAGGTTTCCCCAATCTGATAGGCTTTGATCAGCATGAAAACCGCAATCGTTGACCCGAACGCCTGCACGACGATCCATTTCAGCGCCGGCTGCATGTCCCAGACCATGCCCCGCGTCACGAAACCATCGGGCAATGAAAGCATCGAGAACACGACCAGGCCAAGCGCTCCGGCCAGCCCAAGGGTCAGGATCATGGCCGCCAACAGCGCTACGGTGCTTTCCTGCGCGCAATGGCTGCGCGTCATGATCGCGCTGAGCGCATAGAAAAACCCTCCGGCCACGGGCAGCAGGGTTTGGGCGTCGAATTCATAGGGGTTGGGCTGCAACACGCACAGGGTACCGGCAAACCCGATCAGAACGGCCAGAATGCGCCATGGGCCGATCCTTTGCCCCATCGCAACGGCTGAGATCAGCAGCACGAAGATCGGTGAGGTGAACAGCCCCGCCAGCGCCTGCGCAATCGGCATCAACGCTAGCGAGGCAAAATAGAACAGCATTGCCAGCGTGATCAGAACGCTGCGCAGGATGACCGGCCCCAGCCGCTGCGGGCGCAAATTGCCCATTCCCAACAGGGACAGGCCACCGATCAGCGGCAGCATCAGCAGGGCGCGGCTCAGGTGGAATTGCCACAGGCCAATCGTTTCGGCCAGCAGGATCACGACGTTGTCGATGACCCCGATGATTGCCATTGCACCAACCATCAGGACCGAGGCCAAAATCGGTGAGGTCTGAGTGTCCGCCTGCATTCGAAGCCCCGGTTGAAAAGCGGCATGGATTGCCGCGCTTCGTGTTATCCAGCACATTTCACAATCCGGGCGCAACAGGTTTGCGCCTTTGGATTTTACCATGCTAAGCTAAGCCAAAATAATCACGAGCATACCTCATCTTGAAGACGGCACTTAAACAGTACCAGCGGATCGAAGCCACCGGTCTGTGGCGCCCCTCGCCCGATATACAGCGGCGAGAGGTCGTGGTGTCGCTTGGTGAGGCCACGCTGACGATCTCGGATTTCAATGAACAGGCCCTGACACATTGGTCTCTGGCCGCATTGGAACGGCGGAATCCGGGTGTGTTTCCGGCGATCTTCAACCCCGATGGCGACCGAGACGAAACGCTGGAACTGGCGGAAACCGAAACCACGATGATCGAGGCCATCGACCGGCTGCAACGGGCCATCGACCGGGCGCGGCCGCATCCGGGGCGGTTGCGCTGGCTCAGCGTGGCGGGTGTGGTGGCCGCCGTGGCCGCGCTGTTGTTGCTGTGGATGCCGTCGGCTTTGCAACACCACGTTGTCTCGGTCGTGCCCGAAATCAAACGCCAGGACATCGGCAACGCGATCCTGCACCGGATCGAGCGGGTGTCGGGACGGGCCTGCACCGCAGAGGACGCAGAGGCGGCGCTGGACCAACTGGCCGCACGCACTGGGGTGCGAAAGGTCATCATTCTGCCCGCCGGGGTACAGACCAGCCTCAGCCTGCCGGGCGGCATCGTTCTGCTGAACCGGGCCTTGGTCGAGGATCACGAGGACCCCTCGGTTGCGGCCGGATACATCATCGCCGAACGCGCCCGAAACCAGGCGCAGGACCCGCTTGACGATTTGCTGGACCGCACCGGCGTCACAACCGCGTTCCGCCTGCTGACGACCGGAGAGCTGACGCCCGGGATTGTCGACAATTACACCGAGCAAGTGCTGGCCGAACCGCGCCCGACCCTGCCGGACGACGATCTGCTTGCCGTGTTTGCGCAGGCCGCGCTGCCGTCAACGCCTTATGCCTATGCAATGGATGTCACCGGTGAGACGGTGCTGGGCTTGGTCGAGGCCGACCCGATGGCAGGCCGCCCCCTGCAACAGGTTCTGCCGGACCGCGACTGGGTCCGGCTGCAGAATATCTGCGGCGAATAAGCGCTATTTGGTGCCGAACATCCGGTCCCCGGCATCGCCGAGACCGGGCATGATGTAGCCCTTCGAATTCAACTCGCGGTCCAGGGACGCGGTGACGATTTTCACATCCGGATGCGCCTCTTTCATACGCGCGACACCTTCGGGCGCGGCCAGCAGGCAAAGGAAACGGATATCTGTGGCACCCGCCTCTTTCAGCAGGTCAATCGCCGCGGCTGAGCTGTTGCCAGTGGCCAGCATCGGATCAACGGCAATCACCAGACGGTCCTTCAACCCCTCGGGCGCCTTGAAGTAATACTGCACCGGTTTCAGCGTCTCTTCGTCGCGATACAGACCAACAAACCCGACACGCGCCGAGGGGACCAGTTCCAGCACCCCGTCCAGCATCCCGTTGCCGGCGCGTAGGATCGACACAAGTGCCAGTTTCTTGCCGGCCAGAATGGGCGCATCCATCTCCTCCATCGGGGTTTCGATGTGGCGGGTGGTCAGCTTCAGCTCACGCGTGACCTCATAGGCCAGCAGCAGCGTGATCTCGCGCAGCAACTGCCGGAAAACAGCGGTCGAGGTGCCTTTGTCCCGCATGAGCGTCAGCTTATGTTGCACCAGCGGGTGATCAACGACGGTCAGGTGTTCGCTCATTTTTTCTCCAGTCTTTTCTTGACCCGCGCACGGGTGTCTTCATCACAGAAGGCCGCGTTCAGGGCCGTCTCATTCAGGGCAGCAAAGTCTTCGGCCTCCCAGCCGAAGGCTTTGCTTAGCATCTCATATTCGCGCCGCATGGTGGTGTGGAAAAACGGCGGGTCGTCGGTTGATACAGTGACGTTGACCCCGTGGTCGCGCAACCGGGCAATCGGATGCGCCGCGAAATCGGGAAACAGCCCCAGAACCACGTTCGAGCCGGGGCAGACCTCAAGCGTCACCTCTCGGTCGACCAGTTCGCGGATCAGGTCGGTGTCCTCGATGGCCCGGACACCGTGGCCAACACGCTCCACCCCCAGATCGCGCACTGCATCACGCACGCTTTCGGGGCCACCGAATTCACCGGCATGAGTGGTCAGACGCAGCCCGGCTTCGCGGGCGCAGTCGAAGGCCCATTTGTAATCGCGCTGCGTGCCGACGGATTCGTTGCCGCCCATTCCAAAGCCGGTGATCCAGTCCCCGGCGGTCTCGGCAGCGCAATAGGCGCTGCGTTTGGCCTGCTCCGGCCCGAAATGGCGCACGCAAGTCACAACGCCGCGCAGGGTGATATCGAACTTGCGCTCGGCCTCGTCTGCTGCGTCCTGAATGGCATTCAGATAATCGCGCCAGGCGTGCAGGTCGCCGCCGCCACAGAAGTCTGGGCTGAGGAAGGTTTCCGAATAAACCACTCCGTTTGCAGCGCTTTCTTCGAGGATAGCCAGCGTCAGGCGGCGAAAATCCTCGGGTGTTTTCAGCACTTCGCAAGCGGCTTCGTACACGCTGAGAAAATGCGCGAAATCGCGGAAGTCATAGCTGCCGTCAGGTTTGAAAATCCCGCTCAGGTCGATGCGTTTTTCATGCGCCAACTGACGGATAAAGGCGGGTGGTGCCGCACCTTCGTGATGCAGGTGCAATTCGATCTTGGACAGGTCACCGACGGTCATAGGAAACTCTTCCCCGGCCCTTGGGCCGGAATGTTCAGGTGATGCGCGATACTGGCGGCGACGTCGGCGAAATTGACCGGGCCGATCTGACCAGCGCCCTGTCCGGCGATCAGTACGGGCACTTGTTCGCGCGTGTGATCTGTGCCGATCCAGCTGGGGTCATTGCCGTGATCGGCGGTCAGCAGCATCAGATCACCGGGGCGTAGACGCGCCATAATGGCACCGATCTCGCGGTCGAACCACTCCAGCGCGCGGGCATATCCGCTGATGTCGCGGCGGTGGCCATATAGGCTGTCGAACTCGACGAAATTGGCGAAGTTCAGGCTACCCTCTTCGGCCTCATCGACCAGATCGGACAGGTGGCCCATCAACTCGGCATCCGAACCTTTGCGCAGTGTATCGATCCCCTGCATCGAGAAAATGTCGCCGATCTTGCCCACCGCGTGAACGCGCCGCCCGGCATCCTGCGCCCAGTTGGTCAGCACCGGCGCAGGCGGCAAGATGGCGAAATCCTTGCGGTTCGTGGTACGGGCAAAGCCCTGTTCGGGCGAACCGACAAAGGGCCGCGCAATGACACGGCCAACCTTCATCTCATGCAGACGCGGGGCCAGCGCCTTGCACATGTTCAGCAGACGATCGAGGCCAAAGCTCTCTTCATGGGCGGCGATCTGAAAGACACTGTCGGCCGAGGTGTAGCAGATCGGCCATCCCGTGCGCATATGCTCGGCCCCCAACTCGGCAATGATCGTCGTGCCCGAGGCATGACAATCACCCAGAATGCCGTCGGTTCCGGCGGCCTCGGCAGCAGCGGCGCTTAAATCGGTGGGAAAGGACGGCGTTTTGTCCGGGAAATAGTGCCAGTCCCACGGCACCGGCAGCCCGGCCAGTTCCCAATGGCCCGAGGGCGTGTCCTTGCCCGGAGAAAACTCGCGCGCGCAGCCCCACAAACCTTTGGGTTCGGCCTGCAATCCGGGTGTCTCCGCGCCCGAAGCCAAACGCGTCGCGGCCCCCAAGCCAAGCGCATCCAGATTGGGCAGGTTCAGCGGGCCAGAACGCCTCTGCTCGGCCCGCCCTTCGGCGCAGGCCTGCGCGATATGGGCCAGAGTGTTCGCACCGGTATCCGGGGTTTCGCCGTTAAAGAACCGATCGGCATCCGGCGCGCCACCGATGCCTACTGAATCCATCACGACAAGAAAGGCGCGGGTCACGACAGGATCCTTTCATGCACAAGTGTCGGCATCAGCCCTGCATCCGGACTGATTTTTATGGCCTTTTTCACCGCTTCAGCAGCCCGTTTCGCGGCGTCTTCGCGCGCCGCGTGGACAACCGCCAAAGGCGCGCCCTTGTCGATCCTGTCACCCAGCCGGACAATATCCGACAGGCCAACTGCCGGGTCGATCACGTCATCTTCAACCTGCCGACCGCCGCCCAGCGCGACCACGGACAGGCCCAGGGCCTCACCATCCAATGCCGTGATGTAACCACTGGATTCGGCGGGAACCTCAAGGATCACGCTGGCTTCGGGCAGGTAACGGGACCAGTTGTCGACAAACTGCAACGGCCCACCCACGGCGGCCATCATACGGCCGAACCGCTCGGCGGCGCGACCGTCGCGGATGACGTCGGTGATCTTGTCGCGCCCCTCGTCAGCGGTTGCGAACATACCTGCATCGGCCAGCAGCACCCCGCCCAACTCGGCCGAGATCTCGGCCAGCGGTGCGTCATATGCCTTGGTCAGCACCTTCATCACCTCGGCCACCTCCAGCGCGTTGCCCAGCGCCGGGGCCAGGGGTTGGTGCATGTCCGTGATCACCGCCGAGGTCCGGCACCCAGCCGCGTTTGCCGTTTCCGTCAGGGCCTGCGCCAGATTACGGGCATCCTCCAGCGTCTTCATGAACGCGCCAGAGCCAACCTTGACGTCCAGCACCAGTGCCTCGGGGCTGGCGGCCAGTTTCTTGGACAGGATCGAGGCGGTTATCAGGTCCAGGCTTTCCACCGTCGCCGTCACATCGCGGATCGCATAGAGCCGCTTGTCCGCAGGTGCAATCTGCCCCGTCGCACCGACAATTGCTGCGCCGGTGTCGCGCAGGATCTGGGACAGACGTTCCTGCCCGATCTGGGTGCTGACGCCGGGAATGGATTCCAGCTTGTCCAGCGTACCGCCGGTATGGCCCAGCCCACGGCCCGAGATCATCGGAACATAGGCCCCAAGTTCGGCCAACGCCGGGGCCAAAACCAGTGAGACGCTGTCACCCACCCCGCCGGTCGAGTGTTTGTCGATCACGGGGCCGTCGAAATCCCAGCTCAGCACGTCGCCGCTGTCGCGCATGGCGACTGTCAGATCGGCGCGCCCCTGCGCGCCCAGTCCGCCCATGCAGACGGCCATGGCAAAGGCGCCAGCCTGCGCGTCGGTGACGCCGCCATCGGCCAAGCCTTGCGCGAACCATGTCAGTTCCTCACCGGTGGGCACCTGCCCCCGGCGCAGTTTTGCGATGATCGAACGGGCGTCCATGGGCTCAGGCACCCTCCATATGCGAGGCGTCGAAAGCCCCCGGCAGCAGGTCGCCGATGGTGGTTTCAAACTCGGCCCCGTCAACCGTGGCCAGCGTCACCTTGACATCCCGCTTGCCGAATTCGGCCAATTTCTGGCGGCACCCCCCGCAGGGCGGCACCGGTTGCGGAGAGGACGCGACCACGTAAACCTCGGTCAGGCTCTGTTCGCCCGCAGCGACCATGGCGGCGATGGCCCCGGCCTCGGCACAGGTGCCTTCAGGATACGCCACGTTTTCAACATTGCAGCCGAAATAAACCACGCCCGACGCCGACCGGATTGCTGCGCCAACCTTGAAGTTCGAATAGGGCGCATAGGCTTTTTCCCGGACGGAGAGTGCGGCGTCTTTCAAAGTCATGGCGATTCCCCAATTTTTGATCATCTGGTCAGAAAGGCATACCCTAAATGAAACCGTCCGGGGAGTTGAAGCCCCGAGCGACAGATTCCTTAGCCTAGCGTCGTATTGAACGTCCCCGGAAGCGTAACCTCCAACAGCTCAACATCGTCCGAAGGGTCAGCCAGCCGGGTGCGCATACCGGGCGGAATGACGAAAGCATCGCCCTGTTCAAGACGGAAGGGATCGCGGTCTTCGCCCTCAAGCGTGACCTCTCCGTTCATGACAAAGGTAAAGTGGATATCCGTATCGTGGGTCGCCCAGACCGGATCGCCCTGCCCTTTGCGCACGACCTGCACCCCGGCGACGCCCTTAGTGTTCTCGGCGATGGTCGTGTCGCGGCAGATATACCCCGGCAGACGGAACGGAGCCCATTCGGCCCCCGCGGCCTGATTGAAGACGAACCGCTGGCCCTGCCACTCGCGTTCGGGGCGGTAGTGGGGCGTGGGCAACTCCATCTCGTGATCGATCTCGGTAACGTGCTCGGCCGGAACGCCGATCTCGATCACCTGCACATTGTCTGAGGCCTCCAGCACGCGGTGGCGGATTTCCGGCGGCTGGATAAAGCAATCGCCCGCAGTCAGGCGCATCTTGTCGCCCTGATCTTCGTAGACCACATCGACCCAGCCATGGATGCAGAAGATCAGCTGAAATCCAACCTTGTGGAAATGCAACATATCGGGAACAGGCCCACCGTCGGGAATGCGAATGTGGCTGGCGATGATCGATCCGCCCAACCGGTCCGGCACCAGATCGCGATAGTGCATACCTGCCCGCCCGATGATCCAAGGCGCCTGATCTTTCAGCCTGCGCACCACGAAGGAATGCACCGTTTCCGGCATGACCAGAGGCGGGTTCAATTCGTCGATCTCAACGCGGGTGCCGTTGGGGGCGACAAGGCTGCGCCGACCCTCTGCGAAGTCATCCGGGCTGTCCGTCAGAATACGCAGCGTACCGGGCGATTCCGGCGCGTCTTTCTCGATCCTCAGGCGCAGGCCATGGCCCGAGAACACGGCGACACGCGGGTCATCGGCGGGATAGATCATGTCCATCCGCATCCCCAGAACCTTGGTAAAAAACGGGATATCGTCGCGCAATTCCTGCGTTGGCAGGCGGATTTCAGCTTGGGTCTGACTGTGTGGTTTGGTCATTGGTGGTCTCACCGGCCTTGGCTTTTGGCCATCCGATCAGAACGGCGGCCAAAATGCCAATCGAAAAGAACAACTCGAGCGTTTCTTCCAGCACGAACAGACGGGTCGCCATGGCGGCTGTCATCTCGGCGCCGATGGCACTGCTGACCTCTTCCAACCCCTGCGCGACAACGGCGCACGTACCGGCCAGAAAGAACACCAGTAGAAACGGCGCCCGCGCCTTCATTGCCCGCCAGGCGTTCGGAACCCCGTGCCAGGCAACCCCACCCAGCACGATCACCGCCAGCACCACCCGCACCACCGTCATATCCAGCAGGACATCCAGACCGTGCAAAATAAAGTAGGGCGTGCTGTCTACTGCATAGATATCGGCCTCAAGCTCTCGTTCCGCCAGCAACAGCAGAACCACGCCAATATACAAGCGGCTGATCCCCCGGTATCGGCACAATGCCGCCAATCCAGCAACCAGCAAAGCCGCGGCCGAGCCGGTTTCGATCAGTCCGCCTTCTTGGTTGAACACCGCCGCCTGCACCGGCCACAGCGAGATGGCGCACAGGATTACAACACCCAGAACGATGGACGCGCTGAACACAGTTCCAAATTTGCTTTTGTTCGACGCAAGGGACGCGCCCATCTCGACGTCTTTCTGATAGCTCATGCCGGTCTTCTCGATGCAAAAGGGGGTGAGTTCAAAAGTTGCGGGACTGTAAATGTTTTGCGGCGGAAATCAAGCGCAGCGGCAAATCGGCCCGCCCTGCGTTCTTGAGTGACGTAGCGTAGCCAAGCCCCGGAAATTAGTTTAAGGCCAAATCAAATTTCTGAAGGGAGCTGAATTTCGATGTCGGATACACCCAGTTTGCGGCAGGCCGCGCTTGAATATCACGCCCATCCAAAACCCGGGAAGCTTGAAATCAAGGCGACCAAGCCGATGGCCAACGGCCGTGATCTGGCTCGTGCCTATTCACCCGGTGTGGCCGAAGCCAGCCTTGAGATCAAGGCGGATGCCGACAACGCGGAACGCTATACCGCGCGCGGCAATCTGGTGGCGGTTGTCTCGAACGGGACGGCGGTTCTGGGGCTGGGCAATATCGGTGCGCTGGCCTCGAAACCGGTGATGGAGGGCAAGGCGGTTCTGTTCAAGAAATTCGCAGGCATCGACTGTTTCGATATCGAGGTCGATCAGCCCGACCCGGAAAAGCTGGCCGATATCGTCTGCGCGCTGGAACCGACCTTTGGCGCCATCAACCTCGAAGACATCAAGGCCCCCGATTGCTTTATCGTCGAAAAGCTGTGCCGCGAGCGGATGAACATTCCGGTTTTTCACGATGATCAGCACGGTACGGCCATCGTGGTCGGCGCGGCCGCCAAGAACGCGCTGCACGTGGCGGGCAAGAAATTCGAGGATATCAAGGTCGTCTCGACCGGCGGCGGCGCAGCGGGGATCGCCTGCCTCAGCATGTTGGTGAAACTGGGCGTCAAACGCGAGAACATCTGGCTGTGCGACATTCATGGATTGGTCTACGAAGGCCGCGCCGAGGACATGAACCCGCACAAGGACCAGTTCGCGCAGAAATCCGACCTGCGCACGCTGGACGATGTGATTGGTGACGCCGACCTGTTCCTTGGCCTCAGCGGCCCCAATGTGCTCAAGCCCGAGATGGTCGAGAAAATGGCCAAGCGCCCGATCATCTTTGCGCTGGCCAATCCGACGCCTGAGATTCTGCCGCAAGCCGCCCGTGAAGTCGCGCCGGACGCGATCATCGCCACCGGCCGCAGCGATTTTCCCAATCAGGTCAACAACGTCCTTTGCTTCCCCTTCATCTTCCGCGGTGCACTGGATGTGGGCGCGACCGAGATCAACGACGAAATGCAGATCGCCTGCGTCGACGGCATCGCCGAGATGGCCCGCGCCACAACCAGCGCCGAAGCCGCCGCGGCCTATAAGGGCGAACAACTGACGTTCGGCCCGGATTACCTGATCCCGAAACCGTTTGACCCGCGACTGGTGGGCGTCGTGTCGTCCTCGGTGGCCAAGGCGGCGATGGACAGCGGCGTCGCCAAGCGCCCGATCGACGATATCGAGGCATATAAAGAGCGTCTGAACCAAAGCGTGTTCAAATCGGCCCTGCTGATGCGGCCCGTATTCGAGGCCGCCGCAGTTGCCTCGCGCCGGATCGTATTTGCCGAAGGCGAGGATGAACGTGTCCTGCGCGCTGCGCAGGCCATTCTGGAGGAAACCACAGAAACGCCCATCCTGATCGGTCGCCCCGATGTCATCAGTGCCCGGTGCGAGCGGCTGGGCCTGACGGTGCGCCCCGGCGAGGATTTCCAGATCGTGAACCCGCAGGATGACCCGCGCTACTATGACTATTGGAATTCGTATCACGCAATCATGCAGCGCCGCGGCGTGACGCCCGATCTGGCCAAGGCGATCATGCGCACGAACAACACCGCGATTGCCGCCATCATGGTGCAGCGGGGCGAAGCCGACAGCATGATCTGCGGCACTTTCGGCGAGTACCGCTGGCATCTGAACTATGTGCAACAGGTGCTGGCCGATGGCGACCTGCGCCCGCACGGCGCACTGTCCCTGATGATCCTCGAAGACGGCCCCCTGTTCATCGCCGACACCCATGTACGGCAATTGCCAAAACCCGAGGAACTGGCCGAAACCACAATCGGCGCCGCGCGGCATGTGCGCCGTTTCGGTATCGAGCCCAAGATTGCCTTCTGTTCGCAATCGCAATTCGGCAATCAGGCCGAAGGGTCCGGTAAACGTCTGCGCGCCGCGCTGGAAATCCTCGATTCCGAACCGCGCGACTTTACCTATGAAGGTGAGATGAACCTTGATCTGGCGCTGGACCCGGAACTGCGGTCCCGGATTTTCCCGAACTCGCGTCTGGACGGCACGGCAAATGTTCTGATCTTCGCCCATGCGGATGCGGCCAGCGGTGTGCGCAATATCCTGAAGATGAAAGCCGACGGGCTGGAAGTTGGGCCGATCCTGATGGGCATGGGCAACAAGGCGCATATCGTGACGCCGTCCATCACCGCCCGCGGGCTGCTGAACATGGCTGCCATTGCCGGAACCCCGGTAGCGCATTACGGCTAACGCTCGAAACAGAGGCTCAGGTGCCCGTGTCGGCACCTGAGCACATTCTGAGCGCCGGTGATTCTTTGCACGCTGAACTTTGCAGATTTGCAAAAACTCGCACTCCAGACACGCAACTTTGCCCTCTCAAAACACTTTGCAAAAATTTGCAGGCTAATTGGGCATGACCTGCAAATATTTTGCGATAAAGTGACGCCCCGTCATTTCCCTCGCTTGTGCGTTGCCCCCTGCCCACCTTACACACGGCGCAAGGGATTTAAGGAGGAGACCAACGTGGCTTATCAGGACGTTTACGAAAGCTGGAAATCCGATCCAGAGGCATACTGGATGGAGGCCGCTAAAGGGATTGATTGGATTCAACCTCCGACCAAGGCGCTGTTTGACGACAACGCGCCGATGTATGAATGGTTCTGCGATGCCAAGGTCAACACCTGCTGGAACGCGGTGGACCGCCACGTCGAAAACGGCCGCGGAGAGCAGACGGCTATCATCTATGACAGCCCGATCACCCACACCAAGCGCGAGATTTCTTATGTCGAACTGCGCAACCGTGTGGCCAACCTGGCCGGGGCGCTGCGGGCCAAGGGCGTTGAAAAGGGTGACCGGGTCATCATCTACATGCCGATGATCCCCGAAGCGCTCGAGGCGATGCTGGCCTGCGCCCGTCTGGGCGCCGTGCACTCGGTCGTGTTTGGCGGCTTTGCCAGCAACGAACTGGCGGTGCGTATCGACGACGCCAAGCCCAAGGCGATCATCGCCGCGTCCTGTGGTATGGAGCCGGGCCGCGTGGTGCACTACAAACCCCTGCTGGACGGCGCCATCGACATGGCCCGCCACAAGCCCGATTTCTGCGTGATCTTCCAGCGCGAACAGGAAGTGGCGCAGTTGGTCGAGGGGCGTGACTATAACTGGCACGGTTTCCAATACGGGGTCGAACCGGCTGAATGTGTGCCGGTGGACGGCAATGACCCGGCCTATATCCTTTACACCTCGGGCACCACGGGGGCACCCAAGGGCGTCGTGCGCCCAACTGCGGGCCATCTGGTTGCACTAAACTGGACGATGAAGAACATCTATGACGTCGATCCCGGCGATGTGTTCTGGGCCGCGTCAGATGTGGGTTGGGTCGTCGGGCACTCGTATATCTGCTACGCGCCGTTGATCCACGGCAACACCACCATTGTCTTCGAAGGCAAACCGGTCGGCACCCCCGATGCGGGCACCTTCTGGCGGGTGATTTCCGAGCACAAGGTGAAAAGCTTCTTCACCGCCCCCACCGCCATCCGCGCAGTGAAACGCGAAGACCCCAAGGGCGAGGTGCTGGCGAAGTACGACCTGTCCTGCCTGCGTGCACTATATCTGGCGGGCGAACGTGCCGACCCGGATACGATCGAATGGGCTCAGGACGCGCTGAAGGTTCCGGTGATCGACCATTGGTGGCAGACCGAAACCGGTTGGGCCATCGCGGGCAACCCGCTGGGGATCGAGGAACTGCCGATCAAGCTGGGCTCCCCGGCCAAGCCGATGCCGGGTTATGACGTGCAAATTCTGGACGAGGGCGGCCATCCGATGAAGCCGGGCGAGCTGGGTGCGATTGCGGTCAAACTGCCGCTGCCTCCGGGCACCTTGCCGACGCTGTGGAACGCAGAAGAGCGGTTCAAAAGCTCGTACCTGAACCACTTCCCCGGCTACTATGAAACCGGTGATGCGGGGATGATCGATGAGGACGGCTACCTTTATATCATGGCGCGCACCGATGACGTGATCAACGTCGCTGGCCACCGCCTGTCCACTGGGGGGATGGAAGAAGTTCTGGCCGCCCACCCCGACGTCGCCGAATGCGCGGTGATCGGCGTGACCGATCAGCTCAAAGGTCAGATGCCCGTTGGTTTCCTGTGCCTGAACGCGGGCTGCGACCGCAACCATGGTGAGGTCGTGCAGGACGTGGTCAAGCTGGTCCGAGAAAAGATCGGCCCGGTGGCTGCTTTCAAAAAGGCCGTCGTGGTGGATCGCCTGCCAAAGACCCGGTCGGGCAAAATCCTGCGCGGCACGATGGTGTCGATTGCGGACAGCCAGGATTACAAGATGCCCGCAACCATCGACGATCCGGCCATTCTGGACGAGATCACCGTGGCGCTGAAATCCATCGGCTACGCCCAGTAAATGCGCTGCGGGCGGTCTCTGACCGCCCGTTCTGCGCCTTTCCCTTGCAACCGGAACCAAGGCCCCTAATGTCTGACCAAGACAATGAGGCCGCATGACATATTCCGACATCTGGCGACTGAGCGCCACCGACTTGACCGCCCTCACCCGCAGCGGAGACCTGAGCGCCGAAGACGCGGTGCGCGCGGCCATTGACCGGATGCATCAGGTCAACCCGGACCTGAACGCCGTGGTCGAGGATCTTGGCACCGAGGCACTGGAGCGGGCGCGCGGCCTCGATCAGGCTCGGGCGAAAGGAACACCAACCGGACCGCTGCATGGCGTGCCGGTGACCATCAAAATCAACGTCGATCAAAAGGGACACGCCACGTCGAATGGTGTGGTGGCCTTGAAAGACGTGATCGCCCCCGATGACGCGCCCGTTGTGCGCAATCTGCAAAACGCCGGGGCCGTGGTGATCGGGCGGACCAATACGCCCGAGTTCTCGTTCCGCGCCGACACCGACAACCCGCTGCACGGGCGCACACATAACCCTTGGGGGCGGCATATTTCACCCGGCGGATCTTCGGGCGGTGCCGCGGCAGCTGTTATGGCCGGGGTCGGAGCACTGGCGCATGGCAACGACATTGGCGGCAGCCTGCGTTTTCCGGCGGCTGCGAACGGAGCGGTGACAGTAAAGCCTGGCTTGGGCCGCGTGCCGGCATGGAACCCCAGCCAACAAGCCGAGCGTGGTCTTCTGGCGCAATCCATGTCAGTCCAAGGGCTGATCACACGCTGCACCGCCGATCTTCACCTGTCGATGCCCAGCCTGATCGCGGCCGACCCACGCGATCCGTTTCACGTACCGATGCCCTGGCGCGGCGAACCTTTGGATAACCCCATCAAGGTCGCCTTCACCAAGGACACTTTTGGCTATGCCCTGCACCCCGAGGTCGACAAGGCGCTGGATACGGCCCGCGATGCTCTGATCGATGCGGGCTATCAGGTTGAAGAAGTCAGCCCGCCCGATGTGTTCGACTGTGGCCGAACGGGTTACCGCACGCTGATGGGTGAGGTCCTGACCCTGTTGAAAGGCGATATCGAGGCAGCCGGGTCCGAGACAATTCGTGACATCTTTGACGTCTATTTTCAGGAATTCCCGCCCATCACCGGCACCGACATGGTGAAGATGCTGGCCAAACGCACCCACTATGCGCGGGAATGGTCGCTGTTCATGCAGGATTACCCTTTGGTCCTGTCCCCCTTCCTTCCGCAACCGTTCTTTAAACCCGACCGCGACACCGAAGGCGTCGAAGGCGTGCACGAGGTTCTGGGCTGCGCGGTATATTCCTATGCGATGAACTTCCTGGGCTTGCCCGCCGCCAGCGTTCCCGCGCGGCTGGCCGATCTGCCGCAAGGGCCGCAACCGATCAACATCCAGATCGCCGCCCGCCGCTGGCGCGAGGACATGGCGGTTGACGCCGCCGCCGCGATCGAGGCGCGTGTGGGCCAGATGTGCCTGCCGCTTTGGGAAAAAATGGAAGCGGCCAGTCAGGCCGGAACAAGAAAATAGACCCCGGGGTTTTGCGCCCGGGGTCCTCTTGCTTAAATAAACCCGGAAATCTGACAACGAGCGTAGCACCACCTACCCTCGCCGGCGCGAAAACTGCGCAATCATTCAAAAACGCCGCTTGGTGGCCACTCACTCCCACCTAGGCGTGTTCTCCGGGCAAGTTAAGATTAACAAAAGATGAATCAATCGCCTGTGAACTGGATCACATAAGAGAAAAAAGGCGCGTTTCCGGGATTTCAGGTGAACTGTTCCGAGATCAGACGCTCTTCCAGCCCATGCCCCGGATCGAACAGGATACGGTGTTGGATCGAGGGTTCCGAGCGGATCTCGACCCAGTCGATATCGGCAAAGGACACCGAATCCGCGTCGGCCATGACCGGGCGCTTATCGGCGTCCAGCACGTCAAAACGAACCTTGGCGATCTTGGGCAAAAGCGCCCCGCGCCACCGGCGTGGCCGGAACGCGGCAATCGCCGTCAGGGCCAGCACGTCGGACCCGATGGGCAGAATCGGCCCATGCGCCGAATAGTTATAGGCCGTTGATCCGGCTGGCGTAGACAGCAAGGCGCCATCGCAGACCAACTCGGCCATCCGCACCCGCCCGTCGACGCTGATCTTCAGCCGGGCTGCCTGCGGACCCGCGCGCAGCAACGACACCTCGTTGATGGCCAGTGCCTCGTGCAGTTTGCCGGATTGGTCCATTGCCTGCATCGCCAGAGGGTTGATCACCTCTTCTTCGGCCGCAGCCAAACGCTCCATCAGGTCGTCTTCGTGAAACTCATTCATCAGGAACCCGATGGTACCGCAGTTCATGCCATAAACCGGCGTGTCCAGATGCTGCATGTTGTGCAGCGTGTGCAACATGAACCCGTCACCGCCCAGGGCAACCACCACATCCGCATCCCGGGGGGCCGCATTGCCATACAGTTTCACAAGACTGCTCCGCGCGGATTGCGCAACTTCGACGTCGCTGGCGAGAAAGGCGATTCTCTTTGTCATCTTTTCCGGTTTCCGGTGTTACACATTTGGTTCCGAAACAAACATACCTTTCCCCGATAGGCCAGTCTTGACGCCACAGCGGGCCAAATCGTCGCTTTACAGCTTTTGTAGATGTGCCGTTTCCGATAGGAAATCCGCAAGATAATCCCAGCCATGTGGAGCCCCCATGAACGCCAATCTTCGTGATACCGGTTTTTTCACCCAGTCCCTTTCCGACCGTGATCCCGAGCTGTTCGGCTCGATCAGATCCGAGCTGGGCCGTCAGCGCGACGAGATCGAGCTGATCGCGTCCGAGAACATCGTCTCTGCCGCCGTGATGGAGGCGCAGGGCTCGGTGATGACCAACAAATACGCCGAGGGCTATCCCGGTCGCCGCTACTATGGCGGT
>NZ_JBMIRT010000039.1:0-4967 GCF_049195285.1 Ruegeria sp. MALMAid1280 | reverse complement strand
CTGGCCGACATTCTCGAACCCGCGGAAGATGCCCGTCGGGATGTTGAAGATGTCGCCCTCCTCGGCGATGAACTCGCCCGCCGTGCCATAGCGGCCCCAGAAGAACCGCCAGCGACCTTTGGCGACAAAGAACACCTCGGCGGTGGTGTGACTGTGCAATGAGTTGCGGCATTTCGGCGGTTGCCCCGCCGCACCGATGTTGAACCCGATCTTGTCGGTGATGTGGACGTGCTGATCGGGGGATTCCGACACGCCGCCGCCGATGATGGTAAAGTTCTCTTTCTGGTCCGAGCCCGGCGTGTGAGCGTCGATGAATGCGGTTTTACAGGGCTTCAGTTCGCCATAACGGACGATGCGGCTTTCGATAGTGCTCATATCTTGTCTCCTTTAGACTTGGGTTTGATCGGATCAAACCAAACCTCCCGGCGGACGATTGTTCAGCCGCCGGGCGCGCAGGCTGGCGCGATGGGCATGGAACCGCCGCAACGCCTGCGCGGCATCCAGATTTGAGACACGGTGCGACATTCTCAGAGATCGCCGGTTTTCAACAGTATCTGTTTCCAGATCGAGGTTTCGTCAAACAGGGTGTATTCCTTGCGCAGACCCCAGGGACCGAACTCGGCCTGGCTGATGCCCAGCACATAAACCTCGGCCCCGGTCGGCACACCGAAGACGCCCCAACCGTCGTGCTTGCCGTGTAGCGTCCAGCGGATTGCGGCGCGCGGTGGCATCATCGGATCATCGCGGCCGATCTGGTGGTGGATCTTGAATTCCGCGCGCGGGAACGCGGCGCGCAGGCCCATCCAGAACCGATCCACTGGCCCCCAGCTATGACCTGTGGTTCCGCCGGGATATTCCGACAGGACGGCGCGGTCATACTCTGCCTCGATCACACCCATATCGGCATTCATGATCCGGTTCAGGATATCCGCGTATTTCTGGCCCCATTCATTGTCATTGCCACGGCCCTTATAAGGGCCGGGCTGATCGTTTTCGGGCGTGAGGGGTTGCACGCAGGCGTCTGGCCCACCCTCGCGCGTGATCAGGTCGCGGGCGTATTCCTTGGGGTCCCAGCCCATCTGCTGCACGATTGCGCTCTGGTCGCGGATCAGCCATTCATCGTTAATCTGGTTGTTGATGGCGTGGCAGTCGGCCAGAATGCGGTAGACCAGCTTCTTGCCGGTCGCCTTGCCATACACACCGTCACCCAGATGGGTCGCGGTGGACAGCAGGCGGTGCGAGGACAGCATGCCCTCCTCAGGCGTTCCCGACCAGATCACATCCTCGCCCAGAAGGGTGCGGTCGGGGAATTCGGCCAAGGTCGCCATGGTTGCAGCGATCACGTCCTGGTTGCCGACGACCACAGACGCGGGCGAGCGCACGACAATATCCGGGGAGTAATAGTGATGCAGCGTGGCAATGCCACGATCTTCCCAGATCTCCTTGGTGATCCCGATGATATAGTCGGGAAAGTCTTTGAACTTGGGATCAAATCCCTTCATGTCTTCCATCCTTCAGGTATGCGGGCAGAGCCGCGAACAATTAGAGGTCCGTCAATCTCGACGCGGCGCGGTTCAGCGTCGGAGTCTTCGATCTTGCGGAGCAGAATATCGACGGTTTTAGCGACCATGCGATTGGCGGGTTGGCGCACAGTTGTCAGATCGTAGGCCGGCCACGCGGCCACGGCCACGTCGTCATACCCAACCACCGAAACGTCGCTGGGTACTTTCAGGCCAAGTTCAAACCGAAGCGCGTCCATCACAGCGATGGCCATGTGATCGTTTGCCACAAAAACAGCGTCAGGCGGGTCAGAGGCAAACATACGGCGGGTTGCCTCCTGCGCCTGTTCGCTCGCGAAGTTCCCTATCTCGCGAGAATACAGCTCTACACCCGCTTCGCGCAGTCCCGCCAGAAACCCGGCCTCGCGGTCGCGCTGGGTCGAGGCGCCTTCCCAACCGGCAATATAGCCGATTTTCCTATGCCCCCCGGCCAGCAGAAACTCGGCCGCCTTGCGCCCGCCCGCAATGTTGTCCGACGTCACGGCGGACATGGCCGGATCGTCCTGCGCCCGGTTGAACAGGACCATCGGAACTCCGGCAGCCCGGCATCGGTCCGACAGGTCCGAGGACAGTGACACCGAGGCGGCAATGATGCCATCGACCTGAAAATCGAGGATCTCTTCAACCACCTTGTCGACATTGCCTGCCGATTGCGACGCCATGAAGATCAGCACATGGTAGCCGCGTTCCTGCAAGGCGTTCGAGAGCTTTTCCAAAGCTTCGGGGTAAAACTGGTTGTTCAAATAGGCGACCACCAGCCCGATGATGCCGCTTTTGCCCGACACCATGGCCCGCGCCAGAACATTGGGGCGATACCCCAGCTCTTTGGCGGCTTTGCGCACTTTTTCGATGGTCTTGGCAGAGGCCGAGGCACCGGGCGTGAACACCCGGCTGACCGCCGACTGGCTTACACCAGCAAGGCGGGCAACTTCTGCCGATGTGACCTTCTGCGCAACCATCAGTCTGCTGTCCATCCTCCATCCACCATCATCGCCGTGCCGGTCACCAACGCCGAGGCATCCGAGGCCAGATAGACCACCGCACCCATGATGTCCTCGATCTCACCGGGGCGGCCAAGCTTGATCTTTTCGAGAATCCAGGCGCGTTTGTCCGGATCGTCGAAGGTGGATTTGGTCAGCTCGGTCAGGATGAAGGTCGGGCAGATCGTGTTAACCCGGATCTTTCCTGGTCCGAACTCAAGCGCCATCGCCTTGGTGAAGCCTTCGACCGCGAATTTCGACGCACAATAGACTGCGCGCTCGCGACCGCCGACATGGCCCATCTGACTTGAGATATTGATCAGCGAACCGGGGCGACCGGCATCGAGCAGGCCCTTGGCAACGGCCTGGGTCAGGAAATAGGCGCCTTTGACATTGACGCCCATCACCGCATCGAAATCATCCGGCTGCGTGTCGACAGCCTTGCCGTGACGGGCAAGCCCGGCCGAGTTCAGCAGGATATCGAACGGCCCGTTCTGCGCCACGGCCTCAGCGGTCGCCGCCACGTCGGAAACATCCAGTTCCAGAACCTGTGAAGACCATCCCTGCGCCGACATTTCCTGTGCAATATCCTGCAGCGCGCCAGTACGGCGCGCCGCCAAAGTGACCTCAGCACCATGTTCCGCCAGCGCCACGGCGCAGGCCATGCCAATGCCAGAAGACGCTCCGGCAACCAATGCGCGCTTGCCGATCAGGTCGAAACTGGGGGTGCTGGGGAATTGGGGCATATCAGACTTCGCCAACCGGGAAGGGAATCGTGCCCTGAACGCGAACCTTGTTGAACTCGCGCAGGCGGGCAAAGACATCTACGCCCAGCTGCCGGTAGGCGTCCAGCAGGTCGACCATGACCCAGTTCTCGCGGATCAGGCCATCCTCAAGCCGCCAGAAATCCAGCGATCTCATGGTGATCTTCTTGCCAGATGGTGCAATGCCCATCCAGCCGTCATGGGTGACGGTCTGGATCATGTTCGGCCACCCGGTGACGGCGGCATATTCGGCGTCACCAAAGAAATGATAGGTGATTTCTTCGATGTATTTACCGCGGTCAGGCATGCCGTTCAGGAATGGAATCTGGTGCCAGTTGCGGAAACCCGCGATGCCGCGCCCGGTGCCGATCCCGGCGGGGCCGTACCAGTTCATGCGCGGATGCCAGAACTTCTCCATCTCCATCACTTCGGGTCCACCCTGGCTGGGGTGTTTCTTCAGATGGTTCAGCATCTCGACGATGTGATTGCACGAGGCCTGAGATTTCGCCTCATCCCACGGTCCGGGCACGATGCCGTCCAGAGACGCCGGGCCGGGAATGTAGAACTCCAGCCCCAGCGACGGGGCCATCGGCCAGGCCTTCGCCTGCATCATGACTTCGGGAATGTCCCAAAGCGTCTGAATCTCGACAACCTTGCCGCCCTCGAAGCGGTAGAATTCGTGGAACCGCATATGGGTCAGATGCCCCGTCGGCGGGATGTCCAGCCAGGGGGCGACGAATGTACCAACGTAGTGACCGCCGCAGCCGATCCAATCATCGCCATGTTCCGTGGGTCCGCCCATCACGATCCAATCCCGGCGTTCCAGATCAGGCATGGATTTCAGCAGCGGTGCATAGCACGTGTCGTAAAGTTCTTGCGGCCCGGTCAGATCGCCGAACGGATGCGGCATGTGGATGACGGCGTCAGGCGCAATCACCGCCTGCAGCGCGGCGCGGACGCCGGCCTCGTCAAAGTTGTACATGGCCTCGCGCAACGGCGCGATCAGGGCCTTATGGGTGGAATGTGTGTCCATTGCGAAATCTCGCATTGTGTTATCTGCTTCTCATTCAAAATCCGTGACGCCCGGGCGAACCCGGGCGCAATTGCTGTAGCAATGACCTGACGCTTACGAGGAAGCGTCAGCAGCCTCGCGATAAGCCGCGCCTTCACCATAGGGCACGTTGATGCCGCCATAACGCCGAACGCGGATGTTGCATTGCTCGGCATGGCCGACAAAGCCTTCCAGCATGCACAGGCGCGAGCCGTATTCACCGATCATCGTCGCGGCCTCGTCGGTGACAACCTTCTGATAGCTGTGGGTTTTCATGAACTTGCCCACCCAGAGCCCGCCTGTATAGCGACCGGCTTTTTTGGTTGGCAGGGTGTGGTTGGTGCCGATCACCTTGTCGCCATTGGCCACGTTGGTGCGCGGACCCAGGAACAGCGCGCCGTAGCAGGTCATGTTTTCCAGGAACCAGTCGTCGCGGTCGGTCATGACCTGAACGTGCTCGGAGGCGATGTCGTCGGCCACTTTCAGCATCTCGTCATAGGTATCGCAGACGATGATCTCGCCATATTCCTCCCAGCTGACCTTGGCGGTGCCGGCAGTGGGCAGGATGCCGAGGATACGGTCGATCTCGCTTAATGTGTCTTCGGCCAGTTTG
>NZ_JBMIRT010000038.1:0-122210 GCF_049195285.1 Ruegeria sp. MALMAid1280 | reverse complement strand
TCGTCGCCCCCGCACTCGGCGTCGCAGCAGCCGCCGCAGGCCTCGCAGCCGCAGGCGGCGGCGGTTCCTCAAACAGCACAACCACAACCAGCACCGTCAGTACAAACTAAACCCATAAAAACAAATCATAAAAAACGCGCCCCTCACAAAACGGAAAACGGGCGCGTTTTTCTAGTTGTTGTAATACGTTTCAGCGTAGCTGCCGTACGAATACCCGTAATGCCGCGCACCGCGCACATTGATCTGACCTAGAATAAGACCGGTCAGGCGCTGATTGTCGGTTTGGAACAGGCGCATCGTTTCGGTCAGATCCTGTTCGGACGTGTCGTTCCATTTGACGGTCAACAGCACCGCATCCGCATTGCGCGCAATCAGGCGCGCGTCCGACACCAGCAGGGTCGGCGGCGTGTCGATCAGGATAACGTGATATTGCTGGCGCATATCCTCGAGAAACAGCCTGAACCGTTCCGATGCAAACAGGTCCGCCGCATTGGCCGAGGTCTTCTCGCCGGCCAGAATGTCACAGCCCAGCAGCGGGTCCTGAAAAATGGCCTCGTGCGCGGTTGCGTCCCCGGCCAGAACCGAAACAATCCCGCTCTGGGGCGCACCCTGCAATTGTGCCGTCATGGTCAGGCGTCGAATATCTCCCTCGACCAGCAGGACCTTTTTGCCGATCCCGACAAAGTTCTGCGCCAGCGCCAGCGCGTTCGTTGTCTTGCCTTCGCCCGGCAATGAAGAGGTGATCACCACCACCTGCGGCGGGCGGTCCACGTTGGACAACATCAGCGAGGTACGCAGGTTGCGCACCGCCTCAGCCGTGGCGGATGAGGGCTTTTCAGCGAGATACTCCAGCACCTTGCGGCGTCCGCGCGCGGGAAAGACGGGAATCTGACCCAGAACGCTGTACCCGGTCTTGCGCTCCAGCTCCTGCGCCGAGCGATAGCCTTTGCGCCGGGCCTCGGCCAGCAACACGATACCGGCCCCCAGCATCAGGCCCAGAATGGCCGAAAGGGCAAGGATCAAGGGCTTTTTCGGCTCGGACGGCTCGCCGGGTATCACGGCGCGCGACAATTGTCGGCTGTCCGCTTTCTGGATGCCTTCCTGCGCCGATGTCTCTTTCAGCCGGGCCAGGAAATATTCGTAGAGCAGCCGAACGGCCTCGGCCTCGCGGACCAGCTGCTGCAGCGTGATCAGATCCGCGTTCTGCTGCGCGATCTTCTGGCCCAGTTCTTCGGCTGACAGCGTCAGCGCCTTAACCTGTTGCGTCGCCCGCCGGGCTTCGAGCGCGGTTCGCGCAACCAAGCGCTGAAAGGCAGTGTCAAAGGCGGCCTCACCGGTGTCGGAGCTGTCGATCTGGCCAAGCAGACGTTGCAGTTGCGGGTCCTGGCTGACCTCGGCCCGCGCCGCGCGGCTGTCGGCGGCGCTCAAGGCCTCATACCGGGTTTGTGCCGCGGCGCGGGTCGCCTCGGCCGAGGTGCTGCGTTCGCGCAGATCCTTCAGCTGTACTTCCTGCAATTGCAGCGCTTCAGGAGAGATCAGCGCGGTTGTCGAATTGAAGTCGTTGACCTTCGCTTCGGCGGTTTCCAGATCGATCTGCAACTCGGCCACACGATCGGTCAGCCAGGCGGTCGCCTGTTCGGTGGCCTCGAATTTCACTTCGATCTGGTTCAGGACGTAAAGCTCGACAATGGTGTCCGCGATCAGGGCCGATTTGCGCGCCGATTCCGTCTCGGCCGTCACCTCGAACACCAGGCTTTGCGGCACGTTGCGCACCGATACATTTTCAAGCAGCGCGGTAATCACATCGTCCCGGATCAGCTGCTTGGCCAGATCCTCGGGGATCAGTCCCGCGTCGGGATTGGCGCCAAACAGGGATTGGATAAACTGCTTGACCCCTTCCAGCGCCGAGACGGGCACGAGCTTTTCGTTGAACTCCGGGTCCGAGACGAGGTCCAGCCTGTCGACAACCTTGCCCATCAGACCGCGGGACCGCAGCACTTCAAGCTCGGAATTGACCTCGGCGGTGTCACCGGCCAGGCCGCCCACGACGCTTTGCAGGTCGATCACGCTGGCCTGCTCGGTTTCCAGCATGACCACGGCCGAGGATTTGTAGATCGGGACGGCAGCGACAAAGGCATAGAAGGCTCCGACCAGAATGGCGAGGGTGGTGGCCAGGCCAATGATCCACTTGCCACGCCACAGCGTTGCCACCAATGCGCTCAGGTCGATGACGTCATCTTGCGGCGCGTCATTTGCCGGGGACCGGTTCGTTTTGAACTGCGCGTCGTGTATCGGAGACTGCTTCATATCAAATATATGATCCCAAAGGTCAGACACACGCCAAACGCGTGTGCCGCTGCTCTCTACACTGTCACAAAGCAAGAATAAAGGTCCGTGCGCCCGGTTACCGCCCGGTTCTGAGAACCACCGCCGAAGCGGTCAGGAAGATGATCCTGACGTCGCTGAGAAAGCTGCACCGGGTCAGGTAGGCGGCATCCAGCGACACCCGTTCGGCGTAGCTGATATCGTTGCGCCCCGAGATCTGCCACAGCCCGGTGATCCCCGGTTTCTGCGCCAGATAGGCCGAAGCGGAACTGCCGTATTTGACCAGTTCGATGGCCACAACAGGGCGCGGGCCGACAAAGCTCATCTCGCCCTTCAGCACGTTCCAGACTTGCGGCAGCTCGTCCAGCTGGTCTTGCGCAGGATATGCCCCAACCGGTTGATGCGCGGATCGTCGGTCAGTTTATGGTCGCGCTCCCACTCGGCCGCAGCTTCGGGATTGGCGTCCAGATAAGCATGAAGGCGCGTTTCGGCATCCACCACCATACTGCGAATCTTCCAGCATTTGAACGACTTGGCGTTTTTGCCCACGCGGGTATGACCGAAAAATCCCGGACCGCCGTCAAGGCGTACAATGCACCAAAGCAGGGCAATGACCGGCGCAACGACCGGTAGAAGCAGCAAGGCAAACACGATGTCAAAAGCCCGCTTGCCCGGACCCGGATACAGCCCTGATGGTACCGCATCCGGAGCTGGCTGGTCCGCAGGCCTGTTTTGTGAAGCCGTGGAAGAGGCAAAATCCAACATCGCAAAATTACCCTGAGATCTGAGCGCAGCTGTTACCGCTTAAACAAGCGATCAAACGGCGTCCCGGATAAACCCGCGATGTAAAAAACTTAAGATGGAAAATATATCCTCGGTTGGATTTATTCCGCATCTGCACAATTGTTGCCCGGGTGCCGCAGTTTTCCGGCAAAAGTAAAACTCGCACTCCACCGAAATACAATCAATGGTTGAGTGATGCAAACCCAATTTGGACTTTCCGGCCGGGTCCCAATGGCAAGGCTGTGATACGCGTTCCCACGCCGTTGACGGTCGCAGGACGGGGGTGTCCAATAATCGGTCAAAGGTGCTGCGACTTGATCGAACGTCCTGTGGAAGCGCATGAAAAAATTGACTGAACAGTAAAAAAATGCTGCCATCCCGCCACACAGGAGAGAGATATGACCAAAAGAACATTAACGCGCAGAGTGCTGCTGGCCGCGGTCGCAGCGGTATCAACATTGTATTCCGCCGGGTTGGCGGCGGCAGAAACAGTCAAGGTGGCTGCGATTTACACGTTGCCGGTGGAACAGCAATGGATCAGCCGCATCCACAAGGCCCTGAATACGGCGGCCGAGCGGGGCGACATTGAATACGTGTTCTCGGAAAATGTCGCCAACACCGATTATGAACGCGTAATGCGCGAATATGCCGAACAGGGCGCGCAACTGATCGTGGGCGAGGTCTTCGGTCTGGAACGCGCCGCCCGCAAGGTGGCGAAGGATTATCCCGATACGGCGTTTCTGATGGGATCGTCTTTTGGTCCGGTGGCGCCCAATTTCTCGGTCTTTGACAACTGGATTCACGAACCGTCCTACCTGACCGGCATGGTGGCCGGAGCCGCGACGGAATCGAACGTGATCGGCATGGTCGGCGGTTACGCCATCCCCGAGGTCAATCGGTTGATGAACGCCTTCATGGACGGCGCGCGCGAGGTGAACCCGGACGTCACCTTCCTCGTGACCTTTATCGACAGCTGGTATGACCCGCCCAAGGCCAAGGAAAGCGCCATCGCGATGATGGATGCGGGGGCGGACATCATGTATGCGGAACGCTTTGGCGTATCGGACGCGGCCGTTGAGCGCGGCGTCAAGGCCGTGGGCAATGTCATCGACACATCGGGCGATTATCCGGGCACGATCATGGCCTCGGCCCTGTGGCATATGGAGCCGACCATCGACAAGGCGATCGCCAATGTCGCGAGCGGTTCATTCGAGGCCGCGGATTACGGCCAGTACAGCTTTATGGGCTATGGCGGCGGCTCGATGGTTCTGGATGAGGAGCTGGTTCCGGCTGATGTGCTCGAAGCGGTGAACGCGCGCCAGGCCGAGATTCTGGACGGTCTGTTTCGCGTGAACGTCAACGATGACCGGCCGGTCTCGGACAACTGATCGTACTCGGGCCGGTCCCTGCGCCGGCCCGCTTTCCTCATGACCACAGTTCTCAAGCTCAACGGGCTGAGCAAGCATTTCGGCCCGGTCATCGCCAATGACGATGTCAGCCTGACCCTGAACAAGGGTGAGGTTCTGGCATTGCTGGGCGAAAACGGCGCCGGCAAGACGACGCTGATGAATATGCTGTTCGGGCATTATTTGCCCGATTCAGGGTCTATTGAAGTCGCTGACGAGGCGGGTGCTTTGCAGCCGCTGCCGTTGGGCCATCCACAGGTGGCGCTGGCTGCGGGCGTCGGTATGGTGCACCAGCATTTCACACTGGCCGAGAATATCTCGGCTTTGGACAATATCACACTGGGGGCCGAACCCTTGTTCGCCCTGCGCCGCAACCGGCGCGCCGCGCGGCGCAAGGTCGAACAGATCATCGCCCAAAGCGGCCTGACCGCACCGCTGGATGCGCCCGTCGGACGGCTGTCGGTGGGGGAGAGGCAACGGGTCGAAATCCTCAAGGCGCTCTATCGGCAGGCGCGGATTCTGGTGCTGGACGAACCCACCGCCGTGCTGACCCCGCAAGAGGCCGACACGCTGTTCGAAAACATCCGCATGATGACGGCCGAGGGGCTGTCGGTCATTTTCATCAGCCACAAACTGCGCGAGGTTCTGGCCTTTTCCGACCGCATCGCGGTGCTGCGCCATGGCCGGAAAGTGGGTGAGATGGCGACCTCGGACGCGGATGAAAAATCCATCGCCCGGATGATGGTCGGGGCGGATACGCCGGACCTGGCAGGTACCGCGATGGCGCCGGGCGCCCCGGTTCTGGCCCTGTCGGGCGTGTCGGTCGCGGGCCGGTCCAACCGCGATACGCTCAGCGGCGTTGATCTGACGGTGCACGCGCATGAAATCCTCGGGATTGCCGGGGTGTCGGGTAACGGGCAGAGCGGTTTGGCCAACGTTATTTCCGGTCTGGTGCGGCCAACTCAGGGTCTAATACAGGTGAACGGCGTCGAAATCAGCGCCCCCAGCCCCGCTGCGATGGTGCGGGCGGGCGTTGGCCGTATTCCCGAAGACCGCCACCACGAAGGTATCGTGGGCGCAATGAGCGTGGCCGAGAACATGATCATCGAGCGGCTGGATAACAGCGACGTGCAATCGCGGGGCCTGCTGCGGCGCGAGGCCATTGCGGATAATGCCGAGCGACTGGCCAAGGCCTATGACGTGCGCGGACCGGGCGTTGAGGCCCCCGCGCGGCTTTTGTCCGGCGGCAATATCCAGAAACTCATCCTGGCGCGCGTGTTCGACCGGTCACCAAGCCTGATTCTGGCCAACCAGCCGACCCGCGGGCTGGATATGGGCGCCGCGGCCGAGGTCGGGCGACGTTTGCTGGAGGCACGCGAAAGGGGCGCGGGTGTGGTGCTGATTTCCGAGGATCTCGATGAAATTCTGGGCCTTGCTGACCGCATCGTGGTGATCCGCGATGGTGAGTTGCACGAAGCCCCCAGCCGCGACCGGGAACAGATCGGGCTGATGATGGCAGGAGAACCGGCATGATCCGCATCGAACCGCGCCAGACCCAGTCGCGTGCCTTTACGCTGGGCGTGCCCATCCTGTCCGCTGTCATTGCGCTGGGTTTGGCTGCCATTCCGCTGCTGGCCGCTGGGGCCAATCCGATAGCAGCCTATGCCGAGATGTTTCGCGGCGTGTTTGGCTCTGTTTTTGCCTTTTCCGAGGTGCTGACCCGCGCCACGCCGCTGATCTTCACCGGCCTTGCTGCTGCCTTGGCCTTCCGCGCCAGGCTGTGGAACATCGGGGCTGAGGGGCAGCTGTATCTTGGGGCGATGGCTGCCGTGGCCATCGGGTCAGGTATGCTGGATGTGTCCGGTATCCTGTTGCTGCCGGTGATCGTCCTGCTGGGCGCGGCGGCGGGGGCGGCGGGGATGGTCGCCCCCACTTATCTGAAAACCCGCTTTGGTGCCGACGAAGTGGTGACCACGCTGCTGCTGAATTTCATCATCCTGATCTTCGTGCAGATGATGCTGGAAGGGCCGCTGCAGGACCCGATGAGCCTGGGCTGGCCGCAATCCGCTCCGGTTCTGGATCAGGGCATGTTGCCGACGCTGATGGAGCGGATGCGGGTGCATTCGGGGCTGATTGTGGCTCTGATACTGGCCGGATTGGCGCAATTCATGCTGGCGCGTTCGGTCTGGGGGTTCCGGTTGCGGGCGGTGGGCGAGAACGCCGCCGCTGCGCGCCATGCGGGGATCAATGTGAACCGGTCGCTGTTCGGGGTGGCCATCCTGTCGGGCGGGCTGGCTGGTCTGGCCGGCGTCAGCGAGGTCGCCGGGTTGAAGGGCTATCTGACCGCCGACCTGTCGCCCGGCTTTGGTTATACCGGTATCGTGGTGGCGATGCTGGCGGGTTTGTCACCGGTGGGCGTGGTGATCGCGGCGCTGTTCATCGCGTCCGTTTTCGTGGGCGCCGACAGCATGAGCCGCGCCATGGGCGTATCCTCATTCCTGGCCGATCTGGTGGTGTCGGTCTCGCTGCTTTGCGTGCTGGTCGGCGGGTTCTTTGCCCGCTACCGCATCGTCAGGGCCAGCACCACGAGGGCGGCGTCATGATGGATATCCTGAACATCCTGCTGTCCGAAAGCTTCTGGGCTGCCTCCCTGCGCATCGCAACACCGCTGATCTTTGGTGTGTTGGGCGCGCTGATCTGCGAACGGGCGGGCGTGCTGAACCTCGGGATCGAGGGGATTTTCGTCGTCGGTGCCATGTGCGGCTGGATGGCAGTCTGGCTGGGCGCGGGCCTGTGGGGCGGAGTGCTGGTTGCCGCGCTGGCCGGAGCGTTCTTTGGCCTGCTGCACGCGATTCTCACGGTGCCCTTGGGGCTGTCTCAGCATGTCTCGGGGCTGGGGATTACGCTGTTTGCCACCTCGGTCAGTTACTACACCTATCGAACGGCGCTGCCGAACGTATCCTCGCCGCCCCGGATCGAGCCGTTTCAGCCGCTGGATTTGCCCGTTCTGTCCAATTTGCCCTTTTTAGGGTCTGTTATATTCCAGCAAACTGCTCTGACATGGCTGGCGCTGCTGATGGTGGCAGTGGTCTGGTACGTGATGAACCGCACCGCGCTGGGCGTGTCGATCAAGGCCGTCGGAGACAATCCGGACAGTGTCGATGCGCAGGGCCTGTCGGTCTATGGGCTGCGGATCGGGGCCATCGTTGCGGGCTCGGCCCTGATGGCGCTGGGCGGGGCCTTCCTGACCATGAGCGCCTTTGACGCGTTTTTCTTCGGCATGGTGAACGGGCGCGGCTGGGTTTGCATCGCGCTGGTGATCTTTGCCAGCTGGCGCCCCGGCAAGGCGTTGCTGGGGGCGTTGCTGTTTGGTGCCTTCGACGCGTTGCAGGTGCGGTTGCAGACCGAGATGGGCGCGCTGGTTCCCGGTCAGGTGTTCCTGATGGCGCCCTATATCCTGTCGATCATCGCGCTTGTCGTTGCGGCGCGGTCGGCGGATTATCCGCGCGCATTGCTTACCCCCTGGTTCAAAGGCCAACGATAGGAGCCGCCATGTTTGATCTGATCGTCAAGAATGCCACCCTGCCCGATGGCCATACTGGCGTGGATATCGCCTGTGCCAACGGCCAGATTGCCGCCGTTGAGGCCGGGATCACCGCCGCAGCGGGTGAGGTGATCGATGCCGAGGGGCAGTTGGTTTCCCCTCCTTTTGTTGATCCGCATTTTCATATGGATGCGACTCTATCACTGGGAAATCCGCGGATGAATGTCTCGGGTACGTTGTTGGAAGGCATCGCCCTGTGGGGGGAGCTTAAGCCGATCCAGACGGTCGATGACATCGTCGCCCGCGCCCTGCGCTATTGCGAACTGGCGGTCGCCAAGGGGATCGGCGCGATCCGCAGCCATGTGGACACTTGCGATGATGAGCTGAAGGGCGTGCAGGCCCTGTTGCAGGTGCGCGAGCAGGTCAAAGATTACCTGGACCTGCAACTGGTCGCCTTCCCGCAGGATGGCGTGTTGCGCGACCCGACCGCGATGCAGAACACCCTCCGCGCGCTGGATATGGGTGTGGATGTGGTGGGCGGCATCCCGCATTTCGAACGCACCATGGCCGACGGGGCGGAATCCGTGCGCCTGCTGTGTGAAATCGCCGCCGAGCGCGGGCTGATGGTCGATATGCATTGCGACGAAAGCGACGATCCGCAAAGCCGCCATATCGAGACTCTGGCCTATGAAACCCAACGTTTGGGTCTGAATGGCCGGGTTGCGGGGTCGCATCTTACTTCGATGCATTCGATGGACAATTACTATGTCTCGAAACTGATCCCGCTGATGGTCGAGGCCGGGGTACACGCGATCCCGAACCCTCTGATCAACATCATGCTGCAAGGCCGCCACGACAGCTATCCCAAACGTCGTGGCCAGACCCGTGTGCGTGAGTTGCGCGATGCCGGGGTCACCGTGGGCTTTGGCTCGGATTGCATGATGGACTCGTGGTATTCACTGGGCAAGGCCGACATGCTGGACGTGGCCTTCATGGGGCTGCATGTGGGGCAACTGTCCAGCCGCGCGGATATGGCGTGGTGCTTCGACGCGGTCACCGAAAACTCGGCCCGGATCATGGGGTTGCAGGGGTATGGCGTCGCCAAGGGCTGTGCCGCCAATTTCGTACTGCTGCAGGCCACCGACCGGATCGAAGCGATCCGGCTGCGCGCCCACCGGCTGGCCGTGGTGCGCAAAGGGCGCGTGGTTGCACGTTCAAATCCGGTCACCAGTGACCTGAGCTTGCCCACGGGGCAAAAAACACTGGACGAGGCGCGGGTGCCGTTTGTCTGATCCAGATCGGGTGCCGCAGGTTTCCTTCGGGTCGCCGCGCTTATGTTCAATCTATTGTTGCAACGATCAAAATGATCTGGATGATCGGTTGCACCACGGTCGCAAAAAGCGGCTGGCCGCCGACATGACGGCGCGAACAAAAAAACGGGGAGACTAAAATGATCCTAAGAAACCTGATGATTGCCGCCAGCGCCACTGCGTTGATGGCGGCGGGCGCATCGGCCGAGACCCTGCGCTGGGCGCGGGCGGGCGACTCGCTGACGCTGGACCCGCATGCCCAGAACGAAGGCCCGACCTCGGCGCTGGCGCATCAGATCATGGAAACTCTGGTGATGCGTGACCATTCCGGCGCGCTGGTGCCGTCGCTGGCCACCGAATGGACGCCGTCCGAGGAAAACCCGAATATCTGGGTGTTCAAGCTGCGCGAAGGCGTGACCTTCCACGACGGGGCCGAGTTCGACAGCGAAGACGTGGTGTTCTCGTTGAACCGGGCGATGACGCCGGATTCGGACTACAAGGAACTGCTGGCCTCGGTGAAAGAGGTGCGCGCGACAGACAAATACACCGTCGAGATCGAGACCGACGGTCCAAACCCGATCATGCCGAACAACCTGACCAACATGTTCATGATGGACAAGGGTTGGGCCGAAGCGAACAACGCTGTGAAAGTGCAGGACTATGAAGGCGGCGAAGACACGTTCGCGGCCAAGAATGCCAACGGCACCGGCCCCTACAAGGTGGTCAGCCGTGAGCCGGATGTGAAAACGGTTCTGGCTGCCTATGACGGCTACTGGGGCAAGGACGAGTTCCCGCTGGCCGTGACCGAGATCATCTATACCCCGATTCAGAACGCCGCCACCCGCGTTGCGGCCCTGTTATCGGGTGAGGTCGACTTCATTCAGGACGTCCCCGTGCAGGACCTCGAACGCGTTGCCGGCGCCGATGGTCTGGATGTGCGCACCGCGCCGCAGAACCGGGTGATCTTCTTTGGCCTGAACATGGGGGATGCCGATCTGGCCAATGACAATGTGGACGGCAAGAACCCCTTGTCCGATGTCCGCGTGCGTCAGGCCATGTCCAAAGCGATCAACCGCGATGCGATCAAGCAGGTCGTGATGCGCGGCCAATCGGCCCCGGCGGGCATGATTGCCCCGCCCTTCGTCAATGGCTGGGATGAGGGCATGGACAGCTCCTCGACCACCGATATCGAAGGCGCCAAGGCCCTGATGGCCGAGGCGGGGTATCCGGACGGCTTCACCATCCAGCTCGATTGCCCGAATGACCGTTACATCAACGATGAAGCGATCTGTCAGGCCACTGTCGGGATGCTGGCGCAGATCGGGATTACCGTGAACCTGGACGCCAAGCCCAAAGCGCAGCACTTCCCACTGATCAACAACCTGGAAACCGATTTCTACATGCTGGGCTGGGGCGTTCCGACCTACGATTCCGAATATATCTTCAACTTCCTGGCGCATACCAAGGGTGAGAAGTACGGCTCGTGGAACGGCACCCGCTACAGCAACCCGGAACTGGATGCCAAGATTCAAGGTCTGGCCTCGGAAACCAACCTGCCCGAACGCGACAAGCAGATCGCCGAGATCTGGCAGGTGGTTCAGGACGAACAGCTTTATATCCCGATCCACCATCAGGTGCTGAACTGGGGTATGAAGTCCAATGTAGGAACCGTGGTCGAGCCGGAAGACTCGCCCAAGATCAAGTACTTCACTCTGAACTAAAATATTCAGACCAGTGACTTGGCAGGGCGTGATCCTCGCGCCCTGCCTTTTGCGTTATCCTTCAACACCGCCCTTTTGCGGCAGACATAGGGAGATTTCGCCATGAACCTCAGACACAGTGCCATCGGTCTGATCCTGCTTGCCGCCACCGATACGCAGGCAGCCGAGTTCACATGGGCCTCGACCACCGATCCGCAGACGATGGACCCGCACGCGGTCAACTCGGCCCCGGTTCTGGGCTTTCTCAACAATGTCTACGAAGGGCTTGTCCGCCGCAACAAGGACATGCAGGTCGAACCGGCCCTGGCGGTCAGTTGGGAACCCATCGGCGAAGGTGACGGTTGGCGCTTCAAACTGCGTGAAGGCGTGACCTTCCATGACGGCAGCACATTCGATGCGCAGGACGTGCTGTTCAGCTATCAGCGCGCTTCGGGTGAGGCTGCCGATACCCGCAGCTGGTTTGCGCCGATCAGTGACGTGATCGTGGTCGATGACTACACCGTCGATTTCATGACAACTGCGCCGAACCCTCTGTTTCCGTCGTCGATTGCCAACTGGATGATCATGGATCAGGGCTGGACCGAGTCCAATGATGCCGCCGTCCCCGACAAGGAAACCGGCAATTTCGCCACGCTGAATGCAAACGGCACCGGCGCATTCAGGGTCACCGCGCGCGAGCCGGGCCTGCGTACTGTGTTAGAGCCGCATAACGGTTGGTGGGACGACGCCGAACACAACATCACCAGTGCCGAGTTCAATCCGATCCAGAACCCCGCCACCGCCGTTGCGGCGCTGTTGTCGGGGGATGTGGACATGATCAACCCGGTGCCCATTCAGGACGTCGCGCGCCTGCAGGGCAATGCCGACGTGAACGTCATTCAGGGCATCGAGGCCCGCGTGATCATGCTGGGTTTCGGTCATCAGGCCGAGGCGTTGAAATACACCGAAGATGCGGGCAAACCAAACCCGTTCCGCGACCCGCGCGTGCGCAAGGCCGTGGCGCAGGCGGTGAATGTCGATGCCATTCTGGCCACCATCATGCGGGGCAATGCCGAGGCGGCCTCGCAACTGGTGAGCCCGGCCATGAGCGGCTATTCCGCAGCCCATACCGACCGCCCGGCCTTTGGCGTTGACGCCGCCAAGGCGCTGCTGGCCGAGGCGGGTCATGCGGATGGCTTTTCCTTCGGTCTGAAATGCCCCAATGACCGTTATCTGAATGATGAGGCCGTCTGTCAGGCCGTGGTTTCCATGCTGGCCCAGATCGGACTTACCGCAGAGCTGGATGCCATGCCGGTCCGCAACTACTGGCCCGAGCTGCGTGAAGGCAATTACGACATGTACCTGCTGGGCTGGAGCCCCGGCACCTTTGATGCGGAACATCCGGTGCGGTTCCTTGTGGCCACACCGAACCAAGAGAAAAAGCTGGGCAGCTGGAATTTCGGGCGCTTTTCGAATGCACGCGTGGATGAGCTGTTGCCGATGATCCAATCCGAACTGGATGAGGTCAGGCGGCAGGCCATGCTGGATGAGGTGGCGGGGATCATTCAGGGCGAACAGGTCTATGTGCCGATGTATGTCGAACCCCTGGTTTGGGGAACGCGCAGCAATGTCGACGTGACCCAGCGGTCAGATAACTTCTTTCTGCTGCGTTGGGTGCGCGTGAACTGACGGAATCTCGCGTCTATCTGTTAGCGATAGCTTGACCATCTGAACAAAGGCATCCTAGGAAGACCGATCAACGAGGGAAACGCATGTTCGCATATATCGTCCGACGGATGTTCCAATCCGTTATCGTGCTGCTGGTCGTGGGGTTGGTGGCCTTTTCGATGTTCCGCTTTGTCGGTGATCCGATCGACAACATGCTGGGGCAGGAACGCACGCAGGCCGACATTGACCGGCTGCGCACCGAGCTTGGTCTGGATCAACCCTTTCCGGTTCAGTATTTCAAGTTCCTGAAAGGCGCGGTGCAGGGCGATTTCGGCGTCTCGTACCGTCAGGGGCGGCCGGTCTCGACGATCCTGGTCGAACGCGCGCCCGCCACGTTGGAACTGGCCTTTGTCTCGGGCTTTCTGGCCATCACTATGGGTATCGCGCTGGGCGTGTTTACGGCGATCCGACGACAAGGCATCGCCGCAAATGTCATCATGACCGTGTCGCTGCTTGGGGTGTCTCTGCCAACCTTCCTGATCGGGATATTGCTGATCTATGTCTTTTCCATTGAACTTGGCTGGCTGCCCAGTTTCGGTCGGGGTGAGACGGTGAAGATCGGCAACTGGTCTACCGGGTTCCTGACGGCTTCGGGGCTGAAGGCGCTGATCCTGCCGGCGATTACGCTGGGCCTCTATCAGATGACGCTGATCATGCGGCTTGTGCGGTCGGAAATGCTTGAGGTGATGCGGGCCGATTACGTCCGCTTTGCCCGCGCCCGAGGGCTGTCGGACCGGGTGATCAATTTCCGCCATGCGCTGAAGAATACGCTGGTGCCAGTGATTACCATTACGGGTCTGCAACTGGGGTCCATCATCGCATTCGCCATCATCACTGAAACGGTGTTCCAGTGGCCCGGTGTGGGCCTGCTGTTCATCAACGCCATCCAGTTCGTCGATATCCCCGTCATGGCCGCTTATCTGATGCTGATCTCGGTCATGTTCGTGACAATCAACCTGATTGTCGATCTTCTCTACTATGCCATTGACCCGCGCCTGCGTGTCGACGCGAGGGCCACATGACCGATACCATCGAAACCCCTCCACCCGCCCCCAAATCGCGTTTCGCCAAGTTCTGGGACAGCGATTTCGCGTGGTCGTTCCGGCATTCTCCGGTGGCCATCGTCGCGTCGGTCGTGGTGGTGATCCTTGTGCTGGCGGCCATCTTTGCGCCGTTGATCGCGCCCTATAACCCGTTCGACCCGGCGACGCTGAACCTGATGAACGGGTTCACCCCGCCGGGCACGCCGAACGCCTTTACGCAGGAAACCTTCCTGCTGGGCACTGACGATCAGGGGCGCGACGTGTTCTCGACCATTCTATACGGCCTGCGGATTTCGCTGTTCGTTGGCGCCTCGGCGGTGCTGCTGGCGATGATCATCGGCGTGATCCTGGGGCTGATGGCGGCATATTATGGCGGCTGGGTTGAAACAGTGATTATGCGGATCGCCGATGTGCAGCTGACCTTTCCGGCGATTCTGGTCGCCATGCTGATCTTTGGTATCGCCAAGGGGGTGACCCCGCCGGAATACCGCAATGCGATGGCCATCTATGTTCTGATCGTCGCCATTGCCCTGTCCGACTGGGTGCAGTTTGCCCGTGTCGTGCGCGGCGCGGCGCTGGTCGAGAAGAACAAGGAATACGTCCAGGCCGCCCGCCTGATCGGCCGCGGGTCTATCCCGATCATGTTCCGCCACATCCTGCCCAACGTGCTCAGCCCGGTTCTGGTGATCGCCACCATTTCCCTTGCGCTGGCGATCATTGCCGAGGCGACGCTGAGCTTTCTGGGTGTCGGCGCACCGCCTACCCAACCCTCATTGGGCACGCTGATCCGCATCGGGCAGGGTTTCCTGTTCTCGGGCGAGTGGTGGATTCTGTTCTTCCCGGCCTGCACCCTTCTGGCGCTGGCCCTGTCCGTAAACCTGCTGGGCGACTGGCTGCGCGACGCGCTGAACCCCAAGCTGCGGTGACTTCATGAGCCTTCTGACGATCAATGACCTGACGGTCGAATTCCCGACCCGCCGCAAACTGTTTACCGCTGTGGACCATGTGGACCTGTCGGTCGAGCCCGGCGAAATCCACGGTTTGGTCGGTGAATCCGGGGCCGGTAAATCCACCATCGGCGCCGCCATCATGGGCCTGCTGGACCGCCCCGGCCGCATCGCCAGCGGCATGATCAGGCTGAGCGGCGACCAGATCAGCGGTTTGGACGCCGAGGCGATGCGCGGGCTGCGCGGCAAGAAGATCTCGATGATCTTTCAGGACCCGCTGACCTCGCTGAACCCGCTGTTCACCGTGCGCGAGCAACTGGTTGAGACGATTCAGGCCCATCTGGGCGGGTCCGAGGCCGAGGCCAGCCAGCGCGCCCGTGATCTGATCGACCGTGTTGGAATCCCCGATCCGGACACGCGGCTGGACCAGTACCCGCACCAATTCTCGGGCGGGATGCGGCAGCGTGTGGTGATTGCACTGGCGCTGTGCACTGAGCCGGACGTGATCATCGCGGATGAACCGACCACGGCGCTGGACGTCTCGGTTCAGGCACAGATATTGGACCTGATCAAGGAACTGGCGCGCGAACGTCAGGTGGGTGTCATCCTGATTACCCACGATATGGGCGTGATCGCCGACACCACGGACAAGGTGACGGTGATGTATGCGGGCAAGGTGGTGGAAAGCGGGCCGACGTCTCAGGTCATGGGCCAGCCCAGCCATGAATACACCAAGTCGCTGATCGCCGCCGTCCCGCGCCCGACGCTGAAACTGCACCGCTTTCCGCAGATCAGCTATGGCGGGCGCGAGACCCGGTTCGCCATCGAAGACATGGCTCGCCACTGGCCGAAGGTGGACAATGACGCCAGCAAGCCGGTGTTCGAGATCCGCAACCTGACCAAGAAGTTCCTGCAAAAGCGCGGGCTGCTGCCGTGGGATCGCACCTATTTCACCGCCGTGGACGATGTCAGCTTTGACATCCGCGCCGGTGAGGTGTTTGGCGTGGTGGGCGAGTCCGGCTCGGGCAAGTCCACCGTCGCGCGGATGATTGCGGGGCTTTATCCGGTGGATGGCGGCACCATCACCTTTGAGGGGCAGGTGGTCAGTGACCTGACCAACCGCGCCGCGCTGGATGCCTATCGCAAGAACATCCAGATGATCTTTCAGGACCCGTATTCCTCGCTCAACCCGCGGATGCGGGTGGACGATATCGTGGCCGAACCGATCCGCCATCACCGGCTGATGGACGGCGCCGATATCAAGCGCCGTGTCGATGAGCTGTTGGATCAGGTGGGTTTGGGTCATGAGGCCGGGATGAAATACCCGCATGAGTTCTCAGGCGGCCAGCGTCAGCGGATTTCCATCGCCCGCGCGCTGGCCACACAGCCGCGCTTTCTGATCTGTGATGAGCCGACCAGCGCGCTGGACGTTTCGATTCAGGCGCAGATCCTGAACATCCTGAAGGATTTGCAGGAACATCTGGGCCTGACCCTGTTGTTCATCAGCCATGACCTGCCGGTGGTCCGCCAGATGTGTGACCGCGTCGCGGTGATGAAACAGGGCAAGGTGGTCGAGCTGCAAGAGACCAACGCGCTGTTCGCCCATCCGCAGACGGAATACGCCAGCGAATTGCTGCGCCTGATGCCACGGCTGGACGATCTGTCGACCGAAGGGCTAAGCGCCGAGGTCTGAGTTTCAGGCATATGAGCGTACATAAACATTAATTTCGTTAAGCATTGCAGACTCGGGCGGGTCTGCTGTGCTAGGTCTGACTCTGAAGTAAGGGGGCTTCAGAGGGGCGACATGTCTCAGGACCTTAGGGACTGGCTGGGCGCGCTTGGACTTTCCGAATACGCGCAAGCCTTTTTGGATAACAAAATTGATTTCGCAATTCTGCCCGACCTGACGGGCGAAGACCTGATCGAAATCGGAGTGACCGCTGTCGGAGATCGCCGCAGGCTGCTGCGCGCGATTGCCGAGCTTGAGATCGTTGAAACCGTTCAGCCCTATGAACCTGACACCCCGCCCGAGCCCGCCAAACGGCAGGTTACGGTGATGTTTGCCGACCTTACCGGCTTTACCCGCCTGACCAGCGAATTGGACGCCGAGGATATGCACGCGCTGCTGAACGCGTTTTTTGCCAAGGTCGATCACGTGGTCGAGAAATTCGGCGGCCGGATCGACAAGCATATCGGTGACGCGGTGATGGCCGTGTTCGGGGCGCCGATTTCCCACACCAACGATACCGAACGCGCGGCCCGTGCGGCGCTGGAAATCCACGCGGTGCTGCCCAGCCTTAACCCGCCGGTTTCCTGCCATATCGGTATTGCGTCGGGGCAGGTGATCGCCAGCACAACCGGCAGCCAGGCGCATACGGAATACACGGTGACCGGTGATGGCGTGAACCTGGCTTCGCGCATCACCGACATGGCCGTACCGGGCGAGACCTTTGTCTCACACGACATTCAGCGCGCGTTAGGGCCGCTTTTTGTCGGCGAGAGTATGGGTAAGAAGGACATCAAGGGTCTGAATGAACCGGTCGAGCTGTGGCGGCTGGACCGATTGGCACGCAACATCCGGTCGCGGCGGCACCGTTTTGTCGGGCGTGAGCGCGAGTTGTCGCTGTTCTCGGCCACATTCGACCGCTGCCAGCAGCATGGCAAAGGCGAGGTCCATATCGTTCTGGGGGAACCGGGGATCGGCAAGACCCACCTGTCGGAACAGGTGGCCGAAATGGCCGGTGGGCTTGGATACGCGATCCACAATGGCGTCGTGATGGATTTCGGCGCGCGTGAGGGACATTCGGCCATTCAATCCGTTGCCCGCAGCATTCTGGGGCTTGACGCCGCAGATGACGCGGCGACCTGCGCCGCGATGGCGCAGGAGGCGGTGGACAAGGGCTGGGTCTCGCCTTCGAACGCCACCCATCTGAACGCGCTGCTGGAGCTGGAGCAAGACCCGGGACTGGCCGAGGTCTATGCGGTGATGGACAATGCCACCCGTCAGCGCGGACGGCGGCAGGTGATTGATGAGTTGATTGCCGCGCGCAGCCGTGAAGCGCCGATGCTGATCCAGGTCGAGGATATCCACTGGGCCGCGCCGGATATTCTGACCGCTTGCGCCCATATCGCCGCCACCACGCGGGATTTGCCCTGTGTGTTGTTGATGACCAGCCGGGTCGAGGGTGACCCGATCAACCGTGAATGGCAGATGAGCACGGACGGCGCGCTGATCTCGAAACTGGAACTGGCGCCAATGGGCGAGGATCAGGCCCGGCAACTGGTCGAGGAGTTCACCGGCATCGACCCCGAGCTTCTGGACGCCTGCGTGCAGCGCGCCGGGGGTAATCCGCTGTTTCTGGAACAGCTCTTGCGCAATATCGACGTGCTGAAACGCGAATCCGTTCCCGGCAGCATACAGGGCATCGTGCAGTCGCGGCTGGATGCTCTGGACCGCTCCAGCCGTGCGGCGATTCAGGCGGCTTCGGTATTGGGTCAGCGGTTCTCGCCCGAGGTGTTGAACTTCATTCTGGGCGAGGGGCATCTGGATGTATCTACCCTAATCCGCTCGGCCCTGATCCGTGAGGCCGGGACCGATCTGATGTTTGCCCATGCGCTAATTCGCGACGGATCTTATGCGACGCTGGTCAAATCGGAACGCGCGCGGTTGCATCGTCAGGCCGCGAAATGGTTCGAGGACCGCGATGCCACCCTGCGGGCACAGCATCTGGACCGGGCGGGGGCAACCAACGCAGCGCAGGCCTATCTGGACGCCGCCGAGAACCTGATCCAGGCGTTTCAATTCGACGATGCCAGCCCGCTGATCGAACGGGCGTTGGAACTGCCCGCCCCATCCGGGGTGCGGTTCGATCTGTTCTGCGCCCGGGGTGAGACGCACCGCTTGCAAGGTTTGTCGGATGACGCCCTGCGCGAGTTCAAAGAGGCCGCAGATCTGGCCGAAACCGATGAACAGGTCAGCCGGGCCCATATCGGTCTGGCACAGGCGGCGCGGCAGGCCAGCCTGTATAAGGACGCGCTGCAAAGCCTCGATACGGCCGAAGAGGCGGCCGAGCGTTGCGGGTCCGAGCGCGACATCGCCCAGATCAACTATGTGCGCGGCAATGTCTACTTCCCGCTGGGCCGGGTCGAAGATGCGATGCAGAGCAACGAAAAGGCTCTAACACTGGCCAGAAAGCTGGAATCGGCCCGGTTGGAGGTCGGTGCGCTCAGCGGGTTTGGCGATGCCAATTTCATGAATGCGACGATGCAGACCGCCGCCGGGTTCTATACGCAGGCGGTCGAGCGGGCGCGCGAAAAGGGGCTGGTGCGGGATCTGGCGGCCAACCTGCACAACCTCAGCGTGGCGCGCAGCTATACCGGTGATGTGGCGCAGGGAAAGCGCGACGCGCAGGAGGCCATTGAGGTATCGCAGAAGTACTTTGCCTTTGTGCCCGAATGTGTGGCGCAGACCTGTCTGGGCGTGGCGCACACCTTTCTGGGCGAACTGGATCAGGCGCTTGAGACCTTCACCGTTTCCGCCGAGATCGCCAATCGCGTGGGCGCCAAACGGCTTGAGGCACAGGCGTTGGAGCATCTGGCCCGCACGCAGGTCTATGCAGGGCGATTGGATCAGGCGCGGGAAACCGGGCAGCACGCCGTGGACATCGCCTTGGAACATGGCCGCAACTTCGTGGGGCCCAAGGCGCTGTCGGCGCTGGCCATGGCGGAAACAGACCCTAACAAACAGGATCAGCACCTGAAACTGGGTGCTCAGATTATTGCCGAGGGGTGCGTGGGGCACAGCCATCTGCATTTCTATCCTGACGCCAGCGCCGTCATGCTGGCGCGTCGGGAATGGGACAAGGCCACGGAATACGCGGATGCTTTGGCCAAGTTCACCGCCGATGAACCCCTGCCGATGGTCGAACTGTCGATTCAGCATGCAAAGGTTCTGGCCGCGTGCGGCGGCTGGGGCATTCCAATGTCCGCGCATGAAGACTTCGAGGCGCTGGGCGCGCGGTTCGCCCAGATGGGCATCACGCAATCCCTGGTCGGCAGCTGGACCACGCACGAGAGGGGCTGAATGAGCATCGAAAAGAAGGTTTGGTGGATTTCCGGTGCCCTGACCTTTGGTCTGGCAGTGCTGCTGTTCAGGCTTCTGGTTGCGCTGAACCATTTCGAGGGCGATCCGACGCAATTGCCCGATCAGGCCTCGGTCGATGAGTATCTGCAAAAGCTGGGGAATGCGCCGGAATACAGAGTGAAAACCGGCATTTTCATCAAATCCTTCAGCTTTATCGGCGCCAGCGACGTGCATGTCAGCGGTTATATCTGGCAGCACTACGAAGACGGCATCCATGATGCGATCAAACCCGCCGAGGGCGAGGTCGGGTTCATCCTGCCCGAGGCCACCGATGCCGCGAATGGTCTGATCGAAGAGGTCTATCGCATGGATCAGGACGGGTCGGAACTGATCGGCTGGTATTTCGAACAGACCTTACGGCAGAGCTTTGATTACACCAGCTATCCGTTCGACCACAAAACCGTCTGGGTCCGGTTCTGGCCCGGCGAGTTTGATGTGAATGTGGCTCTAATACCGGACTTTTCGGCCTATCCGGCCACTGGCCCGGAAGATATCTTCGGCATCGATCCCAGTATCGTCATGGGCACGTGGGAGCGGGAAAACACCTATTTCGACTATCGCCTGTCAGATCTGGATACCACGCTGGGTATCGGTGAAAACGAGTTCCAGACCAACCAACCGGAACTGCACTATAACTTCGTCATCAAGCGGAATTTCGGGAATGCCTTCATCGTCCACATGATCCCGCTGATCGTGGTGACGATGTTGCTGTTCGGCGCGGTGATGACCGTCACCCGCCTCCCCAATCTGGTCGAACGGCATGATTTCAGCACCTCCAGCGTGATTGGCACCTGCTCGGTCCTGTTCTTCGTGATCCTGTTGGCCCATGTGCAACTGCGCGAAGGCTTTGCCGGTTCGCCGGTGATCTACATGGAGTCGTTCTTTTTCCTGATGTATTTCCTGCTGCTGGCGGTCTCGATCAACACCTATCTGTTCGCGTCCGAGGCAGTGCCCTCACTGCGGTTCATCCACTACAAGGACAACTTGTATCCCAAGGCCGCATTCTGGCCCTTCGTTCTGCTGTGTATGGTGGGGATCACGGCCTACAACCTCAGCTTCAAGGCTGACCCGGACGATGAGGCCGTGATCGAGATGCAGAACTAGGCCGGGGGCTGATACCCCGGCTTGGGCGTGCCCGTGGCCATATCCAGCGTGTATTCGGCGACGATACCGGCTGTGCCTTGCTCCCATTGATCCAGATACTTGTTGGGATGCGCGATCACATAGGTATAGGCAGGTTTTTTCACGCCGTTGATCAGCACCTTGATCCGCTTGCGCACATAGACATTCTCGGGCGCGTTGGGACCGTGATAGCCTTCCAGCTTGTCCAGCTCTTTCATCCCGCTGGATGAGACGCGGTAGACCTCGCCTTTCACCGCTTTGCCACGGCCTTTCTGGTCGACCAGCGTGGCCATGCGGTGCAGGAAACCGCAGTTGGGATTGTCGCAATGCGGCTCGTGCGGGACGATCAGGGGCATTCGCTGGCGGGTTATGGCCTCGCCCACGAAATCATCCAGCACCTCGGTATGGGCGTCATGATTGGGGAACCCTTTCTTGAGCGAGCCATAGGTGAAATACAGATAGGTCTTTTCCCGGCCCTCGATCAGATCGCTTTCGTCCTCTTCCTCCAGCTCGGTCAGGGTGTGGGTATTGGCCCAGTCGTCCAGCATCTCGACGATCTCTTCCGAGAGCTTGTGGCCCCTGGTGTTGTTGGGGTTCTGCAGGAAGTGAATGCAGGAACTGGCGTCGATCCCGTCGGCGTCCAGCAGGATTTCCACCATCTCGACCGAGTTGTTCATCACCGCCACATGCAGGCTGGTAAAGCCGTGATCGTTGGTGGCGTTGACGTTGATACCCCGGTCGATCAGCGCCTGCGCGGCCTCAAGGTCGGGCTTGCCCAGATCCACACCGCCTTCGTTCATCTCGCCTTCGCCACCTGCTGCGTAATGCAGCAGCGTGTCACCGTTGCTGTCATCGACGATATCGATCCCGGCCATGCCATTGTCGATGGCCTGGAACACCCGGCCCCATCGCGCGATATCATCCGAGGCGGCGGCCTCTTGCGCCCATTTGCAGATATTGTGCTCCTGATCGGCCAGTTCCTCGAAGGCTTCGTCCAGCACCTCCATGATCTGGTCCGGGGTCGCCATCATGCCGATCCCCATCATGCCGTTGGACAGCCGCCCCTTGCGCGGGCCGACCAGGTCGATGCCCAGATCACGCAGCTTTTCCACATTCCGCTGGGTGGTGACGTTGTTCCACATATTGGTGTTGCAGGCGGGGCAGAGGATCGCCGGTTTGTTCCGGTACTGCCAGGCCACAAAGACCGAGGTCAGCAGGTTGTCGGCAATCCCGTTGGCGATCTTGCCCATCGAGTTGCAGGTCACCGGAGCGACAATTACGCAATCAGCCCAATCGCACAACGCCAGATGCGAGGCGCGCAGGGGCATTCCGAATTCGATATAGCGGAAATTCCATTCGTCATCGTCGCGGTAATAGTCATTGTGGGTGATGCATTTCTCGATCCGCTCGGTGCCGAAATCGCGAAAGAACTTCTCGGCCGAAACCGAGGGGATCAGTTTCACGTTGTGACCGGCCGCGGTGATCCGCTCCACCAGTTCCGGCACCTTGTCCGCCGCCGAGGACCCGCAGGCACATAACAGCACATTGCGCTTTTCGGTGGGGGCATCGGTCAGCCCGCCCTTGGGATAGCCAAAGATGTTCTTGTCCAGGCTGGGGGATTCATGGCGCAGCAGAACCGGCAGCCCGGCCTCGCGCACGCGTTCCTGCAAATGCCCTTTCAGGATCATGTCGACAATATCGGTGCGTCGGCCCAGGCATTCGCCCTGAAAGAACAGATAGGGTGCTTTTTCCTTGCCCGTCAGCACGTTCAGCTGCCGCCGCATCTTCATCACAGTGGCCCCGTGGCCTTCGATGTCGATCAGCCTGACGCTGGTGATGCCGATATTGGCCAGAATACTGCGCAGCATGTAGGACCACGGGTCCTCATCCGCGTAGAACATGACGATCGGGTGGCGCGCCACGATGCGGGCGACGTCGGTCGGGTCTTCGGGCGGCTCGTGTTCCTCGATCACCAGCATCGCCGGGTTCTTCAGGTCGCGCAGGCCGCGGAAGATATGCCCGCGCGGCGCCTGCCAGACCTGCGAGGTGGCGGGGCTCATGTCTACCACGGTCACCAGATCGCCGTCCTCATCATAGGCGATGCAAAGGCACCAGAACTCTTCCAGCAGGGCGGTCTCGCGATACACGTTCTCGGGCGGGCGGATGACTTCGAACCCCAGCACGCGGTTGAAGTCGATATTGATCATCAGGTGCCGGTCCTGGTCTTCGTTCAGGCTGCGCAGCTTGTCGCGGAACCAATCCTCGGGCGCTTTGTCCTCAGCGCCCGTGCGGGTGGAATAGCCGTGGAAGGTGCTGCCCAGATGCACGTCCGGCGACTGGCTGAGATAGCGCTGCGCCAGCGCGTGCATCTCTTTCGCCGTGGACACCCGGCTGAGCGCGTCGGTGAAGTTGGTTTGCGTGGCGATCAGCAGCTTGTCTTCATCGACCTGCGCATCCCCCAGAATCGCAAGGCTTTCGGCCAGCACCCCCAGCGAGTTCATGTTCGGGCTGGCCCGCCGGAACAGGTTGCGCCGTTTCTTGGGGTCTTTGGCCAGATATTGCGTGCTGTCGACATAGTTGCAGTCCTGCTGCAGCGTCTGCAGGTTGGTCTTCACCGCCTCGCGCGCGGAAAACCGCAGGATGCCCCGCGACCGCATCGAGGTTCCGTCGCGGTCCGACATCCCGGCCCAGATACGATCCACCGTAGTCACCCACAGCTTGCCGTATTTTTCCGGGTGCACGTCCATCATATGCACCAGCCCGGTGCTGGGGTTGCATTTGGCGATGATGGCGAAATGCCCGCCTGGCATGTTCGGTTTGCCATGGGCAACGCCGACCTGGAAATTCGCCACCAGAATGTCGTTGTCGCCGCCCAGTCGGTTGGATTCGTCAATCGCCTCCAGCAACAACTCGACCGAGGTGGTGGCCTCATCCATGAAATAGGCCTGAACCTGCACTTTCTCGCGCAGCCCCTGCGAGTGAATGAAGGTGCAGGCAACGTCATAGAGCTCGCCCAGCGATATGCCGTCATTCACCACGAACGAGGTCGGCAGGCCGCATTCTCGGAAGATGTCGTTGACCTCGCAGCTGAACCCCAGCGCCGACATGCTCAGCGCCGCCGCCGTGACGCTGCAGCAATTGATCGGTTGCTGGAAGTTCTGCAGATGCACGCTGACCAGATCGCCGAACAATGTGTCGTAACAGGTCTCACGCACCTTGGTCGGAATTTCAAACCAGTGGTTGCTGGACAGATAAGCCAGTTTAGTGCCGGGCGTGGCCAGCGCCTCGAGGCTGACGGGGATGTCAAAGATCTCAAGATGCTCTTCGTAGAAATAGTCGCCGGTATCGGCAGTGGCCAGAACCACCCCGTCCTGCCGCAACTGTACCTCGCCGCCCAGCACAACATACATGCCCTGTGAGGGCAGCACCGTTTCCTCGGCCAGTTCGAAACATTCGAAATGCGGCCTGATGGCGGCCGGATCATCCGCAGGCAGGATGTCCTGTATCAATGCCCATTCGGGTTCGGTTGGAGCAAAGGAAATGGTGTTTTCAATCGGGTCCTTAGGCACGTCTGTTCCCCCCTGAACTTAGCCGTGAAACGCTTGAAAGAACCAACGCTGTGTCTTGTGCCCAAGTCAGGCCGCAGCGGTCACACGGAATTTCATGACCGACCCGACGGGCGTTCTGCGCTGGCCGGGCCGCGCGGACGCAGGAAATTGTGCGAACAAATAGGCCCAATTGGCCGTACCGTAGCTTATTTGGACACAAAAATCACGGATGTTGTTGATTTGATTGTGCGAGTTCCAAGGCCCGGCCGTAAGCCAGCCCACTTGTTATGCCCTCCTTTCCCTGCCCCGATGTCGCAGAGCCTTATCTGCTGGTTCCAGCGCCGCGCCGACTCTGAGATGGCCTTATCGCGCATGGCGCAGATCGCTTAATTCATATTGACGAAAACACCGTCAAAATGACGAAACTTTCGACGTTTTCGTCAAGATACCCCCTGCGGATCGAACAGCCCGCGTCCCATACTTTCTGTGGACGAAAGAGGAGGCGCGTTTTGAGCTGGAATATTTGTGTCATAGGGGCAGGCAAGATCGGTCAGATGATCTCAAGCTTGCTGCAATCATCCCCCAATTACTCGGTCACGGTGGCGGATCGCGATCTGGCCGCGCTGTCGGTGCTGAACAAGCAGGGGATTGCGACCCGGCAGATCGATGTGGGGGATGAGGCGCAACTGGCGCAGGGGCTGGCCGGGTTCGACGCCGTGATTTCGGCGGCGCCGTTCTTTCTAACGCCCAAAATAGCCAAAGCTGCCAAGACAGCGGGCGCGCATTACTTTGACCTGACCGAAGATGTTGCCGCCACCAACGCGGTGCGTGAGCTGGCCGAGGACAGCAAAACCGCCTTCATGCCGCAATGTGGTCTGGCGCCGGGCTTTGTTGGCATCGCCGGGGCAGCGCTGGCATCTGAGTTCGACGAATTGGACAGCCTGCATATGCGCGTCGGCGCTCTGCCGCTCTATCCGACCAACGCACTGAAATACAATCTGACATGGTCCACCGACGGGTTGATCAACGAATACTGCAACCCCTGCGATGCCATCGTGAATGGTGAGCGTGTGAAAACCGCGCCGCTGGAAGACTACGAGGTGCTGGGTCATGACGGGGTGGAGTATGAATGTTTCAACACCTCAGGCGGGCTGGGCACGTTGCCGGAAACACTGGAAGGCAAGGCGCGCGCGGTGTCCTATCGCTCGATCCGCTATCCCGGCCATTGCGATATCCTGAAGCTACTGCTCAAGGATCTGGGGCTGGAACGCCGCCGCGATCTGCTCAAGGACATTTTCGAGACCGCCTTGCCGCGCACCGATCAGGATGTGGTTTTGGTCTATTGCACCGCCAAGGGTATGATCGACGGTTCCCTGCGTGAGAAATCGCTGATCAACAAGAGCTTTGCCCGCACCATCAATGGCCAGGTCTGGAGCGCCATTCAGGTCACTACCGCAGCAGGCGTTCTGGGCGTGGTTGATCTGACGCGCACGGGGTCTCTGCCCGGCACAGGGTTTGTGCGGCAGGAGCAGGTGAACCTGTCCGATTTCCTCAACACAGAATTTGGCCGGCTCTATCGGGCCGGTGACGTCACCCAACAGAACAAGGCGGCCTGAGATATGAAAGACATCGTTATGACTGCGCAAACCACACTGGCGAATCTGGACCTGACCGAGGCGGAGCTGACCGGCGGCACTCTGGCCGTGCGGTCCCCCATCGACGGCAGCCTGCTGGCCGAGGTGCACGAGACGCCCTCTGCGGATATGGATGCGGTGTTTGCCCGCTCCAAGGCGGCCTTCAAAGCCTGGCGTACCGTTCCGGCCCCGCGCCGAGGTGAGCTGATCCGCCTGCTGGGCGAGGAACTGCGCGCCGCCAAGGACGATCTGGGCGCGCTGGTCAGCTGGGAGGCGGGCAAGATCACCTCGGAAGGTCTGGGCGAAGTGCAGGAGATGATCGATATCTGCGATTTTGCCGTGGGTCTGTCGCGGCAGCTATACGGGCTGACCATTGCCTCGGAACGTCCCGGCCACCGGATGATGGAAACCTGGCACCCTGCGGGTCCGGTCGGCGTAATCTCGGCCTTCAACTTCCCGGTTGCGGTCTGGTCGTGGAACGCGGCACTGTCGCTGGTTTGCGGCGATACGGTGATCTGGAAACCGTCCGAGAAAACCCCGCTGACCGCGATGGCCTGTCAGAAGATCTTTGAACGCGCGTTGGCCCGGTTTGGCGACGCGCCTGACCACCTGCTGCAAACCCTGATCGGCGGCGCCGCGCTGGGCGAGGCGCTGGTGGCCAGCGAGGACGTTCCGGTGATCTCGGCCACGGGGTCGACCCGCATGGGCCGCGCGGTGGCGCCTGTCGTGGCGCAGCGGTTCGGCAAGTGCATTCTGGAGCTGGGCGGCAACAACGCGATGATCGTTGGCCCCTCGGCCGATCTGGAAATGGCGGTGCGGGCGATTGTGTTCTCGGCCGTGGGCACCGCCGGTCAGCGCTGCACCACGCTGCGCCGCCTGATCGTGCATAACTCGATCCGCGAGGAACTGGTGGCGCGTCTCAAGAAAGCCTATGCCGGTCTGCCCATCGGCAACCCGCTGGTTGAGGGCACGTTGATCGGCCCGCTGGTGGACGAGGCCTCGGGTGCGGCCATGACGGCGGCCCTGAAAGCGGCTGAAGCTGAAGGTGGCACTGTATTTGGCGGCAACCGGGTGACTGAAGGCGTGCCCGAGGGTGTTTACATGCAGCCCGCCATCGTCGAGATGCCGGGCCAGACCGCAACGGTGAAGACCGAGACCTTTGCCCCGATCCTCTATGTCATGGGCTATGACGATTTCGACGAGGCCATCGAGATCCAGAACGACGTGCCGCAGGGCCTGTCATCCTGCGTGTTCACCCTGAACATGCGCGAGGCCGAGCAGTTCCTGACGGCTGCCGGGTCTGATTGCGGTATCGCAAACGTCAATATCGGCCCCTCGGGCGCTGAAATCGGTGGCGCTTTTGGCGGTGAAAAGGAAACCGGCGGCGGGCGCGAAAGCGGCTCGGACGCGTGGAAGGCCTATATGCGGCGCCAAACCAACACCGTGAACTATTCAGCCGAACTGCCGCTGGCGCAAGGCGTCAAGTTCGACATCTGATCAAAGGGCCCGGCGGCAATACCGTCGCCGGGTCAATCCGCAAACAGGTAATCCAGCCGCATCACGGCTTGTGCCTTGTCTTGTGAAACACCCAGAAACTCGGCCACGGCGGCCTCGTTTTCGGCGCGGGGGCTGGTTTCCCGGATACGCAAATACCCGTCAAACCCGGCCGCCCGGATCAGTTCGGATTCGTATGTCATCGAGTTGCGCAGCGTCGGCACCAGACGCGCGACCGTTTCGGTGGGGCTGTTTTCTCCGGCCAGACCTACCCGGCGGGCGTGACCGATCAGGTAGTCGTCTGAATATTCACATTCGATCTCAAGCACATGGGTCCTGGCCTGATCGGCGCAGAAATCCTGAATAATGTCCAGATTGGCCGGATCGACGCAGATCACCAGCTTGTCGGTGCCGAAATGGTCGAACAACAGCCGCACCACCGCGCGCCGATGGCGGGACCGTTTCAGCAGTGTCGTCTCGATCCCGCCCAGATCGGGCAGCGGCGTGTTTTCTTCGTTGAACAGGTATTCGACGCAGGGGATATCCGTCTCGGATGTGATCTGATCGACCAGCCGCTTGGCCACATGCCATTTTTTGCAGGCGATCAAAAATATCTCACGTTCGGGGCCCAGCGAATTGCCCGCCTCCCAGAACCGCTGTCCGAACCGGCGGCCAACGCGGCCCCGCCCGGTCAGGAAACCATATAAGTTGCGGCCCTCATCCGAGATTTTGAATTCGACCCCTTCGCTGGCATAAAGCGTGCCCAGCCGTTCCTTCAGTTCATGGGCTTCGGGGCTGATCTTGCGGGCGAACAGGTAATCCTGCCCCAGCAGCATGTCATAGTGGTCGTTGTAGAAGGTCACCGGCATCCCGTAATCCGAGAACATCAGGAAGGTCGGGGTGCGGTTCTCGATCTCTTCCTTCGGAATCAAGTGTCGGACGAGGGTCTGAAAAAAAGTCTCATCCGGAATCCAGGTGGTCGAGAAAAAGCGTTTCACATCGGGGCGCTGTTGCAGGAAATCGAGGATCATCTCGACCGTGCGGCGGCGCAGGCACCACCACTGGCTGCCGATCATGACCTGAATATCAGCCGGTATCTCGCGGGTCAGGCCAAAACGTTTCTGCAGATCATATGAGGTGTAGAACCGTTTGCTCTGAGTGCGTTCGTTGAAGAAATGGCGATAGATCAACCGGTCTTCCTTCATCCCGGTCTTGATCCAGTTGCTGGCAAAGAAGTCGTGGCTTTCGACGAAATCCTTGTCGTTTTCGTCCAGAAACCAATGGGCGTATTCGGCCGTTTTGATCGCCATGCAATCGCCGGACAGCATGTAGAAATGCGTGGCGCGGGGAAAGGCATCCACGGCGGCCTGCAAGGCATTCAGCGTTGCCTGAACCAAAGACCACTCGCCCCAGCCGCACTTGATGCGCTTGGCGGCGAAGGTCACATTCGGATTGTCCTTCAGCGCGGTGCGAATGCGATCATAGGCTGCCGCACTGGCGCGCGCGTCAAAGTGAATGGCCATACAATCGCCGGCGGCGGTCAGTTGCCCGGCCTGGGCAATGATCGCTTCGGGGTCTTTGTGGCACAAGAGAATATAGGCAATCCTTGCCATATCGTATCAGTGATGTCCGTTTTAGCCTGTTTGATCCGTGATACTGAGGATGAGCGATTGAATAAACAGAATATTTTTGATTGTTTGAGAACCAAAGCGGGCGCGTAGGGCAAATCTTGACCCGTTGAGGAGGCACTGCAGATGGGTTTTCCCGGTACATGGATGACCGAAAGTGAAAGCATGGTTTACCGTGTCGTGCCGAAATGTGCCTGCTCGACCATCGGGCAGATCATGTATTTTTCGGATCATGGCCGGTTCTTTGATGGCGATATCCATGATGCGAAGGACGGAATGCACAAATGGGCGTTCGACCATAGTCAGGATCGCATCTCGGGCAATATCCGCAACCATGCGTCCTATTCCTTTACCTGCGTGCGCAATCCCTACACGCGGATTCTAAGCTCGTTCTTCGACAAGATCTGCGGCATTCAGCGCAACGGCAAACGCTATCGCGGCAATCTGGTTCCGACGCTGATCTACAATTACGGGATCGAGGTGGGCGGCGATGACGGCAAGGGTGAGTTCGACCAGATCGCCAGCTTCCGCCGCTTTCTGCTGTTTGCGCGCGATACGATCCGCTGGCGCAGGCCGATGGACCCCGACATCCACTGGTCGGCAATGTCCGGACATATCGCGACCTTCATCGCAAATGGGGGGCGCTATGATCGGATATTCTGGACCGAGAAGTTCAACGACGGGATGCAGGGCGTTCTGGACAATCTCGACACGCCGCACGCGGTGAACCTGTCAGACATCCCACGGTTCAACGAATCCGAAGGCCACGGCCCCAAACGGGCTCATCCGGTCGAAGACTATTTCGACGACCTGTCGATGCATTTGGTGTATGAGATCTACAAACAGGATTTCGAGCTGTTCAAATACGATTTCGAAAACCCGGCGAACAAGATGCCGATTGGTGAAATCGATCTTGATGAGGTCCACGCCAAACTTGGCGACTGACCCTGCCTCAGCGCGCTCCCGCCCATCGTCAATGTCTCTGACGAGACATCTCCTCTGGTTGGGCCCGGCGCCGCGCTTTGCGCGGCGCCGGGCCCTAGGCCGAACATGGCATCGGCTTAGCCGATGGAGCGCTTCGGGCGCGGGAGCCTTTTGAGGTAGGAAGGAACCGGTCTCGATCAGGACCGGTTCTTATTGCTCAGACCTGACGCACGGCGCCTTTGGCGGCGCTGGTGGTCAGCTTGGCATAGGCCTTGAGGGCGGTGGACACCTTGCGCTTGCGCGGCTCGGCGGGTGCCCAGCCCTTTTCGTCCTGCTCTTCACGCCGTGCCGCCAGTTCTTCGTCGGACACGGCCAGATGGATCGAACGGTTGGGGATGTCGATCTCGATCTTGTCACCCTGGCGCACCAGACCGATCTCACCACCCTCGGCGGCCTCTGGCGAGACGTGACCAATCGACAGACCCGAAGTGCCACCCGAGAAACGGCCGTCGGTCAGCAGCGCGCAGGCTTTGCCCAGACCTTTGGACTTCAGATACGAGGTGGGGTACAGCATTTCCTGCATCCCGGGACCGCCCCGCGGGCCTTCGTAGCGGATGACCACAACGTCGCCCGCTTCGACCTTGCCGGTCAGGATATCGTTGACCGCCTGATCCTGGCTTTCGCAGACATAAGCCGTGCCGGTGAACGTCAGGCTGGCCGGATCAACACCTGCGGTTTTCACGATACAACCATCGCGCGCGATGTTGCCGAACAGAACGGCCAGACCGCCGTCTTGGCTGAAGGCGTGTTCCTTCGACCGGATCACGCCGTTTTCGCGGTCGGTGTCCAGCTCTTTATAGCGGTTCGACTGGCTGAACGCCTGCGTCGTGCGTACGCCACCGGGGGCGGCCTTGAACAGTTCCTGCGCCTTGGGGTTGTTTGCAACCTTGATGTCCCAATTGGCAATCGCCTCGCCCATCGTACCGGAATGAACCGTGCTGCAATCCTCGTGCAACAGACCCGCGCGGCCAAGTTCGCCGAGGATCGAGAAGATGCCACCGGCGCGGTGGACGTCCTCCATATGGACGTTCTCGGTGTTCGGCGCGACCTTGCACAGGCAGGGCACCTTGCGGCTGAGGCGGTCCATGTCGGACATGGTGAAATGCACTTCGCCCTCATGCGCGATGGCCAGCAGGTGTAGCACGGTGTTGGTCGAGCCGCCCATGGCGATATCCAGGCTCATGGCGTTCTCGAACGCCTCAAAGGTGGCGATCTCGCGCGGCAGGAACCCCTTTTCGTTCAGGTCATAGTGACGCTTGGTGATCTCGACGATGCGGCGACCGGCTTCAAGGAACAGCTCTTTGCGGTCCGCGTGAGTGGCCAGGGTCGAACCGTTGCCCGGCAGTGCCAGACCCAGCGCCTCGGCCAGACAGTTCATCGAGTTGGCGGTAAACATGCCCGAGCACGACCCACAGGTGGGGCAGGCGTTTTCCTCGATATGCTTCACCTGCTCGTCGGTGTAGTGATCATCGGCGGCGGCGACCATCGCATCGACCAGGTCGATTTTCTTGACGTCCAGATCGGCGATGTCGATCTTGCCGGCCTCCATAGGGCCGCCCGAGACAAAGATCGCCGGGATATTCAGGCGCATGGCGGCCATCAACATGCCGGGGGTGATCTTGTCGCAGTTCGAGATACAGACCATCGCGTCGGCGCAGTGGGCATTGACCATGTACTCGACCGAATCTGCAATCACCTCGCGCGACGGCAGGGAATACAGCATCCCGTCATGGCCCATGGCGATGCCATCATCCACGGCGATAGTGTTGAATTCTTTCGCAACACCGCCTGCGGCCTCGACCTCGCGCGCAACCATCTGGCCCAGATCTTTCAGGTGCACGTGGCCGGGCACGAACTGGGTGAACGAGTTGACGATGGCGATGATCGGTTTGCCGAAATCGTCATCCTGCATACCGGTGGCGCGCCACAGGCCGCGGGCACCGGCCATGTTGCGGCCATGGGTAGAGGTTCTGGATCGGTACATTGGCATGATGCTGTTTCCCTTTTGCCCCGGTTGCGATATGCGGGATGTGTGCGTTATAGCGCACGTATCACATGTGCGCTATAACGCACAAGGGGATTCGAAAGACGAGTGATATGGCACCGGACGACATAACGCTGAAACTACGGGACGTGCGGGCAGCCTCGGGGCTGAGCCTGTCCAAGGTGGCCGAAATGACCGGGGTCAGCAAGGCCATGCTGGGCCAGATCGAGCGTGGCGAATCCAGCCCGACCATCGCGACGCTGTGGAAGATTGCCAAAGGGTTCCAGCTGCCCCTCAGTGCTCTGATCGGCCCGGACGTGCTGCGCGATACGGCCACGCCGGACGTGTTCCGCACCGTGACCTTTCCCGGCAGCATCGAGGTCAAGATCGTGTTTCCCTTTGACCCCACCTTGCGGGCCGAGACCTTTCACGTTGATCTTGCGCCGAACCAGAGCCACGAATCCGCCGCTCATGCCACCGGTGTGACCGAAGAGGTCTTTGTCCTGAACGGATCGCTTGAGATTCTGCGCGATGGCGAATGGGTGTCGCTGCAGGCCGGGCAGGGGCTGCGGTTTGCGGCGGACCTGCCGCATGGCTACCGCGCCGGTGATCGGGGCGCGGCGTTTCTGAACATGCACCATTATGGGCAGCTTGATGCGCTGGCCGCGATCGGCTGACCAAGAAACCAATAGCACCGGGGAACGATATGGCCGCATTTCTTGAAACTCTGACGCTGGCAGATGCGGTCGGCTCGATTGGTGCTTTGGTCGTTGTGGCGGCCTATTTCGCCACCCAGATGCGGATGATGAATTCCGACGATCTGGCCTTTCCGGTGCTGAACCTGGCGGGATCGATCCTGATCGTCTATTCGCTGCTTCAGAATTTCAATCTGGCGTCGATGTTGATTGAATCCTTCTGGATTCTGATCAGTATGATCGGGATCGTTCAGTTTTTCCGGCTCAGACGCGCGCGTTAAGCGGGCCAGGCCCCATCCAGCCTTGAACCCAAATGCCTGCGCGTATAGGGACAAATCAAGCGCGCTTTTGGGGAGGCTTTGATGCAGGACGATCCGAAAACCCTCGTTTCAACCGAATGGCTTGCAGCCCACATCAAGGATCCGGATCTGCGGATTCTGGACGGGTCGTGGTATTTGCCGCAGCAAGGGCGGAACGCCAAGGCGGAATATGACGAAGCGCATATTCCCGGCGCCCGGTTTTTCGACATTGACGAGATTTCCGATCACCGGTCGGACCTGCCGCATATGGCGCCTCCGGTGGAAAAGTTCATGTCGCGCCTGCGGGCGATGGGTGTGGGCGATGGTCATCAGGTCGTGGTCTATGACGGGGCTGGTCTGATATCGGCGGCGCGGGTCTGGTGGATGTTCCGCCTGATGGGGCAGGAAAACGTAGCCGTTCTGGACGGGGGTTTCCCGAAATGGCAGGCCGAGGGTCGCGAGATCGAGGATCTGCCCCCGGTGATCCGAGACCGGCACATGACCGTGCGCGTGCAGAACCATCTGGTGCGCGACGTGACACAGGTGTCGTCGGCGACCAAGCTGGCCGATCACGAGATCATCGACGCCCGTTCGGCCGCCCGCTTTGCCGGAACCGAGGCAGAGCCACGCGAAGGCTTGCGTTCAGGTCATATTCCGGGCTCACGCAACGTGCCCTTTGGCAACCTGCTGAACAAGAACGGCACGATGAAGTCGCCCGACGAATGCCGCGCCGTGTTCGAGGCCGCAGGCGTGGACCTGTCGAAACCCGCCATCACTTCTTGCGGGTCGGGCGTGACAGCTGCGATCCTCAGCCTCGCGCTCGAGCGCCTGGGCAAGAAAGATCACTCGCTTTATGACGGCTCCTGGGCTGAATGGGGTGCCTTCCCGACCCTGCCCGTCGCAACCGGAGAGACCTGATGTTCGAAAACCTCAAACCGCAGCCCGCCGACAAGATTCTGGCGCTGATGCAGATGTACCGCGAAGACCCGCGCGATCAGAAGATCGATCTGGGTGTGGGTGTCTACAAGAATGCCGAAGGCGTGACGCCCGTGATGCGCGCGGTCAAGGCCGCCGAGAAACGCATTCTCGAAGAGCAGGAGAGCAAGGCCTATACCGGTTTGGCCGGTGATCCGGCCTATGCCGATGCGATGATCGGTCTGATCCTCGGCAACGCGGTCCCGCGCGGCAATATCGCGGCAGTGGCGACTCCGGGTGGCACGGGCGCATGTCGGCAAGCGTTCGAGATGATCCGCATGGCCAACCCCTCGGCCCGCGTGTTCGTGTCGAACCCGACCTGGCCGAACCACCTGTCGATCCTCAGCTATCTGGGCATGGAGACGGTCCAGTACCGTTACTTTGACGGCGAAACCCGTGGTGTCGATTTCGACGGCATGGTCGAGGACCTGAAAACCGCCAAGGCGGGCGACGTGGTGTTGCTGCACGGTTGCTGCCACAACCCCACCGGCGCCAACCTGAACATGGTGCAGTGGCAGGAGGTCGTGAACATCATCAACGAACTGGGCCTCGTGGCGATGATCGACATTGCCTATCAGGGCTTTGGCGACGGGTTGGAAGAGGATGCGCAGGCGGTGCGTCTGGTGGCTTCATCCGTCAAGCGCTGCCTGATCGCGGCGTCCTGCTCGAAGAACTTCGGCGTTTACCGCGAGCGTACCGGTCTGCTGATGGCGATCAGCGATGATGCGGCGCAAACGGCTCTGAATCAGTCGACTCTGGCGTTTCTGAACCGCCAGAACTATTCCTTCCCGCCCGATCACGGCGCGCGGGTTGTGACCACGATCCTGAATGACGACGAACTGCGCGCCGACTGGAAAGCTGAGCTGGAAGAGATCCGCCTGTCCATGCTGGGTCTGCGGCAGCAACTGGCCGATGAGCTGCAGCGCCTGACCGGATCCGACCGTTTCGGCTTTATCGCGCAGCACCGCGGCATGTTCTCGCGACTGGGTGCAGCGCCCGAGCTGGTCGAAAAGCTGCGCGCCGATCACGGCATCTACATGGTCGGCGACAGCCGCCTGAACATCGCCGGTCTGAACGCGACCACCGTGCCGATTCTGGCCAAGGCGATCGTTGACGTGGGCGTCTAAGACGACACAACATCAAAGAACAAAGGCCGCGCAGATCAGCGCGGCCTTTTTTTTGATTTTTGGGTTTAGCCAAAAGAAAAAGCCGGGCGCGAACGCCCGGCCTTTGAGTGGTGAACTCTGGTCTTAGCCCTTCGAGAACTCAGGGTAGGCTTCCATACCCAGTTCGCCCATATCCAGGCCGTTGATCTCTTCTTCCTCACCGACCCGCAGGCCAACGGTGGCTTTGAGGATCGAGAACAGGATGAAGCTGACCACAAAAACAAAGATACCGATGGCCGCGAAGCCGATGATCTGGGTCACAAAGGACGCGTCACCATTGGTCCATGCCACGATGAAGGTCCCCCAGAAGCCCGCGATCAGGTGAACCGGGATGGCACCGACCACGTCGTCGATCTTCATGCGGTCCAGCATCGGAACGGTCAGGACAACGATCACGCCACCGACGGCACCGATGATCAGCGCCTGGAACAGCGACGGGGCCAGCGGTTCGGCGGTGATCGACACCAGACCGGCCAGCGCGCCGTTCAGCACCATGGTCAGGTCGACCTTGCCATACATCACCTGCGTCAGGATCAGCGCGGCAACGGCACCGGCAGCAGCGGCCATGTTGGTGTTGGCAAAGATGCGGCTGATGTCTGCGATGTCACCAATGGTGCCCATTGCCAGCTGCGAACCGCCGTTGAAGCCGAACCAGCCCAGCCACAGGATGAACGTACCCAGGGTTGCCAGCGCCAGGTTCGAACCGGGGATCGGAACCACTTTGCCGTCTTTGTTGTATTTGCCGATACGCGGGCCCAGCACGATGGCACCGGCCAGCGCTGCGAAACCACCTGCGGCGTGCACCAGGGTCGAGCCTGCGAAGTCGCTGAAGCCCATCTCGGACAGCCAGCCGCCGCCCCACTGCCAGGACGCTTCGATCGGGTAGATGATGCCGGTCAGGACAATGACGAAGGCAAAGAAGGGCCACAGCTTGACCCGTTCGGCCATAGTGCCCGACACGATGGACGCGGTGGTGGCGCAGAACATCAGCTGGAAGAAGAAATCCGAGCCAACGGTGGCATAGGACAGATCGGCATTCACGCCGTCCAGACCAACAGCTTCCAGCGCAGCGGGTGAGATGGCGCCCAATACGCCGGGAATCATCCAGCCGTCACCCGGATACATCAGGCCATAACCGACCAGCCAGTACATGATGGCGGCGAACGAAAACAGGCCCATGTTTTTGACCAACTGCATCGCGACGTTCTTGGACCGCACCAGTCCGGCCTCGAGCATGGCAAAGCCCGCAGCCATCCAGAACACCAGGAACCCACCGACCAGAAACAGCAGTGAGGTCAGGATATATTGCGTGTGCTGCGCGGCCTCACCGGCGGCTTCCTGCGCAAGGCCGATCTGCGGCAGCGCGGCAATCACGGCAGCGGGGATGAGCGATTTCATCAGTTTCATTGTCAGTCCTCGAATGTTTGTGAATGGGGGCGCCTCACAGCGCCTCTTCGTTCGTTTCCCCGGTCCGCACGCGCAGGGCCTGCTCGACATCAAGGACGAAAATCTTGCCGTCGCCGATCTTGCCGGTCTTGGCGGTTTTGGTGATGGTTTCGACGATCTGGTCGGCCATCGTGGCGGGAACCACGATTTCGAGCTTGATCTTGGGTACGAAATTTACGGCGTATTCGGCGCCGCGATAGATCTCCGTGTGACCCGATTGCGAGCCGAAGCCCTTGATTTCGGTCACCATCATGCCGCGCACGCCCGCCTCGGTCAGTGCCTCGCGCACCTCCTCCAGCTTGAACGGCTTGATTGTCGCAATGATCAGTTTCACGTTGAACCCCTCTGCTTGCCCGGTCGCTCCGGCTTGTTTGCACGTGCAGAAAAAAAAGCGCGCCTGCGCCCGGTAAGGAACGGTTGAGGAGGTAAAACGCTGGGGAAAATAGCGGCAATTTGCACAATTTTTGCACAAATGGCATACGATGATTAAAAATTAGGCAGTTTGTGTAGGGCGGTTTCCGGAAATTCAGACCTCTACTTCACCGGTGTGTCAGGGTATGGTGCCTCAAAATGATAACCGGGCAGAGTTTGAGCATGACTGAGTCCAGGCGCCGAAAGGCACCGCTTGTCGCAGATAAAAGATACCCGTCGAAAAGGCGCAAGCCCACGGCGACCAAGCGGGCTGCGAAGCCGGCCGGAAAGAAGGCGACCGCGCGCAAGACGACAACCCGTAAGACCACCCGGAAGACGACCCGCCGGAAATCCGGTGGCGGCGGAGGTGGCGGATTCTTCCGTCGGCTGTTCCGCTGGATTTGGCGGTTGTTCTGGGGGGTTACGTGGCGCGTGGGCGCGGTGGTCGCCATGCTGCTGGCGCTGGCGGTGGGGGTTGTCTACACCTCGTTGCCGGACGTGGACGCCTTGCTGGATGGCCGGGCACGGGGCTCGGTCACCTTGCTGGACCGCGATGGCAAGGTCTTTGCCTGGCGTGGCGATCAGTTCGGCGGGGTAATCACCGCCGATACCGTCTCACCACATCTGAAAAACGCCGTGGTCGCCACGGAGGACAAGCGATTCTATCGCCATTTCGGTGTCAGCCCGCGCGGTGTCGCCAGCGCCGTTCGAATCAACCTGAGCGAAGGGCGCGGGCCGCTTTCGGGCCACGGCGGGTCGACCATTACGCAACAAACCGCCAAGCTGTTGTGCTTGGGCGTGCCGTATGTGCCCAGCGAGTGGGACTCCGAGGCCGCGTATGAGTCCGATTGCCGTCAGGGATCGCTGTGGCGCAAGGCCAAGGAAGCGGTTTATGCGATGGCGATGGAGGTGAAATACTCCAAGGATGAGATTCTGACCATCTACCTGAACCGCGCGTTCCTGGGCGCAGGCGCCCGTGGATTCGAGGCCGCAAGCCAGCGCTACTTTGGTATTTCCGCTGCCGAGGTGAACCCGGCGCAGGCGGCAATGCTGGCCGGTCTGCTGGTGGCGCCGACGCGCTTTGCACCCACCAACAATCTGCAACGCTCGCAGGACCGGGCGAAGCTGGTGATCGGGTTGATGGAGGCGCAGGGCTATCTGACCACCGCACAGGCCAGCAGCGCCCGCAGCAACCCGGCGCAACTGTCCGAGGCCGCGGCGGCGCGGGCGGGCGGCTATTTTGCCGATTGGGTGATCACCGAGCTGCCCAGCTATTTTGGCACCGACACCACCGATGATGTGGTGATCCGCACCACGCTGGACCAGCGCCTGCAGAAATCGGCGGAAGAGGCGTTGAAATACATCTTCCAGGAAAAGGTGCGCGAAGGCTCCAAGGCGCAGGCGGCGATTGTGGTGATGTCGGCGGATGGGGCGGTGCGGGCCATGGTCGGCGGGCGCAAGACGCGGGTGTCGGGGGCGTTCAACCGGGCAACGCAAGCGCTGCGGCAGACCGGATCGTCCTTCAAGCCCTTCGTCTATGCCACCGCGCTGGAGCTTGGCCATTCGCCGCTGGATACGGTGGTGGATGAACCCTATTGCGTCAACATCCCCGGGTCGGGCCAGTGGTGCCCCAAAAACTATACCCACAAGTTTTATGGCCGGGTGACGCTGGCGGATGCGCTGAAGAACTCGCTGAACATTCCGGCGGTGAAAGTGGCCGAGTTTGTCGGGCTGGACAATGTGCGCACCGTAACCAGCGAGTTCGGCATCGAAAGCAACCTGGCCGAAGGTCCGGCGCTGGCGTTGGGCGCGTCGGAAAGCACGCTGATCGAGATGACCGGGGCCTATGCCGGTATCCTGAATGGCGGCTCGGCTGTGGAACCTTATGGCCTGTCCGAGCTGAAACTGCTGGGTGACAACACGCCCCTGATCCAGACCAGCACCGGCATTGGTGAGCGGGTGATCAACGACAAGGCCGCCAAGCAGCTGACCTGGATGATGGAACGTGTGGTGTCCGAAGGCACCGGCGGGCGCGCCAAGCTGCCGGGGTGGCAGGTGGCCGGCAAGACCGGCACCACTCAGGCGGCGCGGGATGCGTGGTTTATCGGCTTTACCGCCGATTACGTCGCGGGTGTCTGGATGGGCTATGACGACAACACGCCGCTGTCCGGCGTGACCGGCGGCGGCCTGCCTGCGGAGATTTGGAAAGAAACCATGCTGCGCGTAACCGAGGGGATGACACCCACGCCGTTGCCGATGCTGGCCCCTGATCCGCCGGTGCAGACCGCGCAGCCGCGGCAACAACGCCGCAGGCAACAGACCGGTCTGGACAGGGCCATCAACAACCTGCTGAACAATATCTTCGGCAACTGAACCCACAAAAAAAGGCGGTGCACCGGGCACCGCCTTTCCTTTTGGAATGTCGGACCTGATCAGAGGCTCTCGTCCAGGGCCGCCAGAATCGCGTCGCCCATTTCGGTGGTCGAGACCGGATCAACGCCTTCTTCGGCCAGCAGATCGCCAGTACGGACACCATCGGCCAGAACCTTCTCGATCGCGGCTTCCAGACGGTCGGCCTCGGCGCCCTGATCAAAGCTGTAGCGCAGTGCCATGGCAAAGCTGAGGATACAGGCGATCGGGTTGGCCTTGCCTTCGCCGGCGATGTCCGGTGCAGACCCGTGGACCGGTTCGTACATCGCCTTGGGGCGGCCATTGGCCATCGGGGCGCCAAGGGACGCCGACGGCAACATGCCCAGCGAGCCGGTCAGCATCGCGGCGCAGTCCGACAGGATATCGCCGAACAGGTTGTCGGTGACGATGACGTCGAACTGCTTGGGTGCGCGCACCAGCTGCATCGCGCCGTTGTCGGCATACATGTGGGTCACTTCGACCTCGGGGTAGTCCTGCGCGACACGGTCCACGACCTCGCGCCACAGGATACCGGCCTCCATCACGTTGGCCTTCTCCATCGAGCACAGTTTCTTGTTCCGGCGCATCGCCAGTTCAAAGGCGGAACGCGCGGCGCGTTCGATCTCGGATTCGGTGTAACGCTGTGTGTTGACGCCCACACGCTCGTTGCCTTCCTCAAAGATGCCGCGCGGCTCGCCGAAATAGACGCCCGAGGTAAGCTCGCGCACGATCATGATGTCCAGACCGGCCACGATGTCTTTCTTCAGCGACGAGAAATCCGCCAGCGCGTCAAAGCACTGCGCCGGGCGCAGGTTCGAATACAGGTCCATTTCCTTGCGCAGGCGCAGCAACCCGCGCTCGGGCTTTACGCTGAAATCCAGATCGTCGTATTTCGGGCCGCCGACCGCGCCCAGCAGAACCGCGTCGACCTCTTGCGCCTTGGCCATGGTTTCGTCCGACAGCGGCTTGCCATGCGCGTCATAGGCGGCACCGCCGACCAGATCCTCGCTCACGTCGAATTCCAGGCCGCGGTTCGCACCGAACCAGTCGATTACGCGGCGCACTTCGGCCATGACTTCGGGGCCAATTCCGTCTCCGGGCAGGATGAGGAGCGAGGGGTTGGACATGAAGGATCTCCTTGCGTTTCGTCGCAATCGCCCTAGCGTCTGTGCCGCATCGGGTCAATGAGACCAACCGGCCTTTATGGGCCGGAAATCCTGTTTCCGGGCCGAAACCACCGCCCAGCCAGCGTTTTCTGGTCAAAGACTGGCTTTCAACCCCTCGGCCAGCAGGTCCCAGACACGCCGGATTCGGGGCGTCTGGCGCATCGCCTGCGGGGCAGCCAGCCAGACCGGAAGCGGCGCAATCTCGATATTCAGGTCCAGCACTTCGACTTCCGGGTCGGCCGCAGCCACCTGAACCTGTGAAAAGCCGATCCCGCACCCGGCCCGGACCAGTTCCCAATAGGCGCTTTGCAGATCGCATCTGGTGGCAAAGCTGTCCTTGCTGACCGGCCAGCCGCGATCCCGCATCCGGGTGATGATATATTCATTGGCGTCAAAGCCAACCAGATCGTGGTCGAGCATGTCCTCGGGGCGTTGCGGATGCCCGGCGCGGTCCAGATAGGACCGGGCGGCACAGAGACACAGCTGCACATCTCCCAGATAGCGCGAAATGATGTCCATCTGCTCGGGGCGGTACATGCGCACCGCGATGTCGGCCTCGCGATACAGCAGGTTCTCGACGGCGTCGGTGGCGACCAGTTCCAGTTGAATGGCCGGTTCCTGTTGTCGGATCTGCGCCAGAATAGGGGGCAGCAGGTGGTGCGACGCAAAGACCGAGGCGGTGATGCGCACCGATCCTTCCAACTGCTGCGACTGCCCAGCCGCCGCCAGGCTGAACGATGTCATGGCCTTGTGCATCTGCCGCGCCATCGGCAACAACTGCGTGCCGACCTCGCTGAGTTTCAGGCCGCGCGCGTGACGGTCGAACAGGGACACGCCCAGCTCGTCCTCAAGCGCGTGAATCTGACGGCCCAGCGTGGGCTGGCTGCGGTCCAGCTGCCGCGCCGCCGCCGACAACGAGCCGGTTTCGGCCACCGCCAGAAAGCTTTGAATCAGGGACCAGTCGGCGTGGGTGAGTGATTTATCCATTCATAAATGAATACACGTTCTGCATTTCCCGACAATTGCTCGATTAATTTGAATTGGTAGTTTCGACTTGAAAGGAGTTTCCCATGACCCAATCCGTTCTCATCCTGGGTGCAACCGGCCGATTTGGACGTAACGCCATGGTTGCGTTTCGAAACGCAGGTTGGACCGTTCGCATCTTTGACCGCACCACCGACAGCTTGGCGCAGGCTGCGCGGGGCGCGGATGTGATCGTCAACGCCTGGAACCCGCCCTATCCGGATTGGCAGGCCCAGGTGCCAGAGCTGACCCGACGGGTCATTTCGGTAGCGCGGGACACCGGGGCAACGGTTATCATCCCGGGCAATGTCTATGTCTTCGGCGCCGACGTGCCGGGGCCGTGGTCCGCGGCTACGCCACATCTGGCCCAGAACCCTCTGGGTCGCATTCGGATCGGGATGGAGGAGGCTTACCGCGCCTCGACCGTCCGTACGATCATCCTGCGGGCCGGAGACTATCTTGACACATGCGCGTCGGGGAACTGGTTCGATCGGGTCATGATCAAATCGCTGGCACAAGGGCGTTTCATCTATCCCGGCAATCCCGACATCGCCCATGCCTGGGCTTACTTGCCCGATCTTGCGCGTGCGGCGGTGGTCCTTGCCGAGATGCGCGAGAGCTTGCCCCGTTTTTGCGACGTGCCTTATCAGGGGTATACGGCAACCGGCTCTGAAATGGCGCAGGCGCTGTCCCGCGTCACGGGGCGGCATGTGTCCGTGCAACGGATGAACTGGCTGCCGATTCAGCTTGCCCGTCCCTTCTGGCGGGTGGTACCTTATCTGCTTGAGATGCGGTATCTGTGGAATACGCCGCACAGTCTGGAGGATAGTTTTTTCCGCGAACTGGTCGGGGGTTTTCAACGTACCGATCTGGATACAGCGCTGAAACGGGCGATCCCCGGTGCGTTGCGACCGGATGGGGTTCTGGCCCCTGCCTGATCGCCGCTAGGGCGCGGTCACGTCGACCCAGACCAGCCGGTGCCTGCTGGCCTGTTCGGCGGCAGCGCGCAAAGGTGAACCCGGTGCAGGCCAGACCACGCCGGCACCTGTCACCTGCAGATCGGTCGAGGGCAGCACGTAGTCCACCCGCATCTCTCCCACCGCTTTCCATTCCACCGTGGTCAGTGCACCCGACATGTCGGCGGGGTGCGTGTCTTGCAGACGGGGGTCCGCCAACAGCGCCCGGATCGCTTCCCGGCGCCCGTCGCCCCGTTCCGGGTCCTGATTGGCATCCCCGGCGATCACAAACGGGCCTTCGGGCCTGCGGCCCAGCTGGCCGTCCAGAACCGCGGACCAGAGGCGGATTTCATCGCGGTTGCGCAGCCCGTTGCGGTCTTCGGGGCCGTCAAACACCGGCGGGGCGGCGTGGAAGGTCATCAGGTCCAGCGCGCCAAGGGGTGTGTCCACCGGCACGATCCAGTGGGCCACGGCGGACAGGCGCTGAATGCTCTGCGCTGCTTCCGAGGGGAAAGGGCCGTCGTCCGTGACCGGCAGCTGCGCGCCGGGCAGGTCGCGCCACAGCAGATCGGTAAAGTCCTGCACGCCGTCAGAGTGAATCGGATAGCGCGACAACACCGCCATTCCGCCCTGACCGGTAAAACGCCCCCAGCCCTGCGCGTCTGCCGGACCATGGGTGCGGCCATCTCCGTTCAGGTCCAACGGGGTTTCAAGCCCGGCATTGGGTTGTGCGGCAAAGTGATGAGGGTAATCCAACCCCGCGGTGCGCAGCTGTTCGGTCAACGCGGTCAGCGCCTCTGCGTTCAGGTCCCAGTCGATGCCCTGCAGCGCGAGAATGTCAGGTTGCGTGGCCACCAACACCTCGACCACTGCCTGCACCTGCGGATCACCGCGCCGGATGTCGCGCAGCAGCAGGCCCGGCCCGTCGCGGCTGAGTTCCGTGTTGTATGAGGCGATACGGACTGTCTGCGCCTGCGCCATCACCGGCAATAGCAGCAGCAGAAGGATGCGGATCATGCAGCCTGCGTGGACTCGGCGGTGGAGTAGGCCCGGCGCTTTTCGACGATCAGATTGGCGATACGCAAGGTCGCCATGCCGCGCATGATCATGCTGGCGGGCAGGAAGGCCCAGGCGCTCAGGGTCCAGATCAGGGTCTGAGGGTTGCTCAGCGAGATCGGGCTGGCATAGTCGGTCATCATCTTGATCAGGGCCGGGATCAGAAACGGCAGCAGCACCCCGATCGAGATGTTCAGCCGTCCGTCCCGTTGCAGGCGGGTGACGACGTCACCGCCCTTGGTCGGGTCGAACAGCGGCAGGTTGGTCCAGACATTGAAGGCGCCGTTGCCCGTGGGCCAGCCGCGCAGCTTCACCGCATAGGCAAAGCTGGCAATGGTCACCAGCGCAGCGACATAGGCCACACTGGCGGCGATGCGCACCAGTTCGATCAGCGGCGCACTGGCATCCGCGGGCAGCATCAGCACCACCAGCCGGACCGGAGAATACGGGAAGTCGACCACATTGGCGACGCCCAGACCAAGCGCATAGAAAATCGTGGTCAAACTGCTGGGCGCATAGGCGTTCTTGCAGATCAGCGTCAGGAACATGATCATCGACATCAGTCCGACAAAGCGCAGGCGGTTCACCGGCGGTGCGTCGCGAAACTCGATAAAGCTGGGAAAGGCCGAATTGTATTCGGCAAAGGTCAGAAAGAATGCGAGAATGGCGAGAAAGACGACAATCTCGGTCCCATTCGTTGACGATACGGGCAGGTACAACGCGGGGGTCAACACCATCAGTGCAACCAATAGTCCCCGAATCGCCGCCCCAGTTGTGCGCGCAATCACTATCCGAACCCTTTCAAACTGGATTAGTCGATTCTTCGCCGACTTCACCTCCAACTTGTGCCCGCCACTTGAAGTTGTGGCGGATGTCATAAGTCACCAATGTTCTTTTGGTGGGTGCCTGTGCCCGCCACATTGGCGATAAGCGACATTTCGCTCAAGCCAAGGCGCAGAAAACACGTGATTTCGGGCAAAATGATGGCGCAACTGGTGCGGGATTGCATCATTTTCGACGCAAATCCGACGTGTGTATCAGTGTGATACCTAGATGTTGTGGTTTCCTGAAGCACAACCCCAAGAATGCGAACGGGGCCGCCTTGCGACCCCGTTAGGTTGAGTATCCACAGATTCGTTACAGAATCACACCCAGGGGCGGGCCTGGCCTGCGTGATCCTCGAATTTGTCGATGTGATGGTCTTTTTCCATCGTCAGGCCGATATCGTCCAGACCGTTCAGCAGGCAGTGCTTGCGGTGCGGGTCGATGTCGAACTCGATCACGACGCCATCCGAGGTGGTGATCTGCTGATCTTCCAGATGCACGGTCATGCGGGCGTTTTCGCCCTTGTGCGCGTCCTCCATCAGGATCGCGTGATGCTCCTCTCCGACCACGATGGGCAGGATGCCGTTCTTGAAGCAGTTGTTGAAGAAGATGTCGGCAAAGCTGGTCGAGATCACCACCTTGATGCCGAAATCCTTGATCGCCCAGGGCGCGTGTTCGCGCGATGAGCCGCAACCGAAATTGTCGCCCGCGACCAGAATCTCGGTATTGCGATACGCGGGTTTGTTCAGAACGAAATCCTCGTTCTCACCGCCATGGTCGTGATAGCGCATCTCGTCAAACAGCACGACGCCTAGGCCGGACCGTTTGATGGTTTTCAGGTGCACTTTCGGGATGATCATATCGGTATCGATATTGATCAGCGGCATTGGGGCGGCCACCCCGTGAACTTTTTCGAACTTTTCCATCTCTACACTCCTGCGGGAGAGGGCCGCGCCCATGCCCCGCGTTTAAGCTTCTTTCGTTTCGCCTTTGGGTGCGTTCTTGACGAAGAACGCCATGAAGATCAGGCCGAACCCGTTGAACAACATCTCGATGCCCAGCAGGATACCCAGCAGGCTCAGCAAAGCCGCCGGTTCTGCCGCCGCATATGACCAGATGATACCGGCCAGCACGATCGACAAGATGCCCGAAATCAGCGTGGGCCAGAAAAACTGCGTTCCTTTCATCTGGAACGACAGAATGACCCGCGCGATGCCGCCCGCCATGAACAGGATCAGCATCACGGTCGCCAGCGTCAGCGTGCCCTGCAGCGGGTGATCCAGAAAGGACCAGCCCAGAAACAGCATCACCGCACCCATGACAAGTGACAGAATCTTGTTGCCGGTGCCTTCAACCGTGAAGCCACCCACAAATTGCAGCGCGCCTGAGATCAGCAGCAACACACCGGTTACCACCGTCACGGCGATTGACGCCACAACTGGCGCGCCCAGTACAAAGATACCGAACGCGATAGACAGAAGCCCCAGCAGGAGCCATTTGACCCAGTCACTCATGTTTTCAATCCCTCAAATATCTAGATATGAGGGGAGTTTACATCAATTCACGAACGTCTGTCAGCCGTCCTGTGATTGCCGCTGCGGCAGCCATTGCCGGGCTCAGCAGGTGGGTGCGCCCACCGCGACCCTGACGGCCTTCGAAGTTGCGGTTCGAGGTCGCGGCACAACGTTCGCCCGGTTGCAACTGATCGGGGTTCATCGCCAGGCACATCGAGCATCCCGCCAGACGCCATTCGAAACCGGCATCCTTGAATATCTCGGCCAGACCTTCTTCTTCGGCCTGTGCCCGCACCAGACCCGAGCCCGGCACGACCATGGCGCGCAGACCGTCCTTGATCTTTTTGCCCTTCAGAATCTCAGCCGCAGCGCGCAGGTCTTCGATACGGCCGTTGGTGCACGAGCCGATAAAGACGGTGTCGATTTCCACATCGCTCAGCTTTTGGCCAGCTTCCAGACCCATATATTCGATCGAGCGGCGGGCGGCGTCGACCTTGCCACCGTCGAAATCTTCCGGGTTCGGGACGGTTGCGGTGATCGGCAGCACGTCCTCGGGGCTGGTGCCCCATGTGACGACCGGTGCGATGTCTTCGCCGCGCAGGGTGATGACCTTGTCGAAATGCGCGTCGTCATCGGTAAACAGCGTTTTCCACCACGCCAAAGCCGCTTCCCACTGGGCACCTTTCGGCGCGTGCGGGCGGCCTTTGACATAGTCATAGGTGGTTTCGTCCGGCGCGATCAGGCCAGCGCGGGCGCCGCCTTCGATGGCCATGTTGCAGACGGTCATGCGGCCTTCCATCGACAGATCGCGGATCGCTTCGCCGCAATATTCGATGACATAGCCGGTGCCGCCAGCGGTGCCGGTCTCGCCGATCACGGCCAGAGTGATATCCTTGGCGGTCACGCCCGGCTGCAATTTGCCGGTGATTTCCACCTTCATGTTCTTGGATTTCTTCTGGATCAGGGTCTGGGTGGCCAGAACGTGCTCGACCTCAGACGTACCGATGCCGTGGGCCAGAGCGCCAAAGGCGCCGTGGGTGGCGGTGTGGCTGTCACCGCAGACAACGGTCATGCCGGGCAGGGTCCAGCCTTGTTCTGGGCCAACAATGTGGACGATGCCCTGACGGACGTCATGCACCGGGTAATAGTGAATGCCGAAATCTTTGGCATTCTTGTCCAGCGCCTCGACCTGAATGCGCGATTCCGGGTTTTCGATCCCGTTCACACGGTCCGGCGTGGTCGGCACGTTGTGATCCGGAACAGCGATGGTCTTTTCCGGCGCGCGCACCTTGCGGCCCGCCATGCGCAGGCCTTCGAAGGCCTGCGGGCTGGTGACTTCGTGCACCAGATGGCGGTCGATATACAGCAGGCAGGTGCCATCATCGGCTTCGTGCGCGACATGGGCATCCCAGATTTTGTCATAGAGTGTTTTGGGGGACATCGGTCCTCTCCCGTTCTTAAATGAGAAATAGCTGGCGAGTGGCTGGGCGCCGCTTATAGGCGCGCCAGAACCGTGCGGGCGGCCCCAAAGAACCGTTCACGCAGGCGCGTGCGGTCTTGCAACGTCGGTGCTGGGGCCAGGGTGAGTCTCATGCGCACCAGATATATCGCGTCTGGCCGTCAATCAAGGTTCAATCCCCGACAGGCTTGCATCGTGCGGAAACGCTGTCCAAGCTGGGGTCATGAATCAGGACCTGATCCCCAGCTCGCTGTCGGACCTCTATAAAAACATGGTCGCGGGCTTTTCCGTGCAATTCGAAAACCTTGTCGAACTGGTCGTCACGCCCGGCTGGCGCCAGCACCAGCTGGTCATCATTCTGGGCCTGTGGGCACTGGCCTATGTTGTGAAACTTGCGACACAAGGCCGATGGGAGGCCTGGGCCCGCGCCCGCGAAGGTTGGCCGAAATGGCGGTTGCGGATTCTGGTGCAGCTGATGCAGCGCCTGACGCTGGTCTATTTCGTGCTGCTGTCATGGGCGCTGTATCTGTTGATGCAGCAGATCACATGGCCCTCGCGCAGCTATATCATCGGGGTTGTGGCGACCTTGGCGCTGGCGTGGCTGGCGATTGCGCTGGTGGCGCGGCTGGTGCGCAACCGGACCCTGCGGCGCATCTTTAAATGGGCAATGTGGGTCTATGCAACGCTTGTTGCCCTGAACCTGACCGATGACGTGGCCGAGTTTCTGGACGGCGTGGCGATTTCCATTGGCGATCTGCACATCTCGGCGCTGGGGATTCTCAAGGCAACGCTGCTGATCGGTATCCTGCTGACGCTGGCCCGCGTCGGCACCCGCGCCGCAGAACGGGGGCTGATGAGCAATGACGACATCACCCCGTCGATGCAGGTGCTGCTGGCCAAGGGCATTCAGGTGTTGCTGTATGGCGCGGTCTTTCTGGCCGCTATCCGCACGCTGGGGTTCGATCTGACGGGGATTGCGCTGCTATCAGGTGCAATCGGTGTGGGGATCGGTTTTGGCCTGCAAAAGGTGGTGTCAAACCTGATCTCGGGGATCATCATCCTGATGGACCGGTCAATCAAGCCGGGCGATGTGATCTCGCTGGGGGATACGTTCGGCTGGATCAACGCGCTGGGTGCGCGCTATGTCTCGGTGGTCACGCGGGACGGGCGGGAATATCTGATCCCGAACGAGGATCTGATCACCAATCAGGTGGTGAACTGGTCGCATTCGGACAAGTTCGTGCGGTTGGATCTGGAATTTGGCACCAGCTATGACGACGACCCGCATCTTGTCCGTGCAACCGCCATAAAGGCGGTCAAAACCGTGACGCGGGTGCTGAGCGGCGGGTCCCATGAGCCGGTCTGCCATATCACCGGATTCGGCGACAGCAGTGTCGATTATGTGCTGCGGTTCTGGATCAGCGATCCGACCAAGGGGCTGACCAATATTCGCGGCAATGTCTACCTTGCCCTGTGGGATGCCTTTAAGGCGGAAAACATCTCGATCCCCTTCCCGCAGCGCGAGGTTCGGCTGTTATCCGACAGCGCAGACGCGCAACAGGTCGCCAAAGAGTGACCGCCCGTGCGCCCCGCGCAGCGGCCTTTCATTGAAATGTTGCATTCCCCTTGTTACCTTATTAGTACCCCTGCGCCGGGGTTTGGCGGCGCGCAGCAAAGGAGGACTATGTCCTGTCTCTACATACCCAGGCGGGTTTGCCCGCCGATGACGGGGCCGGTGTAATGGCCCACTCTCAGTCAATCAGCGACAAGCTGCTTGAACGTATCCTTTCCTCACTTTCCGATGACAAGGCCGAAGACATCGTGCAGATCAACCTGCAAGGTAAGTCTTCTGTTGCGGATCATATGGTGATTGCCTCGGGTCGCTCGACCCGTCAGGTCGCTGCCATGGCGGAAAAGCTGACGGATCGCATCAAGCAGGAATTCGGTTTCACCTCGAAGGTCGAAGGCAAGGAAGCCGGCGACTGGGTGCTGATCGATACGGGCGACGTGATCGTCCATATCTTCCGCCCCGAAGTGCGTGAATTCTACCAGCTGGAAAAGATGTGGCTGCCCCAGGGCGGCAGCGCCTCAGCCAACTGAGGCGCCATCCCGGCCTGCATTAACAGGCCGGAGGCGAGAGAAATATGCGTATAAGCATTTGTGCGGTTGGGCGATTGCGCGCCGGACCGGAGAAGACCCTGCTTGACGATTACCTGACCCGATTTGACCGGACCGGCCGCGCGCTGGGCCTTGGTCCTGCTAAGGTGATCGAGGTCGAAGACAAGAAAAACGCCGGCATGGGCGCAGAATCTTCGCTGCTGCGCAAGACCCTGCCCAAAGGTGCTGTGATCTGCACGCTGGATGAGCGCGGGCGGGTGATGTCGTCGCCCGATTTTGCCAAAAAGCTGGGCGGCTGGCGCGAAGCCGGGCGGCAGGATCTGGCACTGATTATTGGCGGCGCTGACGGAATAGACCCTGATCTGCGGGCCGAGGCCGATTTTTCCATCTCATTCGGGGCGATGGTCTGGCCGCATATGCTGGTCCGTGTGATGCTGGCCGAGCAACTTTACCGGGCCGCAACAATCCTGTCGGGCGGTCCCTATCACCGGGTCTGACATGGCGCAGCTTCTGATCGTTTACCATTCCCGTACCGGCGGGGCCCGGCAGATGGCCGAAGCGGCGGCTGAGGCTGCGCGCGATGAGGCTGAGACCATTCTGAAATCCGCCGATCAGGCCGGACCTGACGATCTGCTGCGCGCCGATGGCTATATCTTCTGCGCGCCCGAGAATCTGGCGGCGATTTCGGGCCTGATGAAAGAATTTTTCGACCGCAGCTACTATCCCGTGCTGGGTCAGATCGAAGGCCGCCCCTATGCGCAGATGGTCTGTGCCGGATCTGATGGGGAAAACGCGGCGCGCCAGATGGCCCGGATTGCCACCGGCTGGCGGTTGAAAGAGGTACAGCCGCCCCTGATCATCTGCACCCACGCCCAATCGCCCGAGGCGATCTTGGCGCAAAAGACCATTCCTGATGATCAGCTTGATCAATGTCGCGAAATAGGCGCCGCCTTGGCCGCAGGTCTGAGCCTGGGTGTGTTCTGACCCTCAGTTCAGATCAACAACCGTGGTGCCGTCGTTCCAGCCATCCACGTTGCACCGCGCCTGCACCTGCACCTGCGTAGCACCCTCGGGGATCACCAAACCACTGAGTGAGCGGGTAAAAGGCTGCTCGGTCTCATGCGGATGGTGCAGCACGCGCATGCCCAGCTCATTGCCGTCCATGTCCAATACGCGCCACCCGTCAGCGTAATGGTCCCAGCCGGTATCCGGGTGGCGGATCGTGACGTCAAAGCGCCACGTATCACCGCTGCGGCTGGCCGAGACATTCTCGATCTCGGCAGGATCGGCAATGGCGGGTGCGGCCAGAACGGCGCTGAGAATCAGATATCGCATCAGGTGACCATACGGGGTGACGCGTGGCGGCGTCATCACGAGTCTGTGTTGGGCGGCAGGGTCAACAGCGCTGACCGGGAATGGGACGCGAATTCGCGCCGGTACAAAACGCCCAGAGTGATGACCGTGCCGAGTATCAGGGCGAGCGGGCCCAAAATCCACGCCAACGAAGCCAGCGCAAAATAGGTGACACGCAGACCGCGATTGAAACTGCGCGCAGCGGTGACGCAAATTTCGGCCGCTTGCGCGGCACGGGGATAGGCTCGCGGGTCTTCGGGGTCGTTCGGGACGGCAGCCATCAGCACCGCGCAATAGCCAAACAGCCGATGCGCCCAGACATATTTCAGGAACGCGTTGGCCAGAAACAGGATCACCAATAGAATCTTGATCTCCCACACCAACGCCGGGGCGCTGCCGATGGCCAGATCGCTGGCGACTCCGGCCAGCCGTTCGGTGTTTCCCAACAGCGCCAGCCCGCCCCCGATGGCAATCATGGTGGTTGACGCAAAGAATGTGCTGCCTTGCCGCATCGCCGCCACGACCTGCGCGTCAAACATCCGAGGTTGCCGCGTGACCATCTCATGCATCCAGCTGCGCCGGAAGTCGTCCATCATCATCGCGACCGATAGTTTGTTCGGTGCGGGATGCTCGATCCGCCAGCCGATCCATTGCCATGCGCCCAGCAACAGCAGTACGGCAGCATAATCCAGTGATGAGAACAAAAGGGCGCGGTCGATCCATGTCATGGCGGCGACAGTAGGGCCAGAGATAGCAACTTGCCAGATGGGTAAATTGGTAATATTATTTTACCAAACAAAGGATCTGCGATGGAAATGCCCCGGCCAAATCCCGAAATCCTGGCGCGCAAGCAGGCCGTGCTGTCGCGCCTGTTGCAGGTGTTGCCTGTGGATGCCGTGATCCACGACCCGGCTGAAACCCGCGCCTATGAATGTGACGCGCTGACCGCTTATCGTTGTCCGCCGATGCTGGCGGTGCTGCCGTCGAATACGCAAGAGGTCTCGGACGTGCTGCGCATCTGCCATGAGGAAGGCGTTCCGGTGGTGCCGCGCGGTTCGGGCACGTCGTTGGCGGGTGGGGCGCTGCCCACCGCGGATTGTGTGATTCTGGGCGTCGCCCGGATGAATGAGGTGCTGGAGACCGACTATGACAACCGCTTCATCCGCGTTCAGACCGGCCGCACCAACCTGAGCGTGACCGGCGCGGTCGAGGAAGAGGATTTTTTCTATGCGCCCGACCCGTCCTCGCAACTGGCCTGCGCGATTGCGGGGAATATCGCGATGAACTCGGGCGGGGCGCATTGTCTGAAATACGGCGTGACCACCAACAACCTGCTGGGCGTGAAAATGGTGATGATGGATGGCAGCGTGGTCGAGATCGGCGGTGCGTATCTGGACGCAGGCGGGCTGGACTTGCTGGGCGTCATCTGTGGGTCCGAAGGGCAGTTGGGCGTGGTGACCGAGGCGACGCTGCGCATCCTGCGCAAGCCCGAGGGGGCGCGGCCCGTTCTCATGGGGTTCGATGACAATGAGGTTGCGGGCCAATGCGTGTCCGACATCATCAAATCGGGAATATTGCCGGTGGCGATCGAATTCATGGACACGCTTTGCATCAAGGCCTGCGAGAACTTCGCCCATGCAGGTTATCCGGATTGCCACGCGCTGTTGATTGTCGAGGTCGAAGGCTCCGAGGCCGAGATCGACTATCAACTGTCGAAAATCATCGAGATCGCCAGGCGCCACAACCCGGTGGAACTGCGCGAAAGCCAATCGGCCGAGGAAAGCGCCAAGATTTGGCTGGGGCGCAAATCGGCCTTTGGTGCGATGGGTCAGATGAACGACTACATGTGTCTGGATGGGACGATCCCGGTGTCTTCGCTGCCTAAAGTCCTGCGGCGGATCGGTGAACTGAGCGCGGAGTACGGCCTGCCCGTGGGCAACGTGTTCCATGCAGGTGACGGCAATATGCACCCGCTGATCCTGTTCGATGCCAACAAACCCGGCGATCTGGAAAAATGTGAGGCGTTCGGGGCCGATATCCTGAAACTCTGTGTCGATGTGGGCGGATGCCTGACCGGTGAGCATGGCGTGGGCATCGAAAAGCGGGACCTGATGTCCCATCAATACACGCCTGCGGACCTTGAAGCGCAGATGGCCGTCAAGGATGTGTTCGATCCCAAATGGCTGCTGAACCCTGCCAAGGTGTTTCCTCTGGATGCGTCCGAATCCCGCCGGGATGTACGGATTGCTGCAGAATAACGGGCTCTAACAAAGAAGATTTGAGATGAAACCTGAGACAGAGGCCGAACTGGCCGAGATGGTGGCCGGGCTGAGCGAACCGGTGCGTATTGTCGGCGGCGGTACACGCGGGGTGAATGGGCCGGGGGCGGTGCTTGAGACCTCGGGGCTGGGCGGAATAACCCTCTATGAGCCCGGCGCGCTGACCCTGGTGGCGCAAGCAGGCACGCCCGTGGCTGAGATTGAGGCCGCTTTGGAGGCCGAAGGGCAGCAATTGGCGTTTGAACCGATGGACCATCGCGGGCTGCTGGGTACCAGCGGGACGCCGACCATTGGCGGTGTTGTGGCCGCCAATATCTCGGGCCCGCGCCGTATTCAGGCCGGGGCCTGCCGGGATTTCCTGCTGGGCGTGCGCTATGTCGATGGCATGGGGCAGGTGATCAAAAATGGCGGTCGAGTGATGAAGAACGTGACCGGCTACGATCTGGTCAAGCTGATGGCCGGGTCTTGGGGCACGCTTGGGGTTCTGACCGAGGTGTCGCTTAAGGTGCTGCCCAAGCCCGAGGCCGTTGCGACCCTTGCCGTTCACGTCACGAGTGCCGGGGATGTGATACAGGCCCTGTCTGCCGCACTGAAATCGCCGTTCGAAGTCAGTGGGGCCGCTTTTGATCCGCAGGTCGGACGGGCTTTGTTGCGGGTTGAAGGGTTCTCGGATTCGGTGACTTACCGGACAGATCAACTGAAATCCACGCTGTCGGCGTTTGGCGAGGCTACTGAGGTCTCGGATCCGGCTGAACTGTGGCAGGGCCTGCGCGATGTCACGCCATTTCACGGGCAGGCGGGTGATGTCTGGCGGATTTCGGTCAAGCCAACCGATGCGCCTGAAATCTTGACCCGGCTTGAGGCGGATCAGACCCTGTTGGATTGGGGTGGCGGTCTGATCTGGGCGCGCGTTCCCAAAGGTACCGATCCGCGTGCTCGGTTGGGCGCATTCCAGGGTCACGCGACGCTGGTGCGCGCAGAGGCTGAGACTGCTGCAGTATTGGGCCGGTTTCAGCCTGAATCTATAGGTGTTCAGGCTCTAACAAGGGACTTACGGGCGCGTTTTGATCCTCGCGGTGTCCTTAATCCGGGGCTGATGGGGTAAGCCGATGCAGACGACTTTCACGGAAAAACAGTTGCAGGACCCGGCGATAAAGCGTTCGAATGAGATCCTGCGCAGCTGTGTGCATTGCGGGTTTTGCACCGCCACATGCCCGACCTATCAGGTGTTGGGGGATGAACTGGACAGTCCGCGCGGGCGTATCTACCTGATCAAGGATATGCTGGAAAACGAGCGCGTGCCCGATGAAAAGACCGTCAAGCATATCGATCGTTGCCTGTCCTGTCTGGCTTGCATGACGACCTGCCCCTCGGGCGTGCATTACATGCATCTGGTCGACCACGCGCGGGAATATATCGAGGCCAACTACAAACGCCCCCTGACGGATCGCGCGCTGCGCTGGGTGTTGGCGCAGATTCTGCCCTATCCGATGCGGTTCCGCTGGGCGCTGATCGGGGCCAAGCTGGGCCGGCCGTTCCGGTTCCTGATGCCCGACGCCCGGCTGCGGGCGATGCTGGATATGGCGCCGAAACATATCCCTCCGGTCAGCCGCAATGATGACCCGCAGAGTTTTGCGCCCAAGGGGCCGCGTACCAAGCGGGTGGCGCTGATGACGGGATGTGCGCAAAGGGCGCTGAACACCGATATCAATGACGCGACGATCCGCCTGTTCACCCGGTTGGGGTGTGAGGTCGTGGTGGCCGAAGGCGCCGGGTGCTGTGGTGCGCTGACCCATCACATGGGCAAGGTGCAAGACAGCCACAAAGCGGCCAAAGCCAATATCAGAGCCTGGGTAGCCGAGATGGAGGGCGACGGTCTGGACGCCATCGTCATCAACACCTCGGGTTGCGGCACCACCGTCAAGGACTATGGGCATATGTTCCGCAATGACCCGCTGGCCGAGGATGCAGCGCGGGTGTCGGGCATTGCGATGGATATCAGCGAGCTGCTGGTGCAGTTGGACCTGCCCGAAGGCGCTGACAAGGGCCTGACCGTCGCCTACCATGCGGCCTGTTCCCTGCAGCACGGGCAAAAGATCAAATCCCAGCCCAAGGATTTGCTGAAACGGGCCGGTTTCGCCGTGTTAGAGCCTGTTGACAGCCATTTGTGCTGTGGCAGCGCAGGAACGTATAACCTGATGCAGCCTGAAATCTCGGACCGGTTGAAGCAGCGCAAGGTCAGAACGCTTGAGGCGAAGAACCCCGATGTGATCGCTGCAGGCAATATCGGCTGCATGATGCAGATCGGTTCCGGCACTGATGTTCCGGTTCTGCACACGGTCGAGCTGTTGGACTGGGCGACAGGCGGCCCCAAGCCGAGGGGCCTGCAAACCGGCCAGGTGCCCCAGGCCCCGATCCTCAGATAGGCGCGGATGATGCAGCGGTGCATCAGGTTCCGGGGGAAAGCACTTCCGATGCAACCGCCCTATTTTCGCCCCACCAGCACCGTAGGAAGGTAAGCTGACAGAAACGTCGGAGAACCGCTTGCGAAACTGGATCAGGGCAATCGCGCTGGCATTGATGCCGATGGCCGCCGCGGCGCAGGACAGCGGGCTGAAAAGCCTGGACACTACCGATGCCGGGCGGGCGTGGATGGCTGTGGGCCGTCTGGACATCAACGGTGCGGGGTTCTGCACCGGCACGCTGATCTCACCAACTTTGGTTCTGACCGCCGCCCATTGCCTGTTCGACAAAGCGACCGGTCGGCGGATCGATCTGTCCGAGGTCGAGTTTCTGGCCGCGTGGCGTCTGGGCCGGGCCTCGGCTTACCGGGCGGCGCGGCAGGCGGTGATACACCCGGACTACCATTATAGCCGTGAGACCCCGACGGCGCGGCTGGCCAATGACATCGCTCTGATCGAGCTGTGGCAACCGATCCGCAATACCACCGTTATTCCCTTTGAAACCGGCGACCGGCCGCACCGGGGCGCCGAGGTGGGCGTGGTGTCTTACGCGCGGGACCGGGCCGAGGCGCCGTCGTTGCAAGAGGTTTGCTCGGTCATGACCCGCCGGTCCGATGTGCTGGTGATGTCCTGCGACGTCGAGTTCGGCGCGTCCGGTGCGCCGGTGTTTTCCTTTGACGGCGACCGTCCGCGCATCGTGTCGGTGGTGGCCGCCAAGGCGGAATTCAACGGCCAGCGGGTCTCGGTCGGCACAGCGGTCGAGGGGTCATTGCCTCTGTTGCAGGCCGAACTGTCGGCCGGTCGCGGATTTCTGGCCGACACACCCAATGGAGCGCGCAACAGGAATATTGGCGCGAGGTTCATCAAACCGTGACACGACTTCTTCTGAGCGCCCTGTTGGGCTTGTCGGTCCTGGCCACCGCGTCCCACGCCCAAAGCAGCAAGCGTGAGCTGACCGACCGCGAGGACCTGTTCGGCTGGGAAGCCATTGGCCGTCTGGACTTTGGCACGCGCGGATTCTGCACGGGTACGCTGATTGCGCAGGATCTGGTTCTGACCGCTGCGCATTGCGCGTTCGACAAGAAGACGGGCAAGACCTATACCCCGGGCGAGGTGACGTTCCGGGCCGGTCTGAGCTATGGCAAATCGCTGGCCGACCGCGACATTGTCCAGATCGCGGTGCATCCGGATTACCTCAACCACCCCGAGCTTTCGGCCGCGTCCGTGCGGGCAGATGTTGCCCTGATGCGGCTGGAACAGCCCATTCCCTATTCCGTGGCCGATCCCTTTGTGCTGTTCAACGGCGGCGTGGTGGGAAAAGAGGTCAGTCTCGCCTCATACGGGCGCGGCCGGTCCGAGGCGATTACGCGCGAACGGTCCTGCAACATTCTGCAAAGACGGCAGGGGTTGATCACCTTCAACTGCGACATCACCTTTGGGTCGTCCGGGTCGGCGTTGCTGGCCCGGAACGGCCCGCGCTGGCAGATTCTGTCGGTTGTGTCCTCGGTCGGAACCGACGGGCGGCAAAAGGTCGGGTTCGGGATGGAACTGGCTGGAATCATTTCGGAACTCAAGGCCGATCTGCGCCGCGATGCACCCAAACCCAAGGCTGCGATCCGGCGGTTGCAGGTGGGGTCGGGCAAGGCAAATTCCGGTGCCAAATTCATCTCGTCCGGCGGGTCTTGAACTCGGTCAGACAGCTTCCCATGTGATTTGTACCGGGTCGCCGCAAACGGGGCCCGGCAGACTGAACCGCCCGTCCGAACGGAGGGCAAAACACAGATCGCTCAGACATGAGGATATGACATATGCGTACGTTTGATTTTGCACCGCTGCACCGCGCCACCATTGGGTTCGACCAGATCGCCGACATGATGGATCGCGTCCTGACCAATGACGTGGCCCAACCCAGCTATCCGCCTTACAACATTGAAAAAACCGATGTCGACACCTATCGCATCTCGGTCGCTGTCGCCGGTTTTTCCGAACAGGACCTGTCGGTCGAAGTGAAGGAAAACGCGCTGATCGTTGCCGGCAAGAAAGCCGCCGAGGACAAAGAGCGCAGCTACCTGCACCGTGGCATCGCCACCCGCGCGTTCGAGCGCCGCTTTGCGTTGGCCGATCATGTCCGTGTCACCGGCGCGAGCCATGAAAACGGCATGCTGAACATCGACCTGAAACGCGAGGTGCCCGAGGCCCTGAAACCGCGCCGGATCGAGATTTCTTCGGCCCAGGCCATCGAAAAGGATGTGTTCGACGCCAAAGCCGTGAACTGAGGCCGTTGACCCCAAAGCGACAGTCCCGCCTCTCTGGACTGTCGCAGACTGCACGCCCCGCGCACCTCCAGGCGCGGGGCGTTGTTTGTTAGAGGTTGAGTCCAGAGTTTTCTGAGTAACTGGTATTCTCTTGGGCGCAATTTCTAATGGCTTCCAGAAGCTCTTTTGCATCCGCAATGTACTCAAAAACTATCGGTGCAGTTATCCGTCCCCACAAAACAGGTTGCCCGGGATGAGCCAGCCCAAGCCCAAACGGCTGCACTTGATCTTCCGACAGCAAAACACCGATTTGAAGCGATGGATAAGGGCGGCTTTCTATCATTTCATATGGATACGCAGCGCTGTGTGGGCAAGAGATGACGTATATCCGGTTACCCAACCGCCAGTTCCTGCCACGACGGCATATGATGGATCGCTTGTTTGATAAGAAGTAAGCTAGATTTTGAAGGACATACTGCCTTTGGGCGGCCGTGCCGAATGAAATTCCCAGAAAAACGATCGTAACAACTGTGTATGTTACGTACGCATCCACACGGCCTAAGTTGCCACGAGCTTCAATAAACGGGATCGTGCTCCACATTGCGAGAGCTCCGAGCAATAAGCAAAGGTGCAGCAGCCGTTCGGCACCGACTGGTTGAAAGAATTTTTGTCCGTACTCCGGGTGACCGGACCAGATCAGGCGTTCATCAGGAAGAATGATCTCGCTTAAATCCGAATGATCAATGACGTCTATTGTTGGGTTGTACATTTCTGTTTTGTCTTCAATCGGCTTTCGTATCTTTCCATGCGCAAACCACAAAGGGAAGCCCGCCCGTTTCCGAGCGATGCTTCCAAGTTCATCTTTAATCTGTCTAATTCCCAGCCGTCACTGACCCGATCGACCAGAACATCGTCTCGCCCGAGGCATCGTCGACGCCATCATTGTCCGTCCGGCGTGATGCCTTCAAGGCCCAGCTTCTGCGCCGGGTTGCCGTCCTGGCAGTGGATGCGGATCACGTCGACGATGCGGGCTGGGGTCGATCTAGAAGATCGAGGGCTGGAAGCCGTAGAAGCTGTCGTTGACTGAGTAGATCATACCGTCTTCATCCGCGACCAGACCGGACGGAGCCCCCATCCGATCAGCTCATCCGCGCCCTCCGAGGTCAAATGCGGGTAAGCAGCGGGGGCGTCCTGATGCTCAAAAATCGACACATGCGCCCGTGGACCGCCATCTTCGATCAGGTCATTTTCATTGGCGGAGATCAACAGGTTGCGCTCGGGGATCACCACATAACCCTCCGGACCAAAACCCGAAGGCACCAGCTGTTTCAGAACCGGATTCGCCGGATCGGTGCCGTTTTGGTAAACAACCGCCCAGTCCTTGTGGAAGATCGTCCAGCCGCGCGAGCAGCCCAGGTAGTCACCTTCGTTGGCGGTGGCAAAGTGATTATCGTCGATCTATTTCACCGCATCAGGCTGGCGCTGGCGGCCCGGCTGGCTGTCGGTAAAGATCAGCGCCCCACGCTCATCGGTGGCATCGATACCGTCCAGTCCAACCGCCCCGTCGGGCAGGCTGATCTTGGTCGATATCGCGGGCAAGGTGTAAACCAGCGTCATGCCATCTGCGATCGCCGCGATGATCTCGGGCGAGGTCTCGCGGATTGTATCCGCCCCCTCGGTCATGTTCTTGAAGACCGGGAAAGACGCAATTCGGTTGAAATTCATATCTGCCACGGCCTGACAGGCGGTCAGGGCAAGGGCAGATGTCAGGCAGACGGCCGAACGACATCTGTGGATTCCCTCTCTCAGTTGGATGTGAGAGGGGAAGGACCGGGACCAACGCGGTGTGGGGCAGTTTGGCATCAGTTTTGCGACAAACGCAGCCACCACCGGAATGGTGGCCGGTTGCGATCAGACCGACATGCAGATGTATTTCATCTCGAGGTAATCCTCCATGCCGTGATGGCTGCCTTCGCGGCCCAGACCGGATTGCTTGACGCCGCCGAACGGCCCCAGTTCGGTCGAGATGATGCCGGTGTTCACACCAACGATGCCATATTCCAAAGCCTCGGCCACCTTGTAAACGCGGCTCAGGTCCTTGGCATAGAAATACGAAGCCAGGCCAAAGATCGTGTCATTGGCCATGGCGATCACGTCATCCTCATCCTCGAACTTGAACAGCGGGGCCAGCGGGCCAAAGGTTTCTTCCTGTGCGACTTTCATCTCTTGCGTGACGCCGGTGACGATGGTGGGCTGAAAGAAGGTGCCGCCCAGATCATGCGGCAGGCCGCCGGTCAGGACGACGCCGCCTTTTTCGGTGGCATCTGTGATGTGTTCGCGCACTTTGGCCACGGCCTCATCACTGATCAGCGGGCCGGTGGTGATGCCCTGAGTCAGGCCATCGCCGACCTGCAGTGCCTCGGTTGCGGCCTTCAGCTTGGCGGCGAAGGCGTCATAGACACCGGCCTGAACATAGATGCGGTTGGCGCAGACACAAGTTTGACCGTTGTTACGGAATTTACACAGCATCGCGCCTTCGACGGCCGCATCCAGATCGGCATCGTCGAACACGATGAAGGGTGCGTTGCCGCCCAGCTCCATCGAGCATTTCATCACCTGATCGGCGGCCTGCCGCAGCAGAATTCGCCCCACCTCGGTCGAGCCGGTAAAGGTCAGTTTCCGCACGCCGGGGTTTTCGCAGAACTCCTTGCCGATCTCGCTGGAGCGCGACGAGGGCACGACGTTGAACACACCCGCGGGCACACCGGCTTGTTCGGCCAGAAACGCCAGAACCAGCGCCGACAGCGGGGTTTCCGCCGCCGGACGGGCAACAAAGGCACAGCCCGCCGCCAAAGCGGGGGCGGCCTTGCGGGTGATCATCGCGTTGGGGAAGTTCCACGGCGTGATCGAGGCCGCCACCCCGATGGGTTGTTTCAGAACGGTGATCCGCTTGTCGCGTTGGTGGCCGGGAATGGTCTCGCCATAAACCCGCTTGGCCTCTTCGCCGAAGAACTCGATGAACGAGGCGCCATAGCCGATCTCGCCAACGGCTTCGGCCAGCGGCTTGCCCTGTTCTGCGGTCAGGATCTTGCCCAGATCCTCGGCGTTTTCCATCATCAGATCGAACCAGCGGCGTAGGATCGCCGCGCGTTCCTTGCCGGTCAGCCTGGCCCAGTCCTTTTGCGCCGCCTCGGCCTGCGCAATGGCCCCTGCCACCTGCGCTCGGCTCAGATCGGCGACCTCGGCCACAACATCGCCGCGGGCCGGGTTGGTCACGGCAAAGGTGCCGTTGTCGCCATCCACCCAACTCCCGCCGATATAGGCTTTGGTCACCAGCAGATCGGGGCTTTTCAGGATCGATTTCAGGTCGGTTTTTGCGTCCAGCATGGGTCGGCCTCCGGCAGGAAAAGGGTTCGCGTGCACCCAATCAGTTGGGGTCTGGATTGTCTATGTCCACTGTGCCCCGCGGATCAATCCAGATTTGATCAAAAGGGTGAAATTGCAGATGTCCAACAGATCGCAATCGGCGGCATCATGGCGCTATCTTTTTTGTGATGAGTTTGCCAAAGTCTGGATGAATTTTGGACCCGAGGGGATGTAAACCATCGTAACATTCCCTATCTTTTGGGTAATTAAAGAAAAAAGGGGATAGCAGAGATGTCGAACCAGCAATTCGAAGCGTTGATTCAGGAAACGCAGACCAAAGTGCGGGAAAGCCAGTCGCAGATCGAGGGGCTGACGAGCCGGATCGAAGCTGCGCGCGCCAAAATCGGCACGGCCGAGGCGGATATCGACATCGAAAACGCGACGCTGGAAGACGTGCACGCCCATACCGAGGTGATGAACGCCAACATCGCCGAGCTGATCATGGGGCTGGACGATGTCACCAACGCGTTTTCCAAGGATTTCGACGAGATGCGCTCGAAAACCGGGTGGGAGAGCTTTGTCGGCATTTTCGCCAAGGCCAAATCCGAGTCGATGCGGCAAGAGCGGATGCGCACCGCCAATATTGACGACAAGCTGCAGGACCTGATCGCCAAATCCGACGTCATCGTAAAACTGCTGGAAGGGCAATTGTCGGTGCTGGAAGAACAGCGGGTGAAGGTCGAAGACAATCTGAGCGGCACGCTTGACGACCGTGAGGCCACCGTGGCCGAGCTGGAGGCTCTGCGCGCCGAGATTCAGGGCATGGACCCGACCATCATCACGCTGGAAAACAAGATCAGCGTCGAACAGGACGCCGCCGCGCGCACTCAGTTGGAGACCGAACTGGCCGAGCTGAACAAGCAATACAACGCCAAGGTTCAGGAAGAGCAGGTCAAGCTGGCCAAGTCGCAAACGCTGGAGCGCTATATCGAAAAGGGTAAAACCTGGGTCGACTCGCTACAGAACCAGGCGGCGACGCAGATGGTGCTGATCAACAAGCTGCAGACAGACACGCAACAGCGCGTGGTGCTGTATGACGCCCTGACCAAATCGCTGAAAACCGCGCAGCAGCAGGACGTGGCCCACCGCATCAACGAGATCGGCGTGCAGACGGATCAAGAGGCGCAAACCGCCATGGCCGCCATCGGCACCGCGACCAACCAGAAAATGGCCGACATGCTTGAGGCGCATGAGGACCACATGGTCTTTGCCCGCGATGTGCTGGAGAAAAAGGCCAAGGCGGACGAACGCTTTGCCCGCCGGTTTGCCTCGATTGTCGAGAAGCATGATAAGAATTTGTATGGAGGGTGAGGTAGAGGGTCGGAAGCCGATATGAAAACGACTACTCTATTGTTCGCAACGGTCTTGTCACTGACCGGACTAACCTGCTTGATTATTGGTTTCGCGACTTACCAATCTGCGGGAACAGTCAATTGGCAGCTCATTCAGATCGTATCTGCCATCGGGCTAGCAATGCCAATTTTAGCATGGCTTTGGGTTTGGTTGTTCAATGTGTTCCTGCCATTGTTTCTGTGGGTTTTCTGGAAGTATCTAAGTCTGTTTGAGTGGATACTAGGGATCAAACTCGGAACTTGGTTCGGCAAACAAATTCTTGGCGATCCTATGGCAAAGCACAGCGAAAGAGGGAAATGGCCTTTTTTGCATCGTGAAGTAGCACAAGCTTTGGAACGCGAAAGAGCTTATGACTGACCCCACCCAAGACCATGTCGGTCTGACCGACACTTTCGCCTCGCGCCGCTATTTTCGCAAATTCGAGGTAATCACCGTCCACCTCCTGCGCGTGGCCGCGACGATGGAGGCTGAGGGCGCGATCAGCAAGCAAGAGGTGCGGATCGTATCGCGTTACCTCTCGGGGCTGCTCTACACCTTCCGCGCGCTTTCCATGAAATACCTGCTGGTTGGGCGCGATACGGGACGGTTCTTTGGCAGCCTTGCCATGGACAAGCGCGACAGCGGGTTTCCGGTGGCGGCCGAGTTGCTGACCATGGCCAATGACGCGCAGCAGGCGCAGGTGCATCTGGCGAATATGCCCTCGGAAGATGATCTGAAATCCGACATGGTGCGGACGATCATCAGCGACCGGGAAATCCCCACCAAGCTGCAATTCGCGCTGTCGCAAAGGCTCTATTACGAGGAATTGCTGAAAGGTCAGCTGTTCTGGGCCCGCAATGATCCCGAGTGCCACTGGATCGGCAACGAAGGCGAGCGGCGCAGGTTCATGATCCACTGGGCGGTCTATGACAGCCAGATCAACCTGCCGGTCATCTACCTGTTGCAGCTTGAAGACAGCGGTAAGACGGCCCTGCCCAAAGACCAGCGCCGCTGGCCCGAGGTGCAGGCGCATCTGATGGCGCAGTCTTTGGGTGGGTTGAAACTGGTGACGATTGCCAAGGGCTTCGATCAGGATTTCGACGACCTGCACCCCAAACATCTGCGCCGCATCCACGTGGGGCCGATGTATTCCTCGGCCTATACCGAGCAATCCGGCCCGCTGCGGCAGGTTCTGGAGGACGCGCAATCTCCGCAAGGGCAGGATTGGGCTTTGGCCTGGACCACAGAGGAGTTGGAAAGCGAAGAGGTGATCGAAGAGCGCGCCGGGTGGTTCTCGACCGTCGAGCGCGAGGTTTTTGCGTTGGACCCGTTCGGCGGGCAAGGGGCCGAAACCGGGGCTACGCGCACCCAAAGGTCGATCATTCTGCCTCAGCGCCCGTTTCAGGTGCTGGCCGAGCGCAACCCGCCGGGCTTTGCCGATGTGCGCAAGTTCGTGGTCAGTAAGAGCGGGCAGGTGTTGAGGTATTAAGGTTTTCGCCTCCCCTAACGGACCCATTCCGGGTCCCGTCGGGCAACGCAACGAGAGTATTTTTGAAAAGATGAAGCAAGGGCGGTTATTGAGATGAGTTTGACGTCAGATCAGATGGAATTGCGCGAGGCGGATATTCGCAAACACTATCCGGCGGCGACTGCCATGCTGAACGGGTTTGAACATGCGCCGCGGATTGCCAAGGTGGTTGAGGCGGCGGTTGAGCGGTCGCCGGGCGTATCCACGGGGCGCCGATTCCGGTCCACGACGCCGGGATTGGTGACGCGGCGCACTGCGCGGGCTGACGGGGTGCACCTGGTCGAGCGGATCGAGGCCTCGGATGACGGCGATGCGCTGGTCTCGCCGCCGCAGGCCACCACGCAGCAGGCCATTCGCCGCGCCATTGCAATTGCTCTGGCTGTGGCCGAGGCTTATGCAGAGCAGACCCCGTTGGCCGACCTGAAGCGCGCCAATCTGGCCGGGGACTTGCCTGCTGCCCGAAAGTCCGAGTTTTCGGGATTACTGACGGCCGAAGCTCTGATCACATCGCACACGTTTGGCAATGCACTGGCCTATCTGGTGTCCTCGCATCTGGGTGAAACGACGGTGGACATTGGGGAGATCGAAGAGGTTCTGACTGACAATGGCCAACTCGCCCTGCACGGGGCGCTGTGGGAGCTGGACCAGACCCTTGCCAAACACGCCCCCGACGACGCGCATCTGATCGCCGCCACCAGCGCCTATGCCGAGCAACTGATGGAGAAGGCCGCCCTGCGTGCGCAATCCGCAGGCCATCTGGCCCCGTTCCAGAACGCCGCCTGGCATATCGAGGCCGACGACCTGACGATCCGGGGTTTTGAGCCGGCATCGAAGGCCAAATCCACCACCCTGACCATGACGTTCAAGAAACCGAACGAGGTGGTGGGTAACCATATCGCCAAATACCAGGCGATGAAGCTTGCCAAGATGGTGATGGCTTATGATTTCGACCGCCGCCTGAACCCGTTTGCCGAGCTTGGCGGGTTCATCTTTACCTTCATGGGCGACGGCAAGCCGGGCACCGGCAAGACCACCCTGATCCAGATGATGGCCGGGCTGATCAACGATTACTGCCAGAACGCGGGCTATCCGTTCCGCTATCAGAACCTGAGCACCGACAATATCGACAGCTATCAGGGCAAGTCCGGCCAGAACGCCAAGGCGTTTATCAACACGATCATCGACCCCTCGGTCATAGGCTTCGGCACCATCGACGATATCGACCAGTTGGCGGGCAAACGTGGTGACCGGCAGTCATCAGCCGGACAACTGGAAATCACCGCCGTGCTGATGGAGAGCTTTGCGGGCGCCAACACCGTCGTGCGCGGCAATTGCACCTTTGGCATGTTCTCGAACTACCCCGAGAATGTGGACGACGCCCTGCGCCAGCGTGCAGGCGCGCGGTTCCTTGTCGACGGGCCGCAGACGCGCGAGGATTACATCGACATCCTGCACCTGCTGATGGGCCGCAACCACGACATACCCTTAGGCGAACACGACGCCTATGCCGCGCAGGAGATCAAAAAGGCCGTCGCCGCCAGTTTCGAAAGCCATTCCCGCCCGCATGAGGACGCCTTGCTGCAGGTCTATGACCGGGTCTCCGGCGAGATCGGCCAGATGGACACGATTGCCAAGCTGGGCACCTATCTCAAGGCGATCCAACAGGCGGATGAGCGCTTTACCGGCCGCGCGATCAAGAACATCACCGACGCGGTCAAGGTCCGCGCAATGGATTTCGAACTGCCTGACGAGTGGATGGAAAACCCCGACCTGTTCCTGTTCCGCGACTACGACACCAAGAAGGCCATGATCGAGGATCTGCGCCAGCCGATCACGGTCGAGATGGTGATGCAAGAGATCAACCGCTACGCCGACAGCGAATTCCGCTATGCCGACAAGAGCGACGAGGTCGCCATCGAGAATGCCGTCCGTGAGATGGGCCGGATGGAAGAGGCCAAGCGGCGGTATCTGGAGGGGAAAGGGTGAAGCACCTATGAAGCGGTTGAAACTCCAGTGGCAATCCATTCGTTCGGGCATTGCTAGCGAACATCCGTTGGAAGTCGGCAAGGCACTCACAAAGGTGTTTCTCACAATAGTCGTATTCTTGGCGCTTCTTCCTCAGCATACGGAGGCGGGCGGGTGGAACTTGAGACTATTCGCATTGCTAGTTTCACCCGCGAATGAGATCGGGGACACCTTTGCGGGCATCGCGGGTGTTTTAGCGTTTCTTTGGATTATCATAACTGTTTGGCTTCAGAGTCAGGAGCTTGCTGCGCAACGTGAAGAATTGCGCCTTACTAGGCTTGAAATGGGGGAACAGCGAAAAGCTACCCAGGATATGGCGCGCGCGATGAGTGCTCAGGCCGAAGCATCAGAGACCGTCCAGAAGCAGAGGTCGCAAAACGCAGCTAAGGATCTCTTAGACCAGTTGCTCGAAAACTTTGTGATTCATTGTCACGAGGGTAGTTTTGAGACTTGGCGATATCATCGTGTATCTGAGGACAAAAAAAACCGCCACTACTGGTCACAAAAGTGCGTTGCACCACGTTAATCCATCAGACCACAGTGTCGATAGATGTGTACAACAAATAGCGGGAAATTCGCTGCTCCAAATATCTGAAATTTTTCAATATTTTGAATGCGGTTTCATCATCGAATCACCTGAAGATCGAGAAAACTACTGTGCAGTGGTGGAAAAACTAAGGGAACTCGTTGAAATGAAGCCTCGTTTGTCGGAAAGCCAAAAAGCAAGACTGACCGCTCTGAATGTAGAAAAGTTGCTTCATAATTTGGAGAAATTGCTAAACACATCCGAATTTTGGAGTGCGCCTAGGGGCAATGAGAAATGATCCGCCTCATCGAAAAAGGCCTGATGTTCGGCAATCTCGTCCACATCTCCAGCCCGGCTCTGGTCGAGCGGTATAACCGCGCGCTGCAGCATCTGGCGGGCAGGACCACGGCGCTGACGGATTTCCATATCGATATCTCGGGCTATTCGCCCGAGGTGGGGATTGAGCTGGACGACCCGCTCTACCTCAATCCCAACGGCGTCAATCGGCAGTTCATCCTGCTGACGACTGAACAGAAACGTGCGCCTCTGCTGAACGTCAAATTCTCGACCTCGCGCGATATCCTGCGGGAATTCATCGAGATGAACGAGGCGCAGCTGTTTGCCCTGACCGCCACCGATGCGGTGGCCGGAGAGCTGGTGAACTCGGTTTTCAAACTCACCACACCGCGCGATCTGCTGAACCTGCGCAAGATCGAGATTGAGGCCGACACGGTCGGCGGCACCCTGCGCAAGGCCGAGCAACTGGCGGGCATGGTCGAACGGTTCAAGACCGAAGAGGACGCCTGGTTCGACGATGTGCTGATCGCCAGGATGATCGAAACCGCCAGGGAAACCGGCGACGTCACCCGCAACCCCGTCCACCTGCGCCACACAGCGTTTGAGCAGCGCAACTTCTGGACGGCGCATTTCGGTGGCCTCTACCTGTTTCCCGATCTGGACTATCCGGCCGCGGTTTGCATGGGTGACCGGCCTGATGACATGCCGATCGAGCACGTGTTCGATCCAACGCAACGGCACCGGATTGCGGCCTTCTTGAACGACAACAATCTGGTCGAAACGATCATCGAGGCGCGCGGCGTGAACGCGGCCGCCGTTCTGCAGCAAAAGATGGATTTTCTGACCGTCCACGCCGCCGCAGACGCGGGTGTCGACCTGACTGGTCTGGACCGCAGCGATATGCGTCGTCTGGCCCGGAATCATGCAGACCGCCTGCCTGACGCTTTTCACGGGTTGGCCCAATTGCTGCGCTGGGCCAGCGATGGCGGACCGTGGCCGCGCATCACCTCGGAGCATCCGGCCTATTTTTATACGCTGCGTGCGGCGGATATGCCCGACCGTGATCTGGTGAACATGCTGTTGGCCGAACTGGCCCCGCTGGACCCGCGCCAGATGTTCATCTGCCATAAGGAATTGTTCTACAGTACCTATTCCACCTGGCCCGAGGCCAAAAAAGCCTATGTTGCCGACTTCCTCGCGCGCGAGTATCAGGTGGACAAGGCCGGTGCCCGCGCCGCTTTGTTCGGTCATGAACCGGACATGAGCGGCAATGACCGGGTCGGCGAAGCGGTGGTCGCGCGGGTCGGGCCCTGGGGCGCGTTGAGGAGGGGTTGAGATGTTCGGAGCGATACGCCTGTTTCTGATCCTTTTCGTCATCCAGACGATCGCCTTTTTCGCGCTCTCGTTCTATTCGCGCGGTGTCCGGCGCCGTAAGCTGGAAACCTGGTGGGACGAAAAGGGCAAAACCGGCAACAAGGCCGCGTTTGTCGAACGTGGCCTGCACGTCTATGACAATTCTTTCCGGCGTAAACTGATCCTGGGTGTCTATATTGTGCCTTGGGTGGCGATTGGCGCGCTGATCTATATCGTGAACTACATGTGAGGGTTACGGCATGGCCTATTTGAAATGGGCGTTCATTATCATCTTCTGGGGCGCGATTGCCGTGATCCTGCAATATTCTCTGCCGCAGCGCGACATCGTGCGGATCGTCAACACCTATGAAGAGCGGCAGGATTTGAACGACTGGACCCGTATTTTCTGGTCCGAGCCGGACGATCAGTCGACCAGCCTGTCAAACCGCGACGTGCAGTTCATCCAGGCTGTGCGCGCCAATGGCAAGCCGATCGTCTACCGCAATGAGGATACGAGCTGGGGCTGGCCACCCTACTTCAAATTCGACACCGCGAACCTGTATACCGAGGCCAATGACGCGATTTCGGACAAAGATGATCCGGATTGGGTGGTCGTGACACATTACGGGTGGCGGAATGAATTCATGTCGATCTTTCCCAATGCCGTTTCCATCAAACATGTGGAGGGGCCGGATGTCCGGATCATTCCCTGGTTCAACATCCTCTTTCTGACCGTCTTCTTTGCTATCGTCTGGGCGATCTGGGTGCGCTGGCGCAGGTTCCGGCAGGCTAAAATCGACCCGATGCTGGAAAATGTCGAGGACGGCTTTTATGCAGCAGGCGACGCGATTGAAGAGAAACGCAACGGATTTCGCCGGTGGCTGGACAGTTGGAAATCCAAGTGAGGACAGGGGCGTCAGCCCCTGGCCCCTGCGACTTCCGTTATCTGACCACGAATTCCGCGTGTAGCGCACCGGCGGCCTTGATCGTTTTCAGAATGTCGATCATGTCGCGGGGCGAGACACCCAGCGCATTCAGGCCCGCCACGACCTCGGACAGGGTGGTGGCCTCGGGGATTTCCGCCAGTCCGGTGCCTTCTTCCTCTTCGATCCCGGCGAATGTGCGGGGAACCACAACCGTTTCTCCGCGCGCAAACGGGTTGGGTTGGACTGCGATCGGCGATTCCTCGACCGTCAGGGTCAGATTGCCTTGGGATACCGCCACGCGCGAAATCCGAACCTCTTGCCCCATAACGATTGTCCCCGAACGCTGATCGACGACCACGCGGGCCTTGGTTTCGGGCTCGACCAGAATATTCTCGATCCGGCCCAGTGCATGTGCCGTCGAGATCGCCTGCGTTGCCGCGATATTCAGCTCGACCGTCCCGGAGTCGCGCATGATCGCCACCGCCCGGTTGAACTCGGTATTGATCGCGACCTCGATGCGGCTGGCGGTGGTGAAATCCGGTTCGCGCAGGGCCAGCCGCATTTGCGTCAGGGTCGAGAGGTCAAAGTCGATCTCCCGCTCCACCCGCGCGCCCGAGGGGATCACGCCAGAGGTCGGAACCCCCTGCACGACCGAGGCGGCCTCGCCCTCGGCCACGGCGCCGCCAGCCAGAACCGTGCCCTGCGCCACCGCATAGATCTGCCCATCGGCGGCATTCAACGGTGTCATGATCAGCGTCCCACCCAGCAGGCTCTTGGAATCACCAATGGCAGACACCGACACGTCGATCTGCCCGCCGACCCGCGCAAAGGGCGGCAGGCTGGCGGTGACCAACACCGCCGCCACGTTCTTGGGGCGAAAATCCTCACCGTTCACATTGACGCCCAGCCGTTCGAGGATGTTCGACATGATCTCTTCGGTGAAGGGCGAGTTGCGCAAACCGTCGCCGGTGCCGTTCAACCCGACCACAAGGCCATAGCCCACCAGATCATTCCCGCGCACCCCGTCGAAGTCCACAAGGTCCTTCAGGCGGATCGCACCGGCCGAGGCGATCCCGGGCAGCAGCATCAACAGGAAAACAAGGAGTTTCATCTCAGGAAATTCACCAAGGACAGGTTCGCGTTGCGAACGGTGACGGAATACAGGCTTTCCAACTGGAACTGCACGGTTTGCAACTGCGCGGCGGTTTCATACGGATCCGCTGCAATCAGCTTGTTCCGGCTGTATTCCAGGCTGGTCTGCGCCGCACTGTTGCGCGTGGCGGCCTGTTCGATCCGCGCCTCGGCCGCCCCCACCTGCCCGCGCAGATTGACGATTTCATTCTGGGTATTGGCCAGATCGACGCCCAATTGCGTGAACAACGCCGTGCGCTGATCGCGAGGCAGGTTCAGCCCATCGTCCGACACCAGCGCCGCAACGGCAATATCCCGCAACACGTCCTTGATCGCAGGATCCGTTGCCGTGATGGGAATACGGACGCTTTCATTCTCGGAAATCTGCATCGCCGCCAAGGCGGTGCCGGAGCCCTGATAGATCACCGCGTGAAACCCGGCCGGGTCGTTGAACCAATCCTCTGCCGCCTGCCGGATATCCGACACTGTGGCATGTCCGGTCAGCTCAGCCTCCAGCGCAGTCAGCAGCGTGTCGGTCGAGGGCAAGGGGGAAACGTCCGTTGCGACCCCGGAATACAGGCTGCGCCCGCCGGCCCGCGTGTTCAGCGCCGAAATGATCGTATCCAGCTCGTTACGGGCTTGCACGGACGCGTTTTCATGGCTGACCGCCTGGTTCGACGTGCCAAAAGACAGCAGGGATGCGGTGAATTCGCTGACAGAGTCATCGATTGTCGTCAGGCTCAGCTGCATGGCATCGGTGAACAGCCCGGCCTCGGCCGTGGACACCTTATAGGCGCCCAGCCGCGACAGGCTGCGATCCAGATCCAGCAGGTGCGAGTAATCGCCATCCAATCGCCCGGACACGTCCTGAACCTTGCCGGTGGACATCTCATACGACAGGGTTTCTATCTGGGTTTTCAACTCAGCCGAGCGGGTCTTCAATGTCATGCCCCGCGCCAGATCACCGATAGACGTCAAATTCATCATCACAACCTCAACAGAGTATTCATCAATTCATCCACAACCGAGATGACCCGGGCATTGGCGGCATAGGCCTGCTCGATCTCCATCAGACGTTGCAGTTCCTGATCCGTGTCGACGCCGTCTTCGGCCTCGATCCGGGCCATTTCCAGCTGGGCACTGTTGGTGAAAGTCAGGCGTTGGCTGGCCATGTGGGCGTTTGCGCCGGATTTCGACGAAAGCGCCTCGGTCAGGTCGGAGGCGCGCATGGCACCGGTGCCAAAAGGCGAACCGGCGACAGGGCGCGCGTCGCTGAGAATGGCGCCGAAGGCCTGCAACTGCGTGGCATCACCCGGATCGCCGGGCGCCGCCGCGCCCAGACCGTCGCGCAGCCGCCAGCTGCCGCCGCCATTGTCGGGGTCGACAATCACGTTCAGGCTGATGCGCGAGGCCAGACCCGCCGGGGCCGTCGCATCGAACCGGTTACCGGCGTCGGTGAACAGGCCTGCATCCGTAGGCAGCGCGGTGGGGTCCAGACCAGGTGTTTCGAACCGTTCGATCAGGTCACGGGCAACCGAGTCCAGATTGGCCTGTGCTTCAACCGCCAATTCATCGCGGATCTGGAACTGCGCCATCAGTGCGCCGCCGCGTATCTGGGCGCTGTCGCCACTGGTGCGCACCGGATTGCCGTTCATCTCCAACCCCGACAGCAGGCCGTTGCCGACCGTCAAGTGGGGCTTGGTGTCGCCAGTGGTGGTAAAGGCGAACTGCGCCGCGGTGCCTTCCAGCAGGATAAGGCCGCCATCGGAATACAGCGAGACCTGATCGTTTGCCCGTGGCACCGCGTTGACCGGCACCAATGCGTTGACTTGATCGATCAGAACCTGCCGTTGATCCAGCAAGGCACCGATGTCACCGCCCGAGTGTTTGACCGAGGGAATTTTGGCGTTCAGCTTCTCGATATCCCTGAGGGTCTGGTTCAGACTGTCCACCTGCGTGCCAATGGTGCGGTCCGCGTCCGATCGCAATTGCCGCACGCCTTCAGAGGCGGAATTGATCCTGTTGGCCAGATCGCGACCGGTGCGGGCGACCTGGTCCAGCCGCTCGGACGAGTCCGGTAGACTGGCCGCCGTGATCAGGCTGCTGTCGAAATCGGCCAGCCGGGCGGCGAGGGATGAAAGATCGTCAGCCGTGCCGATGAAACCCTCGACCCCGGCGTGAAAGCTGGAAACAGCGGTTTGGTACGCCAGATCCGCGTCGGTGACGCGGCGATTGGCGGTCAGGACCGGGTCCTGGTTGCGCACCACGCCAACGGTTCGCACCCCATGGCCCGAGATCGTATTCGTCGTCAGCTCCAGTGACCGGCGGGCAAAGCCGGGGGTCAGCGCGTTGGCGATATTGTCCGACACAACCGACGTGCCCCGGCCCGCGGCCGTCAGACCGCTTACTGCGTTGTTGAATGCCGTCGTCATATTCATCGGACAGCCCCCCTTTCCGGGTCAAAACCCAAATCAGCGTTTGATGTTGGTGGTTTCCTGCAGCATCTCGTCGACCGTTTTGATCACCGTTGCGCTCGAGGAATAGGCGCGTTGGGTCTGAATCAGCGAGGTCAGTTCGGTCGCGATGTCGGTGGTGGATTCCTCGCGTGCGAAAGACACAAGTTCGCCGGTCGGCCCTTCGCCCGCGTTCCACAGGAAGAAGGTGCCACTTTCGCGGGACGGCGCGTAGGTCTGGCTGTCCAGCGCGGTCAATCCGTTGGGATTGGGCACATCCGCCAGCGGAATCTGGAACATGCGACGGCTGACACCGGTATCATAGAACGCATAGACATAGCCATTCTCATCCACCTGAACGCTGGTCATCGTGCCCACCGCCGATCCATCGCGCGTGATCGAAACCGGCGCGAACGTGTCGGACAACTGCGTGATGCCGTCCGCATCGCCGATCTGGCCGACATTGATCTCCATCGGGCCACCGGCGACGTTCACCACAAGGCTGCCGGTGGTCGGGTCATAAACCCCACCGGATACGGTCGTCACACTTGCCAGCGTGCCGCCAGCGGTCCGGCTGTCCGTGAAAGTCAGCGTATATTCCCCGATCACCGCCCCGCCAGACGCGGAATCCCGCAGTATCATGGTCCATTCGTTACTGCTGCCGGCTGCAGGCACGGTTGGCACCAGCTCGATATCGACGCTTTCGGATTTGCCCAGGTTGTCGAAATACTCAACCGACAGGGGCTGCGTGTCGCCCGGGGCGCCGGCGTCGGTCGCGGTTGCCGGCAGGTTCATGCGCAGGTTCATTGACGTAGTCGGAGAGCCGGACAATTGATTGACGCTCATCTGGATGGGTTCCAGCGCCGCCGGGGTGTCCCGCGGCACCGGCGGAATCGTACCGTCCGGATTTGCGCGCCAGCCCAGCAGGACAAGGCCGGATTCGGTGACCAGATACCCCTCTTCGTTGGTGCGGAATGACCCGGTGGTGGTCAGCTGCATCTCATTCGAACCGCCTGCGATTTGCGAGCTTGGGCGTACCGGCAACATGCCCCGGCCCCGCACCGCCAGATCGGTCGAGTTGTTGGTGGGCACCAGCGGTCCGCGCTGGTCGATCAGCCGCTGACTGGTGGTTCTGACCCCACCCGCCGAATAGCTGCCGCCCTGGCCCGACGTGACCATCGAATGAAAATCCGTCTCGACCCGTTTGTAGCCGAAGGTCGAAGAGTTCGCGATGTTGTCCGAAATGGTGGCCAGCCGGTTGGCGTTGGCCTTCAATGAGGCCACACCGGCATTCAGCGAGGAGGAAATCGTCATTGGCACGCCCTTCTGTTGCGTCAATCTTTGATGCAACAGCTAACGCACTGCCCCTTAACAGCGGGCTAACAGGTAAAATGCGTTCTATCCTATGGCCGTCAGGTCTTGCGCAGAAAGATGATCTCGATCCTGTTGTTGCGCACCGCCATCGGGTTTTCATCTGACAATTCCCGGTCGGCGTGACCGGTGACGCGATCCAGCCGCCTGGTCGCAAACCCCTTATCTTCAAGCAGTTGACGTACCACCTGCGCGCGTGACGTCGAAGTATCCCAGGACGGATCGCGCGCCAGAACCACGGGCGAGGCGCGAACATGGCCCTCAACCGCCACATCATTGGTCACCAGATCCGACGACCGCGCCACCAGCAACGCCAGCGCCCGCATCATCGTTGTCGGCTCATCCGTACCCGATTCGAACAGCGGCTGATCCTCGGTATCGAACAGCTCGACCACCAGACCCTCGTCGGTGACGCGCGTGACGATGTGTTTCAGCACCTTGTCCGAGACCATGCTTTCCCCGGTATGCCCCAGCAGCTGGGCCTCGAGCGTCGAGAAATCCTCGGAGGTTTCCTTGCTGCCATCCGGGTTCACCCCGATCGCGCCGCGCGCCTGCCGGGCGACCGTGGGATAGCGTTTGGCCGCTCCCGAGCCATCCATCACCATGGTCTTTTCGGAAAACATGTTGTTGCCGCCAAAGGCGCCGTCACCACCACCCGAGACCGGGTTCACCGGAATCGTCGGCGAGAAGTAATCCGCCAGCCCTTTGCGTTGTTTTTCGGTCGTTGCGTTCAGCAGCCACATCAACATGAAGAACGCCATCATGGCCGTGACAAAGTCGGCATATGCGACCTTCCACGCGCCACCGTGGTGACCATCGCCACCTGACACACGTTTCTTCTTGATGATGATTGGCGCCGCATTGGATTGCGCACCCATCTCCACCACCTTTTTTATCACCCGACTACAGGCGTAGCCGGGCAGGTCTTAAGGTGGGCTTAACACTTAAAACTGTCCGGACTTCTCTAACGCGGCGGGTTGGCGCTGGCCCGCCGCAGGATCAGTTGCAGGCGGTTGAAGCTGTTCTGGATGCCGTCCGGCTCGGGTTTGCCGAAGAATGCGTCCAGTTCCTCGTGCATGCGCACGGCCTGATCCAGCAGCGGGTCTGCACCCTCAGTATAAAGCCCGGCTTTGATCATCACCTCGGATTGTTCATAGCTGCCGACCAGCTTGCGGGTTTCCGAGATCATCTGGTTTTCTTCCGGCGTTGCCGCGCCCGGCAGGCTGCGCGAGACTGAGCGGCTGAGGTCGATGGCGGGGAATCGCCCGCGCTCGGCAATGTCGCGGTTCAGCACGATATGGCCGTCCAACACGCCACGCAGAATGTCGGCGACAGGTTCATCCATATCCGACCCGGCGACCAGTACGCTGAACACGGCGGTGATGTCGCCCTGATCTGCGGTGCCGGGTCCGGCGCGTTCGCAGAGACCGGCAATCAGCGGCGTGACCGACGGGGGGAATCCGCGCAGCGAAGCAGATTCGCCCATCGCGACGGCAATCTCCCGATGCGCTTCGGCAAAGCGGGTCACCGAATCGGCCAGGAACAACACGTTCAGCCCTTGATCGCGCAAATATTCCGCCACTGACATCGCTGACCAGGCGCAGCGCCTGCGTGCCAGCGCCGACTGGTCCGAGGTTGCCGCCACCACGACCGAGCGTTTCATCCCCTCGGCCCCCAGCGCCTGTTCGACGAATTCATTCACTTCGCGCCCGCGTTCGCCCACCAGCGCCACCACGACCGCATCCGCCTGCATCGATTTCGCCAATGTCGCCAGCAGGGTGGATTTACCCACACCTGACCCGGCGAACAGGCCAATGCGCTGTCCTTGCACCACGGGCAGCATGGTGTTGAGCATCGCCAGCCCGGTCTCCATCCGCGCGCCCAGCGGTTTGCGCGCCACGGCTGGGGGCGGCGCGCGCATGATATCCTGCTCCTGCACGCCCGACAGCAGGGGCTTTCCGTCCAGTGGCTTACCGAACGGGTCAACCACGCGCCCCAGCCAGTGCATCCCCGGTGCAAAAGCCGGTGTCTGATCCAGAATCACCCGGTCGCCCAGACAGACCCCATCGGGTGCGGCGGTCGGCATCATGTGAATCACATCCGATTCGACATGCAGCACCTCGCCCGGCAGATCCGGCCCGCTGCGTCGCCGCAAGGTCAGGTGGTCGCCGATCCGCGCCTGCCCCTCAAGCCCTTGTATTTCAATGACACCCCGCGCCACGCCGGACACGCGGCCCATATGGCGGACCGCCGACAGGCGGTCGAATTCGCATTTCAGAAGCATCGGGTCGAGATCGGACATCGTGGGTTCTCCAACGGGTTTCTGAAAACGCTTTCTAAAGGAATCGGGGTTAAGCCTTGATTGAAATTGATCGAGGGAGAAGCCCCGATGTTCTATGACCTGAACGTCTTTAAGACCGCGCACGCAATGGCAACCCATGCCGGGCAACGGCAGGCAGTCATCGCGCGCAACATGGCCAATGCGGATACGCCGGGCTACCAGCCCCGCGATATCGAGGCCTTTCAGAAAGCATTCGAAAACTCGGGCCGCGAGGTTGCTATGACCGCCACGCGGGCTGGCCACCTGAACGGTGCCTCTGGCCCGCAGCCCTGGGCCGAATATGAGGTCGCGCCTTCGGGCGACCCCAACGGCAACGGTGTGTCCATCGAGGAAGAGATGTTCAAAGCGGTCGAGGTCAAGCGCCAGCATGACCGCGCACTGACGATCTACAAATCCTCGATGAACATTCTGCGCAGCAGCATTGGCCGGTCGTAAGGAGCGCCAGACATGAGTGATTTTTCCCATTCCCTCTCTGCCTCGACCAGCGCCCTGCGTGCGCAATCGGCGCGGCTGCGGCATGTGTCTGAGAATATCTCGAATGCTGATACACCCGGCTACCGCCGCAAGACGGTGCCGTTCGAGACGGTGCAGAAGGACGGGCGCGAAGTGGTGCAGGCCGGGCGCGTCAAGCTGGACCGCCGCGACGGGACACGCATCTATGACCCCGGCCACCCGATGGCGGATGAAACCGGTCATTATCGCGGATCGAATGTCGATCTGATGATCGAGATCGCCGACGCCCGCGAGGCGCAGCGCAGCTACGAAGCCAATCTCAAGATGTTCGACCAGACACGTCAGATGTCGTCGAGCCTGATGGAACTCCTCAGAAGATAAAAGGACACCAGAATGGATATCCGATCCCTGACCGCAGCCCAGAACTATGCCGTTGCGCGTCCGGCCACGCAGGCCGATCCCAACCACGCCGGACTGGCGCAGGGGCTGCGCAACACGTTTCAGGACTTTGCCGCAACGCTGAAACAGAGCGAGCAAGTCTCTCAGGCCGCCATGACCGGGCAGGCTGACCCGCACGCGCTGGTTCAGGCGCTGGCGCAGACCGAACTGGCCGTGGAAACGGCCGTGGTCGTGCGCGACAAGGTGGTCGAGGCCTATCAGGAAATCCTGCGGATGCCGGTCTGACGAGATGCTGAGCGAAGGTCTCTTCTATGACATCGTGCGTCAGGCGCTGTGGGTTGCGGTGATCACCTCGGTCCCGATCCTGGCGGTGGCGCTGGTGTCGGGCCTGATCGTCGGCCTGTTCCAGGCGCTGACCTCGGTTCAGGAGATGACGCTGACCTTCGTACCGAAACTGATCGCTATCGTCATCGTGTTCTGGATTTCCATGGGTTTCATGACCCAGACGCTGGTGACGTTCTTCACCACAACCCTCATCCCACTGATTGCAGGAGGCCGCTGATGGATACCGCCTATGTCACCCTGTCCCGCCAGTCCGGACTGATGAATGAAATGCGGCTGGTGGCGAATAACATCGCCAATGCCAACACCACCGGATACCGCGCGCAGGGTCTGGTGTTTTCCGAATTCGTCCAGGACATACCGGGCAACCCGTCCCTGTCGATGAGCCGTGCCGAAGCGCGCAACACCTCGCAGCAGCAGGGGGTGCTGACCCAGACCGGCGGCCAGTTCGATTTCGCTATCGAAGGCGACGGGTTCTTCATGGTCGAAACCGCATCGGGCAATCGTCTGACGCGGGCGGGCGCCTTTTCCCCAAGCGCCGAGGGCGATCTGGTCACGATGGATGGCCACCGGGTTCTGGACGTGAACGGTGCACCTGTTTTCATCCCTCCGGACGCGGCTTCGATCGATGTGGGCAGCGACGGCACGCTCAGTATCGAAGGGCAATTGTTGGGGCAGATCGGCGTCTATCGCGTGGCCGATCCCAGCACGCTGGTGCGCGAAGGCAGCACGCAATTCCGCGCCGATGGCGAGATAGATCCGGTGGAAAACCCGGTGGTTGTGCATCGGTTCCTCGAAGGCTCCAACGTCAACGCGGTTCATCAGGTGACCCGGCTGGTCGAAATCCAGCGCGCCTATGAACTGGGGCAGAGTTTTCTGGAAGCCGAAGACGAACGTGTGCGTGGGGCGCTGAAAGCGCTGATGCGCTGATTTGTGAAAAGGAGATTTCAACATGCGGGCTTTGAAAATTGCAGCAACAGGAATGACCGCGCAGCAGATGCGGGTCGAGACGATCTCGAACAACCTGGCGAATACGAACACCACCGGGTACAACGCGCGTCGGGCCGAGTTCGCGGATCTGCACTATCAGCAGATGGCGCGGGCCGGGACGGTGAACGCCAATGACGGCACGGTCCTGCCCACTGGCATTCAGCTAGGTCTGGGCGTGCGTCCGGCGGCGGTCACGGTGCAGCTGGCGCAGGGCGGGTTGTCGGCCACCGGCAATGATCTGGACGTCGCCATCGAAGGCCGCGGCTATCTTGAGGTGACGCTGACCAACGGTCAGTCCGGGTTTACCCGCGATGGCAGTCTGAAACGCTCGGCCGAAGGGCTGATCATCACGTCGGACGGGTATGCGGTGGCGCCCGAGATCACCATTCCCGACGATGCGCGCTCGATCTCGATCAACGCCTCGGGCGAGGTCTATGCCTATTTTGACGATGCGCCCGAGGGACAGCTGTTAGGGGAAATCACGCTGGCCAGCTTCTCAAACGCCAAGGGGCTCGAGGCGATCGGCAGCAACCTGTTCAAGGAAACCGAGGCCTCGGGCGCGCCGGTGGTCGGAACCCCGGGCGAAGACGGGCTGGGAACCTTGCGGCAGGGTTACCTTGAGGACAGCTCGGTCGATGCGATCCGCGAGGTGACCGAACTGATCGAGGCACAGCGCGGGTATGAGATGAACGCCAAGGTCATTTCCGCCGTCGATCAGATGATGGGCGCAACCACGCAGGTGCGGTGATGCGGGTTCTGATCCTGATACTGGGGGTGCTGACGCCGGTGTTTGCACAAGCTGACATCGTCGTGCCAACCCGCACCATCCGCGCCAAGGAAATCATCTCGGCCACCGATCTGGAGTTCAAGGCGCAACAAGTGCCCGGAGCGGTGAGTGACCCTGAGTTTCTGATCGGGCAAGAGGCCCGTGTCGCGCTCTACCCCGGGCGTCCGATCCGCGCCGGAGATGTCGGCGCGCCGGCGCTGGTGGATCGCAACGATCTGGTTGTGCTGATCTTTGACCGCAAACCGCTGTCGATCACGGCGGAAGGCCGCGCGCTGGGGCGCGGGGCAACCGGTGAACGCATTCGGGTCATGAACCTGTCCTCCCGCACGACCGTGACCGGTCTTATCCGGCCCGACGGCCAAATCGAGGTGAAATGATGTCAGCTCTTTCGAAATCTCTGTTGTTTGCCGTGCTTGCGGTGTCGGCCTGTGGCCGAGTGGATCATCTGGGCAAGCCGCCAAGTTTCACCCCGAATGAGGACTCGCCCGAACATGTCGCCATGTTGTGGCCGGGTCTGCCGCTGCACACACAACCGCAGCGCAATGTCGACCGGTCTTCGCTGTGGAGCGGCGGCCAGCAATCGCTGCTGGGCGATCAGCGGGCGATCAAGAAGGGGGATATCCTGACGGTCGTGATTGAGCTGGACGAAAAGGCCGAGTTCTCGAATGACACGGAACGGTCGCGCTCGGCCTCGGAAAGCCTGGGGATCGTGGGCCTGTTCGGTTTGCCGCAGCGCGCCGCCAAGCATTTGCCGGACGGCGCATCACTGGCTGACGCAGTCGAGATTGACTCGTCCTCGGAAAGTACGGGCGAAGGATCGGTGAAACGCAAGGAGAAGCTGACGCTGCGCGTGGCCGCCACTGTCGTTGATGTGCTGCCGAACGGTGTGTTGTCGATTTCGGGCTCGCAGGAATTGCGCGTGAATTTCGAACTGCGTGAGCTGCTGGTCGCGGGCTATGTGCGGCCGCAGGATATCTCGCGCCAGAACGAGATCACCTATGACAAGATCGCCTCGGCCCGCGTGTCTTATGGCGGGCGCGGACAGATCACCGACGTGCAGCAACCGAGATACGGCCAGCAGATTCTGGATGCCGTGCTGCCGTATTAAGGAGCAGATGAGATGAAAAAAGTGTTGCCCGTCATTTTTCTGCTGGTCGGTCTGGGCGCCGGTATCGGCGCTGGCGTCATGCTGTCACCTTCGGAATCGAAAGAGGCCGCCAAACAGGAAAAGGCGGAAAAGTCCAAGGAGAAACCAGCCAAAGTCAAGGATGGCAAGGCGGGGGAAAACGACAAGCCAAGCGACTATGAATACCTCAAGCTGACCAAGCAGTTTGTGGTTCCGGTCGTTGATTCCGAGCGTATCGAGGCTCTGGTCACCATGTCGCTGAGCCTTGAGATCACCCCCGGCATGACCGAGGCCTTTTATGCGGTCGAGCCAAAGCTACGCGACGGGTTTCTGCAGGTCATGTTCGACCACGCCAATACGGGCGGGTTCGACGGTGCCTTCACCGAGTCCGACAACCTGAAAGTGTTGCGCAAAGCACTGCTTGAGACGGCGCGTCGCGATCTGGGGGATGATGTCTCGCAGGTCCTGATCATGAGTGTCAGCCGCCAGGACGTTTGATCCAGGCGGCGCAGACGTAGCCGGTTAAACGGACAGTTTCTTGTTCAGCGCACGTTTGCGCGCTGCTTTCTGGGCCGCTGACAGGTTCGTAACAGCCTGCTGGCGGCCAAATGCCGTGCGCAACGCCTCCATCGCCGTCAGCTTTTGTGCCCGCAGCCGGGCGAGTTCCAGGTTCAGCTGGCGGCGAGTGGCCGATTCCCATCCATTCCACAGAACGTCCGTGCCAGTGACCCGATACCCCTCGGCCGAGGCGCTGTCCTTGCGGGTTTGCTGAACCTGAGTATCCAGCCGCGCCAGTTGCTGCTGCACCCGCGCCTCGGCTTCGATCAGCGGGCGCAGGGTGTTGTATTCCTTTTGAAACGCGGCCTCGGTGACTTTTTCGAGATGTGAAAACCCGTCCCGTCTCATCTGATCTGTCCCTTTGCCCGTTTGCGCATCGCCTCGGCAAACCGGATTGCGGCGGCCACGGGGCGGTAGTGTTCTTCGGCGATCTCCTGTCCGATTTCGACGGCCGCATGAAGCGCGCGCGCAGTGGGCGGATCAGAGTGAATGGGAATACCGGATTCGGCGGCGCGCGCACGGATCGCGGCGGCGACCTCATCCACGCCCTTGGCCACGCAGACCGGGGCCGAGCCCGCCGTCCGCGCCCATTTCAGCGCCACCGCATAGTGGGTCGGGTTGACGATCACCACATCCGCCGATGGTACATCCGACATCATCTGGTTTGTCGCGATATCCTGCGCCCGCTGGCGGCGTTGCTGTTTGACATGCGGATCGCCCTCGGCATCCTTGGTTTCGTCCTGGATTTCCTTGCGCGACATCCGGTTCTTGCGCATGTGTTCGGCGTATTGCCACAGATAATCCACCACCCCGATCACCAGGGCCACGGCGATGACGATGAACAGGAAGCGAAAAAGCAGGTTCATCATCAGCATCACCGAGGATCGTGCGGGGGCCGCGCTGGCCGACAGAATCTCGTTCAGGTTCGCGCGCAGGAACAGGGCCAGGCAGGTGCCGTAGATCGCCAGTTTCACAAAGCTCTTGGCAAATTCGAACAGGCCCCCGCGTCCGAATTTGTTCTTGGCGTTCGACAGGATCGAGATGCGGGACAGCTTCGGTTTCAGCTTGCTGGGCGCAAAGATCAGCGCGCGCTGGGCGATCAGGCTGAGCAATACGGCAGTGGCGGGCAGGGCGAACAGGATCGAAACCGACAGCAAGGCGGTTTTCAGCATCCCGCCCACCGGGCTGGCGGCGGGGCCGTCGGTCACCAGCGGGGCAAACGTATCCGCCTGGTCGATCAGGACGACAAACAGGGTTCCCAAATGCTGGACGCCGAACTGGCCGGCCGCGAACAATGCGATGAGAAATCCGGTATAGGCCGCCACAACGGACAGGTCGTTGGATTTGGCGACCTCGCCCTTTTCCCGCGCTTTCTGAAGCTTCTGCGGCGTCGGCTCATAGGACTTGTCACTGTCGTCCTCCGATCCGCTCATCGTGTGCCCTCAAGCGGGTTCACCATGAAGGCGAACAGGGCGTCGGACCACACCGACAGGATCAGTGGGGTGCCCGCGAACAGCAGGAACAACCCCGCGAAGGTGATGGCCGGGGCACCGACAAAGGCTACCATCAACTGCGGCATTGCGCGGTTGATGACCCCGAGCGCGAGGTTATAGATCAGCGAGGCGATGACAAACGGCATGGCCAGCGCGAAAGCCATACCAAAGCTGCGCGTGATCTGCTGCACGCCCCATTGCGACAGATCGGGCGCCATCGGAGCCAAACCCATCGGAAACAGGGTATAGCTGTAGATCAGGAACTGCGCGACGCGGATGTGCAGGCCCAGCAGCACCGCCAGGGCCAATCCCGCCAAGGTCAGCAGATATCCCATCGCAGGGACCGGGTCTGCCGCCGCACCGCCCAGAATCTGAGACAATGAGGTCGCCTGCGCCGCAATCGACCCGGCTGTTTGCAAGGCCAGTACGAACAAGCGCAGGCCCAAGCCCAGAACCACGCCGATCAGGGTCTCAACCACAATCATCCGCGCCAATGGAAACAGGTCGGGTGCGGTACCCGCAGCCTGAACTGCCGGCGCTACAATCAGTGTGAACGCCACCGCGATGCCAAGTTTGACGCGGGTCGGGATGCTGCGTTCGCCAAAGGCCGGCAGCAATGAGACCATGGCAGAGACGCGTAGAAAGACGGCAAACATGTGCCACAGACCCTCGCCCAACTGGGGCAAAAGCTCTGGCGGCAGCACGATCACGCCGGCACCGTCCCGACCAGTGCGGGGCGTGCCTCGAGCCCGATTTCCTCGAAGGACAGCACCGGGTTGGCGATGCCGCGCGCGTGCATGATGGTGCGCAGCAACCTGCGCCGCCGGGTCGAGGTGACCAATGCCGGGAACAGCCCGTGATCGGCGGAATGCGCCACACTGTCGACCACACCGTCGGCCAGCTTGTTGAACAGGTTCGGCGGCAGTGCCACGTCCAGCCCGGCATTCGGCGCGTCGATCTGGTAAGTGGCGAAGGTGTCCTCCCATTCTGGGGCAAGCTGGATCAGCGGGATCGAGCCATCCTCGCGCTTCATCTCGGCCACCAGTTGGAAGCCCAGCCGTTGCCGAACCAGCTCGCAGATGCCCTCGGGCTGGGTGGTGGTCAGGCGCGCTTCGGCCACGCTTTCCAGGATCAGGGCCATGTTGCGGATCGAGACGCGTTCGTCCAGCAGCAGCCGCAATACCGCGTGCAATGTGTCGATCGGCACCTTGTCGGGGATAAGCTCGTCCAGAAGCTTGCGGTTGGCCTCGGCCCGGACCGGATCGCTGAGCCGCGTCATCTCGGACAGCAGGCGGCGCAAGGATTTCAGCGTCAGCAGGCGCGAAAAGTTCTGTTTGATGATCTCAAGCAGATGCGTGGCCAGAATCTCGGGCGGAGAGACAATGGTGGCCCCGCTCATCGCTGCGGCCTCCTGATCCTTGGGCAGAATCCAGCGGGCCGGGGCGCCATAGACCGGCTCGGTCACGTCATTGCCTTCAGGCAGCATGTCGCGGTCGTCCTGCACCAGCGCCAACACCAGATCGGGGTTCAGAACGCCGCGGGCCTGTTCGACCCCCTGCACCTTGACCACATATGTGCCCATTGGCAGATCGGCGCGGTCCGTCAGGCGGATATCGGGCAGGATCAGGCCAAAGCTTGAGGCGACATAGGTCCGCATATTGGCAATCCGCGCGTCCAGACCGGTGCCGGGATTCAAAACCATGCTGACCAGATCGGGGGCGAATTCCAGATGCACGTCGTCCAGATCCAGAATGTCGCCAATGGCCTGCGAAACCGGTGTTTCGTCCTGAGGCGTGGGCTCCAGCGCCGCCTCTTCCTCGGCCTTTTGTTTGCGGTGCACGTTGAAGGCGGCGTAGCCCAGCACACCCGCGCCCAGAATGAAGGGCAGAAAGGGCAGGCCGGGAACCAGCGCAAACAGCACCATCAGCATCGCAACTGTTCCCAGTGCGGCCGGATGCTTGCCCAGCTGCGAGAAAATCGCGTTGTCGGTGGCCCCCTGCGTGCCGCCGCGGGCCAACAGCAGGGCTGATGCGATGGAAATGATCACCGCCGGGATTTGCGATACAAGGCCGTCGCCGACGGTGAGGATGGCATAGGTCTCGAACGCCGAAGAGATCGGCATCCCGTGCACGATCACGCCCATGATCAGACCCATCACGAGGTTCAGCAGTGTGATCAGCAACCCGGCAACCGCGTCGCCCTTGACGAATTTCGACGCACCGTCGAGTGAGCCGAAGAAGGTCGTTTCCTGCTGTTCCCTCTCGCGTCGTTCCTTGGCCTGCTGGTGGTCGATGGCCCCGGCGGACATGTCGCTGTCGATGGCCAGCTGCTTGCCGGGCATCCCGTCCAGAGCGAACCGCGCGCCGACCTCGGCCATGCGCGCGGCACCCTTGGTAATGACCATGAAGTTCACGATCAGCAGCACGCCGAACACCACCAGCCCCAGAAAGATGCTGCCGCCCATGACAAAATCGGCAAACCCCTCGATCACGTCCCCGGCGGCGTTGGGGCCGGTATGCCCCTGGCCAATGATCAGCTTGGTCGAAGACACGTTCAGCGACAGCCGCAGCATCAACGAGGCCAGCAGGATCGTCGGAAAGGACGAGAAATCCAGCGGCCGTTCGATAAACAGCGTCAGCGTGAAGATCAGGATCGCCAGCGCGAAGGACGCCGCCAGCCCCACATCCAGCACCCAGGCGGGCATCGGCAGGATCATCATCACGATGACCGTCATCAGCGCCAGCGCCAGCAGCACGGTCGGCGAGAACAGGGAACGGGCGTCGATCTTTGGCACGCAGGCCTCCTAGTTGAACGAGATAAAGGCGGTGGCGGTGCCCGAGGGTGGAACCAGCGACCCTAGAACACTGCCGTTTTGCGGCAGGTTGACTGGGATCAGTGGAGTTGCGGCGGGGGTGAACGGGTCGCGCGCCACGCCTTTCGGAGCGGCGGGAAGGGTCTGGTCCAGCTGGGCCAGCACGGTCTGAAACCGACCGGAATAGGCCTGGGCCAGGGACGGCGTGCGGGAATGATAGGCCCCGACGGCGGCGGGCCACGACCCAAGCTCGGCATAGAGGTCTTTCAGAAACCGCGCGGCGTAGGTGGCGTTTTCATCCGGATCGAACATGGCGTCGATGGACCGGAACGCCTTGCCGTGCCAGCGGTAGTTGATCTGGAAACAGCCGATGTCAAAGCTGCGCTTGCCCGCCTTGAAGATGTTGAACACGTAGGATTTCGCCTCGAATTCCGAGGTGAACCAAAACCCCTGCCCCTCGACATTGATGGTCCAGGGCCAGGGTTCCAACCGTCCGTCCCGCAGGCGCCCGGTCTCCACCCGCGCAATCGCGCGCAGCACGTCCAGCGGGACACCTTCGGACCGCGCAGCCCGCTGCGCGGCTGAGTCACAGACACCGGCCACACGGGCATCAGGCATGGCAAAGCCCTGTTGCGCCGCACACAGCGCAAGGAAACTCAGGCCAAAGATCAAACGATGGGGCATTCTGCCGGTCCGGGATTCTGATCAGTCCCGGCCAAGCTAATCCCGCTTGGGTTTACAGAGGGTTATCAGCCACCTAGTTCCGGTCGATCCGGCGACCGAAGACAACGCTGGTATTGGTACGCAGCACGCCGGGGATTTTGGCCAGTTCGTCGACCAGAATGTCCAGATCTTCAATCCTCGGGGCCTCCGCCGACAGCAGCAGGTCGAACTCGCCATTGATCGACAGGCACAGCTTCACCTCGGGATAGGCCTCAAGCCGGTTGATGATGCGCCTGGTTTCCTTTTGCTGCACTTCCAGCAGCACCACCACCTGAACGCGTGGGGCATCTTCGGAACTGTTCAGGATCACCGAATATCCGGCGATCACGCCGTTTTCTTCCATCCGCCGAATGCGCTCATGCACGGTGGTTCGGGCCACGCCCAGTTTCGCGGCGATCTTCGAGGTCGTCTCGCGGGCGTTGTGCTGCAGGGCGGCGATGATGCGGCGGTCTAGCTGGTCCATGATCCCCAAGGTGTAATGCACAGGGGGCGGGGGGCTCAAGACATGTCAGAGCGTTCTTTCGAAACGGCTTTCCGGTCCGGACGTGGCCAGATCAGGGTTACAGCCACAAGTCCCGGCGATGCGACCAACGCCATGCAGGCAAGCGTGATCGCCGCGCCAAACGTCGTCATCATCCAGCCCGCCAACGGATACAGCACCAGCCAGCAGGCATGGGACAGCGTGAACTGGGCGGCAAACACCGCCGGTCTGTCCTCGGGGCGGGCCGATCGGGTCAGCAGGCGGCCCGAAGGTGTCAGCGTTGCGGAATAGCCGAAGCCGATGCAGGCCCACAGCAATGCCAGCCCGGTCAGCGAGACCTGTGCAAAGGCGAAGGCGCCCGCGGCCATTCCCATGGTCAGGGTTCCGAATGCGGCTCCGGACAGCATGACGCTGCGGTCTTTGTAGGTCTCCAGCAATTTGGGCAGGGTGAACGCGGCCAGCATCGACCCACCGCCGAACCCGGCCAGCGCGATGGCCACCGCGCTTTCGGACAGGCCCAGATCGGCGCGGACGATGACCACGGTGTTGACGATGACCATCGCACTAAGCGCCGCCGCCGTCCATGTCAGGGCCAGCAAACCACGAAGCCGCGGGGTGCGCAGATACAGGCGTATGCCATAGGTTGTTCGGTCATAGGTGCCCCGGCGTTGTGTAGGCTTGGGGGAGGGCAGGGTGACAGACACCACCAACAGGGCTGAGGCGATGAACCCCAGCCCGGTGCCCCAGAACAGGCTGTCAAAGCTGACGATCAACAGCAGCGCGGCGGCCAGCATCGGGCTCAGCAGGCTTTCCAGATCATAGGCAAGCCGCGACAGGGACAGGGCTTTGGTATAGTCCTGCTGGTCCGTCAGCACGTCCGGAATGGTGGCTTGAAACGCAGGGGTGAACCCGGCCGAGGCCGATTGCAGCACGAAGATCAGCACATAGACCTGCCAGATCTCGGTCACGAAGGGCAGGCAGATCGCAACCAGCGCCCGCACCAGATCCAGCGCCACCAGCATCTGGCGGCGGTCCAGCCGTTCGGCAATGGCCGCCGCGAGGGGCGCGATGGTGACATAGGCCACCATCTTGATCGTCAGGGCCGTGCCCAGAACCATGCCCGCCGCATCTCCGGCCAGATCATAGGCCAGCAGCCCCAGCGCCACGGTCGCCAGCCCGGTGCCCGTCAGGGCAACCAGTTGCGCCGCCAGCAGGTGGCGATACGTTCGGTTTCGCAGAACACTCAGCATCGGCAGGTTGGACCTTTTGACCATTCGGACCCGCCCCAAAGCCTCTTGTGACCCGAAGCGTTGCGCCCGAAATCATTTTCCCGCCAATGCCTTCCGGGTCAAGAAATCCGCGCAACTTGGCCGCATTCCATCGATAGCGTTGAGTTTGGGAACCAAACCTCCTATCTCGGGGGCAATACCGGACAAAGGAAGACCCGCGTGGCGAACCATCTGTATAAAAACGACCTGCCGGACGGGCTGGATCTGGGCCCTGTTGTGGCCATTGACTGCGAAACCATGGGGCTGAACCCGCATCGCGACCGCCTGTGCGTGATCCAGATGTCGGGCGGCGACGGCAACAGCCATATCGTGCAGGTGGAAAAGGGCCAGACGCAGGCCCCGAATCTGTGCGCGATGCTGGAAAACCCCGACGTGCTGAAGCTGTTCCATTTCGGCCGGTTTGACATTGCCGCGATGTACCACACCTTTGGCGCACTGGCTGCACCGGTCTATTGCACCAAGATCGCCAGCCGTCTGGTGCGCACCTATACCGACCGCCACGGCCTGAAGAACCTGTGCCAGGAACTGATCGGCGTCGATATCTCGAAGCAGCAGCAGATGAGCGACTGGGGCGCCGAGGCCCTGACCGACGCGCAGCTGGACTATGCCGCCTCGGACGTTCTGTACCTGCATCAACTGCGCGAGGCGCTGGACGGCCGTCTGTCCCGCGAGGGGCGTGCCGAGATGGCGCAGGCGTGTTTTGACTTCCTGCCGATGCGTGCGAAACTCGACCTCGCCGGTTGGCCCGAAACGGATATCTTTGCGCACTCATGACCGATACCGAAGCATTCCTGAGAACCGCCCGACAGGTCGTCACCGACGAAGCCCGTGCGCTGGACGTTCTGGCCGACAGTCTGGACGAGCACTTTGCCGAGGCTGTGCAGCTGATCCTGCAGGCGCCGGGCCGGATCATCATCAGCGGCATCGGCAAGTCGGGCCATATCGGTCACAAGATCGCTGCGACGCTGGCCAGCACCGGCACGCCCGCCTATTTCGTGCATCCGGCCGAGGCAAGCCACGGCGATCTGGGCATGGTCTCGAAGGGTGACGTTGTTCTGGCCATTTCGAATTCGGGCGAGGCGCCGGAGCTGGTGAACTTGCTGGCCTTTACCCGCCGTTTCAGCATCCCGCTGATCGGATTGTCCAGCAAGCCGGAAAGCACGCTGATGAAACAGGCCGACGTGCATCTGCTGATCCCGTCGATGGGAGAGGCCTGCGGGTTTGGCATGGTGCCCTCGATTTCCACCACGCTGACGCTGGCGATGGGCGATGCGCTGGCAATTGCGCTGATGAAATACCGCGATTTCAAGCCCGAGGATTTCCGCGCCTTCCACCCCGGCGGCAAGCTGGGGGCGCAGCTGTCCACCGTGCGCGACCTGATGCACGCCGATTTGCCCGTGGTGTCCGAAAGAACCCCGATGAGCGAGGCGCTGCTGGTCATGAGCCAGAAGAGCTTTGGCGTTGTTGGCGTGACCGATGAGGCGGGCCGCCTGGTAGGCATCGTGACCGATGGCGACCTGCGCCGGAACATGGACGGGTTGCTGAACAAGACCACCGAAGAGGTTATGACCCGCAACCCGCTGACCATCGCACCCAACGCCATGGCAGAAGAGGCGGTGGCGATCATGAACGACCGCAAGATCACCTCTCTGTTTGTGGTTGATCCCGAAACGCAGGGTCCGGCGCAGGGGCTGCTGCATATCCACGATTGCCTGCGCGTCGGTCTGGGTTAGGCGGAGGGTCGCGCTATGGACGGACATTCCCGCATGGTTCAGTTCTTCAAGGTGGTGCTGCCGTTGGTGGCCATCCTGATGCTGTCCACCGTTTTCCTTCTGTCGCGCAGCATCGAAACCAATGTCAGCGTTCCGTTCACTCAGCAGGACATCGACGAACGCCTTGCCGATCAGGTGGTGACGCAGCCGAACTACCGCGGTACCACGCGCAAGGGCGAAGAGGTTCAGATCGAGGCCATCCGGGCAACGCAGGGGCGCGAAGGCTCGATTCCCACCGCGGCCGAATTCCGCGGCCGCATGAACCTGTCAAGCGGCGGTGTCATCACGCTGGATTCCAATTCCGGCATGATCCGGCCCGACAAGAACTCGGCCACCTTTGTTGGTGATGTCGTCATCACCTCGACCGACGGCACCGAAATCACCACTGATCTGCTGAACACGTCACTGGACGAAATCCGGGGCGATGCGCCCGGTCAGGTCAACGGAACCGGGATCATCGGCAATTTCACCGCCGGCAGCATGAGCTTTGGTACTGAAAAAACCGACGGTCCCGTGCATATTCTTTTTACAGATGGCGTGAAGCTGATATACGAGCCTGAAAAAGCAGAAAGATAACCTGTGTTCGATTTCCGATTTGTTCCACTTTGCCTTTTATTGACCCTTGGCGCCTTTTCAGCGGCGGCGCAGGAGACTCAGGTTGCATTTGGCGCGACCCAGGCCGACCCCAGCCTGCCGGTCGAGGTGACCTCGGAAAAGCTGAACGTCAATCAAGAGGACGGTTCGGCCGAGTTTCTGGGCAATGTGATCGTCATCCAGGGTGAAATGCGCCTGACCGCCGACCGGGTGCTGGTGATATACAATCAGGATCGCTCGGGCATCGAACGGATGGAAGCCACCGAGGATGTAGTTCTTGTCAGCCCGCCCGATGCGGCCGAAGGCGACTGGGCCGAATACACCATCGATTCCGGCGTGATCGTGATGAAGGGCAACGTGCTGTTGAATCAGGGGCCCAGCACCATCAGCGGCGACCAGATGAATGCCGACCTGACCGCCGGAACAGCGACGATGACCGGCAATGTCAAAACCATTCTGCAGCAGGGCAACAACTGATGGCGCGCCCTGAACTGACTGTGGCCGAGGGCAATTCCGGCCTCAGGATCGAAAAGCTGCGGAAATCCTACCGCAAGAAGACTGTGATCCGGGACGTGTCGATGACGCTGGACCGGTCCGAGGTTGTGGCCCTGCTGGGGCCAAACGGGTCGGGAAAGACGACCACATTCTATTCGGTTGCCGGGCTGGTCTTCCCCGAGGCGGGCACGGTCACGATCGACGGGCAGACGGTGACGACCTTGCCGATGTACCGCCGCGCGCGGCTTGGGATCGGCTATCTGCCGCAGGAAATGTCGATCTTTCGCGGCATGAGCGTCGAGGACAATATCGCGGCCGTTCTGGACATTACGGTACGTCACGCCCACCGCCGCAAGGAGCGGTTGGAAGAGCTGCTGTCGGATTTCTCGATTGAACATCTGCGCCGGGCGCCGGCGCTGGCCCTGTCGGGTGGTGAGCGTCGCCGCGTCGAGATTGCCCGCTGTCTGGCGGCCGACCCGAAATATCTGCTTTTGGATGAGCCCTTTGCGGGTGTTGACCCGATCAGCGTCGGCGACATCCGCCATCTGGTTGCGGATCTGAAAAAGCGCGGTATCGGCGTGCTGATCACCGACCATAACGTGCGGGAAACGCTGGAAATTGTGGATCGCGCCTATATCCTGCATGATGGGCAGGTATTGATGTCCGGAACCCCGGACGAAGTGGTCGAAAATGAGAACGTCCGCCGCGTCTATCTGGGTGAAAATTTCCGGATTTCATGAGCTTGCGCAGAAAGGCGCCGAATGCATGACGGAAATCACGTATATACACGTCTGTTTTGATTGACTCTTCCGCTGTCTCTTGCCTCAATTGGGCCATGGCATTTCTTCGGTTTCCGTCTGGATCACGATGCCCCTTCATCGAAGGGGGAACGGCGCGGCTACCGCAGGAAATGTCTCTACCCCCCACCCGATAACAACAAGCGCGTCGCGTTACGTGACGTCAGAATGGGTGTGAATTGTGAAGGAGATCACATGCGTTACCAAATCAGCGGAAAACAGATCGACATCGGCGAAGCACTTCAGACTCATGTGCAGACCGAACTGGGCGAGGTCGTGGGCAAATATGCCCAGCGTCCGACCGATGCCAATGTCGTCTTTTCCCGTTCTGCGCATGAATATGTATGCGAAACCACCGTACATCTTTCCACCGGCCTGACGGCGCAGGCCAAGGCCCATGCAACCGAAATCTACGCAGCGTTCGAGGCCTGCTGCGACAAGATGGAAACCCAATTGCGCCGCTATAAACGGCGTCTCAAGGATCACCACAAGGATCGTTCCGAGCCGGTTGAACTCTTTGGTGCGTCCTCATATATCCTCGCTTCTAACGAGTCCGAGTCGGCAGCGGAGCCGGATTCTCTGCAACCGATGATCGTGGCTGAGATGGAAACCAAGATTCCATCGCTGAGTGTTGGTGAAGCCGTTATGCAGATGGAACTGGCCGGTGCCCCGGTGCTGGTGTTCCGTAATGAAAACAAGGACGGATTGAACGTCGTATACCGCCGCGATGACGGCAATATCGGCTGGATCGATCCGTAACAGGCAAGAATAACAAAGGCACGCCCCTGCACCTTGTGGGGGCTTCGTCATGGAGCGTGATCATGGAGCTTTCGAGCATACTGAAGCCCGAAGCAGTGCGTGTATTGTCCGCCGCATCCAGCAAGAAGCGGCTGTTTCAGGAAATCGCCGATGTAGCCGAAGCGACTCTGGGTCTTGAGGCTCAGATCGTTGTCGACGGGCTGCTGGAGCGGGAAAGTCTGGGGCCCACCGGCGTGGGTCATGGCGTGGCCCTGCCGCACGCCCGCATGGCCGAGCTTGAGGCGGTTGCCGGTGTTTTTGTGATGCTGGAAAAGCCGATTGATTTCGGCTCGGTCGACCGTCAGCCGGTGGATATCGCGTTTGCGCTGTTCGCACCGGAAGAAGCCGGGGTGGATCACCTGAAAGCGCTGGCGCTGGTCTCGCGGACGCTGCGCGATACCTCGGTCTGCGCGAAATTGCGGGCCAATCCCGATCCGGTCAAACTGTACGCCATTCTGACCGAAGCACAGTCCATGCAAGCGGCTTAAGCCATTGTATTTACAAAAAAGCCCCCGGATGTCCGGGGGCTTTTTCGTTTTCGGACAGGGCTGCGGTTACCCGCCTGCGCCCATTTCCAGCGTCCACCAGATCTTGCCGCCGCCTTCCTGATGCCAGGCAAAGCCCATCTGCGTCGCCTTGGGGTCCATGATCACCGAGCGCGGGCCGGGTTCCTGCATCCAGGCGGCCAGAGTTTCGGTCTCGGTCTCATAGGTCTCAGAGATCGCTTCACCCAGGAAGGTTCCGTAATAGCCAACGCGCTGGGCCCGATCCAGCGGCGACGAGCCGTCGGATCCAAAGTGCCAGGGGCGGTTCTGGCGCGCCATGTCCTTGGCATGGGTGGCTGCGGCGGCATTGAGTTGTGAATTCAGCTGCACCGCCGGCAGGCCCTGGGCCTGGCGCAGCGCGTTGACCGAATCAAGCATACGGAACTGCAGTTTTTCGGGATTGCCCCGGATCTTGTAGACCGTCGGCAGCGGCCGCCCGTCCGATCCATATGTCGGCGTGCCGCCGGGAGTACATGCGGACAGCGCCACAAAGCAGGCAAATAGTAATGAAATGATACGCGTCATGATCGACCTGATGTTTGATTTAACCTAGGGCATAGCGCGACAGGCCGCCTTGGGCAAACGCACATTGGCCCGGTTCCGCGTGATTCTGCCGGTTTGATTTGCGACTGAAGCATTCTGGCCATAAAATACGCGGAAATTCAGACTGGCCTTAGAAAAGGACCGCCCGTCATGGTCAAAAAACACTATCTCGCGCCCTCACGCCGGGGATTCCTGGCCGGAGCGTCGGCCCTGCTGGCCTCGCCCGCGGTTGCCCAATATATCCCCGGCGACCCGCTGCGCCCCGCGCCCGAGCCGGAACCAGATGTACGTCGCAACATCTCGGGGTTCCGCGCGCTGGACTGGCAGCCCTATTTTTCCAATACGAATAACGGGGCCATTCTGGTCGATACCGTCTCGCGCGCACTGCACTACTGGTCCGACGACCAGCGGGTATACAAACTGTACCCCTCTTCCGTGCCGCTGACCGAGGAGCTGACCCGCCGCGGCCGCACCAGCGTGGTCCGCAAGGTCGAAGGGCCAAGCTGGTCGCCAACGCCGTCGATGAAGAAGCGCAATCCGGAATGGCCGGACTATATCCCTCCGGGGCCGGATAACCCGTTGGGAACACACGCTTTGTATCTGGGCTGGAAGTACTATCGCATCCACGGCACCCACGATACGCGCAAAATCGGGCGCAGATCGTCTAACGGCTGCATCGGTCTTTTCAACGAGGATATCGCGGAATTGTTCTCAATGGCGCAGGTCGGCACGCAAGTGTTGCTTATTTGACGACATTTTCGCGCACGAACCCGCTTGCGGCGCAAGTTGCAATTGCATTCCAGTTGGATAGCTGATTAGAAAAAACGTACGAGGTAAGTCTTGGGTGTGCGGTTTCGCTATTTGGAACCGTGCAAATTCTGGAGGTTAATATGAAGAAACTCGTTCTCGCCGCTGCACTGACTGCTGCTGCATCGACCGCCTATGCTGGCAACCTGGAAGAGCCGGTTGTTGAAGCACCGGTTGTTGTCGAGGAAACTCAAGGTTCGTCGCAGGGCATCATCCTGCCGCTGATCCTGCTGGTCGTAGTTGCCGCAGCTGTTGCAGCAAGCTAATTTGACGAGCGTCATCTAGAGAAAAGGCGGTGGAGCAATCCACCGCCTTTTTTCATGTCTGCTTGACCGGGTCTGTTTGAAGGGGCCGGTCAGTCCAGCCAGCCCTTCAGGTTGTTTTCAATCACCTTGCCCAGGGCCGCGATGTGCGAATCATCATCGTTCAGGCAGGGGATATAGGTAAAGCTCTCGCCGCCTGCTTCCTCAAAGCTTTCCCGAATCTCTTCGTTGATCTCTTCCAGCGTTTCAATGCAATCGGCGGAAAACGCCGGGGCTATCACGGCGATGTTCTTTTTGCCCTGCCGGGCCAGTTCGGCCACGTGATCGACCGTATAGGGCTTCAACCATTCCTCGGGGCCGAATCGGGACTGGAAGGTCGATACAAGCCGGTCGTCCGACCAACCCAGCCGTTCCTTCAGCAACCGCGAGGTTTTTGCGCATTGGCAGTGGTACGGGTCGCCCTGCTGCAAATAGCGTTCCGGCATTCCGTGGTATGAAACGACCAGAATGTCAGGTTCAACCGGCATCGCGGCATAGGCTTTTTCCACCGAATCGGCCAAAGCGTCGATATAGGCGGGTTCGTCGAAATAGGCGGGCACGGTGCGGGTGGCGGGCTGCCAGGCTTCCTCCATCAGGGCGCGGAAGAACTGGTCGTTGGCGGTGGCTGTCGTCGCACCGGCGTATTGCGGATAGAGTGGGAAGAACAGGATGCGGTCGCAGCCTGCTGCGACCATCTCGCGCACCTTGGACTTGGTCGATGGGTTTCCGTACCGCATACAGAAATCAACCAGAACACGGTCGCCATAGCGCGCCTGCATCGCGTCGCGCAGCTTGGCGGTCTGGTCCTTGGTGATCGTCATCAGCGGACTTTCGCCCTTGTCGTGGTTCCAGATCGACTTGTAGGCCTCGCCCGAGCTGAAGGGGCGTTTGGTCAGGATGATACCCTGCAGGATCGGCTGCCATTTCCACTTGGGATAGTCGATCACACGCTGATCCGACAGAAACTCGTTCAGATAGCGGCGCATCGGCCAATAGCTGTAATCGTCCGGCGTGCCCAGATTGGCCAGCAGAATACCGACGCGGCCCATCTTGACCTTGGGGTGGTCTGCGGGGGCGTGGGATGGGCGAGTGGCGTCAAACATGTCGGGCTTCCTGAGATTTCTCTGTGCCAAGCTGAGATAACGGGAAAAACCCGGTCGTCAATCGGGCAGTTTGCCTTCTTTTGCACCCAGCGCATCGGCAAGGCGGGCTTGGGCCGATCCGGGGCGCAGAGGTTTCTGTTGGCTTTCGTCGGGAGACCAACCAGTCAGGCAAACCAGTTCAAACGTGGCGGCCAGACGGTCCTGCGGCGTGGTGAAATGGTCGGCATAGATCTGCTGCGCCCGGGCAAAGACCTGCCGTTTTGTCAGGTGTTTCACGCGGCTCGACAGGCTGTTGGTCTCGCCCATCGCCCGAAGATCGCGCATCAGGTGGGTCAGGTCGCGGTATTCCGCCGTCAGACGCGCGGTGTCGGCCACCGGCAGAGCGAGCCCCGCCCGTTGCAGCAAACCGCCCAGATCGCGTAGTTCGGCCATCGGCGCGATGCGGGGGCTGAGGCCGCCAGCGACTTCGATCTCGGCCTGTCCAAGGGCGGCGCGCAGCTCGTGCAGGGTTTCTCCGCCCAGACAGACCACCAGCAGCAGCCCGTCGGGGCGCAGGGCGCGGTGGCATTGGATCAGCTGTCCAACCGGGTCATTGGCCCAGTGCAGCGCCATGGCATGAATCACCAGATCATGTGCCCCGGGCGTGAGGGCCAGAACTTCGTCATCTGCGACGACCTGTGCCCCGGGCAGCACATCCTGCCAAATCGGCGCAAACGGCGTCACCACCGCGGGTGCCGTAAAGGTTTTGTTAACCATGGAGAGCCGATCCTGCACCTCGTCCACGGCGGCATGGTGCAGAAACAGCGCGTCATCCTGCGCGCGGGCGCGGTGCCGGGTCAGGGCCAGGCGGTCGAACAGAGAGGGTGCGTTGGAGTCAGGCAGCTTCATAGGGCGCAATTATCGCATGTGGCAGCGGATTCAAACCGCTGTTCACCTGATCTATCCGCCGCGCTGTCTGGGATGCGGTGAACTGACCGAAGCGGATTTCGGTCTGTGTGGCCAATGCTGGCGCGATACGCCCTTTATCGGCGGGGTGGTGTGCGAAAGCTGTGGCGTGCCGCTGCCCGGTGAGGCGGACGGCCACCGGATCGAATGTGACGACTGCATGAAGTCGCCACGCCCCTGGCAGGACGGGCGCGCGGCGCTTTTGTATGACGGCAAGGCGCGGTCCCTGATTCTGGCGCTGAAACATGGGGACAGGCCGGAACTGGTAAAGCCGGCGGCCCGCTGGATGGCGCAGGCGGGGCGCGAGTTGCTCCGCGATGACATGCTGATCGCGCCGGTGCCACTGCATTGGTCGCGGCTATTGAAGCGGCGCTATAATCAGTCGGCCCTGCTGGCGCAGCATCTGGGGCGTCAGAGCGGGCTGGACGTGTGTCCGGATTTGCTGCTGCGACGGGTGCGGACCCCGGTGCTGGATGGCAAAACCGCTGTGGAACGGGCCGAGACTCTGGCGGATGCCATTGTGACGCATCCCAAACGGCGTCACCGGATGCAGGGGCGCGATGTTTTGCTGGTGGATGATGTGATGACCTCGGGGGCAACTCTGTCGGCTTGTGCGCGTGTCTGCCTTGCCGCGGGAGCAAATCATATTTTCGTGTTGGTACTGGCGCGCGTTGCCAAGGATGCCTAATTCGCTCAGGATTGCGCGAAACCTCAAGGGACGAAATATGAAGCCGGTTGAACTCTATACCTCGCCGCTCTGCGGATATTGCCACGCGGCCAAGCGGTTGCTGAAACAGAAAGGCGTCGAATTCAATGAGATCGATGTCTTGCTTCACCCCAAACGCAAGCCCGAGATGATCCAGCGCGCGGGTGGCAAACGCACCGTACCGCAGATTTTCATCGGCACACAGCATGTGGGCGGCTGCGACGACCTCTATGAACTGGAGCGTCAGGGCAAGCTGGATCGCCTGCTGGCAGCCTGATGAAAACTGCGCTGCTGCAGCTTACCTCGTCGGATGATCCGGCCGAGAATCTGGCAACCGTGCGCGCCATGATGGCCGAGGTGTCAGGGCAGGGCGCACGGTTCATCCTGACGCCCGAGGTGACGAACTGCGTGTCCACCAGCACGACACGCCAGCGCGAGGTGCTGCAGCATGAAGAGGATGACCAGACGCTGGCGGGCCTGCGGGATCAGGCCGCCGCGCTGGGTGTCTGGCTGCTGATCGGCTCATTGGGGATCAAGACCCATGACGCCGATGGGCGTTTTGCCAACCGATCCTTCATGATCGACCCGCAGGGGCAGATCGTGGCGCGGTACGACAAGATCCACATGTTCGACGTGCAGGTTTCTGACACCGAGACCTTCCGCGAATCCAAGAACTACCGCCCCGGCGACCGCGCGGTGCTGGCCAGAACCGAATTCGGCGCGGTGGGTATGACCATCTGCTATGACATTAGGTTCCCGCATCTCTATGCGGCCTTGGCGCAGGCGGGCGCTCGTATCCTGACCGTTCCGGCAGCGTTTTCGCCGGTGACCGGCGCGGCCCATTGGCAATCTCTGCTGCGCGCCCGAGCGATTGAAAACAGCTGTTGGGTGCTGGCGCCCGCACAGACCGGCACGCATCCGAAAACCTGCGGCAAGACGCGCCATACTTACGGTCACAGCATGGTTGTGGCCCCGTGGGGCGAGGTCGTCATCGACGCAGGCACCGATCCGGGCATTCACTTTTTCGATTTGGATGATAGTTCTGTGACAGAGGCGCGCCGTCGGGTGCCCTCATTGACTCACGTGCGGCCCTTTGACGGGCCCTGACCCAGAACCGAGACATGACTGACGAGAAAAATGCCCTTGCGGTCACGCTGTTCAGCGAGATCCTGACCGCCGACCAGTTGCTGCGGAACCGGCTGAGCCGGGTGCTGCCCAAGGGCATGGAAATCTCGCATTTCTCGGTGCTGAACCATCTGGTGTTTGTGGGGGATGAACGCAGCCCGGCGCAACTGGCCAATACGTTCCACGTCACGCGCGGGGCGATGACCAACACTTTGGCCAAGCTGGAATGGGCCGGATACATCCACATCCGCCCTGACTGGGACGACGCCCGCCGCAAGATGGTCGCGATCAGCCCCGCTGGCCGGAGGGCGCGCGATCAGGCGATTTCTTCGATTGCCCCCCTGATCAACCGCGTGGTCGGAGAGCTGGGGCTGGAGCGCGTCCGCAGCACGCTGCCGGTACTGCGGGATTTGCGGATTCAGTTGGAGGGGGAGTAGGGGGCAGAAGCTTAGCCTTGTATCCTGCAACTTCTCGGCAGCGATACAGGACGTTACTCCGCAAGCCCATAGCGGTTACGGATCGGACGCCCTTCGACTCCCAGTAGGCGATAAAGGCCGAGTGTTTTACATATGAACTCACTCACCAAAAAAACTATCATAGTCAAAGGTTTGACTAAGATAGCAAAAAGAGGAGTTAGAGCGAATATCACTACGAGTGTCGGAAACCCTGCAAGTACTTTCATAGCGGCGGTGTAGAATCCAATTACAGCGAATGCGAAATTAATGCAGGCCAAGCCCAACACGCTTCCGATTAATGGGTTTCGATCATAGAGCGGAAGAAACCACTTACTTGTCCATTTACCTGTCATTTTCATCGTTGTGCTGAGTTTACCCCGGCTTCACACTTGCCGTCACATAATTCACGCTCAGATCCCGGTCCGAGATCGACCAACTCCACAGGATCGGGTTGAACACAAAGCCTTTGCGGTCCACCGGGTCCAGCCCGGCCTGGCGCAGCAGGTCGAACAGCTCATCGGGGGTGATGAACTTGTTCCATTCATGCGTTCCGCGCGGCAGCCAGCGCATGACGACCTCGGCGCCGAAAATGGCCATCGCATAGGATTTCGGATTGCGGTTGATGGTCGAGCAGATCAACAGGCCGCCCGGCTTCAACAAGTGCTGCGACGCAGTCAGAAAACCCGCCGGGTCGGCGACGTGCTCGACCACCTCCATGTTCAGCACCACGTCGAATTGTTCGCCTGCGGCGGCCATGTCCTCGGCGGTGGTGTGGCGGTAGTCGATCTCAAGCCCCGATTGCTCGGCATGGATGCGGGCGACGGGCAGGTTGCCTTCGGCGGCGTCGGCTCCGACCACCGTGGCGCCAAGGCGGGCCATTGGTTCGCTCAGCAGGCCGCCACCGCAGCCTATGTCCAACAGGCGCAGGCCTTCGAATGGGCGCGGGGCCTTCAGATCGCGGTCAAATTCGCCCGCAATCTGTTGTGTGATATAATCCAGGCGGCACGGATTCAGCATGTGCAGAGGCTTGAATTTCCCATGAGGGTCCCACCACTCGGCCGCCATCGCTTCGAATTTTGCGATCTCGGAAGGGTCCACCGTGTTCGGATGCGCTTGCATTCCTGTCTCCGTATGCTCTTTTACGTTTAAGGACTATATAGGGCCATAATGGACAAGTACCCGGACCAAAAGCGCGCAGTTCAATATCTGTACCCGCCGATCGATCCTTTCGATCAGCGCATGGTCGATGTGGGCGACGGGCACCGTATCTATTTGGAACAATGCGGCAATCCCAACGGCAAGCCGGTAGTCGTGCTGCACGGTGGGCCGGGCGGCGGCTGCAGCCCGGCGATGCGGCGGTATTTCGACCCGGCTGTCTTTCGGGTGATTCTGTTCGATCAGCGCGGCTGTGGGCGGTCGCGGCCGCACGCGTCAGTGACCGACAACACGACGTGGCATCTGGTGGCTGATATCGAACGGCTGCGGGCCTTGCTGGATATCGACGACTGGACGGTGTTTGGCGGCAGCTGGGGGGCGACGCTGGCGCTGATCTATGCGCAAACTCATCCCGACCGGGTCAACCGTCTGGTGCTGCGCGGCGTGTTTCTGGCGACTCAGGCCGAGCTGGATTGGTTCTATGGCGGTGGCGCAGGCAAGTTCTGGCCCGAGCCATGGGCGAAATTCACCGCTCTGCTGACCGAGGCAGAGCTGTCCGACACAATCGGGGCCTATAACAAACGCCTGTTCTCGGGGGATCGCGCAACCGAGATTCTGTATGCGCGGGCGTGGTCGGCTTGGGAAAACGCACTGGCGTCGATCCACACCAATGGAATGACGGGGGAAAGCCCCGGCGAATACGCGCGCGCCTTTGCGCGGCTTGAGAATCACTATTTCATCAATGGCGCTTTCCTTGAGAAAGACGGGCTGATTCTGGATCAGATCGAGAAGATCGCCCATATCCCCGGTCATATCGTGCAGGGGCGCTATGACATGATCTGCCCACCGCAGGCCGCTTGGAACCTGGCCGAACGCTGGCCCAACGCCGAGCTCAAGATGGTACGCAACGCAGGTCACGCCCTCTCTGAACCCGGTATCAGCGCCGAGCTGGTCCGGATCATGGATCGCGTGGCCGAGGAGGTGGCATGACCCGGATTGACCGCCGTGCTCTGTTTGCCTCGGGTGCTGCCGCTGCGTTGCTGGCGGCGACGGGGGCTTCGTTGGCGGATACGCCCAAGGCCGGCGGTACGCTGCGCCTTGCGGTGCCGCGCGATGACAGTCTGGAACAGGTGGCCCGCGGGTCCGTGTTCGATACCCTGACCGAGATTGCGCCCGACGGCACCCTGCGCGGTGAGCTGGCGACCGGCTGGCAGACCGATTCCGACGCGCGGATCTGGACCTTTGATCTGCGCACCGACGTAACATTTCACGATGGCGCGGCGCTGAATGTGACCGACGTAGTCTCGGTGCTGCGCGAGGTCGGAGAGGCCGAGGCGCTGGCGCCTGAATCGGTGCGGCTGAAACTGGCCGAGGCCAACCCGGGCTTGCCTTTCCTGCTGGCCGACAGCCGCTTTGTCATCACGCGTGATGGGCAGGGTGTGACGCCTCTGAACGCTGCAAATGGTACCGGTTGTTACAAGGTCGAGCGCGCGGAAGATGACCGGCATTTTCTGGGGCGGCGTGTTCCGGATCACTACAAGACGGGTCAGGCGGGCTGGGTCGATGCGATAGAGATTATCGTGATCCCTGATCCGCGTGTCCGCGCCGAGGCGTTGCGGGACGGCTATGTGGATGTGGTGGCCTTGCCCGAAAGCGATGATCTGAAAGGTTTGCGCGGTCTGCGGTACCATCCCGGCGAATCGAATATGGCGCTGGCCGTGGCTGCGCATGTCGGTATGCCGCGTCAAATCGGCAGGGAGATGCTGGACGACGGGCGCATCGCCGAACGGTGGTGGCGGGCGTAAATCCGTTCACGAATCCCGCCGGGGGTTGCAGTTTCGACAAACCCTGCGTATATGCAGTTTCAACAGCGGCGCGTTGGACTTCTGGTCCAAGGCTCCACCGGAAATTTCGACGGGCCGCGCGCCCGTTTTTTTGTGCCCGGACGAAGGGTAGAGTACCAGATGACAAACGACCTGATAGCCAAAGCTGCGATCGACCGGAGACTGGCCGAGATCATCACCCCTGTGATCGAGGATCTGGGGTATGAGCTGGTCCGCATCCGCCTGATGAGCGGTAAGACCACCACGATGCAGATCATGGCCGACAAGCCCGATGGCGGCATCGAAGTGGATGACTGTGCCGAGATTTCCAACGCGGTCAGCGCCACGCTGGATGTCGAAGACCCGATTTTGGACGCCTATACGCTGGAGGTCTCCAGCCCCGGAATCGACCGGCCTTTGACCCGCCTCAAAGACTTTGAGGCGTTTGAGGGCTATGAGGCCAAGATCGAGACCGCCGAGCTGATCGACGGCCGCCGACGCTTCAAGGGCGAACTGGCCGGGATCGAAGGGGAAGAGGTTCTGATCAACATCCCCGAGGGGGATGAGACGATCACCATCGGTCTGCAATTCGACTGGCTGAGCGATGCCAAGCTGGTCCTGACCGATGACCTGATCAAGGAAATGCTGCGCCAGCGCAAAGACGCCGGTGCCCTGAACGAAAACGCTTTCGACGAGATTGAGACCGAAGGGTCCGAAGAGGAGACGAACTGATGGCAATCACCTCAGCCAACCAGCTGGAGCTGCTGCAGACCGCCGAGGCCGTGGCCCGCGAAAAGATGATCGACCCCGGTCTGGTTGTCGAAGCGATGGAGGAATCGCTCGCCCGTGCTGCCAAGAGCCGTTACGGCGCCGAGATGGACATCCGAGTCAGCATCGACCGCAAGACCGGCAAGGCGACCTTTACCCGCGTCCGCACCGTGGTTGAGGATGAAGAGCTTGAGAACTATCAGGCCGAGATGACCGTCGAGCAGGCCAAGCAGTACCTGGAAGCGCCCGAGGTCGGTGACGTCTTCGTTGAAGAAGTTCCGCCGGTTGAAATGGGTCGTATCGCTGCTCAGTCCGCCAAGCAGGTGATCTTGCAGAAGGTCCGCGAAGCCGAGCGCGACCGTCAGTACGAAGAATTCAAGGATCGAGCCGGCACCATCATCAACGGTGCGGTCAAGCGCGAAGAATTCGGCAATGTTATCGTCGATCTGGGTGGTGCCGAGGCCGTCCTGCGCCGCAACGACAAGATCGGCCGCGAAAGCTATCGCCCCAACGACCGTGTGCGTGCCTATATCAAGGAAGTTCGTCGCGAGGTTCGTGGCCACCAGATCTTCCTGTCGCGCACCGCGCCGGAATTCATGGCCGAGCTGTTCAAGATGGAAGTGCCGGAAATCTATGACGGCATCATCGAGGTCAAGGCCGTGGCCCGTGACCCCGGTTCGCGCGCCAAGATCGCCGTGATTTCCTATGATGGGTCCATCGACCCCGTCGGTGCCTGCGTTGGTATGCGCGGCAGCCGCGTGCAGGCCGTTGTGAACGAACTGCAGGGCGAGAAAATCGACATCATCCCGTGGAACGAAGATCAGCCGACTTTCCTGGTGAATGCGCTGCAGCCTGCCGAGGTTTCCAAGGTGGTTCTGGACGAAGAAGCCGGCAAGATCGAAGTTGTGGTTCCCGAAGAGCAGCTGAGCCTCGCCATCGGTCGCCGCGGTCAGAACGTGCGTCTGGCCAGCCAGCTGACCGGTCTGGACATCGACATCATGACCGAGGCCGAAGAATCGGCCCGCCGTCAGAAGGAATTCGAAGCCCGCACCAAGCTGTTCATGGACAGCCTGGATCTGGATGAGTTCTTCGCGCAGCTGCTGGTGTCTGAAGGCTTCACCAATCTGGAAGAAGTCGCTTACGTGGAAATCGAAGAGCTGTTGGTGATCGACGGCGTCGACGAAGGCACCGCGCAAGAGCTTCAGACCCGTGCCCGTGAATTCCTGGAAGCCCAGGCCAAAGCGGCACTGGACAGTGCCCGTGCATTGGGTGCCGAGGACAGCCTTATTGAATTCGAAGGTCTGACACCCCAGATGGTAGAGGCTCTGGCAAAGGACGACGTGAAAACGCTGGAAGACTTTGCCACTTGCGCCGACTGGGAACTGGCCGGTGGCTGGACCACGGTCGACGGTGAGCGTATCAAGGATGACGGTGTGCTTGAGCCTTTCGGCGTGACGCTGGAAGAGGCGCAGGATCTGGTCATGACCGCGCGCATCATGCTGGGTTGGGTCGATCCGGCCGAGCTGGAGCAGGCCGAAGAAGACAGCGAAGTTACTGAAGAGGAGGCCGAGGCCTGATCTCAGGGCCTCGGGTGGCGCACATGGGTCGCGGTGGCGTCCATAAGGATCGGTCCGAAGGACCTGAGCGCAAGTGCATCGCCACGGGCGAGATTCAGCCTAAATATGGCTTGATCCGCTTTGTGATGGGGCCGGACGGTCAGGTCTTTCCGGATGTCGCGGCAAAATTGCCGGGGCGCGGGGTTTACGTGGCGGCGGATCGCGGGGCGCTGGACAAGGCGGTGAGCAAGAAATTGTTCGCGCGCGGGTTCAAGGCTCAGGTGAGTGTGCCGAAAGATCTGACCGATGAGGTCGAAAAGCAGGTTGCGCGTCGCGTGGTTGAACTTCTCAGCCTGGCACGCAAGTCCGGTGACGCGGTCGCCGGGTACGAAAAGGTCAAGACGTGGCTGGACCGGGAAGAGGCCCAGGTACTGATTCAGGCCATCGATGGATCGGGGCGCGGCAAGTCGAAACTCAGCACGCCGCACTTCGGAAAATACATCGGATGGCTCACGGCGGACGAGTTGGGACAGGCATTTGGGCGCCAAACGGTGATTCATGCGGCCTTGGCCTCTGGTGGACTCGCCAAACGTGTTGTAGAGGAAGCGCAGCGCCTGCGTGGCTTGCGCGAAACGGATGACGGCGGCAGGGGCCGCACGGAAGGGTAAGAAGCTTTATGAGCGATAATGACGGCAAAAAGACATTGGGTCTTCGTGGCGGGGCACGCCCCGGAAATGTGAAACAGAGTTTCAGCCACGGACGCACCAAGAATGTCGTGGTGGAAACCAAACGCAAGCGCGTGGTGGTTCCCAAGCCGGGCGCCGGCAAACCGGGTGGCGGAGCAACGCCCTCGGGTGATCCGTCGCGCCGCCCTGCCGGGATTTCCGACGCGGAAATGGCCCGCCGGATGAAGGCATTGCAGGCCGCCAAAGCGCGCGAGGCCGAAGAGGCCGCCGCCCGCGAGGCCGCCGAAAAGGCGCGTGAAGAAGAACGCGCCCGTCGCCGTGCCGAGCAGGAAGCCAAGGAACGCGAACAGCGTGAGGCGGAAGAACGTGCAAAGGCCAAGGCCGAAGAGGAAGAGCGCAAGCGCAAAGAGGCAGAAGACGCAGCCAAACGCGCCGCAGCCACCCCGGCCTCCGAAGAACCCAAAACCGCCCGTGCACCGGCCAGCAAACCGGCCCCCGCTGCGACTCCGCGCAAGCAGGATCGCGAGCGTGAACAGCGTGGCCGTGGCAAGGGTCGTGACGACAATCGCCGGTCCGGCAAGCTGACACTGGGTCAGGCTACCGGTGGCGAAGGCAACCGCCAACGCTCGATGGCGTCGATGAAGCGCAAGCAGGAGCGTGCGCGCCAGAAAGCCATGGGCGGCCCGGTCGAGCGGGAAAAGGTGATCCGCGACGTTCAGCTGCCCGAGGCGATCGTGGTCTCGGAACTGGCCAACCGTATGGCCGAGCGCGTGGCGGACGTTGTCAAATCGCTGATGAACATGGGCATGATGGTTACGCAGAACCAGACTATCGACGCCGACACCGCCGAGCTGATCATCGAGGAATTTGGCCACAAGGTCACCCGCGTCTCTGATTCGGATGTTGAAGACGTCATCAAAGAGGTCGAAGACAGCGATGACGACCTGCAGCCGCGCCCGCCAGTCATCACCATCATGGGTCACGTTGACCACGGCAAGACCTCGCTGCTGGACGCAATCCGCGACGCACGTGTTGTGGCCGGTGAAGCGGGTGGTATCACCCAGCACATCGGTGCCTATCAGGTGAAAACCGATGGCGGTACGACGCTGACCTTCCTGGATACGCCGGGCCACGCGGCGTTTACCTCAATGCGCTCGCGCGGGGCTCAGGTCACGGATATCGTGGTTCTGGTTGTGGCTGCTGATGACGCGGTGATGCCGCAGACGATCGAGGCGATCAACCACGCGAAAGCGGCCGGAGTGCCGATGATCGTGGCGATCAACAAGGTCGACAAGCCGGATGCCAACCCGGATAAGGTCCGCACCGATCTGTTGCAGCATGAAGTCATCGTCGAGAAAATGTCGGGTGAGGTTCAGGACGTCGAAGTGTCCGCCATCACCGGTCAGGGTCTCGATGAGCTGCTGGAAGCCATCGCACTGCAGGCCGAGATTCTGGAACTGAAAGCCAACCCCGACCGCGCCGCCCAGGGTGCCGTGATCGAGGCGCAGCTGGATGTGGGCCGCGGCCCGGTTGCCACCGTTCTGGTTCAGACCGGTACGCTGCGTCAGGGCGACATCTTCGTTGTGGGTGAGCAATACGGTAAGGTCCGTGCGCTGATCAACGACAAGGGTGAGCGCGTCAAGGAAGCTGGCCCCTCGGTTCCGGTTGAGGTTCTGGGTCTGAATGGCACGCCCGAGGCCGGTGACGTTCTGAACGTCACCGAAACCGAAGCGCAGGCTCGTGAAATCGCCGAATACCGCGAACAGGCCGCCAAGGACAAACGCGCCGCTGCTGGTGCCGCGACGACCCTTGAGCAGCTGATGCAGAAGGCCAAGGAAGACGAAAACGTCACCGAGCTGCCGATTCTGATGAAAGCGGACGTGCAGGGTTCGGCCGAGGCCATCGTTCAGGCGATGGAAAAAATCGGCAACGACGAAGTGCGCGTGCGCGTGCTGCACTCGGGCGTTGGTGCGATTACCGAGACGGATGTCGGTCTGGCCGAAGCCTCGGGCGCTCCGATCTTTGGCTTCAACGTGCGTGCCAATGCTTCGGCGCGGAACACGGCGAACCAGAAGGGTGTCGAGATCCGCTATTACTCGGTGATCTATGACCTCGTGGATGACGTGAAAGCCGCCGCCTCTGGCCTGCTGAGCGCCGAGATTCGCGAGAAGTTCATCGGGTACGCCGAGATCCGCGAAGTCTTCAAGGTCACCGGTGTTGGCAAGGTTGCCGGCTGTCTGGTTACCGAGGGTGTTGCCCGCCGCTCCGCAGGTGTCCGCCTGCTGCGCGACAACGTGGTGATTCACGAAGGCACGCTGAAGACGCTGAAGCGCTTCAAGGACGAAGTGGCCGAGGTTCAGTCGGGTCAGGAATGCGGTATGGCGTTCGAGAACTACGACGATATCCGCGCCGGCGACGTGATCGAAATCTTCGAGCGCGAAGAGGTCACCCGCACGCTGGACTGATCCGGTCCGGAACAGAAATTAGGAAAAGCGGTCCGATTGGACCGCTTTTTTTGTAGGCTGTTGCTAGCTTCAACGTCGGCTACGCGGGACAAGGCTGGCATTTGCTGCGACCTCACCAATGGCTGCTCTTAGCTTTCCCGATATTCGACGAAGCTGTCGCCATTCAAAATGAGTTTCCTTCCCGGCAAGGAGTCAAAAAAACTCAATTAATCCAGCCCGCGCTTCAACCCTGCGGTCCTTGAAGTAACGCGAAGTCATTATCGTCTTGTAACCTTTTTGATCACCGTAATCCTCTATGACCTCTTCGTGGAACGGCCCCAGGTCATCGTTAACCCACCAACCTTCCCAAAGGTTTTGCGTACCCTTGGCGGCAGCTTCGGTTCGCCTCTTCAACGTTTGGATATCCAGATCGGCGTAAATATGATACGCGATTGCCATCACATCCTCCCAATGGTTCCGTCACGGCGAATGATAGTCACATCGCCAAGCCCCTCAGTCGGCCAGTTCTCAAACTGTTGTCGAAGGGCGTCTTCATCTACATTGCTATCCTAAAGACCAATGACAATGTTTTCAGTCTGTCCCCTGTCGATTTTGCCTTTGACTTCGGACCAAATGTTTCGGGTGCGGTCATTTGACGGTGCGTAGTGATCGTAAATCTCTCTGGTGATCAAATAGTCAGGATTTTTCGGCCCGTCGAGCGCCGGATTCTGAATGATGTCAAAGCCATTTTGCCCCAAAATCTGTGCGGATTCATTTTCTCGCTGATGCCCGCGTTGTGTTGCGTCATTGGAATTGGGATTGACTGGCGTCGGTTACCCAGGCCGCACTATCAACGATATTTGGCACGGTTTCTTCTGGGATCGGAGTCGAAATGAGACTATCGGTCGGATCATCAGGGATCGGCGATCCTGTGTTGTTAGCCAGATCTAAATCTTCAATCGGATACGTTTCAAGACATTGCTTGATCCGTTCCGGTGTGAAGCTTGACAGTTGCCCCAAGCGGCGCTCATCTTCCGTCAGTTCAGGGAACACTTCCACCCAGCCTTGCGCCAGTTCGCCGTCCAGAAGCCTTAACCACCTTGTGCAAATGTTTTACCAGCGGCTTCAATATAATCCTGTATGGCGCGCTGCTTCGCGGGGTCGCCGCCAACGCCTGTTTCCAGAATGGTGCCGGGATTCATCAACTCGTAAATCGCTGCGGCCTCTGCGCCGATACGCGTAAATTCGGGGTTCTTGGGAAAGACTGGATAACCGCCGCTACTGATTCCTTCCTGCACGAGGGCATATGCGGTTGCGGCCAGACGGCCTTCGACAGTAGTCACATCGACCCCAAGTCGCGCCCCTGCCGCGTCTACACGCCGATCACGCATAGCTTCCGTCCAGTCTGCACCGCATCAGATGCAAGAAACGCCGCGCCAGAAAGCCCTGAATCCATCCGGTGTAAGCGGCAATTTGACAACAACATTTTCGGCGATTGCTACAAGATGCTCTCCCTCTGCAATCAGTCCCGCGGTATCCAATGCCGCAACTTCCGCCGAAACTGCGTATTCGTCAGAGTGCAAACTTCAGCAACGACCTTTTTAAAATCGCGGCCGGAAATGGCGATCGGGCCTGGATTGGTGGTGACGGCATCCAGTAATCCGAAGCCTATCAGGTCTTTGATCTCGTTTAATTTTACTGTGTTCAAAAATTTCATGAGGTCTCCTCGTCGCGTATGGGCTGATTTTGGCTGCACCTGAATCCGCCTAGAGGTGCTGCATCAATGGCTGGCTGAAGCCAATGCGTAAGTTCAGAACGCGTCGCGTACCCCGAATTCGGTTTAATTCTGGTTCAATGTAAGATCGGCTCTCCGGCTACCACTGATGACAAGAATAGCATTGGGCAGATCGTTCGATTTCGCGCGTTGGCGTGCGGTTTCTGGGTCAAATCCATGCTTGATCCAGCGGTATTGCAGCCTGTTTTCGAGTTCTTCCAAATTAGGGCAGACAAAAACCGTTGCGGTATAGACTTCCGCCAGTGTCCTCCATGGGACGCTATCCATCAGAAGGTAGTTCCCCTCAACAACAACAATCGGAGTGTCCGGGTGAACCGCAATCGCGTTGGCAATGGCTAAATCCATTTGACGGTCAAATTTAGGGTGAAAGGACTCATGTTGCGAGGATTTCAACCCTTTGATTGCATTGCAAAACCCAATTGCATCGAAGGTTTCTGGCGCGCCTTTTCTCGCCAGCAACCCTCGCGCTTCAAGTATTCGGTTGTCCAAATGGTAGCCATCCATAGGCACCAGCGCGGCCAACGGAACCGCCGAGCCCTGTTGTGCGTTCAGCGATTGCACAACGGTTTCTGCCAGGGTCGACTTTCCGGATGCAGGGGGGCCGGCGATTGCGACAATCGCCCGAACCCCAACCTGCCTCCGAGAGGAGATCAGGTCGCACACGCGCGTTGCATCCTGCTCGATCACGCGGCGTCTTCTTTTGGTGGTTCTTTTGCGCCGGTCATAAACGCTACGGCGTCGGACATCGTGTAATCCTTGGGATCAATCGTGCAGAGCCTTTTGCCGAGCCGGTGCACATGGATTCGGTCAGCGACTTCGAAGACATGTGGCATGTTGTGGCTGATCAGGATGATCGGAATGCCACGTGCGCGTACGTCTTGGATGAGTTCAAGTACCTTGCGGCTCTCTTTCACGCCCAAAGCTGCTGTGGGTTCGTCCATGATGATGAACTTGGTCGCAAAGGCGGCTGCGCGCGCAACGGCAACGCCTTGACGCTGGCCACCAGACAGTGTTTCAACCGCCTGATTGATCGATTGTACAGTCATCAGCCCAAGCTCGGTCAGTTTTTCGCGGGCGAACTTTTCCATGGCTGGTCGGTCAAGCTGACGCAGATATTTGCCCATGAAACCCTGTTTGCGGATCTCGCGCCCCATGAACATGTTGTCTGCAATCGAAAGAGCGGGCGACATGGCCAGCTGCTGATAGACGATTTCGATCCCCATATTCCGGGCGTCGATCGGCGAGGTGAAGTTGACCTTTTCTCCTTCGATCAGGATTTCGCCCTCATCCGGGATTGTAGCCCCGCAAATCGCTTTGACGATGGACGATTTGCCGGCGCCGTTGTCCCCGATAACTGCAAGGATTTCTCCTTGCCGCAGTTCAAAGTCGGAATGGTCGATGGCGGTGACGTGGCCATAGCGCTTCACGATCCCGCGCCCTTGGACGACTGGAGTTGTGTCTGACATTAGCCCGATACCTTTCTGATCCACTGGTCAACTGCGACCGCTGCGATGATGAGAAGACCGATGAGTAGGAAAGTCCACTGCGCGTCCGCGCCGAGCAGCCTTAGCCCAAGAGTAAACACGCCGACGATCAGTGCGCCGAATAGCGATCCCAGAATAGACCCCCGCCCACCGAACAGAGAGATGCCTCCGATCACAACAGCGGTGATGCTTTCAATGTTGGCCAATTGGCCGGACGTTGGCGAGACTGATCCGATGCGCCCAATCAGAGCCCAGCCCGCGAAGGCACAGATCAGACCAGACAACATATAGACGGACATGAGCGTTCGATGGACGTTGACACCTGACAGTTCGGCGGCCTCAGGATCGTCACCCACGGCATAGACATGCCTTCCCCAAGCTGTGTGTTTAAGTGCATAGGCCAACACTAAAATCAGGGTGAGCATAAAAATGACGCCAACTGTAAAGGTCGCTCCACCGATGCTGAACTTGGTTCCGAAGAATTGAAGGAAAGGGGCGTTGGCTTCGATGTCCTGACTGCGAATAGTCTCGTTCGCGGAATACAGGAAGTTTGTGGCCAGAACGATCTGCCACATTCCAAGTGTGACGATAAAGGGGGGAAGTTTAACGCGGCTGACAAGCCATCCGTTGAGTGCTCCGATCAAGGTTCCAACCGCAAGTCCGCACATGACGGCGATGGGCACTGGAATGCCGTAGCGGAACGTGAATTGCCCCATGATGACAGAAGAAAACACCATGATCGCGCCGACGCTCAGGTCAATGCCTGCTGTCAGAATGACAAGGCTCTGTGCCGCGGCCACAATGCCGACGATCTGAACCTGCTGAAGGATCAGTGTCATTGCAAAAGGTGAGAAGAATTTTGAGCCCAAAAGCAGGCCAAAAATCACTATCGCCCCGACCAGGACAATTAGCGGCACAAAGGATGGGTTAACGTGGAGAAGATGCTGCAACTTCCCTAATACGCCACGCCGATGATCTTCGAACTCGGCTACAGATTCTGTTCTGCTGGCGGCGGATTCAAATCCCTGGGCACTTTGGTTTGATTCAGACATCTCTCCCCCTTTTTGTGGCTGGCATTGCGCCCACGAGGTAAGTGGACAGGAATTTTCGGTTTGCTGCTGAAAGGATTGATGAGGCGCTCACATGCGCCTCATCCATTAGGTCTGCGTCAGCCCCAGCAGAGCTCCAAGCCTTCGGCGACCGAGATTGATTCCACGCCATCAACAGGTTGGTCCGTGATGAGCGCGACTCCGGTATCGTAGAAGTCTTTTCCGGGCGTGTTTTCAGGCTTTACGCCTTCCTCAGCCCACTTTTTGACAGCCTCGACTCCAAGCGAAGCCATCAACAGCGGATATTGCTGGCTTGTGGCTCCAATAACTCCGGCCTGCACATTTTGCACACCGGGACAGCCACCGTCGACCGAAACGATCAGCACGTCGTTTTCACGTCCAATGGATTTCAAAGCCTCATAGGCACCTGCCGCTGCCGGTTCGTTGATCGTGTGAACAACGTTGATCGTCGCGTCCTTGGCCAGAAGGTTCTCCATGGCGCGGCGCCCACCTTCTTCGTTGCCGTCGGTCACGTCACTGCCGACCAATCGCGCATCAGATTCATCGCCAATGACATTAGGGTCTGCCAGGTCCACACCGAAGCCGTCCAGGAAGCCCTGATTGCGGAGAACGTCCACGGTTGGCTGACTGACGTTTAGGTCAAGCGTCGCAATCTTGGCGTCCGCAGCCGCATCGCCCATCTTTGCCTTCGCCCATTGTCCGATCAACAGGCCGGCTTTGTAGTTGTCTGTCGCAAAGGTTGCGTCAGCGGAATCAATTGGGCTCAGCGGTGTGTCCAGAGCAATAACCAGAAGGCCAGCATCACGCGCCTGCTGAACAGCGGGGACAATCGAGCTTGTGTCCGAGGCCGTCAGGAGAATTCCCTTTGCGCCGTCGAGTATACAAGTTTCAATGGCCTGAACCTGGGTTTCGTGGTCGCCGTCAACTTTGCCGGCAAAGGCCTTTAGGGTCATTCCAAGCTCTTCGGCTTTGGCCGTTGCGCCTTCCTTCATCTTTACAAAGAATGGATTGGTATCCGTCTTCGTGATCAGGCAAACAGTTTCCCCGGCCGCGTGAGCAGATGCAGCTGCCATCGTGAGCACGGTCGCAGATGCGGCAATCTTGAATAGACTTTTCATGTTGTCCTCCCAGAAAAATGTGTTGCCCCGCACGGCATGCCTGCGAGACTCGCCCTCATCCTCCAATGAAGGTCTGATTCAAGAAACTGTGATTCTGGTCTTCCTGTCAATAAATAAATAAAGTTTATTTATTAATTTGCCCAGGCACCTTTTCATAAGAAAACAAGGTGTTTATGTTCTGGCTTATGGAGAGAGAGGCACTCAACACACTGACCGGTGGGGTAAGTCAAAGTGGGGTTCGCGATCACAACGAACGTCTGATTTTGACAGTTTTACAACGGCATGGGCCCGCCGCAGGCGCCGACGTCGCGCGATTAACGGGCCTGTCTCCTCAGACTGTATCAATCATTCTGCGCAAGCTTGAAAAGGATGCGATTCTCAAGCGTGGAACCCCGCTGCGCGGGAAGGTTGGAAAGCCCTCAATCCCGATGGAATTAAACCCGGAAGGCATCTTGTCGGTCGGGATGAAGATCGGGCGGCGTAGCGCTGATCTGCTCTTGATCGACTTTACAGGCACGCCGCGCCGCCAACTTTCCACGACTTATGACTATCCGCTACCAGAGGTTATTTTCGGGTTTTTGGAGTCTGGTTTGGAAACGCTTCTGGCCCACGAGCCTCAGAGGCTTCGTGATCGTGTTTGTGGGATCGGGATCGGGACCCCATTCGAACTTTGGAAATGGCACGATCTATCTGGGCTTGCCGCAAAAAAATTTCGATCTTGGAGAAACGTGAACTTCTTTTCCGAGGTCGCCAAGTTTAGCGACTTGCCGGTTTTTGTGGTCAACGACGCGACAGCCGCATGTCACGCAGAGCATCTCTATGGGCGTGGGGCGGAATATCGTGACTACTTCTACTTCTTTATTGGCTCAATGATCGGCGGCGGTGTTGCACTGAACGGCACCGTGTTCGAAGGCAACCAAGGCAACGCCGGCGCATTGGGCGCCATGCGCACGACGGGTCCTTTGGGTGAAAGCCAGCAACTGATCGACACTGCGTCGCTGTTTTTGCTCGAGGACCGATTGATCGAAGCAGGTGTCGCCCCGGGGATTCTATGGAGGAAGCCGCAGGATTGGAGCAGCATTTCTCGCTATGTCGACCCTTGGATAGGCACCACGGCGCAAGAATTAGCCAAGGCCGCTCTTTCAATTTGCGCTGTCATCGACTTTGAGGCCATTTTCATCGATGGCGCGTTCCCGCCTGAAGTTCGGGAAGAACTGGTGTCAAGGGTACGCCGTTACTTAATCAACCAAGACAAACGCGGTTTGATTCCTCCGGTCGTGGAAGCCGCAGCGGTTGGGGAAAACGCTCGTGGCATTGGGGCGGCTAGCAGCCCAATTTTCCGCCAATTTCTATTGAATACCAATGCTGGGCTTTCGGGGATGTAGCCGAAGCACATTGCAGTCAAGTCTTCTATGCAGGAAGGAATCGCTGGTCACGCTTTAGGTGGCGGCCTTCGGACGCCTCTTTGACGCGCGCGATTTCAGCTTGAATGGGACCACATACCAACCGCGAACGGCCGCTTTGAAATGCTGCGCCGCAAGCTTATCACCTGCTGCCGATCAGCGATTATGCGCTGTTCGTTAAACTTTGCAAAGTCTTCTTTCTGCGCTTCACTGTCATTCGAGCAGCATGCAGCATCCTATGATATTGTATTGCGTCAACGTCGGGTTGTCGTTGTGGGCGGGCATGGCGGATTGGAGGATCGACCATGGAAACCCCAAATTTACCTGCCATTCGCGCACTTCGCCCAGCCTGGAACAAAGGGCGTATTGTAGGTCAAATGCGCCCGCTGAAACCAAAACGCAGAAACCTGTGCGCTTCGAAACATCCGAGGGCACCCGCGCCTCTGTTGAGAAATGGATGGAAGACGTACTCATGGTCGGGTCAGAATACCTTTGGCCCGGTCGATTTCACGAACGATTGCACAATTTGACACGTCAATACGCGCGGATTGTTCGAGACTGGGTCACATCGATCGGCCTCGACGCAAGCGCCTACGGAACCAATTCATTGAGGCGCACGAAAGTTACCCAGATCTACAGGAAAACTGGTAACCTCAGTGTAGTTCAGCACTTGCTGGGCTGTACCAAGATGGACGGCACAGTCCGGTATCTCGGCGTCGAACTCGAGGGTACCCTGACCATCGCCGAAGCCATTGAGATTTAAGGCTAACGGGCCCACCTTCCACCGTTAGTTTGCGGCTTCATTTCGCTATTGTAGTGCGTATCTGGATAAATCGACGATACGTGGTTTGAATGCCGTTTAGTGGTGCTAACTCCTGGCACGGCCTATTAGTTGTACTCATAAACAGAATTTAACTGCAGGAGGGTCGAGTGCATAGCATCTCTGATCGAAGTGTATTCGCCACCGAAGTGGCTGAAGAAGCAGGGGCGTTGGCGATAAGATATTTTGGCAATCGAACCGCTCTGGTGGTGGACGCAAAGGGTGCTCAGGATTGGGTCAGCGAAGCCGACCGGAATGTCGAGACGTTTGTTCGCGAAAAAATAGCCAAAGCCTATCCCCATGACGGAATTTTCGGAGAGGAGCACGCTGCGAAATCAGGGTCCAGCGGGTTTGACTGGGTGATCGACCCAATTGACGGCACAACGAACTTTGTAAACGGCATTCCGGCGTGGACGATTGTCCTGGCGGTTGTTTCAGAGGGGCAAACGCAAATCGGTGTCATTCACGAGCCGAACGTGGCTGAGACCTATGTCGCCATGCGGGGTGCGGGAGCTACGCTCAACGGGGAACCAATTCAGGTGGCATCAGGCGTCGATATGGCAAGCGGGACCGTCTCGGTTGGATATTCGAACCGAATCGAAGCGGCAAAGGTGATCCCAATTATTTCAGGCATCATCGAACGCGGGGCCATGTATCATCGCAATGCGAGCGGCGCGCTGTCGCTTGCCTATGTCGCGGCAGGCCGGCTGTTGGGGTACGTCGAAGAGCATATGAACGCGTGGGACTGTCTTGCCGGTCAGTTGTTGATCGCAGAGGCCGGTGGTGTCGTCGAAGATCAGGACGCCAATGAAATGATCCGCGATGGTGGCCGCGTCATTGCCGGCACGCCAAAGATCTTTGATGATCTCAAAGCCATTTGCGAGAAGGCATGGCGCGTCTGATTTGCGTCAGGCGATGGGCCGCCAGCCGGAGTTACAGCACAGCGTGTCCAAATCAGCGCTCCAGTAATGCCCTTGCCCAGGCTGGTCGTGCTGCCGCCCAATCTGCACATCAGAGAAGTGACACCAGAGCAGCGTCCCAACCGCGCCGTGGGTGACGATGGCAAGGTCGCCACCATCGTGCGCGTTCATGATCGACGTGATCGCCCTGACAATGCGGGCCTGTGCATCCATTGCGGTTTCCCAGCCGCGAAAGCTCACATCCGGTGCGGCGAAGAATGCACCTGCCGCGGCTTCGAACCGGGACGGTGGCAAGAAACCTGTGGCACTGCGGTCATTTTCGCCCAGCGCCGGGTTTAACTTCACCTGAAGGCCGTGCGGTCTGGCCAGTATGGCGGCTGTCTGTTCTGCCTTGCGCTCGGTGCTGGACCAGATGGCGCTGACTGAGGCCATGATCGGAGCGGTTGCGAATGCGTCTGCCCGAGCGCGGCCCACCTCACTCAGCCCCCAGTCGGTGATCGCAATCTCTGGGTTCACCACCACTTCTGGGTGCGAAATGACAATGAGTTTCGCCAATATCAGCCTTGCGGCAGCAAAACCGGTCCCCGGTCTGCAAAGGCCATTTTGACGTCGGTGCCCGGTTGCAACGGGTCATCCACGTCGTCCTGCACGGCAAACACCTGTCCGAATACGCCGGTCAGCGTGTATTCCATGCGAACGCCGACATAGGTTGCCTTGGCGACTCTTGCCGGGATGCCGGTTTCAGATCCGATCAGGATGCGGGACGGGCGCACCGCCAGAGTTGCCGGACCCACGGGCAAATCGCGCGAAAGCAAACTGTGGCGGTGTCCTTCGATTTCGATTGTCGCCTGATCGCTGTCGACTTCGACGATTTTGCACTCGATCAGGTTCGCTTCACCGATGAAGTCAGCCACAAAGCGGTCAATTGGCGCATCATAGAGTTGTCGCGGGGTCCCGATCTGGGCGATGGCGGCGTTGCGCATGACGACAATCTCGTCGGAGACTGCCAGCGCTTCTTCCTGATCGTGGGTCACGTAGACAACCGTCAGTCCGAGGTCCTGCTGAATGGAGCGGATGTCCTCACGCACCTGTCGGCGCAGTTTGGCATCGAGGTTCGACAGGGGCTCATCAAAGAGTAGCACCTGCGGTTCCAGCACCAGAGCGCGGGCGACGGCGACCCTTTGCTGTTGGCCACCGGACAGCTCGCTTGGCAAGCGGTTGTCAAAGCCTTTGAGGCCCACCAGCTCCAACCCGTTGAGCGCGCGCGATCTGGCCTCTCTCTTGTCAAAGCCGGAGAAGGTGAGCCCGTACATCACGTTTTCCAGCACACTCATATGTGGGAACAGGGCGTAAGACTGGAAAACCATGGAAACGTCGCGATCGGTCGCAGGTAGCTTTGTCACATCCCGGTCGCCGATCACGATCCGGCCTGAACTCGCCATTTCCAAACCGGCAATCATGCGCAGCGTCGTTGTTTTGCCGCAGCCCGACGGCCCCAGCAGCGTCACCAGTTTACCTGCTTCCACTTGCAGGTCGATGTTGTCGACGGCCACGACATCTTTGCCAAACACCTTTGACACCCCTTCGAACCGAACCGGCGCGGCTTTACTAGCAATGTTGGTACCCGTCATGTCGTTCTTTCCGCTCCTATTTGCGTGCGCCGTCCGATCTGCACGCGGCCCACGAGGAATTGCAAAAGCCCCACCGCTGCCAGCATCACGAAGATCAGCGTCGTGGAATAGGCGATGGCAAGGCCGTAATCATTGTTCTCGACGCGCCCTATGATGTAGCTGGTCGCCATGTCGTATTCGGCCGACACCAGGAAAATGACCGCCGAGATAGCGGTCATAGCGCGGACGAAACTGTAGACGAGTGCAGCCAGAATGGCGGGTTTGAGCAGGGGCAGGATCACGCGTCTAAACGTCTGCCAAGAGTTTGCGCCCAGCGTCAGCGAGGATTCATCAAGCGACCGGTCCAGTTGCGACATGGATGCAATGCCCGCACGCACGCCGACTGGCATGTTGCGGAAAATGAAGCTGACCACGAGGATGACACCGGTGCCGGTGATTTCGATCGGCGGGACGTTGAAGGCAAGGATGTAGCTGACCCCGATCACGGTACCGGGGATAGCAAAGGACAGCATCGTTCCAAATTCGAAGGCGTTCTTCCCTGCAAAGTTTTGCCGGGTGAGCAGATAGGCGGTTACCAGTCCGACAGCAGCCGTCAGCGGAGCCGCGATGGCCGCAATGCTGATGGTCGTCCAGAAACTGTCCCATGCGGCACCTGTCCAACGAATGCCTTCCTCTTCAAAGCGCACTGAGAAGGCGGTGACATAGTGTTTCAAAGTGAGCGTGCTGTTAACGCCCCAAAGCTCAACGACGCTGCCGTAAATGATCATGCTGTACACAACAGCTGTAAACAGCGCCCAGACGGTCGCGATGGCCAGCACTGGAATGGCCAGACCGTTCGGCATCAGCGGATGCACGCCGGCATCCCCCTTGCCGGAAACGGTGGTGTAGCTTTTCTTTCCGAGCCACGCGCGCTGCGCATAAAAGGCAGACAGCGTGAAGAAGAGCAGTACCATGGCCAGCACGGCCGCCCGCCCCTGGTCATATTGCGCGCCGACGATGGCAAAGAAAATCTCGGTCGACAGCACGTCGAAATTGCCACCCAGAACCAGCGGGTTACCGAAGTCGGCCATGCTTTCGATAAAGCCGAGCAGAAAGGCATTCGCCAAACCGGGCCGCATCAAGGGCAGCGACACCGTCCGGAAGGTTTGCCACCTGTTGGCACGCAGCGTTTGGGCCGCTTCTTCCATCGACGGAGACACGCCTTCGACCACGCCGATCAGCACAAGAAACGCGATAGGGGTGAAGGCCAGCGTCTGTGCGATGAGGACACCCGGCATACCGTAAAGCCACCGCGTCGGTTGCACGCCAAAAAGATCAGCAAAAAAGACCGTAACCGACCCTGACAAGCCGAAGAGCAGGATCAGAGCCAGCCCGATTACGAAGGGCGGCGTGATGATCGGCAAAACAGTCAGCGCGCGCATACCGCGCTTGAACCGAAACCCTGATCGGGTGACCGCAAGTGCAAAGCACAATCCCAGAACAGTAGTGATAAGGCCGACAAGAATCGCAAGGAAAAGGGAGTTCCAGGCGGCGCCGCATTTCGCGCCCCAAAAGCAGCCCAGTCCCCAGAGACGATCATCGAAGAATTTCGATGCAAATACAGAGACGGAATAGGCTCCTTCTTCTGTCACAAAGGCCGAAAACAGCATGTTGGCAATTGGAAAGAACACAAAGGCCGTCACGATTGTGATGACGCCGCCGATGGCGCTGGCGACAAACACATCGCCGATGACTGCACCGCGCGCCGCAATGCCCTGCGTGAACAGGAACAGGAAAGCCGACGCACAGAGCATAGCGCCGTAGCCCATGCCGAACTGGCGGATTTTGGGCTCGCCAAACAAGGCCTTTAGCCAGTCGAAGTTCAAGCCGCGAATGCCGATCCCAAAGCCTTGCGCAATCAGCCAGCCAAAGCCCAGAGCACCCGCGAGGATCAGAATCTTGGCGTAGATCGGATCAGATTTGGGTTTGCCCAGCACAAGAAGCGGCAAAGCCAGTGGGACCAGCAATGGTGCAAGCCAGAGCTTTTCCCTTTGCGCGGTCAGAAAGAGAGCGGGCGCAAAATCTTCATCAAACGGATAGCCGCTAAAGAGCCATTCAGATGACCAAAGGCCACCCTCAACCATATACCATGGCAGCAGGCAGTAGCCGACCCACCCGACAATGATCCAGAAGATCAATACCGAATGGGTCCTGGTTTTCGCGTTGTCAGTCACTTACTGCGGCAGCACTGACACGTTTTCGTCCCACTTTTGCAGCAGACGCTTGCGCTCATCAGAGGAGCCGTACTTTTTGAAGTCATAGTCGATCAGCTTGATCTGGCTCATGTCCGGCGCGCTGTCTGACGTCTTCGCACCTTTGTTTGACGGAACCTGGAAGGCATTGACTTCAAGCGCGAGGTTCTGCGCTTCGGCGCTCAGCGCCCAGTCGTAGAACTTCTTGGCTTCTTCTTCGTTGCGTGCGCCTTCAATGATCGACATCGAGCCGATCTCGTAACCAGTGCCTTCGCACGGGGCGACCACCTTTACAGGGAAGCCTGACACCGCCTGCTTGACCGCGTCATGCATGAAGACAATGCCGATCGTGTTCTCGCCACGGCCTGCGGCCTTGATGGGTGCTGAACCCGATTTGGTGTACTGATTTATGTTGGCGTGAAGGCCTTTCATGAACTCAAAACCCTCGTCCTCGCCAAAGATCTGCACCATCGACGCCAGCGTCGTGTAGGCAGTTCCGGACGAGTTCGGGTTCGCCATCTGAACGTGCCCTTTGTACTCAGGCTTGAGCAGGTCTTTCCAGCAGGCGGGTTCAGGCAGGTTGTTGGCAGCCAGCAGGTCGGAGTTGTAGCCATAGCCCAAGGCACCCGAATAGATACCTATGGTCTTGTTGCCGGCACTTTCGGCCTGTGAAATCGCCCAGTCATGAAGCTGGTCGCGCATAGGCGAGACATATTCCATGGTCAAACCTTCTTCGGCCGCCTGAAGGTGCGGGTCACCCGTGCCGCCCCACCAGACATCTCCTTTTGGGTTTGAACTTTCCGCACGGATTTGCGCAAAAGTCTCGCCCGACGATTTGCGGGTCATATTTACGTCAATTCCTGTGGCGTCCTCGAAGCTGCGCGCCATCAGTTGGCACCAGTCTTCCTGCGCCGAACAGTAAAATGTCAGCTTGTCGGCTTGCGCAGCGCCCATCGAAGCGGCGAATACGATCAGTGATCCAGCAATTGTGGTGGTCAGTTTTTCCAAAGTCTATCCTCCCATATTTTTCCGACAGTCGGCTTTGCGCCGGCGCCGTCGTGCCACGGGTGAAGGAGCGCACGCAAAAGCGTGACGATTTCGGTGTTTTTCCGGCAGCCGTCCGGTGTACCCTTCATGTGACCATGCCAGTCTGAGCACTCTAACTCTTGTTTCGCAAGGAATTTCACAGAGCGACAAATTCAGTACGATCCAAGCGGAGCGCCTCTGCAAGCGGTTTCCAATGGCAGATCGCAAGCTCACCGATAGCTTTCGAATGCGCGGATGTTTGATGCTTGCAAGAATTGGAGAACGCGTTTGAGTGCCAGGTTGTCTAGCGTCGATATAGATTTTCTAACGAATTTTGCAAAATGTGAACGTCCAGTTTTGACCCCGCTTGTGTTGGGTGGGCTCACGCAGTGAGTGTGCGCTCATCGCCCTACATGACCGAGGCAACTTTCCCAACCAACGTCAACAATGGGCTGAGGCTGTGTGGAATCTGCGCTCTTGCGGCGTTTCCCGTCGTGAAATTTGAACGGATCGCCCCAGTTTAAGCCGGATTGGCGGTCAGTAACCGACGTACCCCGATCAGGGCGACCATCCGCTTGATGTTATAGGCAGGGACATGGAAGGCCATTTCGGTGCGGACGTTCTTCAGCCGCCGCATCCGGAAGTGCGTTGCCCCCATCCAGCCCTAGATCGTGCCGAACGGGTGCGCGACGGTCGAGCGACGCAGACCCGTCAGGGCCGGGTCGCGGCTCAAGCGGTCGCGCATGTCGTCGACCAGATGCTCGTGCTCCCATCGGGTGATACGACGTTCCTTGCCAGTCGTGCAGCCCGCCTTGACAGGGCAGGTCTGACAGGCGTCGGTCCAGTAGCGCCGCACCACCAGGCCGCCTTCTTCAGTCGTGTAGCGGTATGTCAGCGTCTCGCCTGCCGGACATCGGTAAACATCCGCATCCGCGTCATAG
>NZ_JBMIRT010000031.1:0-66677 GCF_049195285.1 Ruegeria sp. MALMAid1280 | reverse complement strand
TGCGCCAATCCCTCAGCGCGCCCGCCTACTCAATCCCTCAAGATGCCCACCGTCTCTCCGATGCGTCTCAACCGTCTCTCCGGCCCGTCTCCATCGTCTCTCCGATGCGTCAGCGCCACCTCAGCAGCGCCGGTGAAGGGGGTTCTAAGTATAACCAGCACTAGCCGCAAGTGGAAAATTCAAGAAACTTGCAAAAACTCGCAATATTCAATTTTTCATAATAAATACAATAATTTACATTCAGAGGAGGCAAGCTGAACCCGCGCTCCAACCCACGCCTCGCCACGAATTCCGGCTTTTGCACAGAGTTACCCACAGACTCGGCGGCGAGTCAGGCGGAATCGGCCTCGCGCGGCCGAGTCAGCAGGCCTGCAAACGGAAGACGCAGCAGCAACAGGCCGACAATCAGGGACAAGTAGACCAGTGGCTCGATCTGAAATCCCTTGGCCAGCATGACATAGTGCACCCCTCCCAACACTGCCGCCGGGAAGACCAGCCGCTGCAGGCTGCGCCATCGGGGGCCCAGCTTGCGCACAGACAGATTGTTGGATGTCACCGCCAGCGGCAGCATCAGGACAAACGCAGCCATGCCAACCGTTATGTAAGGGCGCTTGACGATATCCGCCCAGATCTGTTTGGGCACCTGCACGTCCAGAACCAGCCAAACCAGCAGGTGCAGAGCGACATAGGTAAAGGTCAGCACGCCAAGCGCGCGGCGGAATTTCAGCAGGTTCAGCCCAAGCAATCGCCGCAGCGGAGATATTGCCAGCACGGCAATCAACAACTGCAGCGCCAACTTTCCGTACCGGTGTTCCAACGCCTCGATCGGCTCAACGCCCAAGCCACCGGTCAGCGCCTGATAGAACAGCCACGGGGCCGGAAGCACCCCCAACAGATACACCGGCCAGACGGGGATGCGGCGCAATATCTGGTTCACCTGCTGCATAGGCTTAATAGTATTCCGACAGATCCATACCTTCGTACAGACCTGCGACCTCTTTCCCATACCCATTATACATCAGGGTCGGGATCCGCTTGGCAAAAAGGCCACCACCAATCCGACGTTCCGAGGCCTGAGACCAGCGCGGGTGATCCACGTTCGGGTTCACATTACTATAGAAGCCGTACTCGCGCGGGTTGGACATGTTCCAGCTGGTCGGCGGCTCAACATCCGTCAGAGTGATCCGCACGATCGACTTGATCGACTTGAAGCCGTATTTCCACGGCACCACCAGACGCAGCGGCGCGCCATTCTGGTTCGGGATCGGGCGACCATAGATACCGGTGGCCATGATGGTCAGCGGATGCATCGCCTCATCCAGACGCAGGCCTTCGCGATAGGGCCAGTCCAGAATCGGATATTGCACGCCCGGCATCTCATCGGGGATCAGGGCGGTTTCAAAGGCCACGTATTTGGCGCCGTCCTGCACACTTGCCATGTTCAGCAGATCGGCCAGCTCGAACCCGTTCCACGGGATCACCATCGACCAGGCCTCGACACAGCGGAAGCGATAGATGCGCTCCTCAACCGTCATCTCGGACAGGATGGCTTTGAAATCATAGTCACCCGGATTGTCGACCAGACCGTCGATCTTGACGCTCCATGGTTCGGTGGTCAGGGCACCGGCATATTTGGCCGGATCCTCCTTGCGGGTCCCGAACTCATAAAAGTTGTTGTACGAGGTGATCTCTTCCCAGGTGTTTGGCTCCAGTGCCTCCTGCGCAGCAGCCCCCCGCGCCATCCCGGCCAGCCCGACACCTGCCAGCCCGGCCATGACCTGGCGCCGGTTCAGAAACGCCGCCTGCGGGGTGACGTCGGCCTGTGTCAGTGTATTGGTCCAGCGATGCGCCATATATGTCTCCAGTCGTCAAGGTTGCTCGGATATGAGGTAATCCGCTGATAGCACAGAGCCAAGGAAACAGGCGTCACGATTGAGAGACGAGATTGTAACGTATCAGCCACCGCAGCCCGTCGCGGCGATTCCAAAATGACACATTGCCGCCCTGCATTTGACCATTCTTTCTGAAAAGAACTGGCGCAGCCCGTGCGGCTTGGGTACGTCGACATATAAACGAATACCGATCAGAGATCATTGCAGTGCTGTTTGCCAGAGCCTTCCCTTTGTCCTTGTCCATTTGCTGGCGTCTGGCCGTTGTCTTGCCGGTCATGCTGATCGGTTTGACCCTCTATAACCTGGTTGGAGCACTGGTCGGTTTTTTGCTGGGCCTTATTTTCCCGCCATTTGCGTTCATTGTGACCTTTTTGATTATGGCCTCTTCCAGCGTCGTTCCGACCCTGCTCGGGACAAGGATGGGGTTGCAGGTCAAAGGCGTTAAGCCCAGCACAGGCATCAAGGGGCTGTTCACGCCGGCGGTGATCTATGGTGCCGTCGAGGGCGTGAGCGTGACGCTTATCATTGGCGTGATTGTTGCGGCATCACTTTTCGTGATTTCACCGGACATTCTGCAACAGAGCGAAGTCGCCGAGCTGGCGCTTGAATATGTCGACCCGACCTGGGTCCTTCCGGGGCTGCTGGGGCTGCTTGCGGTCTTTCTGTCGGTATGCTCGATCCGGGCCAGCCTGCTTGTGCCGATCACATCCGCCTCGATCGGGCGGGACCCGGACGGTATGCACTATACGCCCTTCCGGCATTTTCGGGCGTCGTTCGGCCCGCTGTTTGCACTGACCATCTTCAGCTACGTCGGGATGTTCGTCCTGCACGCGCTTCTGATCGTGCTGATGATCGCCATGGATTATTTCGGGTCCTTGCAGGCTGAGCTGCAGGAGCTTGAAGACATGACCAAGGGCATGGCCTCGATCCGACCCCTCTGGTCGCTGCTTGGCCTGTTTGTACTCTACATGCTGATCGGGACATGGGCTTTCAGCCTGCAATGCGCCGGTGGGGTACTGGGGTATCTGCGTTTGCGCGACACGGCTCCGAAGCTGGCCGAGGTGATCGAGGCCAATCAAAAGCCCAAAAATGATCCCGAAGACACGCCCCGGATGAGCGCGGAAGACCTGCGCGCCCTGCGCAAAAGCCGCCAGACAGGCCATTACTGAACCCGTCCTGCGCACGCATGTACCGGCGGGGCTGGGGCCATCCCGGGCTTTACAACGCATGCGACAAAAACGCAGGCTGACTCCCAGGTACTGAAGACGAAAAGCGGATGGCCTGCCCATCCCAACAGTTGAAGAACCTCAGAGGGAGAAGACGAATGTGTGACATTTGCGTAATGAACGCCGTCAAGGACCGGATGCTGTCGCGGCGGGGCTTCTTTAAAGCCGCTGCTGCCACCGGCGTGGCGGCCGCCGCAACCGGAGCCGCCGCGCCCCCGGCGCTGGCCGCAGGTCACGGCGGGGTCGAGGACATGACCCACGCGATCAGCCCCGATTTCCCGACCTATTTCGGAGAGCCGGGATACGCCTCCGAACAGGTTTTCAACTTCGCAGATCATGGCTTCAACGTGCAACGGATGACGGTGAACGAACACACGGGCACGCATATTGATGCGCCTTTGCATTTCTCGGCAGACGGGGCCTCGGTGGATGAAATCCCAGTCTCGGATCTGGTTGCGCCGCTCTGCGTCGTGGACATTGCGGCCCGCGCAGCCGAGGACGCAGACACGCTGCTGACACCAGATGACCTGAGGGCGTGGATGGCAGCCAATGGCGATTTTCCGGACGGCGCGTGCGTTGCGCTCTATTCCGGCTGGGGCGCCAAGGCCGACAGCGATGCCTATCGCGGATTCGACGGAGAAGCACAGCATTACCCCGGTTTCCACGTCGAGGCCGCGCAGATGCTGATGGAGGAAACCGGCGCGCGGTCGATCGCATCGGACACGCTGTCTCTGGACCACGGCCCCTCAACGGATTTCGCGACGCATTATGCGTGGTTGCCATCCGGCCGCTTCGGGATCGAAAACATGGCCGGTCTGGACCGGGTGCCTGCCGCCGGTGCCACCCTGATCATCGGCGCGCCCAAACATGTCGGCGGCACGGGCGGTCCGGCGCGGATATTTGCACTGATTTAAGGCCGCTTCAGACCCGCCTTTGCAGGTGGGTCTTTTGCCCCCTCTCAAGCTTCCACTATGACCAAAGACCATCCCTCCCCCACCTTTACCCTGATCAGTCCCGAAGCCGAGGCCTTTGCCGCCGATGCCCCGAGCCGCGATCTGAGCCAGCCTCTGGACGACATTCGAGCCATGTTGCGCCGGGACAGCGAACAGGGGTGCACGTTGGTGATTGAAGAAACCGGCGTCACCTTGTCCGAACGGACCATCGCAGGCGTGCAATGCATGGTCATCACGCCAGTCGAGCCGCGCGCGGGACGCAAGCTTGTCTATCTGTTCGGCGGCGGCTTCACCTTGGGCAGCCCGTTCGAGGACCTGCCGATTTCCGCCTCGCTCGCCGCGAAAACCGGGGCTGTGGTGATTGCACCCCACTACCCGCTGGCCCCGGAACACCCTTACCCGGCCGCGCTTGATGCCTGTACTGCGGTGATCTCGTCCATTCTGGCCGACACACCGGGCGCTTGTTTGTGCGGAGAGTCTGCTGGCGGCAATCTGGCGCTGGCGGCGCTTCACCGGCTGCGCGCAACTTATAGACCGCAACCAAAGGCGCTGGCCCTGCTGTCGCCGTTTGTCGATCAGTTTAACCCCGGAGACAGCGGCCTGTCGGATCGGGACCCGTTCCTCAACCAATCCGAGGTCGCGTTTTTCCGGTCTTGTTATGTGCCCGCGGATACCGACCCGACGCACCCTGACATCTCACCGATCTACGGTCCGTTCGACGCCGATTTTCCGCCCATCTTCCTGACCAGCGGAACCCGCGATCACCTGCTGAGCGGTTGCGTGCGTCTGGATCACCTCCTGCGCAAGGCGGGTGCGGACTGCACCCTGCGCATCTGGGAGGGCATGTGGCATGTCTTCGAATTCTACCCGGACATTCCCGAGGCAGATGCATCCCTGACGGAAATCGCAGAATTTCTGAACCGGCATTTTGCCGGGGCATAAAAAAGACCCGCCCAGACGGCGGGTCTTTTTCGTTTTCAGATGTACGTTAGTGCACCACGGCATCATCCGGGCGGGGCCGTTCCGACATCCCCAGCCGATCACCGATGATTAACCCCTCGGCCCCGGCGGTGACAGGAACGGTTTCGCCATCCTTTATCTCACCGGCCAGCAGCGCCTCGGCCAGCGGGTTCTGCAAAGCGCGCTGGATCACGCGTTTCAGCGGGCGAGCCCCAAAGACCGGGTCATAGCCTTCGTTGGCCAGCCATTCCTTGGCGCCATCGTCCAACACCAGCTCGATCTTGCGGGCGGCCAGACGTTTTTGCAGACGCGCCATCTGGATATCAACGATGCCATCCATATCGGCCCGCTTGAGCCGGTCGAAGATGATGGTCTCGTCCAGACGGTTCAGAAACTCTGGCCGGAAATGCGCCCGGACCGCATCCATAACATCCCGCCGCGCCTGCGCGCTGTCGGCCCCTTCGGGCAACTGGCTGAGCGCCTGAGACCCGAGGTTCGACGTCAGGATGATCAGCGTCTGCTTGAAGTCCACGGTGCGGCCCTGACCATCGGTCAGCACGCCGTCATCCAGAACCTGCAACAGCACGTTGAACACATCCGGGTGCGCCTTTTCGACCTCATCAAACAGCACGACCTGATAGGGCCTGCGCCGCACGGCTTCGGTCAGCACACCACCTTCGTCATAGCCGACATAACCCGGAGGGGCACCGATCAGACGGGCGACCGCGTGTTTCTCCATAAACTCGGACATGTCGATACGCACCATCGCGTTGTCGTCGTCGAACAGGAATTCGGCCACAGCTTTGGTCAATTCGGTCTTACCCACGCCGGTCGGGCCGAGGAACAGGAACGAGCCCAGCGGGCGGCCTTCGTCATTCAGACCGGCACGGGCCCGGCGCACAGCATTGGCGACGGCGGTCACAGCCGCATCCTGACCGATCACGCGGGAATGCAGATCGTCTTCCATCCGCAGCAGTTTCTCGCGCTCACCTTCCAGCATCTTTGAGGTCGGGATACCGGTCCAGCGTTCGACCACCGAAGCGATCTGTTCCGGACGCACCGTTTCCTCGGCCATCATGGCGTTGCTTTCGGCGTTCTCGGCTTCGGTCAGCTTTTTCTCAAGCTCGGGGATGACGCCATAGGAGAGTTCCCCAGCCTTGGCCAGATTGCCCTCGCGCTTGGCGATTTCCAGATCAGCGCGCGCTTTGTCGAGCTGTTCTTTCAGATCCCGTGCACCGGCCAGCTTGTCACGTTCGGCCTGCCATTGGGCGGTCATTTCTGCGGATTTCTCCTGCAGATCGGCCAGATCCTTTTGCAAGGTTTCCAGACGGTCCTTGGAGGCCGCATCATCTTCCAGCTTCAACGCCTCTTCCTCGATCTGCATCTGCAGAATCTGACGATCGAGTTGGTCCAGTTCTTCGGGCTTGGAATCCACCTCCATCCGCAGGCGCGACGCCGCCTCATCGACAAGGTCGATGGCTTTGTCGGGCAGGAAGCGGTCGGTGATATAGCGGTGCGACAGCGTTGCCGCCGACACCAGCGCCGAGTCCGAAATCCGCACACCGTGGTGCAACTCGTACTTTTCCTTGATGCCGCGCAGGATGCTGATCGTGTCCTCGACGGTCGGCTCGGTGACCATCACAGGCTGAAACCGGCGCGCAAGGGCTGCGTCTTTTTCGACGTATTTGCGATACTCATCCAGTGTAGTCGCACCGATACAATGCAGCTCACCCCGCGCAAGCGCAGGCTTGATCAGGTTGGCGGCATCCATTGCGCCGTCGGATTTACCCGCACCAACCAGCGTGTGCATCTCGTCGATGAACAGGATGATTTCACCAGCGGCCTCGGTGACCTCGGTCAGAACCGCCTTGAGGCGTTCTTCGAACTCACCGCGGTATTTCGCACCCGCGATCAGCGCACCCATGTCGAGCGCCAGCAGCTTTTTGTCTTTCAACGATTCAGGTACGTCACCATTGACGATGCGCAGGGCCATGCCCTCGGCAATCGCGGTTTTACCAACGCCGGGTTCACCGATCAGAACCGGGTTGTTCTTGGTGCGGCGCGACAGAACCTGCATCGAGCGGCGGATTTCCTCATCCCGCCCGATGATCGGGTCGATCTTGCCTTCGGCTGCAGCCTCGGTCAGGTCGCGCGCGTATTTCTTCAGCGCGTCATAGCCCTCTTCGGCGCTGGCCGTGTCAGCGGTGCGGCCCTTGCGGATGTCGTTGATCGCCTCGTTCAGTTTCTGGGCGGATACGGCGCCGGCTTCCAACGCCTCTTTGGCTTTGGATTTCACCATGCATAGCGCCATCAAAACGCGCTCAACAGGTACAAAGCTGTCGCCCGCCTTGGTGGCAATCTTCTGCGCCTCGTCCAGAACCTTGGCGGTCTGGCCGTCCATGTAGATCTGGCTGGCGTCACCGCTGACCTTCGGGATTTTCCCCATCGCGGCATCCAGTGCCTCAACCACGCGACTGGGCGCGCCGCCCGCGCGTGTGATCAGGTTGCTGGCCAGCCCCTGATCGTCATCCATCAATGCTTTCAATATATGTGTGGGCTCCAGCCTCTGGTGCCCCTCGCGCAGCGCAATGGTCTGCGCCGCTTGCACGAATCCCCGTGCCCGCTCAGTGAACTTGTTTAAGTCCATAGTGATCTCCTTCTCTAAGCGCCCAGGATGTCTACGCCCGCTTGGCGGCACGTGCTGGTCTGGGCCTCACATTCAATCTGGGAAATATCTTCGTCTGTTCAAGAGGCTATACCATAGAATCCGAGCTTATCGTCGAGGTACCGAATAGACCGTGTAACCCCCGGTATTCGCCACTTGCCGCGCCCCATACATCTCGACCAAGGACTGTGCTGCTTCACTGCCGGTCGGGCAGGATACAAGGTCCGCCGCATCATCCAGGAAATCTATGGTAAAGGCGGTTTCACCGGTCAGCTGGCAATCGTCATCTGTGGACCGGTAGCCGCGTACAAGACGCAGATTATCATTGGTCGGCGATACCACGAACGTGTCCGCTGCCTCGGTCTCAAGCGGCATGTCCTGACAGGCCGTCAAAACCAGAACGAGCCCCACTCCAATCCGTGCTTTCATATTCCCCCCCATCTGAAATACGCATCTGAATGACCGGTACCATAGCACAATCCGGTTAATGCGGCTTGATTCCCGTCTCCCTTCAGTCCCGCATGGACAGACGCGCCCGAACCCGTTAGGACGCAGACGTTTGCCAAAAAGGAGCTTGCCCCATGACCGTTCCCGCGTCCGATGACCGCCTGATTGTTGCCCTTGATGTCCCGAACGCCCTGCAGGGGCTGGCCATGGCCGAGCGGCTGGGCGATGCGGTATCCTTTTACAAGATCGGGCTGGGGATGCTGACCGGAGGCGGGCTGGCCCTGGCCAATGAGCTGAAGCAGGACCACGGCAAGCGCATCTTTCTGGACATGAAGCTGTTCGATATCGGCAACACGGTGGAAAACGCCGTGCGGGGGTTGGCCCAGTTCGATCTGGATTTTCTGACCGTGCATGGCGACCCGCATGTGGTGCGCGCCGCGAAAGAGGGCGCGGCGGGCAAGGACCTCAAAATCCTTGCGGTGACCATCCTGACCTCGCTGAACCGCGACGATCTGGATGCCAGCCTGCTGAAACAGGGCGACGTGCAGGATCTGGTGGTCGAACGTGCCGCCCGCGCGCTTGAGGCCGGGGCCGATGGCGTCATCGCCAGCCCGCAAGAAGCCGCCCTGATCCGCGCCCTGCCGCAGGCCGAGGGCCGCCTGATCGTCACCCCCGGCGTCCGCCCCGCAGGGGCTGCTTTGGGCGATCAGAAACGCGTTGCAACCCCGGCCAGCGCCATTGGCGACGGTGCAGATCACATCGTTGTCGGACGCCCGATCTATCAGGCAGAGGACCCGAAAGCGGCGGCGCAGGCGGTTCTTGACGAGTTAAATTCCTTGACACCGCACTGAGGCACCCCGCCAGATCGGCGGATTCTCGCGCCCAAAAGCGCCGCCAACCGGTTGACCTCGCGTCACTTTCCCGTTGATCCGCGCCAAATCGTCCCTGTGCCTAAAAACACACATGAAAAACTCGAGATTTCCTTCTGTGACCTGGGTCCTATCGAAATCAGTGGTTTTGCGCGATTCTGGGGCTGTGATACTCCCCGCGGACCATCTCTTCCTGAGGTCCGTCACCTCCCCCCGCCACTTTGCGGGGGGTCTTCTTTAGGACAGCGTTGTGACCTTTACGCCCGCCGGCACTTTGCGCCGCAGCCGGGGCTGGTATAAGTAAGCCGCTGACTGGATCGCACGGAAGGCGGGAACATTACATGCCCGGTCTCTGCCGAGATTGCCTGACCACATTGACGGATGAACGGCGCTGCCCCGCCTGCGGCAGCCCGCGGGTAAAGACACATCCGGAACTGTTCGACCTGTCCATCGCACATATGGATTGCGACGCCTTTTATGCCTCGGTCGAGAAACGCGACAATCCGGAGCTGACCGACAAGCCGGTGATCATTGGCGGCGGCAAGCGGGGCGTTGTGTCCACTGCCTGCTACGTCGCCCGCATTCGCGGTGTCCGGTCGGCCATGCCGATGTTCAAGGCGCTGCAACTGTGCCCCGATGCGGTGGTGATCAAGCCGCGCATGTCGGTCTATGCCGAAGTCTCGCGCGGGATTCGCAAGATGATGGATGAGCTGACCCCGGTGGTCGAGCCGCTGTCGCTGGACGAGGCCTTCATGGATCTTTCCGGCACACAGCGCCTGCACGGTGCGCCACCTGCCGTGATGCTGGCACGGCTGGTGAAACGGATGAAGGACGAGCTGGGCGTGACCGGCTCGATCGGCCTGTCGCACAACAAGTTTCTGGCCAAGGTGGCCTCGGATCTGGACAAGCCGCGCGGGTTTTCGGTGATCGGTCAGGCCGAAACGGCAGAGTTTCTGTATGACAAACCGGTGCGGTTGATCTGGGGCATTGGCCCGGCCGCACAGGAATCGCTGGACCGCGCCGGTATCCGCAGCTTTTCCGACCTGCTGCGCTGGGATCAGGAGGCGCTGACCGCGCGGTTCGGATCCATGGGATACCGGCTGTGGCATCTGGCCCGCGGACAGGACAAGCGGCGCGTCTCGGCGCATGAGCCGATGAAGTCGATCAGCAACGAGACCACGTTCTTCGAAGACACCGCCAGCCTGGACATTCTGGACGGTCACCTCTGGCGGATGTCGGAAAAGGTTGCCGACCGTGCCAAGGCCAAAGCACTGGCCGGGCGGGTCGTCACGCTGAAACTGAAACGCGCCAATCACAAGACCCTCACCCGCCGCTTGTCCCTGCGGGACGCGACGCAGATCGCCGACCGGATTTATCGCACCGCACGGGGGTTGTTCGATCAGGTCGGGGATCAGGGGCCCTATCGCCTGCTGGGTGTTGGCCTGTCCGATCTGTGCCCCGAGGATCAGGCAGACATCTCCGGCGACCTGCTGGACCCCGGCGCCACCCAAAGGTCACAAGCTGAGCGGGCCACCGATGAAATCCGGCGTCGTTTCGGCAGCGATGCGATTGTAAAGGGCCGGGCCCTGCGCTGAGGTCACTCGGCGGCCAGACGTAAGGTTTCCTCGCCGATACCGGTGATGTCCCGGATGACTTCGCGCAATATCCCATGAAACGCGGCAAAGTTCTCATTCGGCTCGATTCGGACCTCGTCCATATACAGCGCCCGGTCGATTTCGATCTGCACCGCGTGCTGATCACGGGTGGGGCGGCCATAGGTCTGGGTGACGTAAGCCCCGGCAAAGGGCGTGTTGCGCGCCACGTTCAGTCCGGCGGCAACAAAGGCCGCTTCGATCCGGTCTACCACATCAACCGAAGCCGACGCCCCGAACCTGTCACCCAGAACCACATCCGGTCGTCTGGTTCGTGGGTTGCTGACCATGGCAACGGCTTCATGCGGCATCGAATGGCAATCGACCAGAATCGCCTGCCCGAATGCATCATGCGATTCGGCGAGCAGGGATTTGATGCGAGCGTGATAGGGCCGCCAGCAGGTGTCGATGCGCAGGCGGGCCTCATCCATCGTCAGCTTGCCGCGGTAAATCGCACGCCCGTTGGCGACCACGCGGGGAATCACCCCCAACCCCGAGGCCACGCGCGGGTTATGCCCGGACCGGCGCGCGCCCTGAATCAGCGCCGGGTCCAGCTCCTCGGCGCTGCGGTTCAGGTCCAGATAGGCGCGCGGCATCACTGCCGAGATCATCGGCGCGCCAAAATCGGCCGCTGCGGCAAACAGCTGATCTACAAAGGCATCTTCCGAGGATCGAATCACATTCTCGCTCAGAACCGTGCGATTGAGCATCGATTCAGGGTAGTTCCGACCACTATGCGGAGAGGAAAACACCACGCAGGACGTGCGGCTGGCGGGCATATCCAATACATAGGGCGTATTCTGCATGATGACTCCTTGTTCGGTTTCAACATAGACCGGAAAATAGTTCTACCAAACCCCTTGAACCCCTCTGCGACTCCTTTTATAGACCCCGCTACCGGCGCGGAGTTCCGCGCCCCATTTCGTTATGGGGCAGGGCAACGCAAAGGTTTAAGTGGGCGGTTAGCTCAGCGGTAGAGCACTTCGTTGACATCGAAGGGGTCACAAGTTCGATCCTTGTACCGCCCACCATCGTTTCGCTGTTCCGGGGTACCGGGACACCCGCTAACCCAGGCGCTGGCCACGTCTTTGATGAAGGCGCCGCAGATTGGAGACAGACCAATGAAGGTCAAGAACTCGCTCCGCTCGCTCAAGAACCGGCACCGCGACTGCCGGATTGTGCGTCGCAAAGGCCGCGTCTACGTGATCAACAAGACGCAGCGCAAGTTCAAAGCTCGTCAGGGCTGAGAACTGCACAGAGCCGTTTAGAGAAACCGCACCCTCGGGTGCGGTTTTTTTTGTTGGAATGCCGGTCGTGCGGACCAAGCAGATACTCCCGAGCACTGGCATCTTGTTCGTCCAGCCCCCAACAATGGGGCCGGAGCGGCGTACCTGCTATTTCGCGGCGGTGCGAAAGCCGGGCCATCAGCCGCAGGGCTAGGTTCGCACCACCTTTTTCAAGCGATCAGCACCAACAGGCCATAGGGCCGGACCTGCGGAATCCAAAGCCGTGAAGCGCGCCATAGGGCCGGGCATGTGGGGATAGTGGCAGCCGGGAAACAACTAATGATTGTTTCCCAGACCCCAATTGATCGCAGAAATTACTCTAATAGGACGCCCTACAGATGTAACTGTAAGTTGTTGTAGTTTAATAAAAAAAGAGAGCGCGGATGGCTAAGATGGAAATGGGGTTCGACCTGAAAAACCTGAACCCCAAAGGCAAGGTGATTCTGCCGGTTATTTGTGGTGTGATTTTTGCATTACCGATGAGTTACTACTTTCAGTCGGACTGGGATTTTGGACACATACGCTTCGGTGACTACCTAATCTATCTGCGCACTGACCCCGGACTCATAAGTATGAAGGGTGGTTTGGGTCCGGTGTTCCTTGCAATGTTCATATTTGGCGGGGGAGCTGCCGCGGCAGCCTACTACCTGACAAAAGATCTAACCACGAGCGAGTAAAAGACATTTTGCCGGGGCGGGTAAATTGCCTGCCCCTTTTGTCCACGCCGGGATACTGCGTTTGCAAAACAAAAGTCTGAACGTCTTTAACGTGAACCGAGCCACCTAAACGCTTCGCGCGTAGATTGGGTCACCTGTCCGGGCAATGATAGACGCAGTGAATTCGGTTCGCTGAACCGGTTTTTCGTCAAAATGGAAACAATGGGGATTCAGGAGAACGATTGACTTTGGCTGATGGCCAATATCAACTTGGCACTCACTTTGTGCCGGCAATGCACTGTACAGATGGAATTCTGCTTTTAAGCTGGTTGGGGTGAGTTAAAGAATTTGAGATAAGAATTAATGTAGACATGTTTCACGTACCTTTTTTGCCAACTCCTAACCGATACTTGATTTATTCAGCCGCAGTTATTCTTCCAACTTCGGCGCTGGCGGCCCTTGCTCAAATTTTATCGAACACCGATAGCGAATTTGGGCGGCTTGCTTTCGAGATTTTTTGGGTCGGTGAAGAAGCGAACGTGCCGACATTTGTAAACTTCACGCTCCTCGTTGTTTCGAGCGTCTTTATTTTTCTGGCGGCAACTCAGGCTTTTGCTGTCAAGGACCGGTGGCGCTGGCATTGGCTTGGCTTTGCGGCAATCATATTCTTCGCAGCGTTTGACGACGCGGCCCAGGTACACGAACCAGTTGGCGCGTATTTCACCAGGAGTTTTGACGGCACCGGGTTCTTTGCGTGGGAATGGGTTGTCTACGGCATCACAGTTGTCGTTCTGCTCATGCTGCTTGGCTTTCGCTTCGTGGCCTACGGCATGGACCCCGCGCCACGGCGGTATCTCATTCTTGCGGTAGCCGTCTATTTGGGCGGCGCGCTTGGGCTCGAGATGATCGCGGCCTTTATGTGGTTTCATGAAATGGAAAATGGGCGCTACGTCACTCTTGCCGAGGAAACCTGTGAAATGTTCGGCGCCGCTCTTTTCGGAGCCTGCGGGCTGAAGCAAATTGCGCTGGCATCCGGGCGGACAGCCCCAGCTGAATAAGCCACAAGACCGCAGGGCCGTATTGTATTGCGGCTCCTCCTCCGGTCTTCAATCAGGACTTAGCCCCTGGGCGTATTGAGCAACGGTACCGCAGGAACAATTCTGACAGCCTGCGTCCCGTTTGCACGCTCACAAACATATATCACATGCGGCGTCCGCTCTGCGTTACCTGCGCGAACAAAATCCACAAAGTGTTCGCCGCCAGCGGTAACACATGCGGTTTTCCAATTTGCGATGTCTTGCTCTTCCGTCATCGACCAGCTCAGGCCGGGAAGGATGGTTAGCGCAATTGCCAGAAGGTTCTTCATGATCGTTACCCTATTTAGTCTCAAACACTCGTTAATTCACTCCCCGATCGCACGGATCGGAGACGGTCGATTGCGGGTCAACCCACCCGTATTGGTGCATCTTCAGATTCCCGCACGAAAAGAATGCCTTTTGACTTGGTTATGCGTTGGGATATCTGGCCTGCCAACAAAAGTGCTTCGTTGGCTTTCTCGGAAAAGTTCACCTCAGGCGGAGGCTCAGTCACAAGATCCAAAGGTAAGCTTTTGACCGCAAGGTGCAAAGCAGCGTTCAATCCGGGGCAACCTTGATCAAGCCCCTGCGGGTACAAAGCGCCTGACGCTGCACAGGCCGGAACAAAAAACTCAATACTCACGTCACACCACTTTCTTACTCGTTGAACGTCCAACACGCGACGTTGCCAACCCACTACATATAGTATCCCTTATAAATGAATGTGACGAATTTATGTCTGAAATCCGGGGTCGTGCGGGTTTACCATAAAGTTTACGTATCTTGGTAAATACAAAACCTGGGCCAGATTCGCGTTGGTGCACTTGGCCTCTCCTAGACTTCCTTTCACAAAAGGAAGGCTTTTGCACAATTCACAGAACGTATTTTTGGGCTGCCATTATCCAGGTCCGCCGCAAACGGTTTGCGAACCCGGCGCCATCCGGCAGCGACTATTTGACCAACTAAATTTGTCGGATTTCCTTGCATCCCCTTCAAAATCGTATCATTGACCGTTTCAGTCAGAAATATTCTGCCACAGCTTTCAAAGTTGGGAGACATGATGCTGAAATCCTCTACCTGCGTTGCCGCCGCACTGACGGCCCTGATTGCAACCTCCGCCGCTGCCGAGGGGGAACTGAACCTCTATTCCTCGCGCCATTACGACACCGACGAAAACCTGTACGGTGATTTCGAAAAGGCCACCGGCATCACCATCAACCGCATCGAAGGCAAGGCCGATGAGCTGATCGCCCGGATGGAAGCCGAAGGGGCGAACTCGCCCGCCGATATCCTGCTGACCGTCGACACCTCGCGCCTGGCGCGCGCCAAGAATGCGGGCATTCTGCAATCGGTCGACAGTGCTCTTCTGGAAGAGCGTATCCCCGCCAATCTGCAGGACACCGATAATGAGTGGTTCGGCTTTTCCCAGCGCGGCCGCATCATCTTTTTCGACAAGGAAAACGTGGCCAATCCGCCAGCCACCTATGCCGATCTGGCCAAGCCGGAATACAAGGGCCTGATCTGTATCCGGTCGTCCAGCAACACCTATAACCAGACTCTGCTGGCCTCGATCATCACCCACGAAGGCCCCGAGGCCGCCAAGGACTGGGCCGAAGGCATCGTCGCCAACATGGCGCGCGACCCGCAGGGCGGCGACACCGATCAGCTGCGTGGCATCGTTTCGGGTGAGTGCGACATCGCCGTGTCGAACACCTATTACTTTGCCCGCGCCATCCGCAAGGACGTCAAAGGCGTGTCCGCCGACATCGACTCGATCGGCTGGGTCTTCCCCAACCAGGACAGCACCGGCGCGCATATGAACCTGTCGGGCGCGGGTGTGGCCGCGAATGCACCGAACAAGGAAAACGCGATCCTGTTCCTGGAATATCTGGCCAGCGACTCGGCCCAGAAGTATTTCTCGGCCGGCAATGACGAATTCCCGGCGGTCGAAGGTGTGGAACTTGTGGACTCGGTCAAGGCGCTGGGTGAGTTCAAGGCAGATGACGTGAACCTGTCCGAGGTTGCCAAGAACCTGCCCGAGGCGCAAAAAATCTTCAACGAGGTTGGCTGGAACTGACTTAGACAGAATAACCCCGAGCATTGGACAGGGCGCAGCGGTTTCTGCGCCCTTTCTTGTTGCGCAACATTTATTTTTCAACAATAATCCCGAAAATGAACGCTTTTCTCATATATGAGCTATGCTGGACGATCTCTCAAATCGCCTTGCCAACCGTCTGAGCGAACTGCGCCGGGGTCATGGTTGGTCGCTGGACCAATTGGCCGAGCATAGCGGTGTCAGCCGCGCCACCCTCTCGCGGATGGAGAAGGGGGATGTCAGCCCCACCGCGGAAACGCTGGGTCGGTTGTGTGCGGCCTATGGCCTGCCGATGTCCCGGCTGCTGATGATGGTCGAGGACAGTTTCGACCCGCGCGTGCCCTTTGAACGGCAACCGGAATGGCGCGATCCCGAAACCGGGTTTACCCGCCGCTCGGTGTCTCCACCGGCTGCCGGTCTCAGCGCCGAGGTTCTGGAAGGTCATCTGCCGCCCGGCACGGTGATCACCTATGAAACGCCGCCCAAGCCCGGGCAGGAACATCACCTGATCATGCTGGACGGCGCCCTTACGCTGACGGTGGACGGGGTCGCGCATGATCTGAATGGCGGCGATTGCCTGCGCTATCATCTATCCGGTCCGACCCGGTTCGAGACAGCGCCCGCCCGAGGTGCGCGATACTTGCTGGTGCTGATATGATCTCGCGTCTGGACGACAGCGGATTTGACAACGCATTGAAGGACCTGACGGATATCCTGCACGCCTGCGTGCAGGACGGTGCCAGCATCGGGTTCATCCATCCGTTCACGCCGGATCAGGCCCGCGCCTATTGGCAGAACCGGGTGCGGCCGGACCTGCAGACCGGCGCGCTGGAGCTGTTCGTGGCCCGCAACAGCGGGCGTGTCTTGGGCACGGTGCAATTGATCCCGGCAACAATGCCCAATCAGCCACATCGCGCCGATGTGGCCAAGCTGCTGGTGCACCCAAAGGCCCGGCGTCGGGGGCTTGGGGGCGCCCTGATGGCCGCGCTGCAGGACCGCGCAATCCAACTGGGCCGGACGCTGCTGGTGCTGGATACGCGCAGCTCTGATCCGTCTCGCATCCTGTACCAAAACCTGGGGTTTCAGATCGCCGGAGAGATTCCGAACTATTGCCGCAACCCGTTCGAGGACCGGCTGGAGCCCACAACCTATATGTTCAAGGATTTGAGCTAGGTCGGGATTTTGCGCACATTGGCGGCAAAGCAATAACCGATGCCATGCACCGTCTTGATGAAGGTCGGCGCGGAAGGGTCGGGCTCGATCTTCTTGCGCAGCCGTGCCACATGCACGTCGATGGTTCGATCACCCACGATGGTCTCGCGCCCGCGCGCCTTGTCCAGCAACTGATCGCGTGAGAACACCATGTGCGGGTTCGTCACAAAAGCCAGCAACACATCGAACTCCGTGGTCGTCAGAGGCGTCGCCTCGGACGCTCCGGTTGCCATCAGGGTGCGTTCATTCACATTCAGCACCCAATCGCCGAACCTGACCCGAGACGTCTCGGCCCCATTGGCGCCTTTCTCTTCGGGGCGGGCGCGGCGCAGAACGGTGCGGATGCGGGCCAGCACCTCGCGCGCCTCAAACGGTTTGGTGATGTAGTCATCGGCCCCGAACTCCAACCCGACAACCCGGTCAAAGATCTCATCCCGGCCCGAAAGAACGATGATCGGAATGTTGGAACTGACCCGCAACTCGCGCGTGATGTCGAACCCGTTGCGACCGGGCAGACCGATATCCAGCAGGATCAGGTCGATCTCGGAGGTGTTCAGAACAGCGTCCATCGCATTGCCGTCTGCGGCACAGCTGACCCGGCACCCCTGCTTTTCAAGGTAGCGCTGCAGAAAGGACGTAATCTGCGGGTCATCATCGACGACAAGGATATGTTCTTTAACCATAATCAGATCCAGGCGGGCGTGTTGAGCTGGCGCGGAACAGTCGTAGCTGCTGCTGACCGTTTCATGCAAGAACGTGGCTGACCTGTTCAGCAGCGTCAGAACCGCAGGAACTGCAACCCGTGGCCTTGCGGTAGCGTCTCGGTTTCGGCCGGAATGATGGCCAGGCCATCCGCCTGCGCCAGCAACGCGACCCGGCCGCTATAGGACGGTGCCATCAGGCGCAGCCGGGGGGTGCCGTCGGGCGATGTACCCTCGATCACAACGGGCCGGTATTCCTGACGTCCGGCGCGACGCTCCAGCGGTTCCGCCAGAACCGCCTGTTCCGGCGTGTGCGGGGCGTGGTGCAGACCGGCCCGGCGCGCCATCATGTGCGATCCGATGATCTGCCAGGTTACATAGGCCGAGACCGGATTGCCCGGCAGCCCGACATAAAGCCCATTGCCCCGGCGGCCAAACATGATCGGTTTGCCCGGCTTCATTGCCACCTTCATTACATCGGGCTGGCCACCGATTTCGGCAAACAGACGCGGCATGTGATCTTCGTCGCCGACCGATACGCCGCCGGTTGTGACGATCAGATCTGAAGTATCGCAGGCTTCGCGCAGAACCTTCTCCAGCCGGTCAGGATTGTCTTCAACCGGGCCTCTGTCGGTCAGTTCGATCCACGGCTTGTCCAGCAGCGCCCGCAGCATGTAACGGTTCGAGTTGTAGATCTGACCGGGGCCTAACGCCTCACCGGGCTGGCGCAGCTCGCTGCCGGTCGAAAAGATCGTGACCTTGATCTTGCGAGACACCTTGACCTCGCCATACCCGGCCGAGGCCAGCGCGGCGGCCTCGCGCGCAGTGATCTCACATCCGCGCCGCAGGATCGGGGTACCGGCCTTCAGGTCCTCACCGGCGCGGCGGATGTGCTGGCCGGGCTTGGGGCGGCGGTCAAAGCGGATGCCGTCAGCAGTGGCGTCACAATCCTCCTGCATCAACACGGCGTCGAAATCTGCCGGTACCGGAGCACCGGTGAAAATCCGCAGAGCAGAGCCGGCAGGCGCATCATGGGCGCCGCTATCCCCAGCCGCCACGCGCCCGGCGACGGGCAGGTTGAACATCGGGCCATCGCCCAGATCCGCGGTCCGCACCGCATAGCCATCCATGGCCGAATTGTCGAAAGTCGGCATGTCGACCTTGCTGGTGCAATCCTCGGCCAGCACCCTGCCGATGGCGTCGATCAGCGGCAGGGTCTCGGTACCGGTAACCGGATCCGCCACAGCCAGACCCCGGGTCAGAGCCTCAGACACCGTCAGGTACATATGAGCGTGCCGATCGCAGGCGCATCCATCAGCCATTTTGGGCCTCCATATAGGCGAAGAGTTCTTCGAAACCGGCCTGCTCGGCCTCACCCAGCTTGGGCAGGTATGCCTTGGCCTCTTCGAGGTTCGAGCTGGGGTCGCCCACCACCAGCAGCATGACCATGCCGTGACGGCCATGCACGCGGCAGCGGATGCCATAGACACCCTCTTTCTCGAAGGTCAGGTCCATCTCGGGCTTGCCGCGAATCTCAAAGCTGCGGGCACCGACGGGGATCATGCGGGTGATGGCGGTCACGGTATGCCGCCCGGTCGAACCCCTGAAGCGCACGGTTGCGCCCGCGGGGACCTGCAGGAACTTGGGTTCGAACCGAAACGCATGGGCCGGGGTATCGGCGTTGAGGTCGATGATCTGGTGCACCACCGCGACCTCGGGCAGGTCGTCGGCCTGTGCGGCGGGGCCAAAGGCCATCGCCCCCGCCAGGATCGCCGCAGTCAGTTTCAGCGATATGTTCATCTGTCCCTCCGGGGTTCAGGCCGCCCGAGGGGTTCCCCCCAGCAGGTCGGCCAATGCACTGATCATCACCGGCCATTGCGCGCGGCGGTCTTCGTCGCGCAGTTCGGTCAGCAATTGGCGGCCAATGGACACCACCGCAGGCGTGCTGTCATTGACATAGGTCACGATTCGCTGTTCGGGGTTGGCCATCAGGAAGGGCACGATGGCGGCACCGGCCTGATCCGGCGCGGTTTCCGACAACAGCCGCATCGCTGCCTGCCGCACCGGGGCCGAGACATCGTCCAGCAGGCTGCGCGCCACGTCTGGCGTGCCATCCCATGAGGTCAGGATATGCATGGCGTCGATGCGGAAGGCGGTATCGCCGGTTCTTACCATCGCCCGCAGCTTGCTGCGCAAGCTGTCCTGCGGCAGCAGACCAGCCTGTTGCAGCAGCTTCAGCGCCTGCAGTGAGAGGGACGAGTCGGTGTGCGACAAGCCCTTGGTGATCAGATCGACCAGTTGATTCTGTTCCAGCTCCACTCCGTTGCGGGTGACCGCTGCAGCCAGTGCCGAGAAAGCCTGTTGCGCGATCTCGGTCTCGGGATCCTGCGCGATCTGGGCAAGCATGATCTGCATCCCCGGCACCTCACCCAGCAGGCGGATGGCGGATAGGCGGGTTTCCCGCTCCAGCGCTTCTGCATTGTCATCGAGCGCGACGCGGCGGCGCTTTGGGTGGCGGGTGGCCTTGGCCAGCAGCGCCTGTTCGCGCGGGGTCAGCGGTTGCACCTCATCCTCTTGCGCTTCCTGTGTCATTTCCGCTGCAATGGCGTCGTGGCCGAGGATCGCGCCGAGGCTGGAGGTGGGGCCGTTCTCGCTGCCATCCGAGACATCCAGCCCGGCCTCTTCCAGCGCGGCGATGTCGGTTTGCGGGGTCTCTTCCTCGGGGGGGGCCTCGGCGGCCACAGGCATCGGGGCCAGCGCAAAGGACAGCAGCAATTCGCGGCCCTGCTGCTGGTTCACATGCGGGCGGTCGGCATCGGTGACGATCATCGCCAGCGAGGCCACGGCCTTGAGCCGCACCGACCGGAACGGCGCGCGGCAGGCGCGTTGCAGCCATTCCGCTGCCTCGCGCAGGGGCGAGGTCGCCAGCGCGTCAACGATGGCCCATTGGATGCGCTCGGCCTTAAGGTCATCAGCATCGACCGAAAACAGCGCGTTCAGACGGTCGGCCACCAGTTCCGGGGCCAGCGCCGCCAGCAGGCCCAGCGCCTGAGCGGACACTTCGGGTTGCTGGCCGGTGGCGAGGAAATCCAGCACCTGCCAGCGCAGATCTTCTTGGTCCGCTATCGGCGTGCTGCGGTCCAGCCGGTCGAGCAGCGCCAGCTGCACCTTGGCACCGGGGTCGCGCATCATGCGGTCCAGTAGGTCAGGTTCGGAAAAGTCGGACTGGTTCAGCGCCGCGATGCGGATGTCATCGATCGCGTCGGTCAGCGCCTGTTCCACCAGCGCAGGGTCGTTTGGCATCAGTGCCTCATAGGCGATCAGGCGCACGGCCCCGTCCGTGTCAGTGACGGCTTTGCGCAGGATCGCTTCGGCCGCGGCCCCGCCGATGGTGGCCAGCGTCCGCAGGGCGCGGTGGCGCAGGCGGCGGTTCGCGGATTGGGTGAACACGCCCAGCGTCGGCACCGCTGGATGGCCGATCCGGCCCAGCGCCTCGCAGGCGACATCACCCAGTTCCTGCCCGTCTTCGTCCATCAGCGCCATGACGATGGGTTCAATTGCCGCCGCGTCGCCCATGCGACCCAGCGCCTTGATGGCGGCGATCTGAGTGTCCAGCCAGTCGTCCCATTCGTCCTGATGCAGTTCATCCTCGTCCCATGTGATATCCTCCCCGCGTCCGGTGACGAGGGTGCGCAGATAGGGGGCTGCGTCTTCGGATTTCAACTCGGCCAAGGCGGTGACGCAGGCCAGTTTCACCTCGCCACAGGGATCGTGGATCAGGTTTTCCAGCAGTTGCGGCGCGGCGTCTTGCACTCCCAGCGCGCCCAGCGCCTGAGCTGCGTCCTGACGGACGTCTTCGTCATCGTCCAACAGCGCCTCAACCAGCGCGGGGCTGTTGGCGGCACCAATGGCGGTCAGGGCCTGAATGGCGCGCAGGCGGATCACGTCATAGTCGGATTTCGCATATTCGGAAAACAGGCCAGCGGCCTCATCGCGCAGGGCGGTATCAGATTTCAGTGTCATATCGGGTCTGCCATGTTTTGCGTTGGGACAGGTTGGGTGAAAGTGGAAGACAGGTTTCCCAACCGAAGCCTGCCTTCCAGGTGGTCCCTTCTGCAGTGGGACCAGACCCAAGGGGCGGCATGGCGACCGCCCCCCGGAAAGCCATCAGGCAATGTCGCGCGGAGCAAAGGACATCGTGCGGAACGAGGTCTTGTAGGGGCTCGGCCCCAGTTTGCGCAGCTTGGCAACGCCCATCTTGTAGTTGTAGTTGCCGCTGATCCAGTCGACGATCCGGCCCTCAAGCGCATTCGCAGGCTGCTGCATGTGCAGGAAGTCCATGTAGACGACGCTTTTCTTGATGGCGGGCGTGACCATGGCCACGGCAGTGATCGCCGCTTTGGTCAGTTCGATATGCCCGTTCTCCATCAGTTTCGAGAACTGGAAGTCATCGTCTTCCACACCCAGCAGCGTAGTCTTGTTGCCCGGAACCCGTTCCGAATAGACCATCACATAGTCACCGCTTTCGATGCCGCGCTCGGCCGCATCATCGGGGTGAATTTCAACCCAGTTCTCGGGCCAGCGCTGCACGATATACGGACGGCGGCGGTCGTCAAAGCCGGACTGCCAGCGTTCGTTGATCCGGCCGGATGTGGCCCAAAGCTCGCCTTCTTCCTTGTTCGGTTTCAGCCATTCCCAATAGTCCGAGAACAGATTCCACGGCGATTTCTGGATGTTGCACTTGCCGGTCTGGCTGTTGAAATGCGTCAGCTTCTTGTTGAACACATCCGCACCAGCCGCACCGGTGTCGGGCAGTTCGCGGGTTGTGTCGTGCAGACGTTTGGTTTCAATCAGCGTGACCCCATCGGCATCCAGCATGACCGGGCATTGCACACCATCGGTGCCGAATTCGCGGACCTTCTGGTGCAGAGTCTTGCCCTCTTTCTTGGCCAGACGGTGAACTGCGTGGAAGTCCTTGCGCGACCCGCGGGTAAAGCGCACGGCCTCTTCCGCGACCTCGTTCGAGTTCTGCCAGTCGAACCCGTCAAAGCCCATCCGCTGTGCCAGTTGCGCGATGATCCACCAGTCGGGCTTGGCCGCACCGGGGGCATCATAGAACTTCTGGTACAGGCGCAGACGGCGTTCGCCGTTGGCGCGCAGGAAGTCTTCTTCACCCCAGGTCGCTGCGGGGAACACGATGTCGGCGTAGCGGTTGCCGATCGGGTCCTGCAGATAGATGTCCTGATTGATCACCACCATACCGCCGCTGTCGGCGCGGGCCTTCAGCGTATCGATCATCTCTTGTTTGTCGAAGCTGGCGATCTGGTGCGGGTTGCGGACGGTCAGTTCCTCGAACTTGTCAGCCAGTTGCTGGCTGCCGCACATGGACTGGATCCAGGTGGTGCCGATCACGTGGGCCATACGGGTATGGCCTGCGATCAGATACCGGTCGGTATCCATGGCGCGGCGACGGCGACCGGGCAGTTTCTCGGGCGATTTGTTGCGCGGGTATTTCCCGCCCTTCACGCCGCCCCGCTGGTGACCACCGGCCCGGCCAATGACCTGACCCGGACGACCGCCACAGCCACAGATGATGCCCAGCGCGGAAATCGCCTGTGTGTTGCCGGTGTTGTTGGACCAGTAGAACCCTTTCTCGATCATGATCGAGGTTTTCGGGCGCGAGCCATCCGCCTTGGGTTTGGCAAGCCATTCGGCAGCCGTATAGATCTTTTGCACGTCGATCTCGGCCATGGCTGCGGCGTTCTCGGGCGAGAATTCGTCTTGCGACAGCAGCCACTCTTTCCAGTCTTCAAAACCTTTGGTCTGGAACTTGCCCCAGGTCGTGCGCCACTGCCATGGCGTATTCCTTGTGCCCTGACCGAAGCCGGACGAGCTTTCCCACTTGTTGTTGACCCATTTCTGGATCCAGTCGCTGTCTTCCCAGCCATTTTCCACGATGACGCGGGCAATGGCGTTGACGACCAGAAGGTCAGTGCCGGGCAGAACGTCGATATGCAGACCGCCCATCTTTTCCGCATGGGCCACACCGGCAGAGCGGCGCGGGATCAGATAGATCTCTTTCTGACCGTTCTGCATCCCCTTCATCATCCACTGGGTATAGAGGATGGTCTTGGTCTCATAGGGGTCGGTTCCGCAGACCAGCAGGGTTTCCGCATCGCGCCAGTCTTCGTAGGAGGGGCCGAAGTTGTCAAAGCCCGCATCCCGGAACCCGGGGGTCGAGGTCACGTCGGACGGCGTGTCATGGAAGGTGAAGTTCGCGGTGTTGATATGGCGCAGCGCGTATTTCGAGATCGCATAGGTGTTCTCGATATACTGGTAGCTGTAGGTTTTTACGCCATAGGCATTGGTGCCATGTTTGGCGATGACATGGTTGCCCACCTCGGCCGCCACATCCAGCGCCAGATCCCACGGAACCGGCATCAAGGTGCCATAGATCCGCATCAGCGGGGTTTTCAGACGGTCGCGCGTCGGGGTCTGCGGGTTATAGCATTTCTGCGCGATGCAGCCGCCGCGCAAGGAGCTGTCGCCGTCGGTGTTGACGTATTGCGTGTCCTTGTCAGGGATAATCACCACGTGATGCGGCTGACCTTTGTGCAGGACGATATTGTGCTGGTTCGGCGCGACCCATGCGCCCAGCGGTGCAACGGGGAAGTCCTCACCAAAGGCATTCTCGTCCGCAGTGGGGCCACCGGGTTTGGCCGTCACAGGCCAGCGGTAGACTTTGTAACCACAGGCCACGATGCAATAGTCGCAGGCGGTCGAGATGACCTCGGCGCCTTTGGGCGGCAGTGGGACGTTGGTTTCGGGTACGTAATACGGGGTTGCCATGATTCCGTTTCCCTTATGCAATCAGGTTGTCGTAGCGGCCGTAGATCAGGCCGAACATGCCAACGGCGTAGATATCGTCACCATCGAGTTCCAACAGGACCTGCGGCAACGACTGATACGCCTGACCGGACACGAGAATGCCGTGCCGGGTCACGTCATAGGTCGACAGGTGCAGCGGGCACGGACCCAGCACCTTGTGATCCGCCTTATAGGTGTCGTAGAGCGATCCGCCCTGATGCGTACACGTCAGGTTGAACGCCACCACGTCCCGCTGCGAACCGATGCCACCGCCACTTTCCACACCGGTCTTGACCAGGATCGAGTCCGAATAGTCGCCCTCATCCGGGTAGTAGAATTCGACCGGAACATCCTGTTCCAGCTCGGACAGTTTACCGATCAGCTTGCGCGGATAGGTCGACACTAGGGCAGGCACCTGTTCGGCCTGACCGTGGCGGGTGGGCATGGCCACCATCACGGCAAAGGTTGTTGCGCCCGAGGCGAACAGGAACTGGCGGCGGTTCACGGTGCAGGCCTTTTTGGCCTCGCCCGAACAGCTGCATCCGGTTGCGTTATGATCTGTCATGACGCTTACTCCTCTGCTGCAACCGCAGGTAGCGGCTGGTAATCCGGCAGATCGGGTTCTTCGATCAGAATCTCGTCGCCGGACAGGGATTTCAGGAAGGCCACCAGATCCGACTTCTCCTGGTCGTTCAGACCAAGGGGTTGGATCAGCTGGGATTTATTGGCTGAGAACTCATTCTCGCCACCGCCCTGGTTGTAGAATTCGACCACATCCCCAAGCGTCTCCAGCATGCCGTTATGCATGTAGGGTTCGGTATAGAGGGTGTAGCGCAACGAAGGTGTGCGGAACTTGCCCTTGTCGGCCTTTTCCTTGGTACGGAAATAGAAGCCGGGATCGTCCTTGGTGTGGCGATAGAACTCTTCGGTCGAGCCTTTGGCATAGAGCTCATACCGGAAGGTGACCTGCGCCAGGCCATCGTCCTGCCAACCATCATAGGCGGGTACGCCGGTGTTGTAGTATTTCTCATCCGACAGCAGCGCGCCGTTGTGGCATTCGGAACATTGCGCCTTGCCGGTGAAAAGTTCCAGCCCGCGTTTCTGTTCCTCGGTCAGCGCCGCATCATCCCCGCGCAGATAGGTGTCGAAGGGCGTGTCGGTTTGCACAATCGTGCGTTCAAACGCGGCAATGGCCCGCCAAGCGTTGCTGATGCGCGGCCATTGATCGCCGAAGACATCGTTGAAGCGTTCGACATACTCAGGGACAAAGGCCAGACGCGCCTCCATCATGTCGGCCTCACCGTTGCCGGCAACCGCACCGCCTGCAGCGGATTTGGCCTGGCTTTCAAGGCTCTTGGACGAGCCTGCCCAGAACAGCTTGCCGTAATAGGCCGAGTTCACGATGGTCTGGCTGTTGCGCCAGTGGGTTGTGCCCGGATAGCCGAACGAGATCGGCGCTTCGACGTCCCAGCCCACATCCGGCATGTGACAGGCCGAGCAGGGTGTCGACGGGTTACCGCCCAGACGCGGATCGAAGAACAGCATCTTGCCCAGTTCGATCTTGGCCTCGGTCTGGGGGTTGTCCAGCGGAATTGGGGGCTCACCCAGCGCCACCAGCGGCGCATCCGGGTCGGGGTCTGCCCCGCCGATACCGGCCTCAATCTCCATGCTGGTTTCCGCAAAGGCTTGCGAACCAAGGGCGGCAACCAGAGCAGCGGTGGCGATTGTACCTGAAAGGTAAGACTTAAGGTCTTTCATGGGTCCACTCCTCAGTTTGTCGCGTCTTGCCAGTTTTCGATCGGCGCATAGTCCGTATCGATACCCTCGGCGACGAAGTCGGGACCGGTCAGCGGCTCGCCGGACAGCGCCTTGAGGAAAGCCACCAGCTGCGCCTGCTCGGTCTCGTTGAGGCCAAGCGGCTTGATGCGCGGATCCTTGTTTTCATCGTCGCCGCCACCGGCGTTATAGAAGGCCACCACATCCTCGAGCGTCGCAATCGAGCCGTTGTGCATATACGGCGCGGTATAGGTCAGCTCGCGCAGCGTGGGGGTCATGAAGGTGCCGAACGTGTCGGCAGTGTGCGTGCGGATATACGCTCCGGGATCGGCGCGCAGGTTCATGTAGTTCTCGACGCCAAGGAACTTCATCATGGTCACGAAGGTGATGTGCCGTTCCGGGTCCGCCCAGATGTCCGGGTTGTCGCCGACGCCAATATTATGCGGCAGGTCATCAGTGAACCGCTCACCCGCGTGGCAGGAGTTACAGCCGCTGGCCTTGAACAGCTCATAGCCCGCCGTAGCCTCATCCGACATCTCGCCGCTATCGAACGGCGCACCACGCGAAATCAGGGTTTTCAGATATTCCGGGATCGCGTTGCGGACACCGCCGTTCGAAGGCTCGCCAAATCCGGCGGCTTCGAACATTTCGACATAGACCGGGTCCTGCTTGATGCGTTCCTGCATCAGACGCATGTCCATGTTCATCGAATAGGTCTCGGTGATACTTTCGCGGGTCACGTCATTCAGGTTGGTGCCGATGCGCCCGTCATGAAACCAGGCCGCGCGCTTGGCACTGTTGATAAGCGTCGGCACGTTGCGGAAATGCAGGCTGCCTGCATAGGCGTCCGACAGGGCCTGCCCGTCGGTAAAGCCCAATTCCGGCTGGTGGCAGCTGGCGCAGGACAGCTCGGTATCGCCGGACAGTCGCGGATCAAAAAACAAACGTTTGCCAAGCGCCGCCTTGGCTACGTCAAACTCTATGGCTTCTACCGGACCCGGCTCATCCGCCTGGGCCTGGTGTACCGGGTAAGCGACACCCATCGTCAGCAGCGAAACTGTCGACAGCGCCGAGACCCATGTTCTGGCTTTGGTCATCATCTGAAAGCCCCTTTTTCGCTAATCCGATCACACGGGTTGACCGAGAACCGGCTGGGCGAACCATAAGGGGCAGTTGTTTCGTGGCGATTTGATCCAGGTTAAGGTCTGTGAAGAGATGTTAAATTTTGTTTCAATACCTGGTTCAATGACGTGCGGATAATGCGCGCAAGGCTTTGGACATCAACGGGTTTCTGAACGCGTACGGTCGAGTCTCCGTCATCGGGCGTTTCCGCATCGTCAAAGTAGCTGCTGACCAAAATGGTCGGGATATCGGGGCGCAGGGTCCGCGCCGCACTGATCAGATCGGTGCCGGTCAGCCCCGGCATCATCAGGTCCGTCAAAATGACATCATAGCTCTCGGGCGCTGCACGGAACGCCTCCAGCGCCCGTTGCGGATCAGAATAGGCCTCGACCCGATAGCCATAGCGGGTCAGCAACCGGCGCGTGACATACAGAACGTTTTCATCATCATCGACCAACAGCACATGTTCATCCCCTGTCACCGCGCGAAGCTCGGCCTGCTGTTCGGGGCTTAGCGCGGGCATCATCGGGTAAAACAGGCTGAACCGGGTGCCCTTGCCGGGCTCCGAGTGCAATTCGACCCGGCCGTGGGATTCCTCGACACTGTTATGCACGATGGTCAGCCCCAGACCGGTGCCCTTGCCCACCGGTTTGGTCGAGAAAAACGGCTCGAACACTTTTTGCCGTACCTCGTCGCTCATCCCCGGCCCGGTGTCAGTGACATCCAGACGAATCACGCCGATCGCCTCGTCGGGTAAATCATCAAGCGCGTCGTCATCCGCCCGACTGATCCGCAGCACCACCTCGCCGGGCTGGTCACCCATCGCCTCAAACGCATTGTGGCACAGGTTCAGCAGTGTCTGGAAAAACAGGGTGGTGTCGAAGTCAGAAAAGGCCGCGTCGATCTCGATGTCAAAGCGGGTCTCAATGCTGGGCGGGGCCGAGACCTTGATCAGCCCCAGCGCTTCCTGCGTGGCTTTGACCAGATCGCCGCGCTGCGGGTTGCGGGGACGCTGGCGGGCGAATGTCAGCATCTTGCGCACCAGCGCCTGTGCCCGCCGTGCCGCGATGCGGATATGACTGACCGAGGTCTGAACGTCCTCGTTCCCGTCGGCATCCAGTTCGATCAGATCGGCATTGCCGATGACGCTCATCAACACATTGTTGAAATCATGCGCGACCGAGCCTGCAAGGATGCTGACCGCCTCCATCTTCTGCACCTGGGCGAACTGTTCGCGGGTGCGGCGGGTCTCGGTGATATCTTCGCCGATTCCGATGTAATGGGTGACAGATCCGTTCTGATCCACCAGCGGGAAGATCGCCGTCGAGACCCAGTAATGCGCGCCATCCTTGCGCAGGTTTCGAAACACGCCGTACCAGCTTTGACCTTGTTTCAACCGCCCCATCAAGTCCTTGTAGACCCCCTGCCCGGAATAGCCCGATTGCAGCATTTTGGGCGTATGACCATAGACCTCGTCGGCCGTGTACCCGCTGAGTTCGAAGAACTTGCGGTTGGCGTATTCGATATTCAGATCGGTATCGGTGATCAGGATCGAGGTCGGGCTTTGTTCAACCGCACGGGCCAGTTTCCGCTCGGCCAGTTCGACCTGTTCACGCAGGGTCAGTTCCGCTTTCAGGCGCCGGTTGGTGCGCAGGATGTTGGTGATCAGCAAGGTGGTCAGGATGGCGATCACACCGACAAGAACAACCAACCCCACGAGCAGAACCGAGAAGTTGCGCACCAGCCGCTCGCCATCCGAAAACGCCCGCACCATGCCCGAGAGGCTGCGGTCCCGCTCTTCGACCCACAGGTTTTCAAGCGTCGTCAAGGCCGCCAGCGCGCCGCTGTCATCGACCCGGACGCGGGTGTCGATCTGTTCGGCGGTCTGGCCCGCTGCAATGCCCTCCTCGATCAGGGGAATATTGCCGGTATATTCCAATGCAACGTCTTCGATTTGCCGTAAGGCGTCCAGTTCCACCTGCGACGGGCCCGAGTTGCGATAGGCCTGAATCGTTCCCAGCAAGCGGGCCGATTGCTGGCGCAGGATCGGACCGTATTCCGGGTCTTGCCGCAGCACATAGTTCTTGAAATTGTGAATCAGACCGCCATAGCCGAAATCCGCACGAATGTCGGAAATCCAATAGCCGCGCGGCGTGGTTTCAACCGAATAGCTGTGCCAGGCCTGCCGCATCTCGCCAATGCGGTTGCCGGTTTCGCGCGACATATACAGGAACACCGACAGGATGATCACCAACGCGATGCCGATTGCAAAGGCCACGGCAAGCGACCGCCTTGGATACCCCTCGACCACTTCGGGAACGTCCTTCATGCCTGCATCCTGACCTGAACATCTTTCAGGCCTAGGGTGTGTCACGTTTTGCAGGCGCGCGCCACTTTTGTTCGGGCTGAAACGCCTAGAAGTCCAGCCCGAAATCAATGGTGCGGTAAGAATGGGTCAGCGCGCCGGACGAGATGTAATCCACCCCGGTCGCCGCCACGGCAGCCACCGTATCACGGCTGATATTGCCCGAGGCTTCGGTCACGATCCGGCCATCCACCAGCGCGACCGCCTGTTTCAGGGTCTCGGGCGGCATGTTGTCCAGCAGCACCACATCGGCCCCACCGACCTCAAGCACCTCGGCCAGTTGCTCCAGCGTGTCCACTTCGATTTCAACCTTCATCATGTGCGAGGCGCGGGCCTTGGTGGCCTCGAGCACCGCCCGCACCCCACCGGCGGCGGCGATGTGGTTGTCCTTAATCAGGAGTGCATCCGACAGCGAGAAACGGTGATTGAAGCCGCCACCATGCAGCACCGCCTGTTTTTCAACAATGCGCAGGCCGGGTGTGGTCTTGCGGGTGCAGGTAATCCGCGCCTTGGTGCCTTCGGTCTCGGCCACCAGCGCCGCCGTTGCGGTCGCCACACCGGTCATGCGCCCGGCAAAGTTCAGCGCCACCCGCTCGCCCGACAGGATCGAGGCCGCGCTGCCTTTGATTTCCATCAGCGTGTCGCCCTTGGTGCAGCGCTGGCCGTCAACCAAATGTGTGGTGACCTGCAACGCCGAATCGACCAGCCGGAATGCAAGCGCGGCGATCTGCATTCCTGAAACCACCGCATCCTCACGCGCGTTCAGTCGGGCGTTATAGGTGGCACCCGCCGGGATCACGGTCAGGGTGGTGATATCGCCATTGGCGCCCAGATCCTCCATCAGCGCCGCGCGCACCATGGGTTCCAGGATCATGTCGGGCAAAGCCGGGTAATTCATGCTGCATCCTTTGCAATGCGGTCCCGCAGGGCCAACGCCTCGGTCAGGGTCAGGGTCGAGCGTTGGCCGGGGCCGGGAATAAGGTCCGGGAAATCGGATCGGTAATGCGCACCGCGGCTTTCCTCGCGCAGCAAAGCGGCGGCGGCGATCAACGTGGCCGTGGCGGTCATGTTGTGGAAGACCTCGGACCCGGCGTGCTTGGCCTCAAGCGCGGCGATCTGCGTCAGGGCGCGACGCAGACCCGTTTCGTCGCGCACCACGCCGACATGTTCCGTCATGGTGCGGCGCAGGGCAGCCACATCCTGATCCAACGCGGCTTCGTCGCTGGGGGTCAGTTGGACATCAACATCGGGCGCCTCCTGCTTGGTCACCACATCCGCAATGTCGCGCGCGCAGGAGCGGGCGAACACCAGCGCCTCAAGCAATCCGTTCGAGGCCAGACGGTTCGCCCCATGCAACCCGGTCGAGGCCGCCTCACCGCAAACCCAAAGCCCCGTCAGCGAACTGCGCCCTGCCAGATCAGTTTCAACCCCACCCATGTGATAATGCGCCGAAGCGGTCACCGGAATGGCGTCGCGTGCAGGATCAACACCATTGCGCAGACAGGCCTCGGTCACGGCGGGAAATTGCGCCTCGATCTCGGCCCCGATGGCTTGGCGCGTGTCCAAAGCGGGTCTCCTGCCCGCCTGTGCTTGCTGGTAGACGGCGCGCGCAACCGTGTCGCGCGGGGCCAGTTCGGCGTCGGGGTGAATGTCCGGCATGAACCGATGACCGTCACGGTCGATCAGAATAGCCCCTTCGCCGCGCAGCGCCTCAGTCGCCAATGGTGTCGGGTCTTCACCCACATCGATTGCAGTGGGGTGAAACTGCACGAATTCTGCATCGGCAATCCGCGCACCGGCACGGGCGGCCATGCCGATCCCCTGCCCGCGGATACGCGCCGGATTGGTGGTTTGAGCATAGAGGCCTGACGAGCCGCCAGTGGCCAGAACATGCGCCGCGCCGCGCAATAGAACGTTTGGAGATGTGGCCGTGTCAGCATGGGTCAGGTAAACGCCGGTGACCTGCGCGCCATCGCTTTCCAGCCCGACAGCCTGCGCGCCTTCGATTACCTGAACCGAAGGGGTCTGGCGCAACTCCTCGATCAGCGCACGCATGATCTCGGACCCGGCCTGATCGCCCTTGACCCGTACCACCCGCGCCGCCGAATGCGCCGCCTCGCGCGATTGTACGAACCCACCATCGGCGGTGCGGTCGAATCCGGTGCCAAGGTCGGACAGGTCCAGGATATGCTCCGGCGCGACCTGGGTGACGAACTCGGCCACCTCGCGCAGGACCGACCCGGCGCCCGCGCGCATGGTGTCCTCGGCATGGGCTTCGGGGCTATCCGTGCGCGCCATCGCTGCCGCGACACCGCCCTGCGCCCAGGCCGAGCTGGCGCCGGACCCCAACGGTTCGGGCGAGATCATCACAACCGGGCAAGGGGCCAGTTTCAGCGCGGTATAAACCGCCGCCAGCCCGGCCCCGATGATGACCACACGCGGCGTGTCAACGGTTTGCATGTCGTCGATCAAATACCCAGTTTACGCGACAGGTCGATCATGCGTTGCACCGACAGGCGCGCCTTGTCGGCCACCGCGGCGTCGACCTCGACCTGTCCGGTCATGGTATCCAGCGCGAACAGCACTTTTTCCAGCGTGATCTTCTTCATGTAGGGGCACATGTTGCAGGGGCCGACAAATTCGACCTCGGGCAACTGATCGGCGATGTTCGACGCCATCGAACATTCGGTGATCAGCAGCGCCTTTTCCGGCTTTTCATCGGTGACGTATTTGATGATGCCGCTGGTCGAGCCCGAGAAATCGGCCTCGGCCACAACATCCGGCGTGCATTCGGGATGCGCGATCAGCCGCGTGCCCGGGTTCCATTCGCGGAAATCGCGCAAATCCTTGGCGCTGTACTGTTCGTGTACGATGCACGAGCCTTCCCACCAGACCACGTTCTTCTGCGGCACGTCGCGGGCCACGTTCTGCGCCAGATACTGGTCCGGGGTCATGATGACCGTGTCACTGTCTTGCGCAGCAACAATCTGCGCCGCGTTGGACGAGGTGCAGCAGATGTCAGAGGCCGCTTTGACCTCGGCCGTGGTATTCACATAGGACACCACCGGCGCGCCGGGGTAGCGGCGGCGCATTTCCTCGATGCCTTCAGCGGTGATCGATTCCGCCAACGAGCACCCGGCCTCCATATCCGGCATCAACACCGTTTTCCGGGGGCTGAGAATCTTGGATGTCTCGGCCATGAAATGCACACCGCATTGCACGATCACATCCGCCTCGACCTCGGTCGCCTTGATCGCCAGTTGCAGGCTGTCGCCGCCGAAATCGGAAATGCCGTGGTAGATTTCGGGCGTCATGTAGTTATGGCCCAGAATGACCGCGTTCCGCTCGGCCTTCAGGTCGTTGATCGCCTTCACGTAAGGCGCATAGATCGCCCAATCCACGGGCGAAACCACGCGGGACATGCGGTCGTAGATGTCGCTCATGCTTTCGGCAAGCTCGGGCGACGGGGCCAGGTCATACTTTTCGGAGAGATGCGCGCGCTGCGCGGGTAGGTCGAACACGGGACTGTTTTTCTGCCTGATGAACTCGTGGCGTTGTTCATATGAGGTTTGTGGCGGATTTACCACCGTGCAGATCAGAAGAATGTTCCGATATTACCTGCATAGGCGGAAATATAGTGCCAAACCACGCGGCTTTCGGACCTTACCCCACGCCCCTCGCAGTGCCACTGAAACGCACTGCGGCCGCCTCAAGACTTAACCGGCAGGGCGTATACCGCCGGAGTTCCATAGATTTCGACCGGAGTGCGAAACCGAACCAAAGGCCAGCACCACAGGGTGCGGGTCTGCCCTTTATAACTTTGCCTGCACCTCAAAGGAAAACCCGTGCTTGCACATGGGTCCGTCACACCGGGCGTAGGTGCCGTCCCAACACTGCATTCCCATCATTGATTTCACACAGGAAATTCAAGTGTGTTAGCCCCCAATCTTGTGCGGCATTCGCGCATAGGTCTGCAAGATTAACCCAGAAGTTCTCGCGGCTAACGGTGCGGGCTCACCTTCAAGTCGATTTCTGGTCTGTCAATCAGCTCAAGAGCATTTCTATACCCGTACTAAGCGCATCAACTTCGCGAATTTCGATATGTAATTTTAGTGTTTGATGTCTGCGCCGGGATTGTGCGCTGACTAAGGTTGCGCTTGGATCTTTCGGTGCAGCACAAACTTAAATGCCCCAGAAAAGAAGAAGAATTGTCTGTTTGGTCAATTTGTAAGTTTCAGGTCAAATGCTGCCTCCGGTCATTAGTTCGAAGGACATTGAACGGCGACACTGGGCCACGACGGGCGCATGGGACGAAGCGCTGCGAAGGGCGGCCAATTATGCTCTGGCCCTAAATGCAGCTCGGATACACGCGACGCAGGTGCATTTGCAGCGATTTCGGACGTCGTTGCCTATTTCGATTGGTTGGGTGGAGAGGTTTCGGAAGAAATCGATCCTGGAAAGCGCATCGAGGCTGCTGGCAAAGCGATTCATAGTTATGAATCTGATCTGACAAATGACTGAGTAACGGGACAGGCAATCTTCCTGAACTTCGGGACATGGACGGCGTGACCATCTTGCCCGGTGCAGATAACCCGGCGCGCGAGGGATTGGTATCTTTCGTGATCAAAGATGTAGAATCGCCCGTCGTTGTTGCGACCCTGAAAAATCAGGGGATACGCACCCACACGCGCAAGGCAGACCGTTACAGCAATGTGCTTAACCCGCTAAATTTGCCGGACTGCATTCGCATCTCAATGTATCACTACAATACCAAACAAGAAGTTGCCCAAGCTTTGACGGCGATAAGGGAGATCGTCACCTAAGCACAGCATTAGACAGCCGTCCAACGGAACAAGAAGCATGTGGCGGCAAGATTCCAATACAACACCCAATCAACCAGGAGGAAATAAGTTTTAATCGATGAAGAACGCTGCACCGCCTGTAGCCTTGGGCGCGATTGTCGCTGCAACGCCAGCACTGGCGGAATATCCGGAAAAGCCTGAAAAAATGAGCGTCGCTTATGGTGCCGGCGGCAGCAACATGTTCGATGTCGGTCTTGCGCTGGCTTTTGGTTTCATCGGCTTCTTCATGGAACGCTGGCGCTACCCCGCAGCCCCGTTTGTGATCGCGCTGATCCTGGGTCCTATCCTTGAGGTCAATTTCCGCAGATCCATGCAGATATCGAACTGGGAGATGACAATTCTTTACCCGCCCGCTATCGTTGGTTCCGATCGCTCTGGTTGCGGCGGCTATCCTATATCCTGTCTTGCAGCGTCGAAAATCCCGCGTGTAAATCCCTGGAAATGGATTCCGACTGAGGTGAAAGCTGGCATTCGCGCACCCCACAGCATTTGGATGTACTTGGGCGCTCTCACAAAATCCGACGCGTTGCAGCCGAGCCGTTGCTTAGCCGAAGTGCTTTGGGGGGCATCTTTGAACGGGTATTGCACAAAGGTCCGGTTGAGCCGCCGGTGCGGAGCTTACCGTCGAGCAATTGCCTGCTCCCATTCTTTGAGACGCGCCGCGCGCCGCCCCGGGTACTTCTGCCCGAGCACTTTGAGTTCCTCGACCCTTTCGGTCTTGAAGTGTCTGTAGTCTTCTTTGGGTTCACACCATCCAACGATGGTAGCGCGTTCGACCCAGAAAGGCGATCAGGAGTGGCCGGACGATCCGGTCAGTCGTGTTGCCATCGCGGTCTGTGTAGATGAGTTGCAATCGATACCTCTCGCGGATCGCATGGCGCAGCAACGCGCCGTCGAACCGCTCCGATACCCTGGCGCGTGTCTGGATCGGTTGGGAACTCCCGTCCAATACCACAGGGCGCAGTTCCTTTGGGATGACTGTTGAGAGTTTTGACACCAGATCGAGGGCAGCGCGGGCCAGCGACGGGTCCACCTCGGATGCCACCCAGGCTGCACCAAGCGCTGCTGCTTCCAACTCATCCGCCGTCAGCATCAAAGGCGGCATATCGGAACCGTCATCAAGCACATACCCAATTTCAGCCTCGCCGGTGATGGGAATGCGCAGTGCATTAACCTCTGCCATGTCGCGCTAAAGCGTGCTGCGAGAGATTTCCAATTCATCCGCCAACGCCCGTCCAGTGATCGGCGATCAAGTAGACCGCAGAATTTGGATACAATCGTACTTTTGAGTGTGACTATGGGCATTGGAAATCCCTGCCAACCAAAGTCATACCCAAAAGTATGATTGCGTGACTCCCGAACGGCACAACCAGTCGTTCAGCCCAACACTATTCATGGGGTCTACCATTTTTGGCCGCTGCGGAATCGGGGTGCGACTACGGCCAACCTCCTCTGTTATTGAATATCAATTTTCAAAGGCCCTAAGATTCGGGCTTGGGTGTTGGTTTATCGGCGCCTACGGGGTCTATGTCGGCTCTCTAAAAAGGTAGAAAGGCGTAGGAATGAAGCAGGTTGCCTCGGTATTTGCCGTTTTGTTGCTGGCGGGATGCGTGTCAACCGCGCCTCCACAATCGGCACCTATCCCAGATCCCGGTCGCGCGAGTGCCCCGGTCAGTTCGCAGCATGCAGAAGTAAGATTCCGCCAGGTCGCCTCTCGAATTGAGCCCGTTGCAGAGCGTGAATGTCGCCGCCGAACTCAGGGAGTGAATTGCGATTTTTTGATCCGCATTGATCCAAACAAAAAAGCACCTTCAAACGCGTATCAGAGTTTAAGCAAGTCGGGACGTCCCGTTATCACAATGACACAGGCGCTGACACGGAATGTGAACAATACCGATGAGCTTGCATTTGTTATGGCGCATGAGGCCGCTCACCACATTCAAGGACATTTGGCGCGAAGGGCCCAAAATGCGGCGGCTGGTGCGGTAATTTTGGCGGGTCTGGCGACAATTGCAGGATCTGGGCCGAATGACATTTCTGCAGCACAAGATCTTGGAGCCTTTGTTGGCGGTCGCAGCTATTCAAAGAACTTTGAATTGGAAGCTGATCAGCTGGGCACAGTAATAGCCTACAATGCGGGCTATGATCCGCTCACAGGTGCGCTGTACTTCGCACGAGTTCCTGATCCTGGTGATCGTTTTCTAGGGACGCATCCGCCCAATGCTCAAAGATATTACGCGGTGCAGGATACAATGGCTCAGATCGGTCGTTGACCAAATTGAGTTCAGGTCTTCGCAGGGCCACAAAGCCCGAGCGCGCCGAAAAGGCAGTTTCAAACATAGGCAATGCGACACTCTGAATGCAGGCCTCGCTGACGCGTACGATATTGCCGCAATGGACGTGATGCGCCGGCGCGCAAATGCTGCGCCAGCAATGACTGCTCGGGCGCAAGGCGGCCTTTTTGCACAAAGTTGTCACTCGTGGAAAGCCGGGATTTGCGCATCAAGCTCAATTCACCTGGGTTGTTGAGTGAGTAAATGTCCAGTTTCCTCCTTGAAGCGTCGCGTCTGAATTGAATAATCCGAGAGCTTTGCTCTAAATAATTATACATAGTATAATTATTACAAAACGGAGGACGCCATGCCAACCGGGCACATCATGATGGCCATGAGCCTCGACGGTTTCGTCGCCAGAAAAGACCACTCGCTCGATTGGTTGAACAAGCAGCCTGCTGAAAACGAAGACCACGGATTCATCGAGTTTATGGACAGTGTTGATGCCCTTGTTATGGGAACCGGATCGTTGCGAACTGTCCTTGGATTTGGCGAATGGCCATATGAGAAACCCGTCGTGGTACTCAGCCGCTCCATGACCCGACAGGACATACCTGAACATCTACAGCACAAAATAGAGTTCTCGGCAGCAAGCCCAACAGAGTTATGGGAGATCTTTCGCAAGCGCGGGTATGAACGGGTGTATGTCGATGGCGGTGCGATCATCCGATCGTTCCTTCACGCCGGATTTGTACAAGACATGAAGATTACGTTGGTTCCCATTCTACTGGGTGATGGCATCCGTATTTTTGGCGATACGGACGGCGACGTTGATCTTGAACTGATCTCTGCCACCCCTTTTTCTTCGGGTATGGTCGATCTGGTGTACAAGGTGAAAAATGCATGACCTATGCACCGACCGCCGGGCGGCCCAAAAAATCAGAAGAACGTCTGTCAAAACAGCTTATCCTGCAAACTGCGTTACCCATTGTTCAAAAGCAGGGCGCGGATGCGCTTTCGTTTCGAGTGCTGGCGAACAAGCTAAAAGTCACCCCGATGGCGATAGCCTACCATTCTGGTAGCAAGCGAAAGCTGCTGGCCGACCTGGTTGAACTGGCCTTTGCGAATTCGCTTCAGAGCATCGTTGAAAAAGAAGCAAGCGCAACGGCGCGCACCATACTAGAGGCCTACTATCGTCGCGCTTTGCCGAACGCCAATCTGCTGCGTGCAGTTCTGGAAGATGTCACACTCATCAGCAAAGACCTGCTGGACATCACTGATAAGCTGCGGGCCTGTACGCGAGAACTTGATGGTGGTGATAAGAATGATGTGCTTTTGCACCTTCTCGTCGACTACACGCATGGCTTTGTCCTCTCCGCGTCAAGCGGTGAAAACAACCGGTTAACAATCGACGACTTTTTACGGGGTATCGATTGGGTGCTGGCGCGTGCGAGAGGCGGAGGAACGGCTGCCTAAAATGAGGCACTCGGAACTTAAGAGATATTGACCCGTCTCGCTTGAAGGCCTATGTGCGCCAAACGTATGAGGCGGTACGCCTCAACCAACGGAGATTTTATGAAAGAGACCCGGGCCTAACGCCCGTTCCTGGCGACCCAAATTCAGGAACACCAACATTGATGGGCACACTCACGCGCAATGCTGAGTGTCCTTTTGTTGTACTTTCGTAAAATCGAGACATCCCAATGAATATCTCAAAGCACGAGCAACGTGTTTTGCACGAACTCGCCCTTGGCGGGGCGATCCACTTTGAGCGCCTGAAAAACGGCAAAGTCCATGACGTCACCTGTTACACACGTGACGGTTATGTGCTGTCCGACTGCACCCTCAGTGTTTTCCAACGTCTGCTGAAAAAGCGCTTTATCCGTTCAAAGAACGGTAGCCCCTACCGCGCCTCCGCGTTGGGGATCAAATCCGTTCGCGCCCAAATGAACCAAAGATAGGAAAAACCTATGAACCAAGTAAACACTGACGCTGTTATTGAAGTCCACCGGGTGGCTTTTGGAACAGAAGAAGGCGACGATATCGCTCAGCTCGCCAAAGACTTCCTCGTCTTATCGGACACGATTTCTATCAGTGCCGAACGCGACGGGAAGACCGTGGGTAACGTGCTGTTCACACCCTTTGTTTTCTCGAACCACCCCGAAACGAAATGCTATCTGCTAGCACCTTGCGGGGTGTTGCCTAGGTATCAGGGCCACGGCATTGGGAAGGAGATCATGGAGACGGGCATTGAGCATCTCAAATCCGTCGGGGCGGATGCAGTGTTCGTGCTGGGTGTCCCGACTTTTTACCCCAGATATGGGTTTGTCCCGACCGACAAGCAGACGCCATACCCGGACCTGATGACGGCACCAGAGGCGTGGATGGCGCTTGAGTTGACGGAAGGATCAGTCGAGAAACTGAGTGGCAAGACCGTGGCGATCCCGCCATTCACGCAACCGCATTGGTGGGACACTTCACAACACGGGTGAAGCCCATCCAGAACCGTAGCCGAAGATCCGGAACCCGCCATTCAATATCGACAATTGAATGGCGGGTTCGTTCCGCGTGGTGCGAGCGCGTGGATCGTTCAATGAACGAAAAAACCTGAGTTTATCTGGGCGCCAACGTCTTGCCTGAAGCTTGGGGAATGCTGCCCGTTTGATGCCCCTTGTCTTGACCCGGATCGAAGCCAGGGTCGGTTTGGTAGATATGCTGCGAGAGCTTCGGCTCGATCTGGATGATGTCGTAGAAGCACCGCACATTCTGTCACCGATGATCGACCCAAACCTGCACTCCTGTGGGTCAGTGCCGAAACATGGCGTGAAGGAACTGTCGCACATCGACAAGAACTTCTTCATCGTGGGCATGAAATCCAATGGACGTGCGCCAACCTTCTTGATGCGGACTGGCTATGCGCAGGTGCGGTCTATCACCGACACTCTGGCTGGTGTGGTCAGTGAGGAACCCGCCGAGCAAGCAGCCCCAGAGTGTTGTAGCCCAAATGACGGCGTAGGCGGAACTGCGTTGAGCTGTGGCGGAAAGCCGGACCCAGATCCGGTGCCAGCCAGTTGTTGCGGTGACACGTCGCCCCAAACAAGCTGTGGCGACACATCGTCCAAATCAAGCTGCGGTGGTGCATCCGAACCCAAGTCGGAATGCGAAACCACTTCGTCCTGCTGCTGTTAAAGAACGGAACTGGAGGGTGCCTCAATTCGAGGCGCCCTCCGTCGAACTTACACAGGGCTTTGTGCGAGCGACAGGCTGGGTCAAGGACATGATTACCTGCGGCGGTGAAAACCATTTCCCGGCCGAGATCGAAGCCGTTCTGGCGACCCGCCCGAACGTGGCGCAAGTGGCTGTGGTCGGCATGCCGGACGAGAAATGGGGAGAAGTCATTGCTGCATTCATCTTGTCCGGTACTGCACCGGACGTGGCCGACCTGCGCGCTCATCTGTCGGCGCATAAGACCCCTTCGGTCTGGGTGCAAGTTCAGGAATGTCCCCTGACCGGCTCCGGCAAATATAGAAGTTCACCATCCGCGAGCAGTATCTCGCAGGTAGGCAAGTTGATATGAATGCGTATCGTCCACCGAAAGACTAGGGCTGGTCGTTTCGGCTCTTTCAGGAGGGCGCGGAAGCTCAAACAACCACCTTTGGTGTCCAAATTGCTGAAAGGCGGACATGAGTGGTGATTAGTGCAATATCTCTCGCGTCCACCTGCTGCATGTCTTTCTCCGGGTTACTGATGAGTCCGTTTTTTTTGCGGGTCGTAGACCGGGCTGCCAACCACTGTTGCGGCAGTTTGAAGAGTCTCGCTTTTCAGTTGCAGAATCGTACCAACGGCGATCCCTGGGCGGACATGTGACAGCGCCAGTGATTTGCCCATCCGGTGTGAAAAGCAGGGGCTGTTGATTACTCCGATCTTTTCACCATCCAGCAGCAAGGCCTCACCGCCTTCCACCATATCCGGATGATCAATGTCGAGGCTGACATTCGAAATTGTCTCCCGGCCTTTCGCCGCCATTAGCGCACCCTTGCCGCGGAAGTTGTCCTTGGTCGTGCTGACTGTGAAGCCGAGGCCGACCTCCCAAGGGGTGTGTTCCTCGGTCATGTCATAGCCGTAGAACAGCAACCCGGCCTCGATCCGCACTTTGTCGAGTGCGGTGAAGGAGCACGGCATCACGCCGGCATCTGCCAGTTTGTCCCAGATATCAGTGATCACTGCGGCGTCTGCAAATACTTCATAGCCGCGCTCCCCAGAGTAACCTGTCCGCGAGATCCGGCATGGGTGGCCGAACAGAATGGCAGGGGCGTGCTCGAAGTAGCCGAGGGCAGCGAGGTCGATATCGCAATGGACGTTCAGAATTTCCAGCGCGGCGGGGCCTTGGACCGAAACGTCGTGCAGGTCGTCGGTAAAATCCAGCCAGACGTCGCGGTTTTGGGCGGAAGCAGCGAGCAGCGCCATGGTATCGCCTGAGCCATGCACGATCATCCATTCATCGCCTCCGTTGTTCGAGACAATGGCGTCGTCGGCAATTCCACCCTCTTCGGTCAGCACACAGAGGTAGGCGGATTTTCCCGGCGGTACTTTGGACAGGTCGCGGGTGGTCAGATGATCCAGCACGGCCTGCGCGTCCTTGCCGCGGACAAAGATCTTCTTCAGCGGCGACATGTCGAACATGCCAGCACGCTCGCGCACTGCATCGTGCTCTTCGTTGGGGTCGGTGCTGTAGGTCCAGGCAGTACCCATGCCGTTCCAGTCCTCCAGCCCCGAGCCCAGAGCGGTATGGCGGGAGGCAAGCGCCGAGGTGCGGCTTAGTTCTTCGGTCATGTTTCACGGTCCTTTCTCAATACCATTCGTCGGGCATGGCGGTCTTGCGCTCCGCCACGAATTCATTCAGGGCTGTGCGGGTGGCTTCAGGCATTCCCGGCGGCACATATTCCGCCAGCATCTGCCGCCAACGGGCCGCAGCACGCTGGTCAGAGGTCAGGCGGCCGTTCTCATCCCAGGTTTCATAGGGGCCTGCCTCGGGTACCTGCGGCTCGAAGTTGGCGGTGGTGTAATGGCGCAGGGTGTGGCTGGTAGAGAGGAAGTTTTCGCCCGGTCCTGCCTCGCCGTAGGCATCACGGCCAAAGGCCTCGTCATCGGTGCCGAACCCCTGCAGCATCTTCAGCATGGCGCCGCAATGGTCGAGATCCATCACAAATTTCTCGTAGGACATCACCAGCCCGCCTTCAAGCCAGCCCGCCGCGTGCCAGACCTGATGCCCGCCGGACAGGAGCGTTGCCCACATCGCACCAGTGCTGTCCTGCATGGCCTGGCCATCGGCGGCATTGGAAGCCGTGACCTGGCCGCCACCCGAGCGTACCGGCACTCCCAGCCTGCGGCCCAGCTGGCTAAGTGCCATGGTGGTGAGGTTGGCTTCCGGAGAGCCGAAGGTAAGCGCGCCGGTGCGCAGGTTCATCGAGGAGTGGAAGCTGCCGAAAATCACCGGGCAGCCGGGGCGCACCAATTGCGTCAGGGCAATGCCGGCCATCGCCTCAGCCAGGGTTTGGGCGGCGGTGGCGGCGGGCGAGAGCGGCCCCATGGCGCCAGCAAAGATGGCAGGTGAAATGCAGACACATTGGTTGGCCTCAGCATAGATGCGCAAGGAAGCCGACATCACCTCGTCATAGATCAGCGGCGAATTGACATTGATATTGGCCTGCATCACCGCGTTGTGGTCCAGAAACTCTGCACCAAATGCCAGCCGGGCCATTTCGACACTGTCCTGCGCGGCTTGCGCCGAGGTGACGCCGCCCATGAACGGTTTGTCCGACAGGGTCAGATGCGCCAGCATCATGTCCAGATGGCGCTTGTTCACCGGGATATCCGTCGGCTCAACCACGGTGCCGCCGGAATGATGCAGTGCGGGCGACATATGGGCAAGCTTTACGAAGTTCCCGAAGTCCTCCAGCGTGGCATAGCGGCGGCCCTGGTCCAGATCGCTGACAAAGGGTGAGCCATAGCCAGGCATCAGCACCAGATTGTCTCCACCCAAGGTGACTGTGCGGGCAGGATCGCGGCCGTGAAGCTGAAATTCAGCGGGGGCGGTTTCGCAAAGCTGCCGGACATGGCCCGGCGCAAAGCGGACCCGGACCCCATCGACACGGGCTCCGGCTTCGGCAAAGAGCGTCAGCGCCGTGCCGTCGCTGCGGAATTCAATGCCGATGTGTTCCAGAATCCAGTCAGCCTGGGCTTCGATGCGCTGAAGTGCGGTCTCGTCCAGCAGGCCGTACGCAGGGATTTTGCGGCGCTGATACACCGGTGTTGCTTCCGGCGCATTGTGACGCGTCAGCCGACCCCTGCGCGGCTTGCCGCGTTGGGCAATATGGGTCTGGGCGTTCATTTTTCCCAACGGAATGCCTCCCCGACAGTGTTGCCAAGTCCATATTTTAGGAAATTGCCAGTTCAACAATCGATTTTATTTGCCCTGTGCGTTCAAGAAATTTATACGCTCTGGCCATGCCCGTAGAATTCCGCCACCATGACAGCCTGCGCCTTTTTGCCGAGATCGCCCGCTACCGGAGTTTTTCCGATGCAGCCGAGGCGCTGAACATGACCAAAGGCGCGGTCAGCTATCAGGTGAAAACGCTTGAGATGGATCTGGGATTGGACCTGTTTCAGCGCGGCGCCCGCGGGGTAGAGCTGACGCCAGGCGGGCTCAAGCTGCTGGCGGCTTGCCAAAGCCACTATGAAGTAATCGAGGCCGAAATCCTGGCTCTCAAGGGGCTGTCCAGCAGAACCTTGACGGTGGGTGTTTCCACCTATTTCGCCGCCCGCTGGCTTTCTCCCCGACTGATGTCCTTCATGCAGGACTATCCGGATATCCAGCTGCGGCTGCAGCCAATGATCCGGCTATTCGATCTGGAAGCCCAAGGCGTTGATATCGCAATCCGCTGGGGAAGTGGGCACTGGGGGGATGGCGACGTTACGCCATTCCTGCCGTGCCCGGCTTTTCCCGCAGGCAACGCTGCAGCACTGGAAACGGTGGAGCGGCTCGGCTGGGAACAAGCGGCTTCAACCTTTACGCTGCTGCGTGATCATGACGACAGCGATGCTTGGACAGACTGGCTGAATGCCGCGGGGCTGCCGCATCAGACCCGACGGGACACACTGATCATCCCTGACCCCAACGTGCGGGTTCAGGCGGTCACTGATGGTCAGGGGATCGCTCTGATGGACACGCTGATCGAAAGGGAGATGGAAGAGAAGAAGCTGTTCCGATTGTCTCAGCACGCGCTGCAGGACTACGGCTATTTTCTGGTCCGCCCGCGCAATGCCGCGTTCCAAGACTGCGCCGCTGCATTCTCAAGATGGTTGCAAACCCAATAGGCTGATAAATCTTGCCGAAATGCTTCTTTGAGCTTCTGCGCGAACAGGCTTGCCTCCAATCGCGCGAGTGCAGGCCAAGCACAGTATAGCAGTAACCGCGAATGACATCCGGGTACCCTTGCATCACCCCGGCTTCCGCGGCGCCAACCCCTTTGATGGCGTAATTGAGGCCGGGATGGTCCAGTGCATCGAAAGCTACAACGGGTGTAGGTGTGCCCACAACGCTGCATCTCAATCTTTGATTTCATTCAGAAAATTCGGATGTCTTCGCCCATAATTTTTCGCGACATTTGCCTATAACATTGCGCGATTTGCCCATAACTTTGCGCTTTTCAAGAGACCTACTCAATTGATGGTTTATGCCGTGCGATTTCGTCAACTTTGAAGCACTCTTGCTCAATCAAAAGTGCATTCTGGTTGGAAAATTTCAACCTTTATCTGAAGATACGTTAGTCTGAAACTACAACGGGCTAGAAATCCAGATTCTCGACACTCAGTGCATTTTGCTGGATGAATTCGCGGCGTGGTTCCACCACGTCGCCCATCAGCTTGGTGAACAGATCATCCGCCTCGACCATATCGTCCACGCGCACCTGCAGCAGCGTGCGGGCGTCCGGGTCCAGCGTGGTTTCCCACAACTGATCCGGGTTCATCTCACCCAAACCTTTATACCGTTGTAAAGACAGGCCTTTTTCACCTTCGTCAAGAATTGCGCGCAACAGGTCCAGCGGACCGTGGATCACTTGACTGCGGTCACGACGGACCAGCGTGGCGGGGGTGTTGTAGACCTCTTGCAGGCTTTGAGTGAAGCTGCCGGTCTTACGCGCCTCACCGGAGCGCAGCATCGGGCCGTCCAGTGTGCGCACCTCTTCGACCCCGCGCAGGATACGGGCCAGGCGGATACCGTGGTCCTGCGTGATGCGGCCTTGCCAGCCGCGCTCGTATTCCAGCGCGATCAGGTCCAGACGGGCGGCAACCTTGTCCGCCACGCCTTGCAGGTCGGCGTCCACCGCGCCGGGTACGAAGGCCCCCGCGACGGCGGCCTGTTCCAGAATGTGACGCGGGTAATGGGTCGGGAAGGCGTCCAGAACGCGTTTCAACTGGCGCGCCTCGTCGACCACACGGGTCAGGTCCTGACCGATGATTTCCTCGCCCGAGCCCAGTTTCAGCACCGCGCCCTCGACGCCCTGGTTGATCAGATAATCATCCAGCGCGGCCTGGTCCTTCAGATAAACCTCTGATTTACCACGGGAAACTTTATAAAGCGGCGGCTGCGCGATATAGAGATACCCGCCCTCGATCAGCTCCGGCATCTGCCGATAGAAGAAAGTCAGCAGCAGCGTCCGAATATGCGCGCCATCCACATCCGCGTCGGTCATGATGACGATCTTGTGGTAGCGCAACTTCTCGATGTTGAACTCATCGCGGCCAATGCCGGTGCCCAGCGCCATCACCAGATTGCCGATCTCCTGAGACGACAGCATCCGATCGAACCGGGCACGTTCGACGTTCAGGATCTTGCCGCGCAGGGGCAAAACAGCCTGTGTCAGCCGGTCCCGGCCCGTCTGGGCAGAGCCACCGGCCGAGTCCCCCTCGACCAGGAAGACTTCGGTCTTGGACGGGTCTTTCTCGGAACAATCCTTCAGCTTCCCGGCCAGATAGTTCACATCCATCGCCGTTTTGCGGCGGGTCAGTTCGCGGGCCTTGCGGGCGGCCTCACGTGCCAAAGCGGCCTCGATGATCTTGCCGACGATGCCCTTGGCCTCGTTCGGGTTCTCTTCGAACCACTCGGCCAGCTTTTCATTCATCAGACCTTCGACCGCCGGGCGAACCTCGGAGCTGACAAGCTTGTCCTTGGTCTGGGACGAGAATTTCGGGTCAGGCACTTTCACCGACAACACGCAGGTCAGACCTTCGCGCGCATCATCACCCGTGAAATTGACCTTTTCCTTCTTCGCGATCCCGCTGGACTGCGCATAGTTGTTGATTGTCCGGGTCAAGGCGCCGCGGAAGCCGGCCACGTGAGTGCCGCCGTCGCGCTGCGGGATGTTGTTGGTAAAGGGCAAAACCGTCTCGTGATAGCTGTCATTCCACCACATCGCGATCTCGACGCCGATATCGTCGCGTTCGCCCTTGATATAGATCGGTTCGGGCATCGCCGGGGTCTTGGACCGGTCGAGGTATTTGACGAATTCCTTGACGCCGCCTTCATAGAACAGCTCGGTCTCCAACCGTTCAGCGGGGCGTTCGTCAATCAGGATGATCCGCACGCCCGAGTTCAGGAAGGCCAGCTCGCGCAGGCGCTTTTCCAGCGTCTCAAACGAGTATTCCAGGTTCGAAAACGTGTCGGTCGAGGCCAGAAAGCGCACCTCGGTCCCGGTGCGATCCCCGCATTCGCCCACGACTTTCAGATGCTCCGCCGTCTCACCGCCCTCAAAGCGTGCGACATGTTCCTTGCCCGCACGCCAGATGCGCAGTTCCAGCCAATCCGACAGAGCATTCACGACCGAAACACCCACACCGTGCAGACCACCCGACACCTTGTAAGAGTTGCTGTCGAATTTACCGCCCGCGTGCAGTTGGGTCATGATGACCTCGGCGGCCGAGACGCCCTCTTCGGGGTGAATGTCCACCGGAATTCCTCGGCCGTTATCGCTGACCGAGACGCTGGAATCGGCGTGGATTTTCACGGTCACATGGTCGGCATGACCGGCCAGGGCCTCGTCAATTCCGTTGTCGACAACCTCATACACCATATGGTGCAGACCCGAACCATCGTCCGTGTCACCGATATACATACCCGGGCGCTTGCGAACCGCCTCTAAACCTTTGAGAACTTTGATGGAATCAGCGCCGTATTCCTGTGGTGCCTGTGCGTCTTCGGACATGCCGTTAGTACCTATATTATTTTGGTACCTTATACGTTTTCTGGTGGGGAATGTCACGCGGTCCCCCAAGATTTTGTGGTCCTGATCGGCTTTATTTGCGGATCAAAGCCGATCAAGATCTGCCGCGATATCCTCGGCGATTTCCGCGGCGTTCACATCATCTCGTTCGGCCGACAATCGCAGCCCTAGAAGGTCGGACTGATAGCGCGCTGCAAGGCGATCCGGGTCGCAGCCGGGACCAATCTCTTTGGCCTCTTGCGCCCGGCGAAACAGATCTGCGAAACAGGTTTTCATTTCGACCATATGGGTGCGCGCCTGTCCGGCCAGATCGTGATCCTTGGCTTGCAATTCGGCAAAAGTCTTCGCCAACATGCAGGCTTTCGTCGGCAGGCCCGACGCCTCAACCACACGATGCGGCTGCGCCTTGAGCGCACCAAGCGGACCCATTTCCTGCGCCAGCGCCTTCATGTTTGCGACCCCATCCCTCGCATACCGCTCCAACGCCAGCGCATAGAGCGCATCTTTCGACCCGAACGCCGCGTAGAAACTGCCCGGCTTCAGTTTCAGCTCACGTTCCAGATCCTTCAGCGACGTCCCGGCCCAACCGTGACGCCAGAAAATGTCACGGGCCTGCGCGATCAGCGCGTCGCGGTCATATGAGGGTTTGCGGGGCATCAACTTCACCAGTTCTTGAACGTCCGCTCAAATATATACTTGAGCGATCACTCAAGAAACCCTAAATACGACTCATCGCGCCAGAAACAGGAGTTCCGACATGGCCAATTTCCCGTCTCATGACCTCGAAACAGCACCCGAAGGGTCCAAACCGCTGCTCGAGAAATCTCAGGCCGCTTTTGGTCGCCTGCCCGGCCTGCACAAGGTGATGGCCGAAAGCCCGCAGCATCTGGAAGGCTATCAGCTTCTGCACGGCCTGTTCCTGCAGACCGATTTCGACAATGATGAGAAAACCGTCGTCTGGCAGACCATCAACGTGGAAAACGAGTGCCACTACTGCGTGCCCGCCCACACCGGCATCGCCAAGATGATGAAGGTCTCGGACGAGATCACCGAGGCCCTGCGCAACGAAACCCCGCTGCCCTCGGCCAAGCTTGAGGCGCTGCGCACCTTCACCCTGCAAGTGATGGAAACCCGCGGCAACCCGACCGAGGATCAGTTGCAGGCGTTCTTCGATGCCGGTTATTCGCACCGCGCTGTTCTGGACGTCGTACTAGGTCTGGCGCAGAAAACCATGTCGAACTACGTGAATCACATGGCCAAAACCCCGGTCGATGAGGTTATGCGCGGCTTCCTGTGGGAACGGAAAGTCAGCGAACCGGCCTAAGTTGCCACGACCGAGCCCTCATCGCCTTCAGTCACGACCAGCGTTTGGGCTCGCTCTCCCAGTTCCGCAAACAGTTCAGGCCCGGTGCCCGTCATCCAGGCCTGTGCCCCCAGCGCGCAAATCTCATCATAAAGCGCCGCCCGCCGCCCCGCATCCAGATGCGCGGCCACCTCATCCAACAACACGATCGGAGGTGCCCCCACCATCCCCGCCAACGCCCGTGCGTTTGACAGGATCAGGGACACAAGCAGCGCCTTCTGCTCTCCGGTCGAGCAGTCCTTGGCCGGAACCCTTTTGGCTGCGAACACCCCGTACAAATCAGACCGATGCGGCCCGACCAAAGTACGCCCCGCCGCCAGATCGCGAGCTCGACTCTCGTTCAGCGCCTCACGCAGGTCCTCGGCCGTCTCCGGCATCTCCCCTTCGGTCTGAACCAGTTCCAGATCAGCCGAAGGGAAAGCAGTTTCCGCCTGCTCCTGCGCCGCACGAAGGTGATCCAACGCCGCCAAACGCGCTGCGTGAATGCGATGACCGGTCTCGGCCATTTGCCCTTCAAGTGCGGCATACCAGTGCGCATCGCGCACCTGTTCTTTCAGCAGGCGGTTCCGTTCGCGCATGGATTTCTCATAGGTCAAAGATGCCTCGGCATGGGCGGGGTCGAAACTCAGCGCGATGCGATCCAGAAACCGCCGCCGCCCCTCGGCCCCTTCGATCCACAACCGGTCCATCGACGGGATCAACCAAACTATCCGCGCCAATTTGCCCAGATCAATCTGGCTGGCCGCCTTGCCGTCAATCCGAACCTGACGCGCGGCGCCGCCCTCGGACCAGGTTTCGATCTCATAGTTCTGCCCCTGCGCGCTCAGCAAGCCGGACAGTTTCCAGCCCAGCGCCTCGGGCCTCCTGGTCATCTCGGCCGCACTGGCCCGCCGCATCCCGCGACCGGGCGAAAACAGGGAAACCGCCTCAAGGATATTGGTCTTCCCCGCCCCGTTCGGCCCATGAATCGCCACCGGTCGCCCATCCAAGGACAACCGCGCCAGCATATGAGACCGAAAATGCGAGACCGTAAGCTCGGTCAGGGCCAATCCCATGACCCCTCCCTTCATCTTTTGAATAATACTCCCGCCGGAGGCATCGCGCGCCAGCGCGATCAGACGCGCATCGGCATGACCACGTAGACAGCGCTCTGATCACCGCCTTCGCGCATCAGGGTCGGATCACCGGCCGAGTTGAACAGGAACACCGCGTTCTCGCGATCCACCTGCGAGGCAATCTCCAACAGGTACTTGGCGTTAAAGCCAATCTCCAACCGCTCATCACCATAGGCCACGGCCAGTTCTTCCTCGGCAGCGCCACTGTCGGGTGCGTTGACCGACAGAACCAGCTTGTCCGAATCCAATTGCAGCTTGACTGCGCGCGAGCGTTCGGACGAGACGGTGGCAACGCGGTCAACAGCCTGTGCAAATTCGGCGGCGTCCACCTCCAACTGGCGGGTGTTGCCCTGCGGAATAACCCGCGTGTAATCGGGGAAGGTGCCGTCGATCACTTTCGAGGTCAGCGTGATGTCAGGCGTTGCGAAACGCACCTTGGTTTCACTGACCGAAACGGCGATGTCCATCTCATCATCGTCCAGCAGTTTGCGCAGCTCACCCACGGTTTTGCGCGGCACGATCACGCCCGGCATGTCCGCCGCACCATCCGGCAGATCGGCGTCGATGCGGGCCAGACGGTGGCCATCGGTGGCCACACAGCGCAGCACTTTGCCGCCTTCGGACCCATCAGCCACATGCATGTAGACACCGTTCAGGTAATATCGGGTCTCTTCGGTCGAGATGGCAAATTTCGATTTGTCGAACAACCGCCGCAGCAGCGCCGCCGAGGCGGTAAAGTTCGACTGATACTCAGACGAAGCCATTACCGGGAAATCCTCTTTCGGCAAGGTCGCCAGCGAGAAGTTCGACCGGCCCGCCTCAACCGTCAGACGGCCTGCGGCGCTGTCGGCGCTCAGGGTCACCAGCGCGCCATCGGGCAGTTTGCGCACGATCTCATGCAGGGTCGTCGCCGCGACAGTCGTCGCGCCCGCCTTTTCCACCTGCGCCGGGGCCTTGTCGACCACTTCGATATCCAAATCGGTGGCACGGAACATGGCCTGATCGCCTTCGGCCTCAATCAGCACATTGGCAAGTATGGGAATGGTGTTGCGACGTTCGACAACAGATTGGGCCTGGGAAACGGCCTTAAGAAGGGTGCCTCGTTCGATGCTGATCTTCATACCCTCAGTTCCTCTGACTTGCGTACCGACATGGGCGGGACTGGCACGTTAGCGGTTCCACCCTGAGGCACAAGGATTTTTTACGGTTTTCTGGGTTGGAACACCCATTGCGTCAAGGGGCGCGTGGCCCGGCGGGCACAGTTCACCGGCAACCGTGGATAATTGCGCACAAAAAAGCCCCGGGCGCAAAGGTCCGGGGCAATTCCTGAGAGGCTTGAGGTAAGTCTCAGGCTTCCAGCGCGCGGCGCAGCATTTCCACATCTTCGGCAATCTGGCCGTCGGTGGTTTTCAGCTCTTCGATGCGCTTGACGCCGTGCATGACCGTGGTGTGGTCACGCCCGCCAAAGCGGCGGCCGATCTCGGGCAGCGAGCGGCTGGTCAGTTGCTTGCACAGATACATCGCCACCTGACGCGGGCGGGCATAAGACCGCAGGCGCTTGGGGCCGATGATGTCGGACAGGCGGATGTTGTAATAGTCCGACACTTTGCGCTGAATCTCTTCGACCGTGATCTTGCGCTCGGATGCGCGCAGTACGTCAGCCAGACAATCCTGGGTCAGCTCCATGTCGATCTCGCGCCCCACCAGCGAGGCAAAAGCGAACAGACGGGTCAGGGCACCTTCGAGCACGCGCACATTAGTCGAGATGCGATGAGCCAGAAACTCCAGCACACCATCGGCAATAGTCAGGTCGGGATAGGTGCTGCTGTACTGCTGCACCTTGTTCTGCAGGATACCCAGACGCAGTTCGTAATCGGTCGGGTGCAGGTCAACGACCAGACCGCATTGCAGGCGCGACTTCACGCGATCTTCCAGATCTTTGATTTCGCCCGGAGCGCGGTCGGCCGAGATGATGATCTGCTTGTTCTGGTCCACCAGCGCGTTGAAGGTGTGAAAGAACTCTTCCTGGGTTGAATCCTTGCCGGCGATGAACTGCACGTCATCGACCATCAGCACATCGACCGAGCGGAACAGGTGTTTGAAATCCATCATCCGACGTTCGCGCAGGGCCCGCACAAAACGGTACATGAACTGTTCCGCCGACAGGTACAGGACATTCAGCTCGGGCCGCTTGGTTTTCAGTTCCCACGCGATGGCATGCATCAGGTGGGTTTTACCCAGGCCGACACCGCCATACAGAACCAGCGGGTTGAATGTGACGGGACCGCCTTCGGACACACGGCGCGCGGCGGCGTGGGCCAGTTCGTTGGGCTTGCCGACCACAAAGCTGTCAAAGGTGAAACGGGCATCCAATGGCGCGGCCTGCATCGATTCCAGGGCATCGTTTGCCGACTCGGCCTGTTGCGACAAAGATTGGGGTTGCGGCGTGTCCTGAACAACCGCGGGTGCGGGTTCGTTGGACGGGCGTACCGGCGAATTGGCGGCGACGCGAAAGGCCAGACGCTGCACTGATTCCCCGGCGGTGTTCATCTCATATAAAATGAGATCCGCAAAATTCTGGCTCACATAGTTGCCCATGAAGTTCGTCGGTACCGAGAACACCGCAACCCCATCCTGCAGCTCTTGAAATTCAAGAGGTTCGATCCAGGTGGTGTAGTTGTTCTTGCCGACCGCCTTGAGCAATTTGTTACGCAGTTGTCCCCATTTTTCTTGTGTCATCAAGCGCCTCACGCATCCCATTCTTTATTGGCCTGACGGCCTTATTACCCAATTACCCAGTTCCGGTTACCCGGTTATTTTGCTTTTCACTCGCAATAGGATACCCACACGCCAAACCACGTGGATCTGGCGAGGCTGTCCCCAAAACTCAGCGCAGCCTGACAGGTGGACACCCAAAAACAGGGCGCCCCGTGTGCAGGGTTGCGCATCGCAAACATTTTTTTAGACAGGGCTCAGATCTTCGGTCACCCGAAAACCTATAGCAGATCAACAAACGGGCCTTGCCCGTTTGCCAACATTCGTTTCGCGATCATCCTGATGCCCGTCAGTTTGATCAATGAAACAGCCTGTCCCCCCAAGCGAGTGAATCGCTGACTTAGTGGTAACAAGAGGCCAAGGCGTACGGCAACGAAACTCTGATATTGACTCGGGTCTTTGGCCGAAAGAATCTCTCGGCTTCGTGAAGACGCGGCTTTCCGGCAACAGCACAAAAAAAGCGCCACGAATTGTGACGCTTTTATGAACAATTCAGTCGTGAATTGTTGACCCTGGGTCAACCAAAGTTTCAGCCCAGAGCTTTGACCCGGGCCGACAGGCGCGACATTTTGCGCGAGGCGGTGTTCTTGTGGAAGACACCTTTGGTGACGCCGCGCATCAGTTCGGGCTGAGCTGCGCGCAGGGCTGCGGTCGCTGCGTCCTTGTCGCCGGATGCGATCGCTTCTTCGACTTTGCGCAGATAGGTGCGGATGCGCGAACGGCGCGCTTTGTTGATTGCGAAACGCTTGTCGTTCTGACGCGCGCGTTTTTTAGCCTGGGGCGAATTTGCCATGTGTTTCTGACCTTCGTTCGGTACGGTTGTATTCGGTTACGCGTCACGGATTGTCCGCACCGGATCAGAAATCACGGGTGTGAGTCGGGCCAAGCGGGCCGCACGCGCATGTATAGCGGCGCTAGTTATCCAAGATTGCGCGCTTTGCCAAGCCGATTCTTTCACAGGGCATGGCCGGCATGAAAAAGGCGGGCTAGGCCCGCCTGATCCCGGTCCCCGGCGCGCGGATTACTTGTCGCGGAACTGGGCGGCGCGTTTTTCCTGGAACGCGGCCATGCCTTCTTTCTGGTCTTCGGTCGCGAACATGGAATGAAAGACACGGCGTTCGAACAACAGGCCTTCGCTCAGCGTAACCTCATAGCTGCGGTTGACGGCCTCTTTGGCGGCCATCGTGCTGAGCTGCGATTTCTCGGCGATCTTCTGGGCGGCGCCGATCGCTTCTTCCACAAGCTTTTTGGCCGGAACCACCCGGCTGACCAGACCGGCGCGTTCAGCCTCTTCGGCGTCCATGAAACGGCCGGTCAGGTTCATATCCATCGCCTTGGACTTGCCGACAAAGCGGGTCAGGCGCTGCGTGCCCCCCAACCCGGCGATGACACCCAGGTTGATCTCGGGCTGGCCGAACTTGGCAGTGTCGGCGGCAATGATGAAATCGCACAGCATCGCCAGTTCGCACCCGCCGCCCAGCGCATAGCCCGAAACGGCAGCAACGATAGGTTTGCGGATCGCACAGATCCGGTCATTGGCATCTGCAAACAGGTTGATGTTGAACACGTCCACATAGCTCATCTCGGACATCTCTTTGATGTCCGCGCCAGCGGCAAATGCCTTGTCCGAGCCGGTAATCACGATGCAGCGCACCTTGTCATTCCTGTCGGCATCTTCCAGCGCGTCACACAGCTCACCCAGCAGTTGGGTGTTCAGCGCGTTCAGCGCGTCAGGTCGGTCGAGTCTGATTAGGGCGACGTGGTCTTCGATTTCGACGATGATCGTCTCAAAAGCCATGAGGTGTAAGCTTCCGGTTGTTCCGTTCAGGTATGAGTCCTTACCACGCGATTTCGTCGGATCAAGCTATCTTTGGCATTGCGCGCAATAGAAGGATGAGCGACCGGACTGGGTGATTCTATTGATGACCGCGCCGCAGCCCTCGGTGCGGCAGGGTTCGCCCTCGCGTCCGTAAACGTCAAAGCTGTGCTGAAAATATCCAAGTTCTCCATCGGCTTGGCGGAAATCGCGCAGCGATGATCCGCCTGCCTCGATGGCGTCCTGCAGCACCTGCCGGATGATCGGAACCAGTGCGGCAACGCGCGCCTCAGAAATCTGTCCCGCCTTGCGACGTGGCGACACGCCCGCGCGATAAAGCGCCTCGCAGACATAGATATTGCCCAATCCGGCAACGATTCCCTGATCCAGCAGCGCCGACTTGACCGGAGTGTTCTTGCCTTTGAACGCCTCGATCAGGTGCTGTTCGTGAAAGTCATTGCCCAGCGGTTCCGGTCCCAGAACCGACAGCAGCTTGTGCGCTTCGGCGGTGGCGGTCGGCAGCAGGTCCATCGCGCCGAACCGACGCGGATCGTTGAAGGTCACCCGCGCGCCATTGGCCATGTGGAACACCACGTGGTCATGTTTTTCCGGCATCGGGTGGTCATGCACGAACTGCCCCAGCGGATCACCCGACACCGTCATCCGCCCGGACATACCCAGATGGATCAGCAAGGTTTCCCCACTGCTGAGATCGGCCAGAATGTATTTCGAGCGCCGCCGCAGCCGGTCGACCCGTCGCCCGGTCAGCCGTTCGGCCATAAGGTCAGGGAAGGGCCAGCGCAGATCGGGACGGTTCACATCCGCCCGTTCGATCACCACACCCTCCATCGCAGGCGTCAGCCCGCGGCGGACCGTTTCGACTTCGGGAAGTTCTGGCATGTACTCTCCTGATTTGTTGCCAGCGCGCTTTCAAATGCCTGTACCATTTCATCATGTCCGGTAACATATTTCAAAATCCGCGCCGTCTTCCCATCTGAAAAACGCAACACATAAATCCCACTGTGCCGAAGGCTGATCCTGGTCAGTTTGGTCAGATCAAAATGACGCCGCTGAAACAGCGGGCCTGTCATGACCAGTTCACTCCCATCAATCGTGATGGCATTGGCAAGATGAAAGATCAGTGTGTAGATCACCAAACCCAGCAACGCGAGCTTGACCGCCACAATCGCTTCGGGGTTCTGCAGCGGGATGGCCTCATCGAATTCGCCCAGATCGGGCCGAACGAACCCCACATAGAAATAAGCGACCAGAACCAGAATCGTCACCACAATCGCGCCGGGTGCCGTGCGAAAGGTTCTGCGCGTCAGCGTTTGCTGCGCGGGCCGGTCGCTGCCCGCGCGCAGCATCGCCTCGTGAACAACGTCATTCGGATAGTGACGGGCCAACGCATCCACCTTGTCGCCCAGCCCATCGGCACGCCACACCCTTTGCGCGGTGCGAAAGACAGCCCTGATCCGCCAGCCGAAAAACAGGAAGACCAAAACAATGGACAGCAAAGCTGCAAGAAGGCTTGCCAACAGGACATCTCCGAAGGTCAGGAATATCTGATCCCGTCATAGGCTGCGACTAAGGAAAATCTGTGGCGCATCTGTCAATTCGCCGCCCCCTGCTACCTTTTCGCGCGATTGTCTTCCCGGCTGCGCGGCCTATAAGGATGAGCAACTCAGGCAAAGGCATCCTTTCATGTCCGACAACAGCGACAAGACCACTCATTTCGGATTCGAAACCGTGCGCGAGGCCGACAAGGCCGGGCGTGTGCAGGGCGTGTTCAACTCGGTCGCCTCGAAATACGACGTGATGAACGATGTCATGTCGATGGGCATCCACCGGGTCTGGAAAGACGCGATGATGGATTGGCTGGCCCCACGCCCCGGTCAACGCCTGCTGGATGTGGCGGGCGGCACGGGCGATATCTCATTTCGCTTTCTCAAACGCGCCGGCTATGGCCATGCCACCGTGCTGGACCTGACCGAGCCGATGCTGGTCGAAGGCCGCCAACGTGCCGAAGCTGACCAGATGTCCGACAGCCTGAACTGGGTGGTGGGCGACGCAATGTCCCTGCCCTTCGAGGACAATACTTTCGACGTCTACACGATCTCATTCGGCATCCGGAACGTTACCCGTCCGCAAGAAGCCCTGAACGAAGCATTCCGCGTTCTGAAACCCGGCGGCCGCCTGATGGTGCTGGAATTTAGCCAACTGCCCAATGACGGGCTGCAAAAGCTGTATGACCTCTACAGCTTCAACGTCATCCCGCGCATGGGCAAGCTGATCGCCAATGATTATGACAGCTATCAGTATCTGGTCGAATCGATCCGCAAGTTCCCCGATCAGGAGACCTTCCTGAACATGGTCCGTACCGCAGGGTTCGAAAACGCCAAATACCGCAACCTCAGCATGGGTATCGCCGCGCTGCATTCCGGCTGGAAGATCTGATCCATGCGAGGCCCTCACAACATCATCCGCCTGATCCGCACAGGCGCCACCCTGGAACGCACAGGCGCCATGAACGTGGTGCTGGACGCCTTCGAAGCACCCCGCGCCCTGCGTTTCGTGGCCCATGCCCTGGGCAAACCGTTTCAGTGGCTGGGCTACAAGGGTGACCCCGACATGCCGCCCGCGACCCGGGCGCTGACGGCGCTGGGCCCGGCCTATATCAAGTTCGGCCAGGTGCTCTCGACCCGACCGGACGTGGTCGGCAATGAACTGGCCGCCCAGCTGCGTGTGCTGCAAGACAAGCTGCCCCCCTTTTCGCGCGCCGAGGCAATGGCCGAAGTGTCCAAGGAACTGGGCCAGCCGGTGGAGGAGGTGTTCTCGGAGTTCAGCGAACCCATCGCCGCAGCCTCGATCGCACAGGTCCACAAGGCCAAGCTGACCAGCACGGGTGAGGATGTCGCCGTCAAGGTTCTGCGCCCCGGCATCGAACGCGCGTTCCGCAAGGACGTAGACGCATTCTATTTCGCCGCCCGCATCGCCCAGTTGTTCGCCCCCGGCGCGCGCCGCCTGCGCCCGATGGAAGTGATCGAACATTTCGACGGCGTCGTGCGCGGCGAGCTGGACCTGCGTCTGGAAAGCGCCGCCGCCTCGGAATACGCCGCCAACACCAAGGATGACGCCGGGTTCTGGCTGCCCCCTGTGGTCTGGTCTCTGTCGGCGCGACGGGTGATGACACTCAGCTGGGCCGACGGGATTCCACTGGGCGAAAACGAAGCGCTTGATGCCGCAGGTCACAATCGCCGCGATCTGGCCGAACGGGTCCTGCGCCTGTTCCTGCTGCACGCGCTGCGCGACGGCTATTTCCATGCCGACATGCATCAGGGCAACCTGAAGGTCGCCGCCAATGGCGATATTATCGCCTATGACTACGGCATCATGGGCCATATCGATGAATACACCCGCCGGGTTTATGCCGAGATCCTCTTCGGCTTCATCCGCCGCGACTACAAACGCGTGGCCGAGGTGCATTTCGAGGCCGGCTATGTCCCCGCCAATCAGGATGTCGATGAATTCGCCCGCGCCCTGCGCGCAGTGGGTGAGCCGATCTTCGGCATGGACGCTTCGAATATCTCGATGGGCCGCCTGCTGAACTACCTGTTCGAGGTCACCGAACGGTTCGGCATGGAAACCCGGACGGAACTGATCCTGCTGCAACGTACGATGGTGGTGGTCGAGGGCGTCGCACGCTCACTTGACCCACATACGAATATCTGGGAGGTCGCCCGCCCCGTGGTCGAGGATTACATCAAGCAATCCATCGGCCCGCGTGCCGCCTTGCGTGACTTCGGCAAAACCGCCTGGGTTCTGGCCCGCTTCGGCCCCCGCCTGCCGGGGTTGGTCGAGAACGCCCTGATCGCCCAGACCCAGAAGGATGATCCCCCGACTTCACCTCTTTGGTCTGCGGCTCTGCCCGCTGGTATCGGTGCCGCAGTTGGCGCCGCGCTGGTTCTGCTGCTCAACGCGCTCAGCTAAAGCCATCCCGCCCGCTTCATCTGGCCAGAAATATCCTCGGGGGGAATCGCGCCCCGCGCGATGGGGGGCAGACAGCCCCCCTGCCCCGGCTTCGGCTCAGAGCCGCTCGATGGCAATGGCAATCCCCTGTCCGCCACCGATGCACATGGTCACCAACCCTTTGGACCCACCAGTGCGCTCCAGTTCATACAGCGCCTTCAGCGTAATGATCGCGCCGGTCGCCCCCACCGGATGACCCAACGCAATTGCGCCGCCATTCGGGTTCACCTTTGCCGCATCCAAGCCAAGCTCCTGATTGACCGCCAGAGCCTGCGCCGCAAACGCCTCGTTGCTTTCGATTACATCGAAGTCGTCCACCGACAAGCCGGTCTTGTCCATCAGGTTCCGCACTGCCGGAACCGGCCCGATCCCCATCACCTCGGGGCGGACACCTGCATGGGCATAGCCCAGAATGCGCGCCTTGGGCTTCAACCCGGCTTTCTCAGCCGCCTCTGCCGTGGCCAGAACCATCGCCGCCGCACCGTCATTGATGCCCGAGGCATTGCCCGCCGTCACACGACCGTCTTTCTTGAACACCGGCCGCAACCCGGCCAACGCCTCGGCCGTGGTGGCCTTGGGGTGTTCGTCGACCTTGAAGTCCACCATGTCCCTCTTGACCTTGACCTGCACCGGCGTGATCTGGCTGTCGAAATACCCCGCCTCGATCGCCGCTGCTGCGCGGGTCTGGCTGGTGATCGCAAACTCGTCCATCTGCGCGCGGCTGATCTGATGCTCATCAGCGACATTCTCTGCCGTCACGCCCATATGGCCGGTGCCAAAGGGGCAGTTCAGCGCACCCAGCATCATGTCCAGTGAGGACACATCGCCCATCTTCGCCCCCCACCGCGCCTGCGGCACGATGTATGGGCTGCGCGACATGCTCTCGGCCCCGCCTGCCACGGCAAACTCGGCGTCGCCCAGCATCAGGGACTGCACCGCTGAAACAATCGCCTGCGCGCCCGATCCACACAGCCGGTTCACATTCATCGCAGGCGTCCCGTTCGGTATCCCCGCCTGCATCGCGGCAACACGCGACAGGTACATGTCACGCGGCTCGGTGTTGATCACATGCCCAAACACCACATGCCCGATCTGCGCACCCTCGACTCCCGACCGCTCCAGCGCGGCTTCGGTGGCAACGGTCGCCAGGTCGATGGGCGCGGTTGACGCCAGAGCGCCGCCAAAGGTTCCAATTGCGGTACGGGCACCGTCCAGCAATACGATATCAGTCATGTCAGTCTCCTCCGGGATTCGGCAGCAGTATGCACCTGCAGCATAGACCTGTCCCATGAGACGTCCCGTCACGGTTGGAATTGACATCCATCATCGCAAGGCGCATGAAATTCCGTCATGACGGACAACACTGACGATATCCTGACACGCCTGCCCGCCCGCCTGAAAGAGGCGCGCCGGGCCAAGGGTCTGTCGCTTGAAGCCGTGGCCAATCTCAGCGGCGTGTCCCGTTCCATGGTCAGCCAGATCGAACGCGGCGAAAGCAGCCCCACCATCTCGACACTGTGGAACCTGACCCGCGCCCTGCAGGTGGATTTCGCGGGCCTGCTGGAAGAGGCGAACACCGCGGATCAGATCGAGGTCCTGCGCAAGGTCGAGGTGCCCAGCATCGACAATATGGGCCAGAACTGCCGTATCCGTATCCTCTCTCCGCCCGAAGAGGCCGGCGGGCACGAGGTCTATGATATCGAGTTCGACACCGATGGCGCCCTGACCAGCCAACCCCATGCGCGCGGCGCCAGGGAACAACTGACGGTGTTGGAGGGCGCGGTCCGCGTGACCTCGGGCAGCGCGTCCCGCGATCTGAAACAGGGCGATACGGCCCGCTACGCGGCGGATGTGGCCCATTCGATTGTGGCCGACAGCCCGGCGCGCGTGTTCCTGATCGTTAAGAACGCCTGACCTGTTCGGACGTGGAATTGGGAAAGCCACCGATTCCGTGCTAGCTTGGGGCTTTCTCAACCATTGGGGGCACTCGGATGGGGCTTGAAGTCATAGGGGCCGGTTTTGGCCGCACGGGAACCAATTCATTAAAAATCGCTTTGGAACGGCTGGGCTTTGGCCCCTGTCATCACATGTTCGAAGTTCGGGACAATCCCGGTCAACTGCCCGCGTGGGAAGCCGCCGCGCGGGGCGAGCCGTCGGATTGGGATGCCATGTTCCAGGGGTATCGCGCGCAGGTCGACTGGCCCGGCGCAGCCTATTGGCGGCAACTGGCCACGCACTATCCCGACGCCAAAGTTATCCTGAGTGTCCGCGACCCTAACGCGTGGTTTGACAGCGTGCAGGCCACGATTGGCCCGTTCATGACAACAATGCGGGGCAAACACGATCAACCGCATTTGAATGCTATTTCCGAAATGTGCAGCAAGTTCATTGCGCAGGATATCTTTGGTGGCCAATTGAATGACCGCGACCACGCAACGCGCGTGTTCAAGGCACATACCGACGCCGTCCGCCAGACAATTCCGGCCGACCGGCTACTGACCTATGAAACCGGGAGCGGTTGGGAGCCACTATGCGCTTTTCTTGGCGTCGACACCCCTGACGAGCCTTATCCGCTAACCAATTCCTCTAAAGAATTTCAGAAAGAGCTAAATGATAAAAACTAGTTAGGGACGCATAGTAGACGCACCCCTTGTTTTTCCAATATTTCGGATTTTATTCCGCAATATAAAAATTCCCGTATTCCGGAATCTATTCCGCTATGATAGACAATGTCCCGCGCAAGGAGGATTCGATGCCTAAAGATTTCCTGAACCACGTCACCGAAACGCTCGGCCAGATTCGGGCGGAGGGCCTGTATAAAAGCGAACGAATGATCACCTCGCCCCAGGGCGGTGAGATTACGGTGGGCGACAAGCAGGTGATCAACCTGTGCGCCAACAACTATCTGGGTCTGGCCGATCACCCGGCACTGATCGACGCTGCCAAGGGCGCGATGGAGCCCAAGGGGTTCGGCATGGCAAGCGTGCGCTTCATCTGCGGCACGCAGGACATCCACCGCGAGCTGGAACAGAAGCTGGCGCAATTCCTGAATAAAGACGACGCAATCCTGTTCGCCGCCTGTTTCGATGCCAATGGCGGTTTGTTCGAACCTTTGTTGGGGCCTGAGGATGCCATCATCTCGGACAGCCTGAACCACGCCTCGATCATCGACGGCGTGCGGCTGTGCAAGGCCAAGCGCTATCGCTACATGAACAACGACATGAACGACCTCGAAGCCTGGCTGAAACAGGCGCGCGAGGATGGCGCGCGGCATATCATGATCGCCACCGACGGCGTGTTTTCGATGGATGGCTATCTGGCCAACCTGCCGAAGATTCGCGAGCTGGCCGACAAGTACGACGCCATCGTCATGGTCGATGACTGCCACGCCACCGGTTTCATGGGGCCAAACGGCGCGGGCACGCCGGATCATTTCGGCGTCGATGTGGACATTCTGACGGGAACTCTGGGCAAGGCACTTGGGGGGGCAATCGGCGGTTATATCGCCGGGCCGCAGCCAGTGATCGATCTGCTGCGGCAGCGCGCGCGGCCCTATCTGTTCTCGAACTCGCTGCCGCCGTCCATCGTCGCTGCCGGTCTGGAAGCGATCCGTCTGGTCGAAGAGGGCGAGATGTTGCGCGCGCAACTGTTCGGCAATGCCAAATACTGGCGCGCGGGTCTGGAAGAGCTGGGCTTTGATCTGTTGCCCGGCGAACACCCGATCATCCCGGTGATGCTGGGTGAAGCAACACTGGCACAGGATATGGCCGCCAAATTGTTTGACGAGGGCGTCTATGTCTCGGGCTTTTTCTTCCCCGTCGTCCCGCGCGGTCAGGCGCGGATCAGAACACAGATGAATGCGGCTCTGACCAAGGACGAACTGGACCGCGCACTGGCCGCGTTTGGCAAGGTGGGCAAGGAGCTGGGAGTGATCTCTTGATCCTGCCCTCTGTCATCGACGCAATCGGAGACACGCCGCTTGTCGAGCTATCGCGCGTATGCCGGCGGCTTGATCTGGACGGGCGTATTCTGGCCAAGCTGGACTACCTGCTGCCGGGGTTTTCGAAAAAGGACCGGGCCGCGAAGTCCATCATCGAACTGGCCCGGGCCGATGGCACATTGGCCCCGGGGCAGACGGTTGTTGAACTGACTTCGGGCAATATGGGCACGGGTCTGGCGATTGTCTGCGGCATTCTGGGGCACCCCTTCGTCGCGGTCATGAGCGCCGGAAACTCGGTCGAACGCGCGCGCATGATGCGGGCCCTGGGGGCCGAGGTTGTGATCGTCCCACAAGCCGAGGGCAGCAAACCCGGCGAGGTTTCGGGGGCCGATCTGGCCTTGGTGGATGAAGCCGCGCAGCGCATCACCGCTGAACGCAACGCGTTTCGCGCCGACCAGTTCGGTCATTCCGGCAACCCCAAAGCCCATGCCGCCGGCACGGGGCCTGAAATCTGGAACCAGTCCGGCGGGTCGGTGACGGCGTTCTGCGACTTTGCAGGGTCCGGCGGCACTCTGGCCGGAGCGGCAGAGTACCTGACCCCGTTGGGCGTGCGCTGCTATGCGGTCGAACCCGAAGGCGCGCGCGCAATCGCCGGAGAAGCCATCAGCAACCCCGATCACCCAATTCAGGGCGGCGGCTATGCCATGGGCGATCTGGTCCACCTGAACGGAACGAACTTGGCCGGGCATCTGTCGGTTTCGGGTGACGCAGCACGGGACAGCGCGCGATTGCTGGCCCGCACCGAAGGCATTTTCGCGGGCTTTTCGGCGGGTGCCAACCTTGCTGCGGCCATCGACCTGTTGCGCGGGTCGGAAAAAGGCGGCTGCGTTGCGATTGTGATGTGTGACAGCGGTTTGAAATATCTGTCTACCGATTTGTGGGAGTAACCTCATGCGACCCAACACCATGAAAGCACTTGAGAAATCCAAACCCGAAGAAGGCCTTTGGATGGTTCAGGCCCCGGTGCCCGAGATCGGCCCGGAAGAGGTTCTGATCCGCGTCAACAAGACCGGGATTTGCGGCACAGATATCCATATCTGGAACTGGGACGAATGGGCCTCGGCCACGGTGCCAATCCCGATGATCACCGGCCATGAATTCGCCGGTGAGATCGTCGAGATCGGGCGCAACGTGACCGGGCTTGAGATCGGCCAGCGCTGCTCGGGCGAAGGGCATCTGATCGGAACCGACAGCCGCCAGAGCCGAGCGGGCAAGTTCCACCTGGACCCCGGCACGCGGGGCATCGGCGTGAATGAACAGGGGGCTTTTGCACAATATCTGAAACTGCCTGCCTTCAACGTGGTGCCCTTGCCGGATGACGTGCCGGATGAGATCGGCGCTATCCTCGACCCGCTGGGCAACGCCGTGCATACCGCGCTCAGCTTCGACTTGCTGGGTGAGGATGTACTGATCACCGGCGCAGGCCCCATCGGCATCATGGCTGCCGCCGTCGCCCGTCACGCAGGCGCCCGGCACGTGGTGATCACCGATATAAACCCGGATCGCCTGAAACTGGCGGAACATGTGGTGCCGACCGTGCGCACCGTCGACGTATCTAAAGAAGAGTTGCAGGATGTCATCACCGAACTGGGTATGAAGGAAGGCTTCGACGTGGGTCTGGAAATGTCGGGCTCGCAAATTGCGCTGGACCAGATGGTCGAGGCACTGGTGATGGGCGGCAAGATTGCTTTGCTGGGTATTCCGCCGGGGAAATCCCCGGTCGACTGGTCGCGCATCGTGTTCAAGGCGATCACCATCAAGGGCGTTTATGGGCGCGAGATGTTCGAGACCTGGTACAAGATGATCGCCATGTTGCAGAACGGCCTGGATGTCAGCCGGGTTATCACGCATCAGATGAAGATCGACGATTTTACCGAAGGCTTTGCCGCAATGAAATCGGGCCGGTCCGGCAAGGTGGTGCTCGACTGGACCTAACGCTCTGGCACCGCGCGGGTTTTGACCCTAAACAGGGAAGAACCCGCGCGTTTGGAGGAGCACATGGGCGATAAAGACAGGTATTTGGAACGCGGGATCGAGAATTCTTTGGTCACCGATTTCGCGCAGACCCATCGCAAGAGCTATGGCGACTTCCTGCAGCTCAAAACCTTGCTGAACCTGCAAAAAACCTTTCAGGACCCCGCCCAACCCGATGAGATGCTGTTCATCATCATCCATCAGGTCAGCGAGCTGTGGCTGAAACTGATGCACCATCAACTGGTCGAGACACGCCACTTCCTGCAGCAGGACGCGTTCGGCCCGGCGATGAAGAACCTCGATCGGGTCAAGGCAATCCAGCGGCAGTTGATCACGGCATGGGAAACGCTGCTGACCATGACGCCTGCCGATTACCTGACCTTCCGGCAGGCGCTGGGGAATTCGTCGGGGTTCCAAAGCTATGGCTATCGCCAGATCGAGTTCATTCTGGGCAACAAGGATGCCTCGACCCTGAAAGTGCACGAACATGACTCTGAGGTCATGGAGATGCTGAACGCCGCGCTGACCAAGCCGTCCCTCTATGACGAGGTGCTGTTTATGCTGGCGCGCCAAGGGTTTGACGTGCCGCAGGACCTGCTGGAGCGGGATTTTGCACAACCCTATTCCGGTGACGCGCGCGTGGTGAAAATCTGGGTGCAGGTCTATCGCGACACCGACCGGTATTGGGACCTCTACGCGCTGGCGGAAAAGCTGATGGACGTGGAATCGCTGTTCCAGCGCTGGCGGTTCGATCACGTCACGGCGGTCGAGCGGGTGATCGGCAACCAGCCCGGCACCGGCGGGTCCAGCGGCGTTTCATTCCTGCGCAAGGCCTTGGATTTGCGCTTTTTCCATGATCTCTACGATATGCGCACCGAACTGATGTATACCGAGCAGGAGTAGGCGATGCTGTACCGGGGTTTCACTCAGGACGAACTGGATCAGGAGTATTCGCCCCGGTCGATGATCGGCGGTGACCTGACCCCTTATGTCGACAGCTATGCCGCGCTCAGCGCACAGTACCGGGCGCAGATGAAGGTGAAAGAGAATCTGGCCTATGGCGCCAGCCCAACGCAGGTGCTGGACTTCTTTCCCGCAAAAGGCGCAGGTGCGCCGCTGCATGTCTTTATCCACGGCGGCTACTGGCAGGCCCTCAGCCAGAGCGAATCGGCGGTGATGGCCCCGGCGCTGGTTGCGGCCGAGCAGTCCTTTGCCACTCTGAACTACACGCTCGCCCCGGATGCGCGCATTGGCGACATGATCGAGGAATGCCGCAACGCCCTGCTTTGGCTGGCGGAGAACGCCTTTAACCTGGGCTTCGATCCCTCCCGCGTCACCCTGTCCGGCCACAGTGCCGGTGCTCATCTGGTCAGTATGGTCATGGCGGGTTCGGCCGATGCGTTGGCCCGTGCCGGAGTGCGGGTCCGCGATGTGATCCTGATCAGCGGCGTCTACGATCTGGAACCGATCAGCCTGACGCCAGTCAACGATCCGCTACAACTGACCCCGGTCGAGGTGAACGACCTCTCTCCGATCCGTCACCTGCCCCGGCCTGGCCCACGCTATCACGTGACCGTGGCAGACCGAGACACGCCTGAGTTCATCCGTCAGAGCCGGGACTATGCCGAGTTGTTGCGCAAGGGCGGGCATTCGGTCAGTTTCGATCTGAAAAAGGGGATGCAGCATTTCGACATCATCATGCATCCGGGGACATTTTTGCCCGTGTATCGATAGTTGGGGGTATTGGGCGTTAGACAGACTTGGTCTTTGCGTTGCAAATCGGCACACTCATCTCAAGCCATAGGTCTCTGTCTGTGTTGGGAATGGCTGCTGTGAACCGAGGCTGTGTGAAAACCCCAGATGCTGTATGCTTTTCGGCAAAGACCGGAGGCGGGCATGTCGGGATATATCGAGGGCGCGGATCGCAGTCAGGCGACGCTTTTTCCGGACTGGCTGGAAGATTGGATCGACGAGGACAGTCCGGTCCGCGTGATTGACCTCTTCGTGGACGAGATCAATCTTGGGGAAATTGGTTTCCATCGGACGGCGCCGGCGCGGACCGGGCGGCCAGGTTATCACCCCTCGGTCCTGTTGAAGCTCTTCATCTACGGTTATCTGAATCGCGGCCCCTCCAGCCGCGCACTGGAGCGGGAGGCTGTGCGTAGCGTCGAGGTGATGTGGCTGACCGGGCGGTTGGCCCCGGACAACAAGACAATCGCCGAATTTCGCCGCAATAACGGCCCCGCTATTCGGCGGACCTGTGCTCAGTTCGTCGAACTCTGCCGCCGGATCGGGGTGCTGAAGGGGGATTGTGTCGCCATCGACGGATCCAAGTTCAAGGCCGTGAACAACCGGGACAAGAACTTC
>NZ_JBMIRT010000013.1:0-828 GCF_049195285.1 Ruegeria sp. MALMAid1280 | reverse complement strand
GTGCAGCCCGCCTTGACAGGGCAGGTCTGACAGGCGTCGGTCCAGTAGCGCCGCACCACCAGGCCGCCTTCTTCAGTCGTGTAGCGGTATGTCAGCGTCTCGCCTGCCGGACATCGGTAAACATCCGCATCCGCGTCATAGGCAAAATCGGCCTTCACATACCTGCCCTTCTTACGGTTGCCCGATGTCTCGGGCCGGGGAGGGTTGTGGTGATGCCATCCTCGTGGCAGGCCAGAATTTCCCGGCCGCTGAAATAACCCTTGCCCGTCACCGCGCTCATTTCGTCGCGCCCGAGAGCAGCCTTCGCCGCCTTGGCCATCGGCGACAGTTGTTCACGGTCATGCCCGGCATTGATCACGTCGTGCGTGACAATCAGATGGGTTTCGGTATCCACCGCGGACTGGGCGTTGTAGCCCACAAAACCGCTGCCCCTGGCGCTGGTAGCCATGGACCGGGCATCCGGATCGGTCAGGGAGATCTGACTGTCCGGGCTCGCCCTGAACGTCTGGCCGATGTCCATCAAGCGCTCGATCTCCTGCCGGATGCACTCGCAGCGCTGCGCCAGATTGGCAATTTCCCGGCCCGGGCCTCACCCTCTTCCTGACGGTCGATCCGGACCATTTCATCAAGGTAGCGCTCGATGCTCGCGACCAGATGGGCGGTGCGGCTGTTGATCTTGCCCTTGGTGAAGTTCTTGTCCCGGTTGTTCACGGCCTTGAACTTGGATCCGTCGATGGCGACACAATCCCCCTTCAGCACCCCGATCCGGCGGCAGAGTTCGACGAACTGAGCACAGGTCCGCCGAATAGCGGGGCCGTTATTGCGGCG
>NZ_JBMIRT010000011.1:0-4606 GCF_049195285.1 Ruegeria sp. MALMAid1280 | reverse complement strand
CTGGCCGACATTCTCGAACCCGCGGAAGATGCCCGTCGGGATGTTGAAGATGTCGCCCTCCTCGGCGATGAACTCGCCCGCCGTGCCATAGCGGCCCCAGAAGAACCGCCAGCGACCTTTGGCGACAAAGAACACCTCGGCCGTGGTGTGGCTGTGCAGCGAGTTGCGGCATTTCGGAGGTTGCCCCGCGGCGCCGATGTTGAAGCCGATTTTGTCGGTAATGTGAACGTGCTGATCGGGGGATTCCGATACGCCGCCGCCGATGATGGTGAAATTTTCCTTTTGATCGCTGCCCGGTGTGTGGGCGTCGATAAAGGCGGTTTTGCAGGGTTTGAGCTCGCCGTAGCGGACAATGCGTTGTTGAATGGTGCTCATTTTGGTCTCCTAACGGGTTTGATGTTGCAACAGGGGGTCAGCCCGTTGCCCCGGGAGGGCGGTTGTTCAACCGCTTTGCCCGCAAAGAGGCCCGGTGGCAGTGATACCGCCGGGTTGCTTCGCTGGTATCCAAAGGGGCAGGCACCACAGGCATCACACGTCCCCAGCCGCCAGAATAATCTGCTTCCAGATCGCCGTTTCATCGAACAGGGTCCATTCGCGGCGCAGCCGGATGTCACCGCCGATCAGCTCGCCCCATTCGGCGTGGCTGATGCCCAGAACATACAGCTCGGCCCCAGTGGGCACGCCAAAGGCACCCCAGCCGTCATGCTTGCCGTGCAGGCTCCAACGGATGGCCGAGCGCGGCGGCATGTTCGTGTCATCGCGCCCGATCTGATGGTGGATGGTGAAGGTCGCACTGGGCATCGCTGCACGCAGCGACATCCAGAACCGGTCAACCGGGTCGCGACCATGGCCGCTAGCGCCGCCGGGATATTCGGTCTGAACCGCGCGGTCATAGTCACGCTCGACCGCGCCCATATCCGCGCCCATCATCCGGGTCAGCAGATCGGCGTGACGTTGGCCCCATTCATTGTCATTGCCGCGCCCGGAATACGGACCTTCCATGTCGTTGGCAGGTGTCAGAGGTTTGACGCAGTTTTCCGGGCCGCCCTCGCGCGCGATCAGATCGCGGGTGAAATCCTGCGGATCCCAGCCCATCTGACGCACCACCGCGCCGTTGTCGCGGATCAGCCATTCGTCATCGATGGCATTGTTGCGGGCATGGCAGTCGGCCAGAATGCGATAGCGCAACTTGGCACCGGTCGCCTGACCAAACATGCCATCGCCCAGATGGGTGGCGGTGGACATGATGCGGTGGCTCGACAGCATCCCCTTTTCGGGCGTGCCGGACCATATCACATCTTCGCCCAGCAGGGTGCGGTCGGGAAATTCGGCCAGCGTGGCCATGGTGGCGCCGATCACACCCTGATTGCCGGTCGACACGCTGCCGGGCATCCGCACCACGATATCCGGCGCGTAATATTCGTGCAGGGTAGAAATCCCCCGGTCTTCCCAGATCTCTTTGGTGATGCCGATGATATAGTCGGGAAAATCCCGAAACTTGGCGTCAAAGCCCTTCATGTCTCTGTCCTTTGTGGGGTCCACCCTTTAGGCAACCGGGCCGAGGTCCGCACGATCAGCGGCCCGTCAATGGCCACTTTGCGCGGTTTCGCCGATGCCGGGGCGTCGATATGTTCAAGCAACGCGGTGACGGTTTCCGCCACCATGAGATTGGCGCGCTGGCGGATCGTTGTCAGGTTGTACGCAGGCCATCCGGCAGGCGGCACATCGTCATATCCCACGACCGAAACGTCCTCGGGCACGCGCAGACCCAATTCAAACCGGATCACGTCCATCACCGCCAAAGCCATGTGGTCATTGGCGACAAACACCGCATCCGGGCAGCTCTCGGGCGGGACGTCGAACATGCGCCGTGCCGCCGCCCGCACCTTTTCGGTGTGAAAGTCACCGACATCATGGGCAAACAGGCTCTGCCCGGCTTCCGACAGTACAGCGCGGAAACCGGCCTCGCGGTCACGCTGGGTCGAGGCACCCTGCCAGCCGGCGATATAGCCGATGCGCTGATGCCCTCCGGCCAGAAGGAACTCGGCCACTTTACGTCCGCCGAAATAGTTGTCGGACGTGACGGTGGTGATGCCTTCGATATCCTGACTGCGGTTGAACAACACCACCGGAACCCCGGCCTGCTGACACCGCATCGCGATTTCCGACGACATCGCAACCGAGGCCAGAATGACCCCATCCACCTGATAATCAAGGATTTCCGCCATCACATCCTCGATGTTTCCAGCCGTCCGTGAGGCCATGAAGATCAGGACGTGATAGCCCTTTTCCTGCAATGCGTTCGACAGTTTCTCCAGCGCTTCGGGATAAAAGTAGTTGTCCAGATACCCGACCACCAGACCGATGATCCGGCTTTTGCCCGACACCATCGCACGGGCCAGAACATTGGGGCGATAACCCAGCTCGGCCGCGGCCTTGCGCACCTTTTCCTCGGTCTTCTTGCTGACCGACGCACCGGGCGTGAACACCCGGCTGACCGCCGATTGGCTGACACCGGCCAGTTGCGCAACCTGAAGTGAGGTGACTTTTTCAGCCATCAGTCCGCCGTCCAACCCCCGTCAATCAACATCGACGTGCCAGTCACCAGCGCCGAGGCGTCCGAGGCCAGGTAGGTGACCGCGCCCATGATATCCTCGACCTCGCCGATCCGGTCCAGCTTGATCTTTTCCATGATCCACGCAGCCCGCTCGGGGTTGTCGAAGGTGGATTGCGTCAACGGCGTGCGGATAAAGGTCGGACACACCGTGTTGATGCGGATGCGCTGCTTGCCCCACTCGATCGCCATGGCTTTGACCATGCCTTCAAGCCCGAATTTGGTGGCGCAATAAAGCGACCGGTCAACGCCGCCCACATGACCCATCTGGCTTGAGATATGGATGATCGACCCCGGCTTACCCTCAGCCATCAGTGCCTTGGCCGCGTAGGACGACAGGAAATAGGCCGAGCGCAGGTTGACGTTGGTGACCACATCGAAATCTTCGGGCGAGGTCTCAATTGCCGGTCCATGACGCGCGGTTCCGGCCGAGTTCACCACAACATCGAAGACGCGGTCGTCAAACAATCCGCGCAGCGCTTCAAGATCGCCCTGATCCACCACGGCTGCTTCGGCTGACCAGCCCTGCGCCTGAAACGCGGCGACGGTTTCGTTCAGACGATCCGCACCACGCGCGGCGCAGACCACATGCGCACCCGCTTCGGCCAAGGCCACGGCACAGCCCTGCCCGATGCCCGACGACGCACCGGTGACAAGAGCGGTCTTGCCCGCCAAGGAAAACGAAGGGGTGCGGGGCAGATCACTCATCAGCTCATTCCATCCGGTATATTGATACGCCCCATGTTGCGGGCTTTATTGAATTCCCGCAGCCGGGCGAAAACGTCAACGCCTAGCTGGCGATAGGCGTCCAGAAGATCGACCAGAACCCAGTTTTCGCGGATCTTGCCGTTCTCTACCCGCCAGAAATCGAGGCTGCGCATGGTGATCCGCGTGCCCGCAGGCGCGATCCCCATCCAACCGTCATGAGTCACGGTCTGGATCATGTTGGGCCAGCCCGTCACGGCGGCATAATCGCCATCTCCGAAGAAATGATAGGTGATGTCCTCAACATATTGCCCACGATCCGGCATCCCGCTCAGAAACGGAATCTGGTGCCAGTTTCGAAACCCGGAAAACCCGCGCCCGGTGCCAATGCCCGACGGGCCGTACCAGTTCATGCGCGGATGCCAGAACCGGTCGGGTTCCATCACCTCCGGCCCGCCCTGCGAGGGGTGCTTCTTCAGATGTTCAAGCATGTCAATAATGTGCTGACAGGTCGCCTGCCCCTTGGCTGCATCGTAGGGGCCGGGCACAAAACCGTCCTGCGTCGCTGGTCCGGGCACATGCCATTCGCGACCAAGGCTGGGGGCCATCGGCCAGGCATTCGCCTGCATCATAACCTCGGGGATATCCCACAGGGCCTGCATCTCAACCACTTTGCCGTCTTCGAAACGGTAGAATTCATGAAACCGCATCGTCACCTGATGGCCGGTCGGCGGGATATCCAGCCACGGCCCGGTGAAAGTGCCGGTGTAATAGCCGCCACACCCGACCCAATCAGCCCCATGCTCATCCGGGCCAGCCATAACGATATAGTCGCGGCGTTCCAGATCGGGCCAGGCGGACAGCAGGTCTTTGTAGGCGGTATCGTAATACGCATCGCTGCCGGTTCTGCCCCCAAAAGGATGGCACAACCTGTAAACAGCATCCGGGGCGCTGACATCTGCCAGCGCCCGCCGCACACCCGTTTCCGTAAAATCATACATGGCCGCCCGCAGCGGCGAAATAGCGGCTTTGTTCCGGGTATGCGTATCAGACTTCATCTTTTTCCAAATACTCTGGGGGAGGCTGAAAGCCGGGGGCAAAGCCCCCTATTCTGCAGCGTCCCGATAGGGCGCAGCCTCTCCATAGGGCACGTTGAGCCCACCATAGCGACGCACGCGGATGTTGCATTGTTCGGCATGGCCGACAAAGCCTTCCAGCATGCACAGGCGCGAGCCGTATTCGCCGATCAGCGTCGCGGCCTCGTCGGTGACGACCTTCTGATAGCTG
>NZ_JBMIRT010000050.1:0-38720 GCF_049195285.1 Ruegeria sp. MALMAid1280 | reverse complement strand
CCGCAGCACGTCGCCCTGCATGTGATCCGCAACGCCCGCACTGGAAAAAGCCTGAAGAACACGAGCGTCGGTATTGCCCGGCCCCGGACCAGCAGCAAGAGTCTCGGGGATCTCAAGCGGTGGGAAAATCTGAAAAGTCATCGTTAGACATCCTCGGCAGTTGGTCGGGCGCTGCGGCCTGTTGTGTTACGTTGCCGATTAGAAAACGCGGACTTGTCCTGTAATGCAACGTAACTTACTACTGCTTTAGGATGCCTAACTTGATAGGAAATAACCTACCTATTTAGGTAAAAATACCAAAGTATACCAATTTCATACCTACTCTAACGGGTGGTTTTTGATAAGAGTAGGGTGAATAAGAAATCTGCTACCGCTAACGCTCCGATCGATGTCAGCTGACGGACAGCAATCCACTGGTCCTGTCTGCCATACCAGAATTCTTTGAACGCGACCCGCGATTCTCGTTGATGGCGAACTCGGCGACGGCTGAGGGGATTCTGGGAACCGTGATGCGAGTTCCGGTTCAGGTCGGAGTGGTGGACTGGAACCTTCCTGTTTTGGGGGCGGCGAAACTGATCGAATTAATGCGCGAACAGGCCAACGCCCCGCGCTTTGTCGTCTATGGGCAAACGACTGGTGAAAAGCCGGACCCAGGCGATTGCCTATTACTATTCGTCGCAGATGACCGGCGGCTGGGCGGCCGGTCGGACGCTATTCTGCCTTGATCACCTTGCGGGACAGCACCGCCTTGTTCGCAAGGTCCAGCAGCCGGATCTCATAGACGCCGGGCTCATCCGGCAAGGTCATCTCGATTGGGGGATCACCGCTGATCTTTTGCGCTGAAATCCAGGTAAATATGGCCTGTTCGCTGCGCGCCAGCGTGATGCGCTGATCGGCGCTTTGACTGTCGGATTGCCACCCGACCGAGATACTGCTGCCTGCGGGGGCACTGTCGGGGGCCTCAAGCGACGCGCCGGTTTCCAGCGCCGCGTCCGCGGCCAGAACCTCGACCGTCTGACGGGCCAGCACCCGGTTGCCTTCGCGCAGCTGATAACGGACCTCGTACAGGCCGGTTTCGGCCGGGGCTTTCAGATCAAGCTCGGTCTGCCCGCGCACTTGGGCATAGACGCCGTAGTCACCATCCGGCGTGCCCATCGGCACCAGATTGATGTAGTCATTCGTGCTGACCGTCCCGGTCCAGGACACCCGCAACGTGTCGCCCGCACGCACTTCGTCAACAGTGGTGACTGTCACCTCGGGGTCGGTCACCTCGACCATGGCCGTTGCGATGGTTTTCGACCCTTCGCGCAAGACATAGCGGATTTCATATAAACCCGTCTCGGCCGGGGCCTGAACATCGCCGCTGCTGTTGTCTCGGACCACGATGTAGTTGCCGTATTTCCCCTCTTCGGTGCCCGCAGGGACGATATTGATATAATCCTGCGCATTTGCGGCGCCGGTCCAGGCAACCTTGAACTTCGATCCCGCGATGACCGTGTCTGGCGCGTCGATTGTAACCTGCGGGGATAGGATTTCGATCGTCGCGGTCGCCAGTGTTTTCGACCCCTCGCGCAGGATGTAGCGCAGCTCATAGAGGCCCGGTTCGGCCGGCGCTGTCAGTACTGCAGCATCGCCGTCCCGGACCACGGCGTAATTGCCAAAAACTCCGTCATCCGACCCGGCGGGGACAATGGCGGCATAGTCCTGAGTGTTGACCCGGCCGGTCCAGGACACCTCGAACTTTGATCCGGTCATAACTTGTTCTGGACCCGATATCGAGACCTCGGGGGACGCAATCTCCATCGTTTCGCGCGCCAGCGTTTTGCTGCCTTCGCGCAGGACATAGCGCACTTCGTACATGCCCGGTTCGGCAGGTGCCTTCAGCTTCCCTTTCGAGGCATCGCCGACAGTGAGGTAATTGCCAAACTTGCCTTCGTCGGTCCCAATCGGGACGATGTTGATATAATCCTGCGGGCTGACCGCACCGCCCCAGGCGACCTCGAACACGGACCCGGTCAGAGCACTTTCAGGGATCTGCAGAACCACCTGAGGATCGGTCACCTCGACCTGCCGCGACGCCACCGTGCGCTTGTCGATATTCAGGATATAGCGCAGCTCATAGAGGCCAGGATCGGCGGGGGCATTCAGGGTTGTTTCGGTCGTGCTGCCGACAGCCTGATAATTGCCAAAAGTGCCGGGATCGGATCCCACCGGCACTATCGCCACATAATCCCGCCGGTTGATCACCGTTGACCATGCGACCCAGAGTTTCGCACCGGTCTGCACCGTATCAGCTGCGGTCAGCTCAACCTCGGGCTTTGTCACCTCAAGCGTGGCCTGTCCCAGTACCTCTTTACTTTGGTTGTGCAGATACCTGATCTCGTACAGGCCCTCACTACCTGGAACCGTGATATTGACCTCTTCGGCTCCGCCGATACGCACATAGCTGCCAAAGACAGCCGGATCGGTGCCGACCGGGACAATGTTGATATAGTCGCTTTCCTCGACCGTCGGCATCCAGCGTACAACCAGATCAGATCCACCCACGGCCATCGCGGGGGCCTCAACCACAACATCCTGAACCACAGGCTCGGGTTCGGGGGTTGGGTCTGTTTCTGCCACCGCGGTGCCCACGGCGCTGAGCGCGGCGCCGAGCTCCTGCGAATTGGCGGCGGTGATATACTGACCGCCGGTATTTTCGGCGATACAGGCCAGCGAGCTTGCATCTTCATCCGCACCCAGCCCAAACCCCACCACGTGCGCTGTGAAACCTACCCCTCCTTGCTCCAGCGCCTGCGCCAAGGCGCAGGGATCACGTTCGCAGCTTTCCAGCCCGTCGGAAATCAACACGACGGTTGCCGGTTGATCGGTGTAGGACAGCGCCTTGGCCGCAGCCTCGACCGCGTCGGTCAGAGGGGTCTTTCCGATCGGCGATATCGCGTTGATCTGATCCAGAATGACCCCGCGCGCTTGCTGGCCGGGTTCGACCAGAACCTCGATGTCGCCGCAATCTCCCCGGCGGCGGTGGCCATAGGCCATCAGCCCGACATTGCGGTCCTCGACCCATTCTCCCAGCAGGTTTTCCATGACGCCCCGGGCGATTTCAATTTTTGCCGTGCCGTCGATCTGACCCCACATGGAATTCGAGCCGTCAAACACCACCATCACATTCTCATCCGCTGCCACGGCAGAGCCGGTCAGCATTACGGTGGTCAAAACGGTTGCGGGAAAGAAATCTTTAAACATAGCACACTCCTGAAGCGCATGAGTCACCCGGGCCGGGCCTTTTCCCTAAGCTCATTGCGCGAAACCTCCGCCATTTTATCCCAGCACTGATGAAACGCGCAGTTTCGACAAAAAATATTGCCGACCGCTTCGGTTCACCCTCAAATCTCCCGTCGACTATACCAAAACACGAGCATAAATGGGTCTTGGGTTGCCCCGGCGGCACCCTTTTGCCGACGCAGGGTCCAGGGGGCGATGACGGTGGCAGACAATCTGATGTCGGCAACGTGAAAGATTGCATCCTCTCTGCCAGTGACGATGATTGCCAAGAGCCGCTGTCCCGCGCCCTATGCAAACTTACAGGACCGACCCATGATTCAGAACGACCCCGCCCTGATCAACGCCATCCGCGACCGGTTTGCCCATGTCGAAAACTGCCCATTTCAGGGCGAGCGTATCTTCTTTGAAAACGCCGGTGGTGCGCTGACGCTGAAATCAGTGGCCGCGACCTCGGCATTTTATGCGGCGATCCCTGACAATCCGGGCCGCATCAATCCGGCGGGGCAGGGCACCCAGCAGGTGATCAACAGGGCCAAAGACGATCTGGCGGTATTTATGAACGCCTCGACCGGTCAGTTCTTTGCCGGTGAAAGCGGTACCGAGCTTCTGTTCCGCCTGATCCGCACCGCCTGTCTGGCCGCACCGAAAGGGGCCAAGGTGATCGGGTCGTCCATCGAACACCCTGCCACCCGCAGCGCCGCGCGCCGCTGGTCCGGGATTGCCGGGCTGGACTATGTGAACGTCCCTCACGACAACGAAACCGGTCTGGTTACTGCCGAGGATTACACCGCACAGCTGACCCCGGATGTGGCGATGGCGACGATCCTGCACGCGTCGCCCGTGACTGGCATGGGCATGGATGTGGCGGCGATTTCGGCCGCAATCCGGGCAGTGTCGCCGGATTGCATGATCATCGTCGACGGCATCCAGCACGCGGCGCACGGGCAAATGGATCTGGAGGCCTATGACATCGATGGCTATGTGATTTCACCCTACAAAGTGTTTTCGCGCCATGGTTACGGCATCGCCTGGATTTCCGACCGGCTGAGCGCTACGCCCCACGACATGCTGATCGACGCCCCCGCCACAGGGTGGGAGTTCGGCACCCGTGACACCGGCTCTTACGCGACCGTGTCGGATGTGGTGGCCTATTTCGACTGGCTGGGGGGTGAGGTTTCGGATGAGGGTGACACCCGGAAGCGGATCGAAGCCGCGGGCCGCGCCATCCACGCCTATGAAACCCACCTGACCAACACAGCCATCAACGGTACCGGCAACCTGCCGGGTCTGCGCGACATGGACCATGTCACAATTCTGGCGGGGGCCGACAACCCGGCGCGCGAGGGGCTGGTCTCCATTGTGATCGAGGGCAAGGCCTCTGAAGATGTGGTTGAAACCCTGAACCAACAGGGTATCCGCACCCACACGCGCAAGGCTGACCACTATTCCGGCAACGTGCTTACGCCACTTGGCCTGACGGACTGTATTCGCATCTCGTTCTGTCACTACAACACCGAACAGGAAATCTCCCGCCTTCTGGCTGCAATCAAGATGCTCGGAGACGGTGGCTGAGCAAGCTGTACGGAACCCGCGGCTGGATATGAGAACTGGGCTTTTGCTTCAGTAGACCAATCCTGCAGTTCAATGAAAGTCGCTCTTAACATAATTTACCTTACCGGTCACAAGGCCGAAGCCTAAGCGCCGAGGTGCTGTAAATAGTGCCCATCAACTTGTAACACCCTAATTTTAATTGACGCCGGTCGCGCTAGTCACACTTGCGTTCCACACCAATCCACTTATGAAAGTGCCGTCTAGTGACCCTGGGGGAAAGCTTGCAATGCGCATGCGCGATACGTTCATCAAACCGATGCATCCCGAAGGCATTCGGTTTGTCGCAATCTTTGCCGCCATAACGGTCGGTCTGTTTCTCTTGTCCGACATTCTGGGCTGGATTGGCGTCGGCCTCACGGTTTGGTGCTACTATTTCTTTCGCGATCCTGAACGTGTGCCACCGACAGAAGAAGGCCTGATTGTTAGCCCGGCGGACGGGGTGGTTTCGCTGATCGAACCTGCGGTACCGCCGAAAGAACTTGGGATGCCCGACACACCTCTCACTCGTGTCAGTGTGTTCATGAGTGTCTTTAACTGTCATGTGAACCGGACGCCTATTGAAGGTGAGATAACCGCAGTTGCCTACCACCCCGGCAAGTTCTTCAACGCATCTCTGGACAAGGCCAGTGCCGATAACGAGCGCAACAGCCTGCGTATCCGTATGAAAGACGGTCAGGACCTAGCCGTCGTTCAGATTGCTGGTCTGGTGGCCAGACGGATCGTCTGCTTCACGAAACCCGGCGACACGATGCAAACAGGAGACCGGTTTGGATTGATCCGTTTCGGGTCTCGGCTGGATGTCTATCTTCCAGAAGGCGTGGACCCGCAAGTGCGTGTCGGGCAAACGATGATTGCCGGTGAAACGATCCTTGCCAGCTTACACACACCCAATGAAAAGTAGGTGGCTGGATCAGTGACAGAACCATCCAAACAGAAAGAAGAGACCGGGTTTGCGATAATCCATTTGTTGCCCAATGCGCTGACGATAACGGCCATTTGCGCGGGCCTGTCAGCAATCAGATTTGGCGTTCAGGGCAACTACGTGCTTGCGGTGCAGCTCATTATTGCCGCCTGTGTGCTGGATGGGCTGGATGGCCGCATTGCCCGCCTTCTCAGCAGTGACAGCAAACTGGGGGCGGAGCTGGACTCACTTGCAGATTTTCTGAACTTCGGGGTCGCGCCACCGCTCGTTCTCTATTTCTGGGCTTTGCAGGACATACGCAGCGCGGCGTGGATTGCCGTTCTGTTTTTTGCAGTGTGCTGTGTTATGCGTCTGGCGCGGTTTAACGTGGGTGGCAAATCCGAGACCTGCGATCAGGACAAAGCCTATTTCGAAGGGGTTCCGGCTCCGGCAGGGGCACTGCTGGTCATGTTGCCAATGTATTTGTCTTTCGCTTTTGCGAACGCTCCATTGCTGCCCAGTATAGTGATTTGCCTCTACATGGTGATCATCGGTCTTCTGCTTATCAGCCGCATATCGACCTGGTCTTTCAAGACCACGCGGATTTCGCGCGAGAACGCGAAGTTTTTTCTCATCGGTGTCGCTGTTGTGGGGGCCGCGCTGTTGACCTTTGCCTGGGCCACACTGATAGCGCTTTGTTTCGGGTATGTGGGAATGGTCGCCTGGGCATGGATTGACAGGGAAGTACCCTCTAACCGTTAAGGACACGAAATGGACATCAAAGCCGTTCAAACCTCTTACGCTCGCTGGGCACCCGTCTATGACAAGACCTTTGGGGCCGTCACCAATGTCGGGCGACAGCATGCGGTTGACTATATCAACGGTCATCCTGGTAAAGTGCTGGAAGTTGGTGTGGGCACCGGGCTGTCCCTGGAACACTACAGGCCCGAGATTCAGGTGACCGGCATCGACTTCAGCGAGGACATGCTGCAAAAGGCGCGCGACAAAGTGCAAAGTCTATCGCTGTACAATGTTTCGGAACTTCGGCAAATGGATGCCCGAGCGCTCGATTTTCCGGACAACCATTTCGACACGATTGCAGCAATGCATGTGCTGTCGGTCGTTCCGGAACCGGAAAGGGTGATGGCAGAAATAGCGCGGGTCTGCAAACCGGGTGGCCGAGTAGTGATCACCAACCATTTCCAACGAAAGCAGGGGCTGCTTGCCTCTCTGGAACGGGTTTTTGCCCCGCTGGCAAATACAATCGGCTGGCATTCAGATTTTGAGATTGAGACCGTGTTGAAAGAGGATGCCCTTGTCGTCGAAGAGCAAAGGTCTCTGCCGCCGCTGGGGATGATGACTTTTCTGGCGCTGAGGAAATCTGAAGCCGCATAGGATCCAGTACCTTTGGCCGCATTTATAGTTTCGGGCAGCCGAGCCAGAACAAATATGTCAATTCATCTCGGAGCTAGATCGTCGGCCTAGTCATTGCATTTCAGATGTTCTGACCACAAGAGGCGCCTTGGTCGCGTCAGAGATTTTTTCCGTCATAGATTATTTCAGGTAGGCGAAGAGCGTCCAACTCATCGATGCATCCGAGGTTAACTCGATAGTGGCCCGGGTTCAGCCGCGTCTCGACGAATGTGTGAATTCCGCAGCGATTGCAAAAATAGTGCCGCGCCGTTTCTGTGCCAAATTGGTAACTTGAGAGAACACCCTGCTCACACCAGATTTTAATATCTTCAGGCGGTATTACTGTTGCACTCATCACCATGCCTTTTCTGGAGCATAATGAACAATCGCATCGCATTGCATGATCGATGTCCGGTATCGAAAATGTGAATTCTACAGAACCGCAATGACAGCTGCCTTGAAATTGTTTCACCTTTCATTCCACCGATTGAATGCGGAAAGAGCGCCCACAAACGATCTGTAGGCACTCAATGACTATTCAAACTTTATTCGGCCACCATTGGGTCCGCATCCGAAACTGTTGAGGTAACACCAACTGCGTTCCGGCGGCTATCGTTGATGATTGCCTTGATCAGAGCAAAGCCGATCAGCACTATTGCCAGCCTCCCGGTCTTCTGGACCGGAAGGCGTAAGGGTATCAAACACTCTAGTGGAATTTGTTACCGCCCGAAGCATTTTTTGGTAACCTATGTCACTACCGGAACCAACTGTCGACAACAGCCGAGTTGTCTTCAACCCATTGCTTTGCAAATGCCTCGGGGTCCTTTTTCTCGACCGCCAAGGCAAAGGACATTTCCGAGAGCATATCGGTCTCCAAATTGACATTGCTTAGCATTGCGACGGCATCAGGCTGCGCGCTTTCCAGGCTGGTCGCGTAGCTGACATGAAGATCGTCAGTATCCCAGGCGACACCGGCAGTCGATTTCTCCAACCAGCCCGGGATCGAGTTGGGCGGCACGATAATCCACTTTGAACTAACGTGCGCTGGCTCGTTCAGAACAACAAGGTCGTGCACTTCGAACATGTAGTGCGGCTGATAGCAATAGAATACGACATTCTCATTCCGCCCGGCAGCAGCCCCCAGTTCTGCCAAGGCGTCGGCTTCGTCCATGATTCGGAGGCTCATAGTCTTGTGATAGCCGTAAGAACGTGCACGGACCTGTTCGATGGAAGTGGAAGTCCAACCTTCTGCACCGATCCAGACTTCACCTTTTCCGTCTCCGTTACTATCAAATTTCTGAGCCATCTCCGGATCGGAAAGCTGCTTGATATCCGTGATACCAGTGCGTTCCGCCGTGCCCTTTGTGACGCACATTCCTTGCGCCCCCTTGGGGCCACTGGCCTTGACCTGAACCGTTTTTCGGCCGTCGACATATTCCCGTCGAAGGTAGTCGAGGCTGGGCAGCCAGACCTCAGGATGCACATGCAGGGTTCCGGCATCCATAGCCGCAAACATGGCTGCATTGGTGCTGTCCTGCAATTCGACGTCCAAGTCCAGCCGACTTTCCAAGGCAACCTTCAGAATATGTGCGGTGGCTTCCCCCGATGGCCAGTTCGGGACGCCAATGACCATGTCGGCCGCCGAGACTGCAGAAGCGGCAGTTACCGCGGACGCCACACTGATAGCTGCAAAAGATTTACGCGTTTTCATCTCGAAGTCCTTTCATCACTATCAAGTTTCATTCCGCAGCAGATGCCGGGGCGGTGGTCGGAACACCTTCGGCAATTCTTCGGCTATCGTTGTAGATCGCCTTGATCAGTGCAAAGCCCATCAGAACCATCGCCAAACTGAATGGCAAAGCTGCAATAACCATGGCGGTTTGAATGGCTCCCAGACCCCCAATGACAAGCAGGGCCCCGACCACCAATGCCAGGGCGACGCCCCAGAAATAGATGTGAGGTTTGGCTTTCGGGCCGTCGTCACCCGCGGCGTTGATTGTATTTACGATCAAAACAGCGGAGTCTGCCGTGGTCACGAGATATGTCAAAAGAAGTACCACAACGATAACTGAGAAGACCCACGTCAGATTGTCGTTGAGAATAACGGCCAGTGTCGCAAACAGCTGGTCCGAGATCCCTGCGCCCAGAATCGAGCCCCCAGCCTCACCTGTAAGTTCAAGGTGGATGGCCGTACCGCCAACAAAGGCGAACCAGATGAAACACATCATTGCCGGGACAAGCATTGCACCCAACACGAACTCGCGCACTGTGCGCCCACGCGAAACCCTGGCAAGAAACAGACCAACGAACGGGGTCACTGCGATCCACCAGGCCCAGTAGAAGACCGTCCAGCCGCCTTGCCAGCCGGCGAGTGCGGCGCCCGTTTCGGTTCCATCATCTGACCAGACGGTAAAGCTGATTCCCGGCAGCGCCAGCAGGTAATCCCAGATACCGACAAACATGGCCTTCAGACTGAAGAATGTTGCACCGAAAATCAGGAAGAACACCAACAAGAAAAAGCTCAGCCCCATATTGATATTGGAGAGCCACTTGATCCCCTTGCCGACACCGGAAAGTGCGGACAGGGTCGACGCACCCATGATAACCACAAGGGCGAAGATGATGGCAGCAAAGGACGCTTTCTGTGTTCCTCCCTCACCGGTCACCAGCAACCAGTCACCGAAACCAATCCGGTTAAGGCCGGCTACAAACTGCTCGACACCAAAGCCAAGGGTCTGGGCAACGCCCAGAATAGTTGCCACCACAGCCACGATATCGATGACATGGCCAATCGGGCCCGAAAGCGACTTGCCGAAAAGCGGGATGAGCGCGGTGCGTACCGTAAGTGGCAGACCCCTGCGGTATGAGAAATACGCGAACCCCAGTCCGGCAATTGCATAGCAAGCCCAGGCCGATAGCCCCCAATGCGCAAATGACCAGATATAAGCCGACCTTACGGTCTCTGCCGATTGCGCGGACACCTCTCCCATAATCACGTGGGGGTTGTTCTGAAAATGGTAAATCGGTTCGGCTGTCGCAAAGGTCAGCATCCCAATGCCGATCCCGGCGCTGAACATCATTGAAAACCATGAGAAATTCGAAAATTCAGGCCTTTCATCGTCCTGGCCCAGCCGAAGCCTGCCAGAAGCCGGCAATGCCGCAAGAACAAGGCAGAGTATCAGGAAAAACGCTACCGCGTAGATGTACCAAGAGTTAAAGCTCGCCAGAATTAAGCCATTCAATGCTCCTAGTGTCTCTGCAGCACTCTCCGGAAAGGCCACGGCCCACACGATGAGCAAACCCACCAGGATTTTCGCGGACACGGCAACGTTCTTTGAGAACCCTTCATAAAAGCCGCTGTCTGAAACTGGAATGTCCAATTCGCCTAAAGGTGGTTTCATACTTTCCTCCATTGTATGCTGATTTTGAACCGTCAGCGGACCGTGTCATGGGTTTGCTGGCGGGCTTTGGATATTGCGAATGCTAGCTAGGCCGTTTCTCCCATCAGGCGCTTATCGAGCGGGTAGGTCGAAATCGTTTCGAACCCGCTTTCAGTCACAACTCCCTGATCCTCCAGCTTGACCATGTGGTCGCCGCCGACCTCACCCACCAGCGCTTCGACGCACAGCGTCAGGCCGGGTTCAAGAATGGCGTCGAAGGCGCCATCCACCAGCCGGTCGGGATAGGCGATCAATGGCCATTCGTCGCACAGGCCCACACCATGCATCGGAGAGGAATATTTCAGCGCCTGATACTTGTCCTGCAGCACATGCAATGACCGTGTCAGATCCTCCATGTGAAGACCGGGTTTCAGGAGCGCCGTGTTGTAGCGGATGTGCTCGACGGCCTCGGCGTAGCTTTCACGCATATGTTTCGGCGCCAGTTCGTCACCGATCCACCATGTGCGACTGAGGTCCGCGCAGATACCATATGGCCCGATCAGATCAGTGTCGAAGGCGAGGATCTCGTTCTCGGCAATGACCCGGGGCCCGCATTCCTGGAACCACGGGTTGGTGCGTGGCCCCGAGGTGAGCAGCCGCGTTTCGATCCATTCGCCGCCACGCTTGATATTCTCGGCATGAAGCACGGCCCAGACATCGTCCTCGGTCACCCCGCCCTTTGGAATTTCGGTGCGCGCGAAGTCTTCCATGGCGGCCATCGAACGCTCGCAGGAATGAATGGCGCAGCGCATGGCGCGTAACTCATGCTCGGTCTTGATGCCCCGTGTGCGTTCGGTGACTTCCTCGCCGTCGCGATACTCCAGCCCCGCTCGGCGGATCGCGTCCAGTCCGGCAGGCTGGATCTTGTCTATCCCGATCTGCGTATGGCCCGGCGCGTGGGTGGCCAGCAGGTCGGCCACCTCAGCGGCGAAGGCCTCGGCCGCTGGCCCAATCCGGTCGCCACGGGCGAAATAGAACATGTCAGCGCCGGACCGGCTCTCGCGGACGAGCGGATTATACTCGGCGAGGAACGGAGCGTTCTTGTAGTCCCAAAGCACCATGTATCCGTCGGCACAGAGCAGGCAGGCCCGGAACGGGTTGTGGGTGTTCCACAATTGCATGTTCGTCGTGTCGGTCGCATAGCGGATGTTCAGCGGATCGAACATCAGCAGACCCCCATAACCGCGGGCCACGATGGCGTCGGTCAGGCGCTTGTGCCGGGCCTTGCGCATCTCGGTCAGGTCGGGCAGCGCCAACCCCGCCTCGCGCCATTCAGCATGGGCAAGCGCGGTCGGCCCAATCTCGACCCGGTCGCCGTCATTTGCCGTCCCATCGCCAAGACGAACGCCCTGGCTTGGGTCGATCTTGCGCCGATCACTGTAATGGGTGTTCATTTTGTGCTTCCTTTTCAGACGCTTGATTGCAAGCAATTAAGGCCGCGTCCCGATGTGCGCGGCCTTTAATTCAAGCTTCGCTCATAGCTTGATCTGCGGTTTCCCCCATTGCCGCATGCGGAGTGTGATTTTCTGCAGTGTCGTTGATGATCGGACTACCGGGTGCGTAAGGGATGACTCCGTGCCCTGCTTCGCAGCGGGCACAGTTCCGTTCTGTAGTGATCTGTGTTGTCTGAGTAAGTCCCATTGGCGTTGTCCGAAGTTAATGCGCAAGCACGACCTTTTCGTCACGAGGCGCTATCCCGAAATGCCTTCTGTAGTGTTTGGAGAACACGCTTTGTGTCGAAAATCCGCAGGCCGTCGCAACGTCGATCACGCGCATCTGGGTTTGCTGCAGCAATGCGCGTGCCCTTTCGAGTCTTAGAACCATCATATAGGTTTTGGGGCTCATCCCCAGATATCGGCTGAACAATCTTTCAAGTTGCCGTGTCGATATCCCAACCTGAGCAGCGATTACCGACGGTGAAACAGGCTCTTCCCAGTTTTCCAGCATATAGCTCAGCGCTTTGGACAGCTTTTCGTTCCTGTGCTTCGGGCCGTAAAGACTGGAAATACTCTGACGGCAATTCCCATCACGCATGGATCCACAAAGAAGTTGGTCAGCCACCTGACTGGATGTTTCCGGGCCCGCCTTTTGGCGGATCAACGCAGAAAAAAGGTCCAGAGTAGCGGCTCCTCCCCCACAGGAGACGATGTTTGATGTCTCTTCAAAAATTGTGCAGGCAGGCTCCAGATCCAGATAGCCTTCCTCAAAAACAGGCTTCATTCTCCAGTGCGCGCTGATGCGCCCCTCGTTCGCTATGCCGATCCGGGCGAGAAACAGTGCGCCACCTCCCAGTCCGAAAAACCGTGCTCCTAGTCGTGCGGCTTGCCGTAGCCAGGCCGCAGTCTTCCCGGATTTGGGGTAGTCTTGGGAATTAAAGGCGCAGCAAACAACGATGCAATCCCCACGTCGTACATCAGGCAAGGCGCCATCGGCTGTCACTGTCAGCCCTGAAGAAGATTCTATGCTATCCCCTGTTTCGCTGGCTGTTCTCCATTGAAAGAAAGCCTTACCCAATGCTTCGTTGGCGGCGGCCAGAGAGTCGATACCGGATCCCAGTTCCAATGCAGAGAACCCGGGCATCAATAAGAATACGAAGCGGTTCACCTCAACAAGTTCACTTAGAACCACATCTATGTCTTTCTCTGGCCGCCCCATGGTTTTTCTCCTGATCAAGAACGCATGTTTGCGCCGTTGGCGTCGTAGATTGGTCCTGCCAGAACCAGCGCATCGTAGAAGTTGCCCAGAATTTCCACCTGAAGCGTCGTTCCCGGCGTTGCGAACTCGGCTGCGACGTAACCCATCGCCATCGACTTGCCGACATGGTGCGCATAGCCGCCCGAGCTAACATAGCCGACCGGTTCACCATCTTTCAGGATCGCCTCGTCATGGGCCACGTCGATCCCCTCGACGCCGATGGTCATTGTCACCAACTTCTGCGAGACGCCTTCATCGCGGGCTTTCAGCGTTGCTTCTTTGCCGACGAAGTCCTTCTTCCAGTTGATGAAGACATCCATGCCGGATTCGACAGCGTCGAAGTCGGGACGGTATTCCATCGTCCAGACACCCCAGCCCTTCTCGAGTCGCATCGACAGCAACGCACGCGCGCCGTACCAGCGATAGCCCAGATCGGCGCCGGCCTCTTCGATGGCGTCTGCCAGGCGCATCAGGTATTGCGGTTTGCAATAGATTTCGTAGCCCAATTCGCCAGAGAAGCTGATCCGGTTGATGATCACCGGCACGCCGCCGACAAAGGTCTGGCGCAGGTCACGGAACTTGAAGGCTTCGGCTGAAACATCGTCACGCGTGATCCGGGCCAGCAGGTCCCGCGATTTCGGGCCGGACAGGGCAATCCCGTGCCAGTCGTCCGAAACGTTGGCATAAGAAATACCTGCGGGCAGGTCTTTTTCGAACCAGCGGCGGTGTGCTTCCTGCATCGCGCCGGAACCGAACAGCATAAAGTGATCCTCGGCCAGGCAGGCAACCGTCAGATCGCCGTAAAGCTTGCCCTTGGGTGTCAGCATCGGCGTCAGAGCCAGGCGTCCGGGCTTGGGAACGAACCCGGCAAGGATATGGTTCAGGTATTCGCGAACTCCCTCGCCCTTGAACTCATGCTTGGCAAAGTTGGCGATCTCAATGCCGCCGACAGCTTCGCGCACGGCCTTGATTTCCCGGGCGACATAATCGTGAGACCGGTTACGCTCGAACGAGGGAACTTCGTGCGCATCTTCCGGGCCGTCGGCATACCAGAGTACGTTTTCGAGGCCGAAACCCTGATCCATCACCGCACCTTTGGCGATCATGCGATCATAAAGCGCGGTGGTCTTCTGCTTGCGGCCCTTGGGCAGGGTTTCGTTCGGGAAGGTCATCACGAACCGGCGTTCGTAGTTTTCCGACGACTTGATTGTGCCCCAGTCGGGTGTCGCGAACTCACCAAAACGCGCTACGTCCATCGCCCAGACATCGATGGATGGCTCGCCGTCGATCATCCATTCCGCAAGGGTCAGGCCCACGCCGCCGCCCTGGCAGAAGCCCGCCATGACACCAACCGCCACCCAGTAGTTCTTCATGCCCGGAACAGGGCCGATCAGCGGGTTGCCATCAGGGCCAAATGTGAACGGACCATTGATCACATCCTTGATCCCGGCATTGGCCATGGCCGGAAGACGCTCGAACGCGGTTTCCAGACGATCTGCCACGCGATCCAGATCCGGCGGCAGCAGTTCATGACCGAAGTCCCAGGGTGTCCCGCCGACTTTCCACGGGGTCGCCTGGGCTTCATAAGTACCCAGCAACATGCCCTGCCCTTCCTGACGGCAGTACACGTTGGCCTCAAAGTCGATGCCATGCGGTAGCTGCTGACCAAAGTTCACGACCTCATCCATGCGCTCGGTGATCAGGTAATGGTGCTCCATCGGTTGAACCGGCAGATGAAGGCCCGCCATGTGACCCACCTCACGCGCCCACAGACCGCCGCAGTTCACGACATGCTCGGCATTGATCGTGCCTTTGGGGGTGACAATGTCCCAGCTGCCATCTGGGCGCTGTGTCATATCGGTGGCGCCACAGTGGGTGAAATACTGGGCGCCATGCGCCTTGGCTGCCTTGGCAAACGCATAGGTCGTGCCGGACGGGTCCAGATGGCCGTCCTGCGCGTCCCACAGAACCGCGTGATAGTGGTCCGGATCGATCAGCGGATGACGCTCGGCCAGCTCCTTGGGCGAGATGAATTCCTGATCCAGCCCCATGTAACGCGCTTTCGAACGCTCGCCCTTCAGGTAGTCATACCATTCCTTGGTGGAAGCGGCATAAAAGCCACCGGTCTGATGCAGACCAACGGACTGGCCGGACAGTTCTTCGATCTCTTTATAGAGATTGATCGTATATGATTGCAGGCGCGAGATATTCGGATCCGAGCTGATGGTGTGGATACCGCCGGCCGCGTGCCAGGATGAGCCGGATGTCAGCTCGTCACGTTCAAGCAGGACCGCATCCTTCCAACCGAACTTGGCCAGGTGGAACAGGATCGAGCAACCAACAACGCCGCCGCCAATTACAACGACTTTGGCGTGCGACGGCAGTTTCTTTCCGCCTGTGGACTCGTCGGTCTGAATAGTAGGCATATTTCGTTTTTCCTCAGGAATTCAGCTTTCACTCTGACTGCGTTTGGGTGCGCGCTCCTCGTTTTGACCCAAAGCCTCTATCTCGGTGAAAAGGGGTTCTCTTCTTTGCAGTGGATAGCTGGTGAGCAGAACGATCCCGGTCGTCGCGATCGTCCTGGCGAACCTGCAAGTGTCAGAAATCCGTGGCAGCGCCACCCTCGGCCTTGCGTTTGGCAACAAAGGCGTCAAGCTCGTCTTTTATCGCCGAGTCCAAAGCCGGGGCCTCATAGGTGGCAAGGCGGTTTTTCCACTCGGCGTTGGCACGCTGGATCGCAATCGGCGATCCCGCTTCCTGCCAGGTCTCAAAGTTGCGCCAGTCACTCAGGATTGGTGAATAGAAGGCGTCGCGATAACGCGCCTGGGTGTGTTCAGTGCCAAAGAAATGACCCGCTGGCCCAACCTCATTGATGGCTTCCAACGCCAGGTCTTCCGGGCTGGTCGAAACCGGCTGAAGGAATTCCGTGATCATCTGCAGCAGGTCGATATCAAGCATCACCTTCTCATACGAGCAGCACAGCCCCCCTTCGAGCCACCCTGCCCCATGCATGAGCATGTTGGCGCCGCCATTTATGGCACCCCAAAGCGAGAAGACCGCCTCATATGCTGCTTGCGAGTCAACCGTGTTGGCCGCGCAGACATTCGAAGAGCGATACGGAATGCCGTAGCGCCGCGCCAACTGTCCACCGATATGCTGCGCCTTCATGTATTCCGGTGTGCCAAACGCTGGCGAGCCGGTTTTCATATCCACGTTGGAAGTGAAGCCGCCATACATCACCGGCGCACCTGGCCGCACCATTTGGGTAAAGGCCACACCCGCCAGAGCTTCGGCGTTTTGCAGCGTTACGGCACCCGCAATCGTAACCGGCGCCATCGCCCCTGCCAGCGTGAAGGGTGTGATCACAACAGGCTGGCCCATCTCGGACAACGCCATCACGCCCTGCATCATCGGAATATCGAGCTGCAGAGGAGAGTTTGTGTTGATGATCGAGAACATGCAGGCCTGATCACGCATCTGGTCATGGGTCAGACCATGGGCAATCCGCGTCATCTCGATTGCATCGGAGACACGCTCCTCACCAAGCGAATAGATGCAATAGGCCTTGTCGGTCAGCGTGATGTAATCCTGAATACAATCAAGATGGCGGATAGACGCGTGAATATCGACGGGTTCCACCGGATATCCACCTGTCACATGCAGAACATTATGCATCTGGGCCAATCGCAGGAAGTTGCGGAAATCTTCCTGATTTCCCGCGCGCCGGCCCCGATCCGTATCCGAACAATTCGGCGCGCTTGCCATCATGTTGAATACAATGTTGTTTCCGCCCATGGTCACGTTGTGCTGGGCGTTTCGCGCGTGCAGCGTGAATTCAGACGGCACGCTTGCGATGGCTTCGTTGATCAAATCGGGATCGAAGCGCACACGCTCTTCACCGTCCCGGACATCGGCACCCGCCTTTTTCATCACGGCGCGCGCGTCATCATGCAACACGTCTAGGCCGGTTTCTGAAAGCAGTTTCAGGGATGCCTGGTGAATATGCTCAACCTGATCATCCGAAATCAGCTCAACGGCCGGATAGGAACGCTTAAGCTGCGCGAACGGGCGCTGTACAATTGCCGGGGCTGGTGCCCCGCCATCACGGCGACGCCCTCGGCGTCCGCGCGCCTTTTGGGCCAGTTGATCAGTAGTCATCCGATAGTACCTTCATTGCCGGAGTTAAGCCTGAGAACGAGTGGTTTGGGCGTTACGCCTCAAGTCATTTACCGCTTAGGGCGGCAGGCAAAGAAACCTGACCGCGATTCGCCGCTCAATCCTGCGTGGGCCCGCGAACGGAAAAGTCCGCTATTACTTGGAGGTACCAGTCGCTGTTTCATTTTTGGTTTTCCAATATGCCGCACGAGATGCGGTATATTGGAAAAATACCATGATTCAGTCAATACATTTTATAGGCCTTCTCAGACTGACGCCGTAGGTTCCTGATACTGAGTCGGCTGAGCCACAAGAAGGATGGCCTCCGTTTCTCCATCCGCCTCGTTGTCAATGCGATGATTGCAGTCACTGCGGTATCGCAATGTATCGCCCGCCTCAGCCCGAACAGTTCGTCCAGCGACCGTTACCGACAGTGAGCCGGACAGGCAGGTCAGGTGCTCGAAGGTTCCAGGCGCATGGGGCTTTGAATCAAGTTCTGCTCCGATCTTCATGAGAAGCCTGTGCCACTCTACGGGAAGAACAGTGCGTCGCGGGCTCAGCATATAAATCTCGCATTTACCGTCCGCGCTTCGCTGCATCGGCGTGGAATAGTGATGAAGATGCTCGATTGGATCCTCGCCACCAGACGTGCCCTCAAGTAAGCTGAGGTCAACCCCAAGCGCCTGAGAAAGGGCCCAGACAATGGAAAAGGTCGGGTTGGTGGCACCCCTCTCAATGGCGGATAACATAGATCGGGACACTCCTGTACGCTCAGAGAGTCGCTCAAGGGTCAGGTCCAGCGATTTCCTGGCTTCCTTCATAATTTTCCCGATTTCAGGTGTAGGTGAAGGTGTGTTCATTCAGTAGTTCCACTATATTAGATTTTTGTTTACGAACGATAGAGGTATTGCTAAATCCACAATATTAGAAATCTTGGAAAATGCCATGCTCTACTCAAGTACTCGCGGGAACGCACCCGCTCGATCCCTCCGAGAGTTGCTAAGCCGTGGAACTGCCGAAGATGGCGGTCTTTACGTGCCTGAGGCCTGGCCCGAACTTACATCCAGCAAATTGGCCACGCTGGGCGGACGGGCCTACGACCAGATTGCATCGGATGTTCTGGCACTGTTTGGCGGAGCTGAGTGGCAACAGTGCAACTTCACTGCAGGCATAAGAAAAGCGCTGGCCGGTTTCGAACGCAATGATGGCCCACCCCTCTCTCGCCTGAATGACCAGCTGTGGAGCATGGAGCTTTTCCATGGCCCCACACTCGCTTTCAAGGATTACGCCCTCGCCCCTTTGGCGGAAGCGATCGATCGGGAACTCACAATCACTGACAAACGCGCGACCGTACTTTGCGCAACGTCGGGAGATACCGGCGCAGCCACCGCAAATGCCTTTGCGGGACGTTCGCGAGCCAATGCAGTAATTCTGTTTCCGGAGGGCCGCGTCTCTGATGTTCAACGCAAGCAGATGACCTGCCTGGGAGCCGCAAACGTTCAGGCAATTTCCGTTCGAGGCGACTTTGATGACTGCCAAAGCATAGTCAAAAACCTGTATCAAAGCGAAGTTGCCAAAGAATATAGCTATACGGCTGTGAATTCGATCAACCTGGCCCGGATCCTCCTTCAGACGTCCTACTACATTTACGCTTCGGTCAAAATCCACAACGATTGCGGCCAACCCGTGAACTTTGCTGTCCCCAGCGGGAATTTTGGAAATGTCTTTGCGGGCTATATCGCGAAGCAAATGGGTGCTCCCATCGGGAAGTTGATCGTCACGTCGAACGAAAATGATGTCCTTCCCCGGCTGTTCGAGACTGGTATGATGTCGAAGGCAGAGACAATACCGACGATCTCGCCGAGCATGGATATTCAGGTTTCCAGCAACTTTGAACGAATGCTGTGGATCCTGAAAGGACGCGACGGGAACGCAACGCGCGACATGCAAACGCAGCTCGCTGAGAGGTCTTTTTACGAACTTTCGCAAACCGAGCTTTCAAGACTGACCAAAGACTTCGACGCGATGAAGTGCGGCAAAGATAATGCCTTAAACACCATGCGCCAGATCCATAAGCAGTTCGGCAAGATCATTTGCCCACATTCGGCAACCGGCTACTTCGCGGCGGATCAGCTGAGGGCAACGCTTAACGGACCCATTGTTGTCGCTGAAACAGCTCATCCGGCAAAATTCCCGACGGCAGTTGAAGAAGCGCTTGGAACACTTCCAGAAACTCCGGCGCGGCTGGAAGACTTGTTTGCCCGCGAAGAAGAGCTCGCAACTGTCGATCCGACGGTTGAAGCGGTGCAAAGTGTGATTGATGGAAAATTCGCAACACCATGAAGCTGACGTGTGTAACCCCGGAAGTTCAATCCCTTCTGAGTGAACCGCGTGACATCCTTCTGATCGGGATGTCGGGAATTGGAAAGACGCTCCTTTCGAGCTTTTTGAACCAATCCGGGGCGTGGCGCTATGTGTCGATAGACGCCCAAATTCAGGGACAGTATTTGCGCAAGCAGATACTTGATGCATTCAATGCCGAGGTCAGCAAGGGAGCTATGCTGTCCAAGTTGCAGGAATTGGGCATACTCAACTTGGACGACGAATTGTGCAAGGGCACGCTTGCGCCATTGACTTCCTATTTGGGGATGCCTGGAGATCCAGACAGAGGCGGGATTGAATTCAACGAATATGTGAAACGGCAGAACTTTCATCGGCAGGCTGAACTCACCGCTGTCGAAGACCTTCTTAGCCTGGATTCCGATCAGCCAGTTCTGGCTGATTCAAGCGGGTCGTTCTGCGAATTGTTTGCGGCCGGTGATCCCACATTTTCTGCTTTGAAAGACAGGTTCCTTATCGTTTCGCTGAGGGAGAACGACGAACTCGTCCAAAACCTGATAGCGAGGTACGTTGAGAACCCAAAGCCAATCTACTATTCTCCGGACCTGCTTTCGGAATATTGGCGCGACTATACGGCAAAGGCTGGAGACCGGGATAAAGATGTCGACCCAAAGAAATTCGCGCTTTGGTCGTATCAGAAGCTGATTTCGGTCAGGCGAGATAAGTTTGCGGCACTAGCTAAGCACAGTGACATATCTATTAGTGCCGCAGATTTGCGGTACGCCTAAGTCTTCATCGACGAATCCGCTAACACCACCAAGCTGACCCACCTGTGGCGACGATCTGCGCGTGGCATCCGCAAGAAAGCGGTCGCCCCGTGATTATCGGCAAAGACCGATCTTTCTATCGGAAGCCAATGTTGGAGAAGCCCGCATTTTCGTTGGAGCCTCTCCAAACCTCCCATGTGTGGGCTTGGAATTCCAATATGCATACGAAGTTTTGCGTGCCCACAAGCAAACAAGGGGATCGCAGCGGTAGCACACCGAGAGTCAAACGCCTCACCGCCGCCCATTAGGTTACTAAAAGTATACCGGTTGCTAAAGTTTCCCTGCGAGATGTATGTAACCACCAACGGCGTCCCCCGGGTCGTCATTCACCTGAAACTCTGAAGCAACTCTTGAAGACAAGCCAAAAGAGGACCTCCCCAAAATGACTGACCTAACCATCAACGGAAAGGACGTGTCGCTCGACGTGCCCGGCGATACACCTTTGCTCTGGGCGCTGCGCGATGATCTGCGCCTGACCGGAACGAAATTTGGCTGCGGCGTGGCCCAGTGCGGTGCCTGCACCGTCATGGTCGACGGGATGCCGGTGCGGTCGTGCATCACCCCGGTCGAAGACCTTGAAGGCTCGGACGTGACAACGATCGAAGCGCTGGAAGGCCCCGAAGCCGACGCGGTGCGCAAGGCCTGGGTTGATCTGGATGTGCCGCAATGCGGGTACTGTCAGTCCGGTCAGATCATTGCCGCCGCCACATTGCTGACCGAGATTCCTCAGCCGACGGATGAGGATATCGACTTTGCGATGGCCGGAAACGCCTGCCGTTGCGCCACTTACGTGCGCATCCGCAAGGCGATCCACGAAGCTGCCAAGATGCTGGAGGCCTGATCCATGACCGCATTCTCCCCAACCCGCCGCAGTTTTCTGGCCGGTGGTGCCGCTCTGATCATCGGGGCGCATCTGCCGATGGGCAACAAGATGGTCGCAAGAGCTGCGACCGGCCCCGTTGACCTCAACGCCTTTGTCCGCATCGGCGAAGACAACACTGTCACCGTGATCGTCAAACACATCGAATTCGGCCAGGGCCCGTTCACCGGCTTTGCCACTTTGGTTGCCGAAGAGCTGGACGCCGACTGGTCGCAGATGCGCGCCGAACATGCGCCCGCCGATACGGCAACCTATCAGAACTTTGCTTTCGGTATTCAGGGCACCGGCGCGTCAACCGCCGTGCGCAACGCCTTTACCCAGATGCGCCAGGCTGGCGCCGCCGCCCGCGCCATGCTGGTTGATGCGGCGGCCCGCGAATGGGGTGTTTCTGCGGATGAGATCACCGTCGCAAACGGCGTGATCAGCCACACCGGCAGCGGCAAGACTGCGCAATTCGGTGAACTGGTCGCTGCAGCCAGCGAAAGCACACCGCCTGCCGAGCCCAAGCTGAAAGATCCGGCCGAGTTCAAACTGATCGGCAAGGAAGAGACCCGCCGCCTCGACAGCGCCATCAAGACCACGGGTGAGGCCCAGTTCACGCTGGACGTCTATCGCGAAGGCATGCTGACGGTCGTCGTGGCGCACTCGCCCTGGATCGGTGGCAAGGTTGCGTCCGTGGATTCTTCGGCTGCTCTGGCCGTCGACGGCGTGGAAAAGGTCGAACAGATCCCGACCGGCGTCGCGGTTTATGCCAAAAACACGTATTCCGCCCTCAAAGGGCGCGATGCGCTGCAGATCGAATGGGATCTGAGCGAGGCCGAAACCCGCTCGGCTGACGAACAACTGGAAGAGGTCGCCGCAGCAGCGCGCGATGGCGACGGCGTCGTCGCCGATACCTATGGCGACCTGAACGCGGCATTCGAAAACGCCGCTCAGGTGATCGAAGCCGAATACCGCCTGCCTTTCCTTGCCCACGCACCGCTCGAAGCTTTGGACGGCGTGATCGAGAACCGCGGCGACGCGGCAGAAATCTGGATGGGCAGCCAGATGCAGAGTGTCGACCAGATGGTCACCTCGGACATCCTCGGCATTCCGCTGGAAAATGTGGCCATCAACACCCTGCTGGGCGGCGGCAGCTTTGGCCGTCGCGCGCAGTATGACGGGCAATTCGCGCAGGAACTGGCACAGGTTGCCAAGGCCGGCGGCGAAGGCACCTATAAACTGGTCTGGACCCGCAGCGATGACATCCAGGGCGGGTACTACCGACCACAAGTCGTTCACCGCCACCGTGCCGCACTGGATGAAACCGGCCGCATCATTGGATGGGACAACAAATTCGCCACCGAAAGCATCATGGGCGGCTCGGCCTTTGAAGCGGTAATCCAGAACGGCGTTGACCCGTTCTCGATCGAAGGTTCGATCCACAAGCCCTATGATTTTGGCGCGTTTGAGGCGCGTTGGGTCCGCACCGACAGCAAGGTGCCGCATCTGTGGTGGCGCTCTGTCGGCCATTCGCACACTGCATTCGCGAACGAAGTGTTCCTCGACGAGGTGCTGCAGGGCCAGGGCAAGGACCCGGTTCAGGGTCGTCTGGAGCTGCTCGGCGACAAATCCCCGCGCGACCGCCGGGTGCTGGAGCGTGTGGCCGAGATGGCGAACTGGCAGGGCGTGCAGGGCGCCGACGGCAAGGCCTATGGCGTTGCGCTGCATCCCAGCTATGACGCGCATTTCGCCTATATCGCCGAGGTCTCCGAGGTCGACGGCGAACCCCGCGTGCACAAGGTCTGGGTCGCTGCCGATGTGGGCATTGCAATCAACCCGGACGTGGTCAAGGCGCAGATCGAAGGTGGGCTGGGCTATGGCCTCAACGCAGCGCTGTTCAACGAGATCACCTTTGCCGAGGATGGCCGCATTGAGCAGGAGAATTTCGACACTTATCGCCTGCTGCGGATCAACGAAATGCCCGAGGTCGAGATTGATCTTGCGGTGAACTCCGAAAAGCCCGGCGGCATTGGTGAGGCCGGCACGCCGCCCATCGCCCCCGCCGTCAGCAACGCCTGGCGTATCCTCAAAGGTGAGCCCGTCCGTCGCTTGCCGCTTGTGCGCGTTTGACAGGAGATCGAGCTATGAAATTCGACATTCGTGCCACGGCGCTGACCGCTGCAATCGCGCTGACCGGGCTGCTGCCAGGTGGCGCGGCGCAGGCCGAGGAAGTCAACGGCCTGAAAACCGCCGTGAGCTTTGAAAGCATCGAATCCGAGCAAGCCCGCTCGGTCGCGATCTTCGAGGAAATGGCCAAGGTCATCACTCATGCGCGCTGCATCAACTGCCATCCGGTCACCGGTGGACCGCTGCAAGGCGAAAACCAGAAACCGCACTCACCGCCTATTCCGCGCACCGAAGACAATTTCGGTGTGGTCGCCATGCGCTGCACCACCTGTCACGGTGAGGAAAACCGCCCGTTTCTGGGTGAAACCGGCTCGGTGCCCGGCAACGGTCACTGGCAACTGGCCCCGCAGAGCATGGGTTGGGTCGACCTGACCGTGCCCGAGATCTGCGCCCAGTTGAAAGACCCCGAACGCAATGGTAGCCGAACCCTGGAAGAGGTCGCGCATCACATGGGGCATGACACTCTGGTCGGCTGGGCCTGGACCCCCGGCGAAGGCCGCGAGCCCGCGCCCGGAACCTGGGAAGGGTTTTCGGAACTGGCCGTAAACTGGATCGAAACCGGCGCGGCCTGCCCGGGCTGAGGCGCGTTGATCCGACACAAATAACCGGAGGCTTCTGTTAAGCTGCCTTCGGTTCATTTATGGCCAGCACGGCCTGGATCGTATTGCAAACAATCAAATTCCGGCTTTCGAACGCGGTTTGAACCGAAAACTGACATTCAGTTTTGCCCAACCTAAATCTGAAGGGCAGAGGCCAATTCAGTAAAGCTGTCCACTTCGATGTCATAACTGGCGGTTTCACCCCGATCCGGCGTCTCGGAAGGCTTGTTGCCCCACTCCAGCGGTCGCCGAACCAGCGCCGTGCGAAACCCCACCTGACTCGCAGCGTCGATGTCATAGGGGTGACACGCAACCATCAGGCATTGCTCGGGCTGCAGTTGCAAACGTTCAGCGGCCCGCCGATACGCCTCGGGCAGCAGTTTGTAGACGCCAAGCCCTTCGCAGGACAGGACCCCGTCCCAGACCAACCCGCTCCTGCGCGAGGTGTCGATAATCAACCGGTAGGACAGCAGCGTGAACGAGGTCACGATGAACCGCTCGCGCAGCGCCGCCAATCCGGGCCGCACATCCGGCCAGGCGGCAAAGCTATGCGGTGCATCCCACGAGATCGCGCGCCGGTCTTGCGCGTCGAAAGCATCCAGCCCTTCTTCGGTCAGCAGCGCATCCAGACAAAAGCGGTGCGCGTCGTCGAAATTATATTCCGGCGGGCCGTTCTCACCCAGATTGAGCATCGCCTGCATTGTCCGGCGACGCAGGTCATTTGCCAGCGCGGCCCAGTCACGCCTGATGCCGTGACGTTGTCCTGCCGAGGCAAAGGCTTCGCGGAAGCCGCTGTGCCAATCAAGCACCGTGCCGCCGGTGTCAAATGTCAGCGCCTTGATGCCGGCAAGGCTCATGGGATCAGCACCGTCGCGCCCAGCGTTGTGCCGGATTCGATGGCTTCATGAGCCTTCACCGCATCCTTCAGCGCGTATTCATAGTTGATATTGGCATCCAGAATACCGTCACCGATGGCCTTGAACAGATCGCGCGCGGTCCATTCGAGGTCAGACCGTTTGGCGACGTAATGCATGATTGCCGGGCGCGTGATGAACAACGACCCCCGGCGCCCGAGATCCTGGATCACGTCGATAGGATCAGGCGGACCTGAGACATGACCATAGGCAGCGCAGACGCCCATCAATCGCAACGAGTCCAGCGAGTCCTGCAAGGTGTCTTTGCCGATCGCCTCGTACACCACGGCGCAGCCCTCGCCATCGGTCACGTCGCGTACAACGTCCACAAAGCTCTGCTTTGAACGCACGACCGGGTGGTCGCAACCCGCTGCACGTGCGACCTCGGCTTTTTCCGGTGTCGAAACAGTACCCACGATGGTCGCCCCAAGGGCCTTGGCCCATTGGCACAGGATCAACCCCATACCGCCAGCGGCCGCGTGAACGAGAATAGTGTCGCCGGGCTGCACCGCATACGTACGATGCAACAGGTAGTGCGCGGTCATGCCTTTCATCAGCAAGGCCGCAACCTGCTTGTCGTCCAGCCCGTCCGGCAGGTGCAATAGCTTGTCAGCGGGATAGTTGCGGACCTCGGAGTAGCTGCCCAGGGGCGGGATGCCATAGGCGACACGGTTACCAGTCTTGAACTCGGTCACACCCTCTCCGACACCTTCGACGATCCCGACGCCCTCAAAACCGATCACCACCGGTTCCTCCGGCACTGGCCACGGATGAGAGATACCGGCGCGGTGGTAAGTGTCGGCGTAGTTCACGCCCACTGCCGTATGGCGCAGGCGTACCTCGCCCGGGGCCGGGTCGGGCACATGCCAGTCTTCCCAGCGCATACAGCTGGGCGGGCCTTTCTTGTGGATCACTTGTGCCTTGCTCATCGTCCCCTCCTTCGATGTTAGTGTGTGATAGGTTTAAGTTTTAGATTTTGAAAACAGTCCTGAGCACCCGCAAATTCCCGGCAATTCGATTGCCTCCATAATCTTTGGCCAAACGTTGCAGAACATCCGGAAAACCATAATCCGGGATCGCGCTCTCGACCTTCGACACCTGTGCCTTGCTCAGCCCCTTGCGGACCATCCCTCCGGATGCATCTATCCAGTCGCCTTTGCGGACGGCATTCACGACATCCGCGCCGGGGCCGGAGTAAGGCGTGATCTTGTGGTGCCAGTGGATTGCGGCACGCAGAATCTCGGGATCGAGGCCAAGCCCAAGCTTTTCGTTGTCGCGCAGCGCCAGCGTCTCGGAAGGATCGAGATAGGCAAGATTCTTCTCGGTCCAGAGCCCGATGTCATGATAGACCAGCGCAGTTTCGACCATGGGGCGATGGACGCCCACATTTCCAAGAAAATGCATGGCGTAGGTGATCACGCGATACACATGCCCCCGGTACGCTGGAAAATCGTCACCAATAGTGTCGCGATATGGGTCAAAGAGTTCTTCGACCCGGTCGCAATAGTCTATGATTTCAATCATGCCGCGACTGACTTTAGCTGCTTCAGGATACTGGCATAATTCTCTTCCCCCTGCGCGCCGGTCACAAGGTGCTGACGGTCGAAAATCATCGCGGGCACACCCTGAACGCCACGGCTGGTCCAGAACTTCTCTTTCTCGCGGATCTTTTCAGCACGTTCGCCGCTATCCAGCATCGCGCGGGCGGCATCGCGGTCCAACCCGATCTGACCCGCGACTTCGACCAGAACGTCGATATCCGCCACATTCTCTCGCCGGGTGAAGAAAGCGGCGAACAGCGCCAGCTTGGCCTCATGCGCCTTGCCCTGCTCCTCGGCCCAGTCGATCAGCTGATGGGCGCAAAAAGTGTTGTACATGCGCATGTCGTCGGCATAGTTGAAGGTAAAGCCAAGCGCGGCCCCCATCTCGGTCAGACGCGCGCGCGCCTTGATCGAGCCTTCCAGCGTGGTGCCGTATTTAGCGGCAAGGTGTTCGCGCAGGTTCTCACCTTCCTGCACCATTTTGGGGTTCAGTTCGAACGGGTGCCAGTGGATATCAACGTCGATGCCGGTCTCTTGCACTGCACGAGCCAGTTGGAAATAGCCGATAGCGCACCATGGGCAGACAACGTCCGAGACGATGTCAACACGAATGGGCTGGGTTTGGTCGGACATCGGGTCACTCCTTATAATTAGCGGCATTTGCGGCGGCAGCGGCCTCGGTGTCGCCTGCGCCAAACACCGATGGTCTGGGTTTCGGCAGTTGCAGCGCCGCCTGCGTGGCCGGGCGCGCATCGATCCGCGCAAACCAGGCGTTCAGATGATCCAGGCCCGAGACATCAACCCCGGCCCAGAAATGCGAGCGCGCCCAAGGGTAGGTCGCGATATCGGCAATGGACATGGCATCGCCCACCAGCCAGTCACGCCCGTTCAGCCGGGAATCCAACACCTCGAGCAGGCGGCGGGATTCATCGACATAGCGCTTGATGGCATAGGGATCGTCATGACCGTTGGGCCGCGCGATACGCTGGAAGAACATCGCCTGCCCCATCATCGGCCCGATGCCGCCCATCTGGAACATCAGCCACTGGATCGTCTCGGACCGCTCCTTGGGATCATGGCTCAGGAACCGATCATATTTCTCGGCCAGATAGAGCAGGATCGCACCGCTTTCGAACACCGCAAAATCGTTGTTGCCACGATCAACGATGGTTGGGATGCGGCCGTTTGGATTCAGCGTCAGATAATCCGGCGCTTTCTGTTCCTTTTTCGAAAAATCGACCGGCACCAGCTCATAGGGCAGATCAGCCTCGTGGAGGAAGATCAGCGGCTTCCACCCATTCATCGTGGGCGCGGTATAAAGCAGAATATCGGGCCGGTCGGTCTTCAAGAACTCAACCTCACACGGTGGCGCCGTATCGCGCGCGGGCCCAGCGGACGACCTCTGTCCCCTCTTCGCTGTCGATGACGCGGGCATATCCCGGTTGGGCAAAGCACCGGTCAAGCCAGCGTTGAATCGAGGGCCAGCGTTCGGCATCCAGCGCGAACCCGGCCAGTTCCGCCCCGCGCAGCCAGCTGGACATCGCGATATCGGCAACGCTGAACGACCCAGCGGCGTAGTCGGCATCGCCCAGCAGGTTACCAATGGCGTCCAGCAATTGCGGCGCGTAGTCGGTCATGGCCTGTGCGACCATATCCTCTTTTCCATGGTCCTTGCCAAAGTAATAAGGCACCACGATCCGCTGACCGAACATCATACCGCCAAAGACTTGCGCCATCTGGCTATCGGCGAATTGCTGAATCTGCAACGCGCGTTGGCGCAGTTCTGGTTGTGGCGGGATAAGACCGGGCAAAGGCACGGTTTCATCCGACCAGGCGACGATATCCGCGCTTTCTGTGATGGGTTCTTGCCCCTCGGCGGGCAGCAGAACCGGCACGGTTCCCGCCCGGTTGATCGGCAGAACCTTTTCCCGCTCGGTATAGGGGACGACCGGGTCCAGATCGTATCCGATGCCTTTCTGTTCCAGCGCCACCCGAACCTTGCGGACAAAGGGCGACACCGGGTAACCGATAAGTTTCACAGTCATCGCATCAAGCCTTTTTCACGTCCGACGCAAAGCGCGCGGCGTTTTCCTTGAGGAAGGCATCAGCATCTGCGTTTTCGTCCCAGAATTGCGGCTGCGCCTTGGGGATGGTCAGCGCCTTCTGCACGGCCGGGCGCGCGTCGATCCGGTCGAACCAAGCCTTGAGGTTCGGCAGATCGTCAACCTCGACCCGTGCCCAGGGGTAAGCCCGCGCCCAGGGGTAGATCATCATATCGACGATGGAGTAGTCGCCCACGATAAAGTCACGCCCGTCCAGCTGGGTGTTCAGAACTTCCATCAGGCGGCGGGATTCGTCGACATAACGCTTGATCGAGAACGGCTCCTCATGCCCGTTGGGCGCTGCGATACGCTGGAAGTACATCGCCTGCCCCATCATCGGACCCACATGGCCGACCTGAAAGAACAGCCATTGCAGCGTTTCCGACCGGGTAAGCGGATCGTCTGACAGGAACTTGCCGTATTTCTCGGCTAGATGCCAAAGGATTGCGCCGGATTCGAAAATGGCCCGCCCCTCGGCCCGGTCATAGATCGTGGGGATCTTGCCGTTCGGGTTCAGCTTGAGGAACTCGGGGGCCTTCTGTTCCTGTTTCGAAAAATCGATGAAGGTCAGGTCATAGGGAACGCCGGCCTCTTCCAGAAAAATGACCGGCTTGTAACCGTTCATGGTGGCGGCGGTGTAAAGGTGAATGTCCGGTCGGCTCATGGCTGTCTCCTCAAAGGCAAAGTTCGGGCCCGCGCGGTGTCGCGCAGGCCCGGTTGGTTCAGATTTCCAGCGTCCAGTGTTTTTGCTGGTAGTCCAGCACGTCCTTGATCGCCTCTTCCGGGAACACCGTGCGGAACTTGTGGTTGTCCGCCGCGATGACCTCGGCCATTTTGTCGATCATCGGCTGCGGGTCCATCTGCAGCTCGTCTCCGGCGAAAAGGTCGCGGACCTTGCGGATCGCTTCCGGCGGCGTAATGCTTGTCGCCGGATCGTACCACTCGTCCATCTTGTCATACATCCGGTCATTGAACCCGGTCCGGTACGCGCCCGGATTAATGGTCGCGACCTGAACTCCCATGGGCTCCAGTTCCTCGCGCATCAGTTCGGCGATGGCCTCCAGCGCGTGTTTGGACGCGGTATAGGGGGCCAGATAGGGGAAGGTCAGGAACCCGGCGATCGACGAGACGAACACCACCTTGCCGCGCCCACGGCGGGCAAATGCCTGCGCATAGGGCTGCACGAATTCGACGGTCGAGAACACGTTGGTTTCGAACACGTTCCGGATGCGGTTCACGTCAACCTCGGCAATGGGGCCGGTATCGCCGATGGCGGCGTTTGCCACCACGACATCCACATCGGCACCGAAGCGGTCAAAGGCGGCCTGGCGGTCCTCGGCGCTGGTAATGTCCAGCTTGACTGTTTCCAGCGTCAGACCCAGCGCGTCCGCTTCTGCCTTGAGTGTTTCCGCCCCTTCCGCGCCGTGGGTCGTCGCGATCACGCGATGGCCCTGTTTCGCCAGTTCGAACGCCGCACCTTTGCCAAGCCCGGTGCCCGCACCCGTGATCAAGATAGTTTTGCTCATTTATCGCTCCTCGCCTCAGTCCTTCAGTTCCACGTCGTTGTCCAGACGCTCGAACAGCACGGCCTCAACCGTAGTGGTTCCGACATTGCTGACCTGATGGGTCCAGGGGCCGTTATGCATGTAATCGCCATCCGCCACCTCTTTCACGACGGTCGAACCGTCTTCGAGCTTGATGGACAGCGTGCCGCCCTTGATGAAATAGACGATTTCCTCGGGGTGGCGGTGCGGCTCATCCGTCGCACCAGGGGGCATTTTCATGCGGACCAGACGCGTGATGCCGGTGTTCACCAGCTCTTCATACATGTCGGGCGATGCCTCGTCGGCCAGCGGTGCACGCTGGCCTTCGGTAATCAGGGGAGAGTTGCTCATCTCATGAGCCTCCATTTTTGGAATGATTTCCGCAAGCGCGGATCAGGCTACTTCCGAAACGGAATTGGCACCGAAGACACGGGCCAGATGCGCGTCAAAGCGGGCGAAATCCGAATCTACATCGGCATTCTTCATCACGTCAAAGGCGCCATAGGTCGGCAACGGCGACATGCCAAAGAACTTGGCGTTCAAGTGCATCGGGCGCAGCAGATCGTCCAGCGATGCGCCTTCAAAGAACGGCTCGGCGGGGTTGTCGAAGGATTCGGCTGGTGCGTTCAACGTGACGGACAGCATGTAGTTGGTGCCGGTCAGGGCGCCGCCCATACCGTAGTTTTCTTTCGGGGCTTCAGCCACGCGGCCATCACCATTGGTCAAACGACCATCCATGCCGGCCGTGTAAACCTCGTCCATGTACTTCTTGAACGACCACGGCACACCCATCCAGTTTACCGGGAACTGCATGATAACAGTGTCGGCCCATTGGTGGTTGGCGATTTCCTGCTCGACGTCATAACCTTCGGCGATCTTTGTCACACGCACGTCATGTCCGGCGGCTTTCAGGAACTCGGCTGCCCGGTTAATCAGCGCTGCGTTCAGCTCGCCCTTGGCGAAGGGATAAGGCTGGTGGCCGTTCAGAATAAAAATGTTGCTCATGGTCTCGTCCTTGCGGTTTCCAGTGATTCAGCGGGCCTTTCCGCTGTTCAGGTGGCAACTTGCTCACTGTGGAGGAAAAGACAATTAGTATACTTTTGGTAACCTACTACTTGGGTGGACCTGCGACCCACTCGCTTGCGTGCAAGGGAGCCGTGCCAATAACCTCAATGATCCCGGACCGCACGCTAATCAGCGTTTGCATTGAAAAGATCAAAAAACCCCTGAAACCAACGTATTCCTGCCCCAGGAACACACCGCCCTTATGGCGCAGCCTGCGAGAGCAAAACACGCTTCGAGCCTATATCGTTCTGGATGATTGGGTCACGAAAGGTCAGGACATGCATTTTGGATTGATCGAATATGCCTCGTCGTCATAGCGGCGGGAAGTGCGGCACTCACAAAGGTTCGGAGAGTACTTTACCGCAATGAGGGCAATTTCCCCGTCTGGCTTCGGCTTCAGCGTGGATGCGATCCCGGATCTGATCTGCAGCCCGGCGTGACAGGCCCAGCTGCTTGCGCAGCGCCTCGATCTCGGCCTCTTCGGCCTCACAGATCGTGCCATCCTCCAGCGCTTTACGGAATTCTCGTTCCAGACTGGCACGCCGACGGTGCAATTGATCGTTGAGACCGCTGGCGATGATGCCGGCAGGCAAGGCAGCCATTCCGATGCCGATGACCGTGATGACCGCTCCGAACATCTTGCCGGCCACGGTCACCGGCGTCACGTCGCCATATCCTACGGTCGTCAGCGTCGCCATCGCCCACCACATGGCCGCCGGGATCGAGCCGAACGCGTCGGGCTGAACTTCGTGCTCGGCCAGCCAGGCACCGCTGGCAGCAAAGATCAGCATCACCATCAGGATGAAGAACCCCGCAAAGAAAGCGCCTGCCTCTTCCTCGAATACGGCAAGCAACATTCCAAGCGCGGGTGAATACCGGGTGAGCTTGAGCAAGCGCAGCATCCGGAACGCGCGCAGAATGCGCAGATCGATGGGAAAGAACAGATACAGCAGAGCGGGCAATATCGCGAGCAGGTCGATCAGCGCGGGCGGAGATATCGCCCAGGACAGCCTGGACTTATATTCAGGGTTTTCCGGCGCCGCCCACAGTCTTGCCGCGTATTCCACGACGAATACGGTCAGCGAGAAGCCTTCGAACAGATCAAAGGCTGCTTTCCAGTCAACGTAGATGGAATTGACCGTCTCCAGAATGACCGCCGTAACATTCAGAGTGATAAGTACGATCAGGGCGATGTCCAGAAGTCTGGGGCCGGAGGCATCCCTTTCGGGACGCTCCAGCCACCAATAGACCCGGGCGCGCAGATTTTTCTGGTCCTGTACCAGACTATTCATGACGGAATGTCAGCCAGGCGCGGGAAACGGGCACAACAATCTGCGAGAGCAGGGCCGTGCCCCAGATCAGGTTGGCCACGAAGGACGGGACGTGCGGAACAATGAAGAAACAGGCGATTGCCAGCACAATGCCAAACAGGCGCACATCCCCGCGTCCAAAGTCGGAGGCAACACGATGCTCGATGATTGACCTCAGCACCCAGAGCATGGCGATATAGCCTGCGAGGCCGAAGCAGCCGATGGCGGCGTAATCGGTCGGATAAGGATCCCAGAATCCGGTTTTGACCTCTGCGGCCAGTGCCACCCCGACCAACACACCGCACAGCATCAGGATCAGATGGGCCAGCCACCAAGTCACAATGGTCGCGGGTTTCCTGTCCTTCGGCTTGGCATTGCCGGCAAAGTCGAAATAGATCCAGCACATGACAAACATCGACACCCCACCGATGACGAAATTGACCAGAACGTCCGGGGATACCTTGTAGATGCCTTTTTCTGACAGTGTGACGACGAGCTTGAAGAACCCCTCGCCCAGCACGATCAGGGTCAGCAGCGCAAAACGCTCGGACAAATGCCCCAGTCGCGGGGCGAACCGCTCAAACCGCAGGATGGATATGCCCGGGATCATGTAGATCGCCTGTGTTGCCACCATTGCGATGCCAAATGCCCAATAGGCCAGAGGTTTCGGCAGAAATGCGATGATGGCAAAAACGATAGCGAAGAACGAGAAGTTGCGGACTTTCTCGGACGTCATCGAGCGGCCGGTGACGTTCACCCGCCGTGCCCGGAAATACAGCGCCGCCAACATGGCCCGGTTGGCCGCAAACCCCAGTACGAAGAATGTCCAGCCTTTTCCTTCGATGGCCGGAATGGACGCTGCCATGAACATCACCGTACAGATCATCACGCACATGATCACACGGTGCCAGACATCGGTGCTGACATAGATCGAGTTGAAGATGCTAAGCTCGCCCCACGCGTACCAAAGTGCAATGAACACCCCTGTGAACACCAGGAAACCGTGCCAATCCAGGTGATGCGAGAGGTAGTTCCCAAGCAGGAATATGGTCACGACGTGAATCAGGTCATAGAATAGCTCAGCCCAGTGAACATGTTCATGCGCGTGGTCGAGGTCGTGATGATGCTGCGGCTTGCGCCACATCGGGTGGTCTTGCAGTGCCATGAGGGTGTCACTCTTTCTTCTGGGATCTTTCCGCGCGCCACACGGGACATATTTGCTTGTAGCCCGAAAGCTTCGATTTAATTGTCATCGGTGCAGGTGCTTTCCACACCCTCTATCGCTGCTTCCCTGAGCTACTTGACATGCTGGCGGTTTGCGGCCACTTAAGTTAGTAGGGGCAATAGATCAACCAGTATACTTTAGGTAACCTACTGTTGAAATAAATGGAGGCGACAGATGCGAGCACGCGTGGAACAAGACGAAAAAGGCCGTCGCACCGCACATGATGCATGTGTCGAGCCGTGCGCAATTGAACGTGGCATGCGGATTATTGGTGGCAAATGGACCGGCTCGATCCTGTGGCACCTGAAGGACGAGCCCGTTCGCTTCAATGACCTGGCGCGCATGGTCGGCGGCGCCAGCAAAAAGATGATCACAGAACGACTGCGTCAATTGGAATCTCAGGGCCTGGTCAAACGCCAGGTTCTCGATACCGCACCCGTTTCGGTCCAGTACGAAATTACCGATTTTGGCTGCAGTGCTCTGGGTTTCCTCGACGAGTTGCGCAAATGGAGTGAAGGCCTGCCGAAGAGCGTCACTGTTGACGCCTGATCAATTGCAACGTCTGAAACCGAACCCCATTCCGCCTATACATCCGGTGCCTGAACGGGCTGCGACGGCAGATTTGGCGCGAGTTTATGATCGCACCAAACGCGGCTTCGGCGTACCGTGGATGGGCGTCGTTGCCATGGCGTTTGCCCACTACCCTGAATTCTACCAACGCCTATGGTCCTCAATCGAACCCGTCGTAGCGACAAACGCTTTTGGCGATGCCTGCCGCGAGCTCCGCGAATGCGCCGAGGCGCACGCGGACGCTTTTGCACCACCTACCATCGGCGCACGGCTGGCTGCGATTGGATATGACGCGATCGAAGTCAGGCAGATCATAGCCTGCAACGAGGTGTTCTCCGCCGGGAACATGCCCTATTTGCTGCTGGCGTCGCTGGCCCGGGCTCTGCTGGAAGAGCACGAATGGACTGGTCGAGGCCAAGGTACCGCGCTGCCCCGCCCGGCTGAGGACATGCAACATCCGGTACTGATGGAGCCGCATCATGCGGACCCGGAAACGGCGGCGCTTTATGACGATATCCGCGAAACCTTGGGGCTGCCGTTCGTCAATACGGATTATCGGGCCTTTGCCCGTTGGCCAAGTTACTTTGCTTTGGCATGGCACGATCTGAAGCCCGTGATCCAGTCAGCCGCCTACGAACCAGCGGTTTCGCAAATCCATAGCCGTGCGGCTGAACTTGCTGTCGCTTTGCCAAATGTTACCGGTTTGTCATCCGAAGACCTGATCGAAGCCGCAGCCCGCGACGCAGACCCGGTCGAAGTTCTGGCTGTTGTGCAGCTGTTTCAATGGCTGCTTCCGGGTTTGGCGTTCAATGTTGCTTTCTTCCGCGCTCAGCTCACCCACTCAACTTTGTAAGCCGGGTGAGCGTAACCGCCTCCGGTATATCGCGGCTCTACCAGTCTCCTTTTTCCCTTTACGCAGCCTCTAGCGCCTATGTCCGCGAGGCTTCAAACACCGCCCATGCTTTTTCGAAGGCGTCGAAATCGAACCCTTTAGCGCGGGCGGGATCCAGGATCAGTCTTTCGGTTTCAAGCAGCTTGATAATCGCCCGTTCAAGTTCGTCCACCACCTCGGGCGGGATCACCAGAGCGCCATGCCGGTCGGCATGCACAAGGTCGCCGTCTTTGATCGACAGGCCGAAGATTGTCACCGGAGTTCCAACCTCTTTCACGTGCACGAACCCGTGGCTTGGCCCGACAGACCCGGCAACCACCGGGAACCCATCCGGCAGGTCGCCAAGGTCCCGCATCACGCCATTGGTCAGCGCACCGCTGATGCCAAAACCCTTGTGGACGGTCGTATTGATCTCACCCCAGTAGGCGCCGATGCAGTCGGGGAAATCCAAATCTTCCACCACGGTCACGGCGGGACCGGTGCCTGCGGCCATGTGCCGGTAGTAATCCATACGGCGCGCGCGGATCACGTCAGGTGCCTCGGTCGGCGGGTTCACAGCGGCAATCTTCGCGGTACGGGCATATCCCACCATCGCGCCCGCATCGGGATCAGAGCATAACATTGTGCCCCGGGTAAAATCATTGAAACCGCGCTTGCCCTGCGCCACTTCGATGGCGTTGCAAACAGTCGGGGTGTCAACCTTTTTCAGCAGGTCCAGCAGGGATTGGTTCATATTGTCTCCAGCCAGCAGGTCAGGGCCGCCGTGGTTTGTTGCGGTTGCTCCAGAGTCGGCAGATGCCCGGCGTTTTCGATGATCTCCAACCGGCTCTGCGGCATCAGCTCGTGCATCAATTCATGCCTTGAGACGGGGCACAGGGCATCGTCGCGCCCACAGAGAACCAGCGCTGCGCCGGTGAAGTCCCGCAGGGTATTGCTCTGTTCAGGGCGATCACGCAGGGCTTTGGATTGATTGATGAAAACGTCCGGCCCAAGATCCATGGCCATATCCATGCACAAACCCAGAATGGCATCGCGGCGCGGGCCGTCGGTCAGGTAGTTCGGCTTCATCTCTTCGGCCATCACCTTGCGCAGATTGCCGCGTTCGACGGCATTGATCTGAGGGCCGCGTCTGGCCTTGACCTCGTCCAACTCTGCCAGAGGATTGGTATCCATCAATGCCAGACCTGCCACACGGTCTGGGGCCTGCCGCAGGATTTCCATCGCCACGATGCCACCCATGGAGAGCCCCGCCATCGCAAAACGATCAGGCGCATAGGCCAACACCTCGGCGGCCAGCGCCTGCATCGTGTCCTGTCCGCCGATCGGTGCGGACAGGATCGGGTATTTGCCCGACAAGGCATCAATCTGCGGGGTAAACAACCGCACATCGCACATCATGCCGGGCAGAAGGATAAGCGGCGTCATTTGACCAGAGCAGCCCCTTCGGCAAGTGCGCCCAGCTTGGCATAGGCGATATCCGGGTCGACCGCACCAAAGCCCGCAAAGGTGCCAAAGCCACAATCCGACCCCGCAATCACGCGCTCAGACCCAACAATGTTCGCAAACCGCTCAACACGCTGCGCGATCAGTTCCGGGTGCTCGACAAAGTTGGTCGTGGTGTCGACCACACCGGGCACCAGAACCTTGTCATCCGGAATCTCATCCTTGCGGTCCCGGAACACCGTCCATTCATGCGCATGTCGTGGGTTCGAAGTTTCGAACAGCACATAACGAGATTTGGTGGACATCAGCGTCGAAAATACCTTGTCCATGCCGATGTCACAACAATGCGGGCCTTCGTAATTGCCCCAGCAAATATGGACACGCACTTTGTCAGACGGGACGTTTTGCAACGCGTGGTTCAGCGCCTCAACATGCATGTCGGCTATTTTCACGAACTCGTCGTCGGACAGATCGATAAACAGCATATGGCGCGACAAGGCGAGGTCAGGGCAATCCAGTTGCAAATCCAGACCCGCACCAACGATGGTCTCATACTCTGTCTTCATCGCATCGGCGAGCGCGGCCAGATAAGCCTCACGCGTTGGGTAGAAGTCATTTTGCAGAAACAAGGATATCACCCCGGGGCTGGCGGCGTTCATAAAACCGCGCTCGACCCCGTTTTCTGCCATGGCAGCCTTGAGATTGTCGATGTCCTTCTGCAGTTCATCCTGCCCTTTTGAACGCACTTCGCCCACGCACATGGGCCGCGCATATTGCGGCGTACCGCCGTCATCCGCCAAACGTTGCAAAAAGCCCGGAAACATTTTGAGATCCGCCGGCGCGTTGCGAGGGCTGTCACCGGCAAGGCCGGTATAGCGGTCCTTCACATAAGTGGCATAAGAGATTTTCGAAGTCTCACCGTCCGAGACGATATCAACCCCGGCCCCGGCCTGTTTTCGCACCGTCTCGGACACCGCAGCGGTCATGCAGGCATCGAACGCGGCCTGATCGAACGGTTCCTCCCGCTCGCGCGCGAAGATGAAGTCCACGACCTCCTGACTGCGCGGCAGGCTTCCCACATGGGTGGTTAAAATGCGGGTCATGTCTTCATCTCCCTTCAAATCTTGTTCCTGCGCCGGGCCGGAAACCCGGTGCAGGATGCGCTGAGCATGCCCCGATTGAAATCGGGACACGCAATTTTGGCGTTATGCGCCCGTCCAGGTCGCCCCGGCCGGATCGTCGGTTGCGGTGATGCGGTACAGACCCGCTTCACCGGTCATCGACGGCTCGGCGCTATAGCTTTCACCGGGCAGAACCAGCGCGGTATCGCCGTTGGACAGAGTGGTTTCGACCTCATTGATCTTGATGCGCCAATGGCCGCTGGCCGGCATCAGAACCACGGGTTTGTCCGCCTTGACCTGTTCTGCCACGGCCGAACCACGGGTCAGGAAATCGACCTCGAAACCGGGCTTATCTTTGATCAGGCCATTTTCGCCGATCACAACCGCGGGCTTGTCCGCTGCCAGCGCCATCAGGTCCCAGTAGCGGGCTACATATTTGCCGATCACCGCATCAACGGGCACCTCGGGATACGCTTTCAGCTCTTCCTCGGTCAGCAGCGGCATGGGCTGCACATTGTGCGGCAGTTCTTCGCCCTTTTTGCTGTCATAAAGTACGCCGTTATTGCCCAGCACCAGGCCATGGGCCTGCGCGTCCTGAATGACTTGCGGAGCCCAGGTCACACCGCCACCGGCATCGTCGCCACCCAGCATCGACATGATCATCCCGTAGTCCTGGCCG
>NZ_JBMIRT010000047.1:0-3751 GCF_049195285.1 Ruegeria sp. MALMAid1280 | reverse complement strand
TTGCCTGCGCGCAATTCGCGTTCGCCTTCCCCTGCGCGTCGGGCGACCATCAGCAGCAATGTGATGGCCAGATCGGCGGTGCACTCGGACAAGACATCCGGCGTATTGGTCACCGTCATGCCCAAATCACGCGCCGATGGTTCGCAGATATGGCTATATCCGACACCATAATTGGCGAGGATTTTGGTCTGAGCACCGGGCACGTCCAGGGCCTCGGCGCTGAGCGTATCTGTGACGGTGGGCAGAACCGCATCATAGCGTTTCAGCGCCTCGCGGATCTCGGCCGGGGACATCGGTTTGTCCCCGGTATTCAGTACGGCGTTGTAGTTTTCGGCCAGTTGCGCCTCGACGGCGGCGGGCCAGCGACGGGTGACAAGAACCGAAGGCTTAACCATCACGCAGCCTTTCCCATGACGCGCGCGATGGTTTCGCCGATAACCGCGGGGTTTTCAGCAACCGTCACACCAGCTGCAGACAGAATTTCGACCTTTTCAGAAGCGCTTTCCCCAAAGGCCGAGATGATCGCACCTGCGTGGCCCATGGTCCGGCCTTTGGGTGCGGTCAGACCCGCGACATAGGCAACCACGGGCTTGGTCACGTGATCGCGGATGTACTCTGCGGCTTCAGCTTCCTGCGGGCCGCCGATCTCGCCGATCATGGCGATGACCTCGGTGCTTTCGTCCTGTTCAAACCGCTCAAGGATATCCCGGAACGAAGACCCGTTGATCGGATCACCGCCGATGCCAACGCTGGTCGACACACCAATGCCGCGCTCTTTCAACTGGGCCGCGGCCTCGTAGCCAAGCGTCCCCGAGCGACCAATGATGCCGACATTGCCGGGCAGGTAGATATGGCCGGGCATGATCCCCAACAGGGCCTTGCCGGGACTGATGGTGCCCGCGCAGTTCGGGCCGGTCAGCACCATCCGCTTGTCTTTGGGATAGCGGTACATATAGCGCTTGACCCGGATCATATCCTGCGCCGGGATGCCGTCGGTGATGCAGACGCAATAGCGGATGCCTGCGTCAGCGGCCTCCATGATCGAATCCGCCGCAAATGGCGGCGGCACGAACACAAGGCTGGCATCTGCGCCGGTCGCCTCGACGGCCTGTTTGACGGTGTCGAATACCGGAACGCCCTCGACGGTTTCCCCACCCTTTCCGGGAACGACACCGCCTACGACATTTGTGCCGTATTCCAGCATATCCTTGGTATGAAAGCGCGCCATGCGTCCAGTGATACCTTGCACGATAACGCGCGTGTCGCGGTCGAGAAGAATGCTCATTACACGGCCCTCATCTTGGTGTTTTGGGTCAGATCGTTCTGCCAGGCGCCCACTGCCCGTTCAGCGGCTTCCATCAGCGTTGTGGCGCGGATGATCGGCAGGCCGGACTTGGCCAGGATCTTCTGGCCCTCTTCGACATTTGTCCCGGCTAGTCGCACAATGACGGGGATGTCGATTTCCAGCTCACGCAGCGCCTGCACGACACCTTCGGCAACCCAGTCGCAGCGGTTGATACCGGCAAAGATATTGACCAATACCGCCTGAACATTGTTGTCGGACAGAACCAAGCGGAAGGCCTTGGCGACACGCTCCGGTGACGCCCCGCCGCCGATATCCAGGAAGTTTGCAGGCTCGCCACCCGCCAGTTTGATCGTGTCCATCGTGGCCATGGCCAGACCGGCGCCGTTGACGATACAGCCGATATTGCCTTCGAGACCCACGTAAGACAGCCCCCGATCCGCTGCGCGGCTTTCGCGCGGGTCTTCCTGGCTTTTGTCGCGCAACTCGGAGATCTGCGGATGACGGAACAGGGCGTTGTCGTCAAAGCTCATCTTGGCGTCCAGCGCCAGCACCCGGTCATCCCCGGTGATCACCAGCGGGTTGATTTCGACCATAGTCGCGTCAAGTTCGCTGAACGCGGCGTAACAGCCCTGCAACGTCCGGACCATTTGTTGAACCAGACGCGGTTCCAGCCCGAGATTGAAGGCGATCTCGCGCGCCTGGAATTCCTGCAAGCCCACGGCCGGTTCCACGATCGAGCGAACGATGCTCTCGGGGCGTTCGGCGGAAATCTCTTCAATCTCCATGCCACCTTCCGACGAGGCCACGATCATCACCCGCTGACTGGAGCGATCCAGAACGAAGCCCAGATAGATCTCGCGATCAATGGGCACAGCGGATTCGACATAGACACGGTAGATGCCTTTTCCTTCCGGCCCGGTCTGGTGGGTCACCAGCTTGCGCCCGAACATCTCGTCGCAGGCTGCGTGGATCTCGTTTTCGCTGTCGCACAGCTTGACACCGCCGGCTTTTCCACGGCCGCCTGCATGCACCTGGGCTTTGACAATCCACTTGTCGCCGCCCAATTCCCGCGCGCGGTAGGCCGCTTGCTCGGGGCTGTAGGCCAATGCGCCGGATGGTATGGCGACACCGAAATTCGAAAGAACCTCTTTCGCTTGGTATTCATGGATATCCATCTGCAATCCTCCCGTTCATGCAGTATGATTAAGCGGCGATCGACGTGCCGTAACGGCTTTCCAGCAAGGCCTCGATTGCGTCCCGGTCGACCTCGGCGCCCAGCTCGCGCAGAGCCTCGGCGAACAGGCGAACAATCCGGCTGACAGCCTGGCGGTTCAGTTGGTTCAGGATGCCGATACGGACCTGCACCGGCGCGCTGAGAGTCGGCCAGATGCCAAACCCGCGGGCGCGGCAATTCTGCACCAGCTCCATCTCGCGCCCGGCCAGTTCCGGCGGCAGGTTGAGCACCACAAGGCTGGGCATGTCCGAGGTTACCTCGCACCCCATTGCAGCAACGGCGTCGCGCAGCACCTTTTCATGCGTCCGGTACGAAGCCGACCGTTTGGCCAACCCTTCCGCAAGCGTCAGCCGCAGGGATTCGTGGAAAGCCGCAACCGCGTATCCCGAATGGGTACGGTGATAGGTGCCTTTCTCGACGTCCTGACCATCGACGATACCCCAGTGGCGGGCCTCGAAAATCGGGTTGTGGACGTATGTATAAGCCCCGGTTGTCTTCAGCGTTTCGATATAGGCATCGGTGAAGCTGACCGGCGCATAGGTCAGCGGCAGGCAGCACAGGCCTTTCTGCGGGCACGAGGCCCAGCCGGCGATGCCGGGGAAGTCATCAATCGAAAAGTCATCGACACCCAGCGACGAAACCGCGTCGATCAGACCCATCGCACCGTGGCGTTCGCAGGCGTCCGAGAACCCGCGCAGGTCGTTGATACGACCCGAACCAGTTTCCCAATGCGCCATGAAGGCCCATTTCGGCTGATGCTTGGCCAGAGCAGCTTCGACCAGCTCACCCGTCACCGGCTGACCGTGCGGAACCTCGATCACGGTGACGCTTGCGGCCTGCGGGTCCAGCGGGTTGGCGGCGTGTTCTTCCGGTGTCGCCGCCTTGATCCGCAATGTCAGCGCATCAATGCCCGAGAAAGTGCCGTTGGTGAACGCAACCACCTTGTCGCCGGGCATTACAGCCGAAAACATCGTGTCCAGCGCGCTCCAGCCGGTTCCGGCCACAGCGAAAGTATAGGCGTTGTCGGTACCCCAGATCCCGCGCAGCATGTGCTTGCACTCAACCATGCCCCGCAGCACGTCGCCCTGCATGTGATCCGCAACGCCCGCACTGGAAAAAGCCTGAAGAACACGAGCGTCGGTATTGCCCGGCCCCGGACCAGCAGCAAGAGTCTCGGGGATCTCAAGCGGTGGGAAAATCTGAAAAGTCAT
>NZ_JBMIRT010000012.1:0-2804 GCF_049195285.1 Ruegeria sp. MALMAid1280 | reverse complement strand
GTCACCGCGATCAACCCGACCCCGGCGGGCGAAGGTAAGACCACCACCACCGTGGGTCTGGGCGATGGCCTGAACCGCATCGGCAAGAATGCGATGATCTGTATCCGCGAAGCCTCGCTTGGCCCGAACTTCGGCATGAAGGGCGGCGCTGCAGGTGGCGGCTACGCGCAGGTTGTTCCGATGGAGGAAATGAACCTGCACTTCACCGGTGACTTCCACGCCATCACCTCGGCCCACTCGCTGCTGTCGGCGATGATCGACAACCACATCTACTGGGGCAACGAAGCCGAGATCGACGTGCGCCGCGTTGCATGGCGTCGTGTGGTCGACATGAACGACCGCGCCCTGCGTCAGATCACCGCCAGCTTGGGTGGCGTGTCGAACGGCTTCCCGCGCGAAGCAGGCTTTGACATCACCGTGGCGTCCGAGGTTATGGCGATCCTCTGCCTGGCAAACGACCTGAAGGACCTGGAAAAGCGTCTGGGCGACATCATCGTGGCCTACCGCCGCGACAAGACCCCGGTTTATTGCCGCGACATCAAGGCCGAAGGCGCAATGACCGTTCTGCTGAAAGACGCGATGCAGCCGAACCTGGTGCAGACGCTGGAAAACAACCCGGCCTTTGTCCACGGAGGCCCCTTCGCGAACATCGCACATGGCTGTAACTCGGTCATCGCAACCAAGACCGCGTTGAAAGTCGCTGACTACGTGGTGACCGAAGCCGGTTTCGGGGCCGATCTGGGTGCCGAGAAGTTCATGAACATCAAGTGCCGCAAGGCAGGCATTGCACCGTCGGCGGTCGTTCTGGTCGCCACCGTGCGCGCGATGAAAATGAACGGCGGCGTTGCCAAGGCCGATCTGGGCGCGGAAAACGTAGACGCGGTTCAGTCGGGCTGTGCCAACCTGGGTCGCCATATCGAGAACGTGAAATCCTTCGGTGTGCCGGTTGTTGTCGCCATCAACCACTTTGTCACCGACACTGATGACGAAGTTCAGGCGGTCAAGGATTACTGCGCCGACCACGGTGTTGAGGCGGTTCTGTCGCGTCACTGGGAACTGGGTTCGGACGGCTCTGCGCCTCTGGCCGAGAAGGTTGTGGAAATCGTCGAAGGTGGCACCGCGAACTTCGCGCCGATCTACCCTGACGAAATGCCACTGTTCGAAAAGATCGAAACCATTGCCAAGCGCATCTACCGTGCCGACGAGGTTCTGGCCGACAACAAGATCCGCAACCAGCTGAAGGAATGGGAAGAAGCCGGTTACGGCAACCTGCCGGTCTGCATGGCGAAAACCCAGTACTCGTTCTCGACCGACCCCAGCTTGCGCGGCGCGCCCACCGGCCACTCGGTTCCGGTGCGTGAGGTCCGCCTGAGCGCCGGTGCCGGCTTCATCGTGGTTGTCTGCGGTGAGATCATGACCATGCCCGGCCTGCCGCGCAAACCGGCTGCGGAAACCATCTGCCTCAATGACGCAGGTGAGATCGAGGGCTTGTTCTAAACCGCCGAATAGGACATCTCGTGGTCCGGGGATATCCCCGGGCCATGAGGAAATCGCTATGCCCATTCTGACACCACCGCAAGACTGCCAATCGATGCAGGAATTGCGGGCTCAGATCGACACGCTGGACCGCCAACTGATCGGAATGTTGGTGACGCGCGCGGGTTACATTGACCGCGCCTCGCAGCTGAAGCCCGGCGAGGGCCTGCCGGCCCGCATCCCCGAGCGCGTCGAAGAGGTGGTGCAGCGCGTGCGCACAAGTTCCGGTGAATTGGGGATGGACCCCGATCTTGCCGAGCAGCTTTGGCGCATTCTGATTGACTGGTCGATCGCACGTGAAGAACGCGTGCTCGGCCCTGATTGAACACCCGGGCGCCCTGCGCCCGATTTGTTTTTGGAAGGAAGGGATCACAGGATGGTAGCCCAGGTTATCGACGGTAAGGCCTTTGCGGCGACGGTGCGCGCGCAAGTGGCCGATCAGGTTGCAAAGCTGAAAGAGGAAAACGGCATCACGCCCGGTCTGGCGGTGGTTCTGGTGGGTGAAGACCCGGCCAGCCAGGTCTATGTGCGCTCGAAGGGCAAGCAGACGGTCGAGGTCGGCATGAACTCGTATGAGCACAAGCTGGATGTGGACACGTCCGAGGCGGATCTGCTGGCGTTGATCGACAAGTTGAACAACGATCCGGCGGTGCATGGCATCCTGGTGCAGCTGCCGCTGCCCAAGCATCTGAACGAAGATCTGGTGATCAACTCGATTGATCCGGCCAAGGACGTTGACGGCTTCCACATCTCGAATGTGGGTCTGCTGGGCACCGGTCAGAAGTCGATGGTGCCCTGCACCCCGCTGGGTTGCCTGATGATGCTGCGCGACCACCATGGCTCGCTGTCCGGAATGGACGCGGTCGTGATCGGCCGTTCGAACATCGTCGGCAAGCCGATGGCGCAACTGCTGCTGGGTGACAGCTGCACGGTGACCATCGCGCATTCGCGCACCAAGGACCTGCCGGATGTGGTGCGCCGCGCGGATATCGTGGTGGCCGCCGTGGGCCGCCCCGAGATGGTTCCGGGCGACTGGATCAAGGAAGGCGCCACCGTGATCGACGTCGGCATCAACCGCATCGAGCATGACGGCAAGAACAAGCTGGTCGGCGACGTCGACTATGCCAGCGCCGCCGAGCGTGCGGGCGCCATCACCCCGGTTCCGGGTGGCGTTGGTCCGATGACCATCGCCTGCCTGCTGGCCAACACGCTGACCGCCTGCTGCCGCGCAAACAGCCTGCCAGAGCCCGAAGGCCTGACCGCCTGAT